>JBBSTF010000011.1:0-66484 GCA_038236135.1 Lysobacterales bacterium
CTGATTCTTGCCAACGGTGTGCTCGCGTTCGCGCCGCCTGACTCGGATCACAGTCAAGATGCACTGGCGGAATCATCAATAGATCAAGGACTTGGATATACAGCGATAGCACGCTCGGACGTGACAGCGTGCGTGCTGGGCTCATGCGAGGGAAGATAGGCAATGCGGACATGACGTGGAATCTAGCGCTCTGTTTGCTGGTGGGGAGCGGGTTGTTGCACATCGCACACGCAGCGCCATGGCGCGTCGAATTCCTCGACGATTTCGGCACAACATCTTTCGATCTCGGTGGCGTTCACGCCCTACGGTTGCTCCGAGATAAACCTCGCCGAAAACTCGGTGGCGTTCACGCCCTACGGTTGCTCGGAGATAAACCTCGCCGACAATATCATTCCGGCAATGCCGCTGTTCCGCGATTTTATCTTCCGTGGCGGGGTAGAGTCGGCGCATTAGCGCGTATCCCGACAGTGTCGTGATCGGTGTCCGTTCATGGCGCTTGTCGAGCGCGCCGACGGGTTCGCGACAACGAAGCGTGTAATCGGAATGCTATCCTTCGCGACCATTTTCGACAGACCCAACGACCATGATCGAGACCAATCCGATCCTTTTCAGAATTGCCGACCTGTCCGAGCGGGTGGCGTCGCTTCGGGGGTATCTTTGACTACGATGCCAAGGCTGAGCGCCTCGAAGAAGTAACGCGCGAGCTGGAGAGCCCCACCGTCTGGGACAACCCGCAGCGCGCGCAAGATCTCGGCCGCGAGCGCGCGTCGCTTGAACGGGTTGTCGTTGGCATTCGCACGCTGGGCGACAGCTTTGAAGAAGCGACCGAGCTGGTCGAGATGGCAGCAGCGGAAGCAGACGAAGAGACCGCACTCGCGGTCGTCGCAGACACGGATCGGCTCGAAAAGCAGGTCGAAAAGCTCGAATTCGAGCGCATGTTTTCTGGCGAAATGGACAGCGCGAACGCTTTTGTCGACGTACAGGCTGGCGCTGGCGGTACCGAAGCTCAGGACTGGGCTGAAATGCTGTTGCGCATGTACCTGCGCTGGTGCGAAGCCAAGGGCTGGAAAGCGGAAATCCAGGAAGCATCATCGGGAGAAGTGGCCGGCATCAAGTCGGCAACATTTCGCGTTGAAGGCGAATACGCCTACGGTTGGTTGAAGACGGAAATCGGCGTGCACCGGCTGGTGCGCAAGTCGCCCTTCGATTCCGACAACCGCCGCCATACCAGTTTCACGTCGGTTTTCGTCTCGCCGGAAGTCGATGACAACATCGAGATCGACATCAATCCGGCCGACTTGCGTACCGACGTCTACCGATCGTCGGGCGCCGGCGGCCAGCACGTCAACAAGACAGAATCGGCGGTGCGCATTACCCACATTCCCACCAACACCGTGGTCGCCTGCCAGACCGGTCGTTCCCAGCACGCCAATCGCGATACCGCGATGAAGATGCTGCGCGCGAAGTTGTACGAGTTGGAGGTGCAGAAACGCAACGTGGAGAAGGATGCGCTGGAAGCGACCAAGTCCGACATCGGCTGGGGTAGCCAGATTCGCAACTACGTGCTCGACCAGAGTCGCATCAAGGACTTGCGTACTGGCATCGAACGCACCGATACGCAGAAGGTGCTCGATGGTGATCTGGACGAGTTCATCGAAGCCAGCCTGAAATCGGGGCTCGAAGCCGGCGCCAAGCGCGTCGATGCCTGATCTGTCGACAGCGGGATTCGCGCTGGCCAATGAAAAACGCCTCCCGTTTACGAGGGAGGCGTTATCAATGCATCGGGATGCGGTCCCGCTTACTTCGGAGTCGAGAGGTCCGGACGATACTCGTAAACGGCGTAGGTAGATCCCTCAATCGAGCTGCCGAACTGTTTCATCGTGGCTTTCGCCGCGTCTTCCGATCCCAAGGAGGTAGCAAGAACTTTCGCCATTGACGGATCGGGATCAGCCATATCGGCGTAGCTCTTGTACGGGGTGACTATCGACAACGTATCTGCCCCGCCGATCACATAGTCGATCGAGTAGGCAAAGGGCCACTTCGCGTCGGTAACGGCTTTGTGGATCTTCTTGATGGCATCTTCGCGATCGGCGCCGGTTCCTGATTTCGGGGCGTACTTGGTTACGCCGAAATAACGGTAGTCGTCGCTTTGGATCCAGTTGCTGTCTTTGAGATCGGTTTCCGCGAAGTAGTGCTCGGCGCGCTCCACGAATGGTCCAACGTCACGATTGAAGGCGTCGCCCGCTTTGGCGCTTTTTTCCCAATCAGCATTCGCGTCGAAGTCCTTCCAGTGATGGTTTTCGCTGCGGATCACGTAGTAACCCAGGTCCTTGCCGACAATCGGCTGGTACATGTGCCACGCCATGCCTTCACCGGCGGTCTTGCGCCAAGCTGCGTGTTGCTTGACCGCGCTCTCGAACTTCATCTCGTCGCCAGCCTTCGGCCAGATCAGCCACATGGTTGCGATGTTGCCCATCTGCTCCATGCCGGCATCTTTCTTGTCGGCGGCAGAGGCGGACATAGTGGTCAAAGCGAACAGCGCCAGCAGGAGCGCGATCAGTGTGCTTTTCAATCTGAAAATTTTCATGTAACCCCCTTTGAATGGAAAACGTGACAGGTGTGCCCGCAACGCGGCGAACCATTGCACTTACCGGGGTATTGCCCTCGTCGACTGAGGTCTTGCACGCGTCGCAGCAGCGCGGACGCGTTCGGGCACCCCGACTATACTACTCAGCCGCCTCAATGCCTCGCCGTCCTTGCAATACTTCGGGCAGGACGACACCGGCTTGCAAACCACAGCAAAGCGCACGATGACAGACATACGATCGCAACCCGGCACCACAGGCAGCGAAGGCGATAACGCCGACGCGCTTCCCCTTGATGAAAACAAGCTGATTGCCGAGCGCCGGGAAAAACTCGCTGCCGTCCGCGCGGAAGGTATCGCGTTCCCGAACGACCATCGTATTGACGCTTTTGCGGGAGACCTTCAGGACGAGTTCTCCTGCAAGGACCACTGGAACGCCGAAGCGATCCAGACTCTGGGTCGCCGCGTTGCCGTCGCCGGGCGCATCGTGCTCAAGCGTGTGCAGGGCAAGGTTAGCTTCGTGCAGATTCAGGACGGCAGCGGTCGGCTGCAGCTGTTCATCCATCAGGGAACGCTGGGTGAGCAAAGCTACGACGCGTTCAAAGGTTGGGATGTTGGCGACATCGTCGGCGCGCACGGCGTGCTGATGCGCACCAAGACCGGCGAGCTGTCGGTCAAGGCCGAATCATTGCGATTGCTGACCAAATCGCTGCGACCGTTGCCCGACAAGTTCCATGGCCTGACCGATGTTGAGCAGCGCTACCGCCAGCGCTATGTCGACTTGATCGTCAACGAGGAAGCGCGCAACACGTTCCTGCTACGTTCGCGAATAATCGGCTTCCTGCGCAAATGGCTGGAGGCCTCGCCGCGTCGCTTCATCGAAGTCGAAACGCCGATGATGCACATCATTCCCGGTGGAGCGACGGCACGACCGTTCACCACGCATCACAACGCGCTCGACCTTCAGTTATACCTGCGCGTTGCACCCGAGCTTTATCTCAAGCGTCTTGTCGTCGGCGGCATGGATCGTGTCTACGAGATCAATCGCAACTTCCGCAACGAAGGCGTATCGACCCGGCACAACCCCGAGTTCACGATGCTGGAGTTGTACCAGGCCTACGTTGGCTACGAAGAGATCATGGATCTCACCGAGTCGATGATTCGCGACACCGCGCAGGCGACCTTGGGAACGACTGATCTCACGTGGGAAGGTCGTGGCATTGACCTCGCTCCCACGTTCCGGCGCTGGTCGATGGAAGATGCGGTACTCGAACACAATCCGCAAATCAGTCGCGATGAGTTGCGTGATCGCGGCGCGATGGTGCGTCATTGCGAGCGTTTGAAGGTGGTAGTGAAGCCAGGTTACGGATGGGGCAAGTTGTTACTGGAAATCTTTGAAAAAACCGTTGAAACCGGTCTTGTCCAACCAACTTTCATCACGCGACATCCAACCGAGGTCTCGCCCCTCGCACGTGCCTGCGACCATGATCCGGGTTTGACTGACCGCTTTGAACTTTTTGTCGGTGGCAAGGAAATCGCCAATGGGTTTTCCGAGCTGAATGATCCGGAAGACCAAGCCGCACGCTTCAAGGCGCAGGTTGACGCGCTGGACGCTGGCGACAACGAGGCTATGCACTTCGACGCCGACTACATACGCGCGCTGGAGTACGGACTGCCACCCACCGGTGGGCTTGGCGTGGGCATCGATCGGCTGGTGATGTTCCTGACCAATTCGCCGTCCATTCGCGACGTGCTGCTGTTCCCTTACATGCGGCCGGAAACGTGATCTTGTGACGATCAGCGCAGTTCGCCACATTCGTGAAATTGGGTAACAGGCGCGTGCCGGCAGTGTGATAACGTCGCCAGCGAATCTGCAATACCGTTGGAAGCGGTTGTCGCCCTTTTTGCGATCAAATTGTTTCCGGTAGTAGACGGCCTACACCCTTGTCACGCGGATGCCATCGCCGGGTGCCACACGGAGAGCAACGTGAACGTTTTGATTGTCGATGACCAGAGTTCCGCCCGCACCATGTTGCGGCATGTCGTCGAGGGTATCGATGACAATATTTCGGTGACGGATTTCGCCGATTCGCTCGAGGCGCTGGCCTGGTCAGTTGAGAATGTTCCCGACCTTTTGCTGCTCGATTACCGCATGCCGGGCATCGATGGGTTGGAGTTCGCTAAGAGATTTCGACACGGCGTCGCCAATCGCGACGTTCCGATCGTCCTGATCAGCGCCTTCGACGACGAGCCGGTTCGACAAGCCGCGCTCGACGTCGGTGTGCTCGATTTTCTGATCAAGCCGGTTCGTCCCCTGGAGCTGCGCGCGCGTTGTCGCAATCTGTTGGACTTGCGGCAGCAGGGTGAGTCGATAAAGGAGCGGGCACGTTATCTGGAATCCCAGGTAAGTGCCGGACTCGCCGAAATCGAGCAACGTGAGCGTGAGATGCTGTTTCGCATGGCCCGGCTGGTCGAATATCGCGATCAAGGCACCGGCAAGCACTTGCTGCGAATGGCGCGGTACGCGGAAATGATTGCCGAGGAACTTGGTCTTTCCGAAGAAGAAGTCGGCATCATCGCCGCCGCCGCGCCGATGCACGACATCGGCAAGATCGGCATTCCCGACGCCATCCTGCTCAAGCCCGGCAAGTTGACCGACGACGAATGGGCAATCATGCGAACGCATCCGCAGATTGGCTACGACGTGATGAGCAATAGCCAGAGCCGCTTCATCCAGATGAGTGCGGTCATCTCACTTGGGCATCACGAGCGCTGGGACGGAAGTGGCTACCCGAATGGGTTGGTTGGCGAGGAAATTCCACTGCCGGCGCGAATCGTGGCACTTGCAGACGTTTTTGACGCACTGTTGTCAGAACGGTCCTACAAGCGCGCCTGGAGCTACGAGGAAGTGGCGGCGTACCTGAACGAAAACAGTGGCACGCTTTTTGATCCCGTCTGCGTGAAGGCGATTCTGGCCCACCCGGAGCGGGTGAGAGAGGTCCAGAACGCCACATTGGTGCCGTCCACCTGGGGAATGTGATTTCATGTCCCGGGACGGCGTCCCGGGAGAGCATGAATGACATCATTCTTCAATTACCTCCGTCGGCGATTTGCCGATCGGCCCGATACTGAGCATGAGCAGGCAATCGTACGCCTGATCATCGCCGTACTGATCCTGAGCTACTTTTTCGTTCTGCGTTTGGGAGACGGCGGCGCGGACGCTATGCTCCAATGGCCGCTGATGATCCTGCTTTGCGAGTCGATCATCGGGCTGGGATTAGTGATCGGCATCGCGATCAATCCAAGATCATCCAAGCCGCGCCGACTGGTAGGCATGCTTGCCGACTACCTGACTCTTGGCGGCTTGATGAGCTTTGGCGGGGCGAGTCTTGCACCGCTGTATGTCATTTACATGTGGGTCACGGTAGGCAACGGCCTGCGTTATGGTCATCGGTACCTACATGCATCGGTCGCGATGGCGGCCGCGTCGTTTCTGGTCGTCATTCAGTTGACGCCGTACTGGATCGAGAATAGTTCGCTGGCTTGGGGACTGTTGCTGGGACTGGTCGCCATACCGGCTTATCTCACCTCGCTGCTGAAGGCATTGACTTCGGCGCGCGACGAGGCGAGACGCGCCAATACGGCGAAAAGCCACTTCCTTGCAACGATGAGCCACGAGTTCCGCACGCCGCTCAACGGAATCGTCAGCGCTTCGGCGTTACTTGCTTCAACGCCGCTAAGCGTCGAGCAGCGGGAAAATTTCGACATCCTCCAGGCGTCGGCGCATTCGTTGTTGGCGCTGGTCGAAGACGTGCTGGATATTTCCAAGATCGAAGCGGGGAAACTGCAGAAAGTTGATTCCGACTTCTCGCTTGCGGGGCTGATGCACAACGTTGAATTGGTTCTCATGCCGGCGGCAAAAAAGAAGGAACTGGCATTCAATATCCAGATCGACGAGGACGTGCCAGCGTATCTCCATGGGGATCAAAACCACCTACGCCAAGTTGTGATGAACCTGGTGTCGAACGCGATAAAGTTCACCGACCACGGCAGTGTCCTGGTCACTGTCAGGAAGCTCGACACAGCCATAACGGGTAACGTGAACTTAAGCTTTTCCGTTCGCGATAGCGGTATTGGCATTGCCCAAGCAGTGCAGTCACGAATATTCGATGCATTCGAGCAGGCCGACCAGGGGCGTTCGCGTCGCTATGGTGGAACCGGGCTCGGAACGACGATCGCAAAGTCGTTGGTCGAACTCATGGGCGGCTCGATCGCGATGGAAAGTACGGAAGGTGTCGGTTCCCATTTCTGGTTCAACGTTGGCTTCAAACCGGCCGCTACGAATATTGACGCCGTCGCGTGGGCTTCCGCATCGCTGCAAGAAGCTACCGTCGAGGTCCCCGAACTCCAAGAACTTGCAGCAGCCAGCGCCGTGGTATCTGCCGCAGATCGTTTCAGGCTCAGGGTCGTTTCCTCCAACGAGATGCCGGCGCGCATCTTCGACATCGACGATCCGTTCATCCGCTATCGCGCGCTGGGCCTTGGGCCGATGGAGATACTTGTTGCCGACGACCAGCCGGCGAACCTTGCCATTCTCTGCCGCGTGCTTGAGAAAGCAGGACACCGTTTCCACCAAGTGCAGTCAGGTGAGGAAGTTCTCAACGCCATCGAAAATGGCGGCTATGACTGCGCGATCATCGACCTGCACATGCCTGGTAGCAGCGGGCTGGATATCATCCGCCAAGCGCGCGTCATGCAGTCCGGACTCAGGCAGACGCCTTTCGTGATCCTGACTGCCGACGCCACGGCCGAATCGGCGAACGATTGCAAACGGGCTGGCGCGCGCGCATTCCTGACCAAGCCGATTATGGTCACCCATCTGTTGGATACGCTGCGCGACATCGCCATAGAAAATGCCGCAGCCGCGGCCGCAAAGGTTGCTGACAAGCTTGTGCCTACGGCTATCGACCTGATTTCGATGAGCGCAGTCCAGGAACTCCGCCGACTGGGACTTGGTGATGATTTCCTGAAGCTGTTCATCAGCGAATGCCAGGTAGATGCAGGTCGCTGTATCGCCGCGATGGAACAGATGGTTCCGGAATCGGACTGGGACGGACTGCGCGAACAGTGCCACGCATTGAAAGGCGTCGCGGTCAACATGGCCGCAGTTCGACTTGCCGGCGACGCGACCGCATTGATGCAGCTCGAACCCGACGCTATGCGACGCGAATCGCGCAAACGCATCAAGGGCCTTCAGTGGTGTCTGGAAGCGACCAGGATCGCCCTCTTGGAAACGATGGCTCCTCGACCGGCGGCCCAAATGGACCGCCTTGGTACCATTACCTGACTGAAGCTAGCCGACGGAATCCCAGCGCTGACCTGAGCACACCTAAGCGCGCTATCGCGGAGCGATCAAGCGCGAACCTTGCTGACTGTCTCGTTCGTCCCCACTTCCACGTCTGCACCTTGTTGCACGCGACGGTCTTGGGCGCGAACCAAGCGCTCCATCGTCTTGAGTGACTTGTCGCCGAGTTGCAACGCGGTATCCACCCAAATCTCGACGATCTGCGTCAACTCGGCAATCGTCACCGGATGACAGATATCGCGTACTCGATTCATCGCCATGCGGGCATGGGAAATGCGCTGATTGCGACGGATCAAATCCTGGACAGCGGAAACACCGGCACCCTTTGGAACCAGAATATCCACGATGCCGATTCGATGCAGTTCTTCGGCAGAATAGATGTTGCCGTTGACCATCATCTCTTCAGCCTGGCGCGGCGACACCCGTCGACACAGGAACGAATACGCACCCATGCCAGGGAACAAGTCGAACAAGACTTCCGGCAGTCCCATGCCGATGCCCTGTTCGGCGACGATGGTCTGGCACGCGAGGGCGGCCTCGAAGCCGCCACCCAGCGCATCGCCCTGCACCAGCGCAATCGTGTGCACGTCGTCGTTGAGGTGGTTGTACAGACCGTATGCCACGTCCACGCACTGACGCGCGTAGGCCATCAATGAAACGCGATCCTGGCTGCGGATCAGTCGACAGAAAAGATCGAGATCGCCACCCAGATTGAAGACGTCCGCCTTTGAGGCAAGGACCAGGTGTCGAAATGGCGGTTGGTCAGATCCACGAACCGGCCGACGCATGGCGTCGCCGATGCGAAGTTGGTGCTGGCGGAGTTCCTTCAGCAATTGCACCGAAAAACAGGGCCGGTACCCCGTCGTCGATGCTGCCGCCTGCTTGTGCATGTACGCCCAATACACGCCGCCTGAGTGATCGTCGACGGTATGCAGCGACCCGAAGCCCGGCTCACCTGTACGAATCTCGCTGACGCTCATATTTGCTCCCCAGTCGCTCACGTTCATTCGACGTCGAACTGCTAGTCGACTAGCCGTCGCCCGTTTACCGAACGCCGTCTTGCCGAGTGTATATCAGTCGTGAGAAAAGCAAGATGGATCAGTTCTCCGCCACGGCCATGCCGTGGCTCGACGTGGCTGGAACGTGCGCGTCACGCAGCTCCCGCCGAAGAATCTTGCCGACATTGGTTTTCGGCAACGCATCGCGGAACTCAATAATTTTCGGTTGCTTGTACCCCGTCAACTCGTGCTTGCAACAGGCGCGAATGTCTTCTTCGGTCAGGGCAGGGTCCTTGCGCACGATCACCAGCTTGACCACTTCACCGGATTTTTCGTCGGGTACGCCGACGGCGGCGACTTCCAGCACACCGGGGCAGTAACGGGTTACCACGTCTTCGATCTCGTTCGGGTACACGTTGAAACCGGACACCAGAATCATGTCTTTCTTGCGGTCTACGATGTAGAAATAGCCGTTCTCATCCATTCTGGCGATATCACCGGTGCGCAGCCAGCCGTCTTTGGTCATTACCTTTTCCGTCTCGTCCGGACGGTTCCAATAGCCTTTCATCACCTGCGGTCCGCGGATGCAAAGCTCACCCACTTCTCCGATAGCCAGGTGAACGCCATCATCATCCTGGATCGAGCCTTCCGTGGAAGAAATCGGCAAGCCGATCGAGCCGTTGAATACCTTGTTGTCGAGCGGATTCATGCACGCGGCAGGCGATGTTTCCGTCAACCCGTAGGCTTCGGCCAGAACGCAGCCAGTCACTTCCTTCCAGCGTTCCGCAACGGCACGCTGTACTGCCATGCCGCCGCCAAGGCTCAACTTTAGATGGGAGAAATCCAGCTCGGCGAATCCCGGCGTATTGAGCAACCCGTTGAACAAGGTGTTTACGCCTGGCAATCCCGTGAATGGGTATTTGCGGAGTTCGGCAACGAACCCCTCCATGTCACGTGGATTGGGAATGAGGACGTTGGCGCCGCCGATTCGCATGAAGGTCAGGCAGTTAGCCGTCAGCGCGAAGATATGATAAAGCGGCAAAGCCGCGATGATGATCTCGCGATCACTCGAAAATCCCCGGGTCAACCACATTGACGATTGCAATACGTTCGCGACCATATTGCGGTGCGTCAGCATCGCGCCCTTGGCCACGCCGGTGGTGCCACCGGTGTACTGGAGGAACGCGATGTCGTCGTGGGTCACGTCTATCTTTGGCAACGCAGCGTCGCTGGCTTGGGCGAGTACCGTTTTGAAGCTTCTGGAGGTCGCAAGGCCGAACGCGGGAACCAGACGCTTGACATGTTTGATAACGAAGTTGACCAGCACGGACTTCGGGAAATTCAGGAAATCTCCCAGTCCGGTCGTCAATACCGTTTTGCATTCCGTGTCATCGATCACCTCGGCGACGGTATGCACGAAGTTGTCGAGCACGACGATGGCCTTGGCGCCGGAATCGATCAATTGATGCTTCAGTTCGCGCCCCGTGTACATCGGGTTGGTGTTCACCACCACCATGCCGGCCCGCAGAATACCGAGCATCGCTATAGGATATTGCAGGACATTTGGCAGCATGATCGCGACGCGATCGCCCTTTTCCAGTTTCAGGTCCTCGCGCAGGAAATTTGCGAAGCGTCGGCTTTGGACGTCCAGTTCGCCGTAGGTCAGCGTTGTACCCATGCAGATGAAGGCAGGATGGTCGTGGAACTTCAGGAAGCTCTCGTAGACCAGGGCATTGATCGAGGAATAGGTATTGACATCAATCTCGGCAGCCACACCTTCCGGATAGCTGGCAAGCCAGGGTTTGTCGTTGCTTGTGGTCATGCGATGTCCTTTGAGATGTCGATGGGCGATCGCCGATGCGGCCGAATTTGTCGATTCGCTGTCATAGAGACGCAACGGGATTCCAACACGCCGGGACGGGCGGGGCAAGGCGCAGCGCAATGCGGCGGGCTAGGCAGGCACGGTCGTCACGTTTGAATTGGGCGCCGGGCGATCGCGCGAGAAGGTTTTGACATCACACCGTCCGAGCACCAATCCGTCACCGAGCAGAATCACCTCATCGGCCAGTGCCTTCACTTCGAAGGGCTGGTGGGAAACCAGCAACATTGTCACCAACTGGCGCTGGCGCAGGCGCTGGAGATGTTCGAGCACGTCCACTCGCGCTTCCTGGTGCAGGCCGGTCAGTGGCTCATCGAGCAACAAAATGCGCGGGGCAGCGAGCAAGGCGCGACCAATCGCAACACGTTGGCGTTCACCACCGGAAAGAGTCGCCGGACGGCGCCTCAACAAAGGGGTCAGCGCAAGCAGGTCGACGATTTCATCGAGGCCGTCGTTATCGCCCTGCCGACTGCGCGGACCGTATAGAAGATTGGCATGCACGCTCATGTGTGGAAACAAACGTCCGTCTTGAAACACGTATCCGACTCGCCGTTCGGCTACCGGAACCGAAAGCGACAGCGCGCTATCGAACCAGGCTTCGCCGTCCAGTGCGATGCGACCTGCGTCGGGCCGCAGCAAGCCGGCGATGGCGTCGAGCACGCTGGTCTTGCCGGCTCCGGAATCGCCGAACAAGGCGATGCTTTGCGCTTCGCTGCTGAAGGAAATATCGAGGCTGGCGTCTTCGTAACAATGGCGGATGGCGACTTCAAGCACGGCGGCGGCTTCCCCACAAACGACCGCCAAGTGCCGCGGCGGTCAGCGTTGCCACGAACGCAACCAGCAGCGACAGCACACTTAGTCGAATCACGGCGGCATCGCCGCCCGGCACATTCATCAGTTCATAGATTGCAATCGGCAGCGTGCGCGTCTCACCGGGGATATTCGACACGAAGCTGATCGTCGCCCCGAACTCGCCAAACGCCCGTGCAAAGGCCAGCACGCAGCCCGCCGCGATTCCACCGGCTGACAGCGGTAACACGATGGTGAGGAAGCGACGCAACGGCCCGGCGCCGAGTGTTTCGGCTGCGGATTCGAGGCGTCGGTCAACATTGTCGAAAGCGACGCGCGCCGACAGCGTCAGCAGCGGAAATCCCATCAGCGCGGCAGCGATAACTGCGCCGGTCCAGCGAAACGCGACGACAATGCCGATTGATTCCAGCCAGCCGCCGATTAATCCGTTTCGACCAAGCAAGACCAACAACGCGTAGCCGGTGACGACGGGCGGTAGCGTCAGAGGCAGGAACAACATCGCCTCGACAAGAATCCGTCCCGGGAAGCGCCGGCGAGAGAGCAACCAACCGATCGCCAGCGCCGCCGGCAGGGATACCAGCACGCTGATCGCTGCAATGCGCAGGCTGAGCAGGAAGGCCTGGAAATCCGCTGGTGACAGCCACTTGCTCATCGTGGCGGTGCGTCGAAACCGTGGCGGCGGAACAGGTCGGCGGCGGATTCGGATCGCAGAAGTCCAAGCAATCGTCGCGAGGCATCGCTGTCGTGTCCGGCGACGATGGCCACCGGATAGCGAATCGGCGAATGGCAGGACGCGGGGAAGGTCGCGAGGACGCGGACGGTCGGCTCGTCGACCGTATCGGAGCGATAGACGATGCCCATCGCCGCTTCCCCGCGCGAGACGAAGTTCAGTGCAGCGCGAACGTTGTCGGCAGCGACCAAGCGATCACTCACGCCGTTCCACGCGCCGAGAGTTTCAAGCGCTGCACGAGCATATTTCCCAGCGGGAACACTATTCGGCTCCGCAATGGCAAGGCGACCATCGCCACCAAGCGCAGCAGCGAGGTTCATACCGGCTGCGATGTCGAAAGTGATCAACGAGTCGCGCGGTGCAATCAACACCAACGCATTGCCGAGCAAGTCGGCACGGCTGTTGTTGACGATCAACCGCTTCGCTGCGAGGTGATCCATCCAGTCCTGATCGGCCGAAATGAAAACGTCAGTGGGGGCCGCATGTTCGATCTGCCGGGCCAATTGCGACGACGCGGCATAGCTGGCGCGAACATCGCCGATCGCTGCGACTTCGCTGCGCGACAGGAATTCCTCCAACGCCGGTTTGAGACTTGATGCGGCGAAGATCAGCAGGCTTTCCGCCATCGCCGGAACCGGCAGCAGCATCAGGCAGATCGTGAACAGCGCCAACCATCGGTGGCGAAAGAAGTTGCGAAACACGGCAGGCGAAAAGTCAGGGCGAGGGCCACGCATTCTGCACATCACAACTATCGAAGGGAAACCATGGCTCGGTCCGCAGCGGTCGCTTTATTGGAACACGCGCTTGCCATAGACAAAGTGATCCTTCCACCACGCGCCGTCGAGGCTGTCGAGCCGCACAGTGCCGCCGCTGTTTGGTGCGTGCACGAAGCGCTGCTCGCCGACGTAAACACCGACATGACTGATCGAATGGCTGGCAGCGAAGAACACCAGATCACCCGATTGGAGCTGTCGACGCGACAACTCACGACCTCGAATTTCACCCATGACGGACGACTGGCGCGGCAGTCTCACCTCAGCCGCATCGCGAAAGATGTAAGTCACCAGCCCGCTGCAATCAAATCCACTGGTTGGCGTGTTGCCGCCCCAATGATACGGCGTGCCAACCAGTGACATCGCGCGAAACAGCACGGCATTGGACGCATCGACGGCATTCGTAGCAGCCGGAACGAACACCGCAGTCGATGCTGGTCTATCAGGTCGAATTGGCGCGCGACCGCAGCCCGCCAGCGCGGTGGTCAGAGCAAGAAGTGGAAAAAAGTAGCGGCGGCGATCAGCGGGATTCACCAACGCAGATTGCCGCAATCGGGTTTCCGAGACCAGCCGTCAGTTGTTGGAGACTGCCAGCGTCAACTTCTGACGCGGCGTGGCCGGTGGGGTAATCGCATGAAAGTTCAGCTTGTCAAAGCGGGCTTGCGTGGCCGACTCAAAATTGAGAAGGCTGGCGTGCGCGGCCAATGCAACGATACTGGGCACCCTGCTGCGTTCCAGCAAATCGCGCACCACGCTGCGCTGCGCCTCGTCGAATACTGGGTCGAGCATTGCTTCATCCAGAGCGCAAATGACCGCCGCCAACCATCCAGAGTTGGGCGATCGCAAGACAAGCAACATTTCGGCGTTGGACATGATGCGTTCCGTGGGTGGCAGGTGTGGATGGAAGTCTCAATCCTCAAAGCAGGGTTCGTGCCAATCGTTCCCGACAGCGACTTCTGAAGGTCGGCTTGTTAGCCTTCGCACTCATTGTTCAAGAGTGTTGCCGGTGAAATCTGCCAGGAAGCCAGCCATTGAATGGCGCGACGTCAACGGAATTTTGTTACTGGACAAGCCGTCCGGGGTCAGTTCCAACCATGCGTTGCAAGCGGTGCGTCACTTGTTTCGTGCCGCCAAGGCCGGCCACACCGGCAGCCTTGATCCGCTTGCAACGGGCTTGCTTCCGATCTGTTTCGGCGAAGCGACCAAGATTGCCGGATTGCTGATCGGGTCGAGCAAAGCCTATTCGACGACGGCCATGCTGGGTCAGACCCGATCCACCGATGATGCCGAGGGTGAGCTGTTGATTGAGAGCCCCGTGCCGACCATCGATGACGATCTGATCCGATGCGGATTAAGAATGCTGACCGGCGAGCAGACACAGATTCCACCGATCTATTCGGCGATCAAGCGCGATGGCGAGCGTATGTACACGCGGGCGCGCCGCGGCGAAGTGGTCGATGTGCCTTCGCGCACAGTGCAGGTTGATCGCTTCGAACTGATAGCGAACAACCTGCCGATGTTGGATCTGGAAATTGAATGCGGTTCCGGCACCTACGTGCGCAGCTTGGTTCGCGACTTGGGCGAGTTTCTGGGTTGTGGCGCGCACGTGACGGCGTTGCGTCGACTCTGGGTCGAGCCCTTTCGCGAACCGGCGATGTTTACTCTGGATCAACTCGAAATCTTGGCCGCGCAGGGCGTGTCGGCGCTCGACGAAACAGTGTTGTCGGTCGAGACCGGGCTTGCCCACTTCACCCAGTGCCACGTCAATGCCGACGACGAGCTGCGTTTGCGCAAGGGGCAGGGCATTGAAGCCACCGTGGCAAAAGGATTCTGTGTTGCTGTTTCGGTGAAGTCGGGTCGGGTAGTTGCGCTTGCTGAAAGTGACGGCGTTGGTCGTGTCAAACCGACGCGCGGATTCAGCGCCGAGTCGTAGAGTTGACGATTGCAGCCAACCGCTACACTGGAGCGATGACCGACACATCCACCGCGGCACTACGCGAAGACGACGCTGGCAATCCGCTGATCGTCGCCATTTCATCGCGGGCGTTGTTCGACCTCGGCGACAGCCACGCACTGTTCGAGAGCGACGGTCTGGAAGCCTATGCGCAATATCAGATCGATCACGAAGACGACCTGCTGCAACCGGGCGTCGCCTTTCCGCTGGTGCAGAAGCTGCTGCGCATCAACACATTGCCGCCGCTGGCGCCGCGCGTTGAGGTGATCCTGCTTTCGCGCAATTCGGCCGACACCAGTCTGCGAATCTTCAACGCGATCAAGCATTACGGTCTGGATATTTCACGTGCCGCGTTCACCAATGGCGCGCCGACCGCGCCCTATGCGCATCCGTTCAAGGCCAGTCTTTTCCTGTCCGCGAACGCCGATGACGTACGCCGTGCGCTGATGGCCGGCGTGGCGGCGGCGACGATTCTGCCGTCGAAGGCACCGGAAGTTCATAGCGATCAGCTACGGATTGCTTTCGACGGCGATGCCGTGATCTTCGGCGACGATTCCGAGCGCGTCTCGAAAGAACAAGGTCTCGAGGCATTCCATCGCAACGAGCATGAACGTGCCCGCGAGCCACTCGCGGTCGGGCCATTCCGCGCGTTTCTGGATGCCCTGCATCGACTGCAGTCTGTTTTCCCGATTGAACAATCGCCGATTCGCACCGCCTTGGTCACCGCGCGTTCCGCACCCGCGCACGAGCGCGTCATCCGCACGCTGCGCGACTGGGGCGTGCGTATCGACGAGGCCATGTTTCTCGGCGGACGCAGCAAGGGTCCGTTCCTGCAAGCGTTTGGTGCGGACATTTTCTTCGACGACTCCAGCATCAACGTGGAATCGGCGCGTTTGCATGTCGCGACCGGGCACGTGCCGCATGGCGTGCAGAACATGCTCGATGAAGCCAACGGCGTTGGTTGACCGTAGGTAGCGCATCGGCGAAGGTTGACGCATCCATCCCAAGGCCGCCGACATGCGCGAGTTCGCCAGTTTTCGCGAGTTCTATCCGTTCTATCTGAGTGAGCACGCCGATCGGCAAAGCCGACGCATGCATTTCGCCGGCACCACGCTGATTCTCCTACTTATGGCGATCGCGTTTCTCGGCGGCAACTGGAACTGGCTGTGGCTGATCCCGATTGCCGGTTACGGTTTCGCCTGGATCGGTCATTTCGTCTTCGAGAAGAACCGGCCAGCCACGTTCAAGCATCCGTTCTATTCTTTGCTCGGCGACTGGGTTATGTACTTCGACATCCTGCGTGGTCGCGTTTCGCTGTGACGTTGATCTTGTAGAAGTCGGTACGCGCTCAATGTCGCGCGGCTGCACGGGATTGGCGGCAAGTGCTCGCGTCGGTGACAATTTCGGGTCCGGCGCGTACCGTATCAAGGCACCTTCAGGAGTTCCCGCATGTCCGAGCACGAAGTCAAAGTCCCCGATATCGGCGGTTACGACGATGTCCCTGTCATCGAAGTGTTGGTCAAGGTCGGTGACACCGTCGCCAAGGATCAGGGCTTGCTGACGCTGGAGTCGGACAAGGCGACGATGGAAGTGCCCTCGTCAGTGGCGGGCGTGGTCAAGCAGGTCAGGGTCAAGGTGGGCGACACGCTGTCGGAAGGTAGCGTGGTGGTGATCATCGAAGAATCCGCAGCTGAAGCTGACGCAGGAAAGGTGGAAAAGCCGGTCAAGCAAGCGAGTGCGGCCAAGCCGGAAACGCCTGCCAAATCCGAGTCGAAACCAGAAGAAAAGAAGATCGCACCAACAGCGAAAGAGGCCGCGAGTTCTGCCGTAACCGTCGTTGAAGCCAAGGTGCCGGATGTCGGCGATTACGCCGATATTCCCGTCATCGAATTGCTGGTCAGCGTCGGCGACACAGTGAAGAAGGATCAGGCTCTTGTAACGCTAGAGTCAGACAAGGCAACGATGGAAGTGCCGTCGTCGCATGCCGGCGTGGTCAAGGTAATCAAGGTAAAAATTGGCGACTTGGTGTCAGAGGGCAGCGTAGTTGCCTTGATCGAGATGGCGGCGGACTCTGCTAGCGCAGCCACTGCAGCAGCACCAGCGGGAGCGGCGAGCGAAATCTATCGAGAGCCAGTGCCGCCTGCCGCAAATTCTGCGGTCGAGTCGGTCGAGGTCGGGAACCCGAACGCACTGGTCGCGCCGGTTGGAACGCCGACCAGCCCGCCGGTTGAATTCGGCAGCGATACGGTCATGCCGGATCGCGTGCCGCACGCAAGCCCGGGCGTTCGCATGATCGCGCGTGAACTAGGCGTTGACCTGTTCAAAGTCACGGGATCCGAGCGCAAGGGACGGATCAGTCGCACCGACGTTCGCGCCTATGTGAAGCAGGCGCTGTCGAGTTCGCCGGCAACGGCGGCACCCGGCGCTACCGGCGCGGGCCTCAATCTGTTGCCATGGCCGAAAATGGACTTCGCAAAATTCGGCGAGGTCGAAACGCAAGCGCTTTCACGCATCAAGAAAATCTCCGGGGCAAACCTGCATCGCAACTGGGTAATGATTCCGCACGTCACTCACAACGACGAGGCCGACATCACGGAGATGGAGTCGTTCCGAAAGCAGTTGGCGCAGGACAACAAGGATCTGAAAATCTCGCCACTGGTATTTCAGATCAAGGCCGTCGTCGCGGCGCTGAAAAAATTCCCGCACTTCAATGCGTCGCTGGATGCCAGTGGCGAAAACCTGGTGATGAAGAAATATTTCAACGTCGGCATCGCGGTGGATACACCCGATGGTTTGATGGTGCCGGTGATTCGTGATGCCGATCGCAAGGGCATCGTTGAACTTGCTACCGAAATGGGCGAAATTTCGAAGAAGGCACGCGAGAAGAAGCTGGGCCCTGCCGACATGTCAGGGGGATGTTTTTCAATCTCCAGTCTGGGCGGCATTGGCGGCACGAGCTTCACGCCAATCGTCAATGCGCCGGAAGTTGCCATCCTCGGCGTCTGCAAGGCGGCGATCAAGCCGGTGTGGAATGGCGAGAAGTTCAAGCCGCGCATGATCTTGCCGTTGTCGTTGAGCTACGACCATCGCGTCATCGATGGTGCCGATGCCGCGCGCTTCACAGCATTCCTCGCGGAGATGCTTGGCGATATCCGCCGGCTTCTTCTCTAGTCAAAAGTACAGCAAAAGCTTTCGTGGCTGGCAGCAAGGTCGAGGTGCAAGCCTTGGCATCACTAGGGCGTTCCAGAGAGTCGACGCGACAATGAAACAACTGCGCGAACTGTGGGATGGCATCCAACAAGTCCTTGACTTCAGTCTGTTCAAGTTGCGCGGCGGCAGTTTCACAATCTTTAATTTGCTTGGCGTACTGGTGACTATTTTCCTGGTCTGGCTTGTTGCCAAGATCATTCGCCGGACCCTGAGCCGATACGGTGACAACCCAGGCAGCAATCGCGCCAATATCTACACTCTGTCGCGCATCGCGCAGTACATCGTGTTCGCGGTTGGCGCCATGCTTGTGCTTGATGTCGCGGGCGTGCCCATCAGTCAGTTCGCTGTGTTTGCCGGCGCCATCGGTGTAGGTCTTGGCTTTGGTCTGCAGGCGATCTTCAACAACTTCGTGTCGGGCTTGATCTTGCTCTTCGACCGCAGCTTGAAGGTCGGTGATTACGTCGAATTGGCGTCGGGCGTGCATGGTGAAGTGCGTGACATCAGGATTCGCGTTACCCGAATCACCACTAACGACGACATCGATATCCTGGTGCCGAATTCAGAATTCGTGAACAGCAGCGTCACCAACTGGACGTTGAGCGAGCGCACACGCCGGATCAAGGTGCCGTTCCAGGTTGCCTACGGTTCGGACAAGGACGCCGTGCGAACGGCTGGCATCGAAGCGGCAAACGCGGTGCCGTTTACGCTCTCCGGCAACGAACGTCGGGCGCCGCAGGTGTGGCTGCGCAGCTTCGACGAATCCGGGATTACCTACGCACTGGTGGTGTGGCTGGGCGCGGAGGCGATCGGTCGGCAGGGTGCGGTGGTTGCGGCTTATAACTGGGAACTGGACTCGGCACTGAAACGTCACGGCGTCAGCATGCCATTCCCGCAACGTGACCTGCATATCGCCAGTTTGTTCGGGCTGACCGGCAAGGCAGCGATCCAAGCCGCACGTGGCGAAATCGAGGAAATTAAAAGTGATCCAGTCGATGAGTCAACATCGGATGCCGTGTTTCCATCCGACTCTTCCCACGAAAACTCCAGCAACGATGCAATCCGCGACATCGAATT
The DNA here is from genome assembly GCA_038236135.1 of Lysobacterales bacterium. Lineage (GTDB taxonomy): Bacteria > Pseudomonadota > Gammaproteobacteria > Xanthomonadales > Rhodanobacteraceae > Dokdonella. The sequence goes on from JBBSTF010000011.1 coordinate 19,378, forward strand.
CGATGTTGTCGAGGACGCCAGGGAAAAATTGCTGAATCCGCCATCGCCCGACCGCGTCGACTGACATTGCCGGCGGCGCGTACAGCGATGATCATGGACGCCGACGAGCACGCAACAGGGACCATTTTTGAATGCCGCCCGTTCCGCCAAATCGCGACCTGACAGCCCAAAGCTGGACGCATCGGATTCACTGGAACGCCGTTGGCGGAATCCTTGGCCTGTTCGTATTCTCGCGAGTCGTGATGGTTCTGATCGGGGTGATGACCCAGGCGACCCTGGGTGACGGCACGATCAGTCCATTGATCAACCTGGGCTGCCGCTGGGATTGTGGCTGGTATCTCGGCATCGCTCAGGATGGATACACGATGCAGGATAGCCCCAGCGCACCTGGCGCAACGGCCTACGCCTTCTTTCCCATGTTGCCGCTGTTGATCCGCACCATCGCGTCAATCACCGGATTGGGTTTACTCCAGTCGGCGCTGGTACTGACTAACTTATGTTTCCTTGCGACGCTCGCTTACCTGTATCGCTATGTCTTGTTGCTGGGCTACACGCGCGGCGTTGCCATCTTGGCGGTTGGGCTGTTGTGCTTTGCGCCGCAGGGTTTTGTATTCTCGGCTGTCTATACGGAAAGCGTGTTTCTGCTGTTGCTGACCGCAGCAATGTTCCACCTGCGCCGCGAGCATTACGTTCTTGCTGGCGTTGCGGCCGCCCTGCTGTCGGCAACGCGCGCCAACGGCGTGTTCTTCATTGTGTTCGCTCTGGCAAGGAGCATCCAGCAGTTCGGTTGGCGCAGCATTTTGCGGCCATGGTGGCAAGCCGAAGCCTACCTTCCGATCCTGCTTGCACCGCTGGGTTTGTTTGTCTGGTGGGGTTATTGCTGGTGGCAAACGGGCGATGCATTTGCGCAGGTTTCCAGCGTCGGTCATGGCTGGGGCTGGGTTGGCGGATTCTTCGCGGAAAACATCTGGTGGAACCTGCAGGGCTCGACCGAATCTGTGTTCTGGACGATATCCTCGCTATGTTTGTTCCTCGCGTCGTTGTTGTTATTGCGACTGCATTTGCATGCCGAGTTCGTCTTTTGCCTGGCGATTTTCATACTGACGTGGAGCGGCGGCGTGCCCAATTCGATGTTGCGCTACACGATGATACTGTTTCCGATCTGGATCGCATTGGCGCGGCATATTGAAGGCAAGCCGGGGTGGACTGCGGGGGTTTTCGGCGTGTTCGCGATGTTCAACGGGTTCCTGATGGTGGAGTGGACGTTGGGCAAGTTGTTGGCGATATGAAGCCAAGCCGGCCATCACTGCGCGCACGCTTGGCGATGTTTGTCGGTTTGGTTGTCATCGGCTTTGTATACATCGCCATATTTGTTTGGTTAAAAAACAATAGCGTTGATTTCGTCGAGAGAAATCGCGACGCGCAGGCGGCCGCGGCTGCTGCGAAGATCACGTCACCGGAAATCGATTGGAGCTTCGAGCAAGGCAGTTCGGCATTGACCCTCTTTGGAATGGGATGGCGAGCCGCTGCGGAAGGAAGTTGGTCGCGACGCAAAGGCGGCGACATCTTCCTGCCATCCAGCGTAGGTGCCAGTCGTGTCTTGCGCATCCAGTTCGATGGCCATTTGAACCCGCCAGAACGCGAAGTGACAGTAAGTCTCGACGCCAACGGGGAAATGATTGGCCAATGGCGATTGACTCGAGAAAACCTGTCGATCTTCGACGAGGTCCGCCTGCCTGCGATCCATTCCGACGTCGACCCTTGGCGGCTGCGGTTCGTCATCGAGCGACCCAGCACCCGGCTCTGGCGCGGTTATGAGCCCGGACTTCTCATCTACGGCATCTACCTGCGCAGCATGAGCTCGCAGAGGGAAACAAATGATAGCCAGCCGAAGCCCGGTAGAACGGCCATATCGATTCCGTTGTCGATCATTTAAGCGCCGCAATGCACTCCACTTCAACCTTCGCGCCCTTTGCGAGCCCGTTTGCGGCGAAAGCGCTTCGCGCCGGCAGATTGCTGGTGAAGAATTCCTTGTAGACCAGATTGAAGGCCGGCCAATCCTTGATGTCGGAAAGGAAAACAGTGCATTTGACCACGTGATTCCACGAACTGCCGGCAAGCTCCAGCGCGCTGCCGATATTCTTCATCGCCTGTCGTGCTTCGCCTTCGATGCCGCCATCGGCCAGCTTGAGACTTCCCGGCACGTTGCCGATCTGACCCGACAGGAAAACCAGATCACCGACGCGCACGGCGTCGGAGAACGGCAGGTCGTTCTTCGTCGTTGCGGGAGAACGAATGTATTCCGGTTGGTCTGCATGGGCACCGGTTGAGGCGATGGCGAAAACTAGACTGATGGAAAAAATGACAGGGAGGATACTCATGGCAATTTCCTTTGATGGAGAATCAATTCGTGGCACATCGCAATTTTGGTCAAGGCATTACCCTGCAAGCGTCGATGATGGCGTTTCGTCCAAGGCAAGCGTTGGCGACATCGAAGCTCGACATGCCGGGCGCGGCCTCGATCGATTGAATCGCCGCGATCAGTTGATTGCGCTTTCCTTCATCGTTTGTCGCGCCAGCCACACCGGCGGATAGCAACCATGGGCGCAACCATAACCGCGTCGTCGCAGTCGGCGGCAGGCGCTCTCGAAGAGCCTCCAAACGCGTACGTGCCTTGTCCCACGCCGCATTCGAAACGTCGATTTCGGCGCGTGCAATCTCGAACGGATCGACTGGGACTGCGGGTTCAGGCCAATGTTTCATCGCGCAGCGATCGAGCATTTCGCTGGCCTCTGCGCTGCGTTGCTCGCGGACCAACATTGACGCTTCGATGGCGCAGTTCAACGCCCATTGAACCGAACGTTGCTTGCCACCGCGCTCAAGCATTTCCTGATCGATTTTCAGGTCGGCGCGTGCACCAACAAAATCGCCGCGCGCAACTCGCACGTAGGCGCGATCGCGCCGACACGATTCGGCATGAAGGTCTGTGCGGCCAATCGCTTCGTCCATGGCGATGCTGCGATCGTAAGTCGTCGCCGCATCCGACAATCGACCTTCATGCTGATACAGCGCGGCCAGGTTGCAGTTGGCAACAGCGGCATACATATGCGGCTTTTTGTATACATGGTCGGCAATGGAGACGGCTTCGCGCGCGACCACTTCTGCGCGTGCGATCTGGCCGGCCTTGCGGAAGGTTGGCACCGAATCGGCCAACGCATAGGCATACAGACCCGTGTCGGCACCGTATAGCGTTCGCGTAATAGCGAGGCGTTGTTCGTGTAAAGCGGCCTGCTCGGGATAGGCACGCTGTTGCAATGCGAGCGCTGTTCCGAGAGCGTTGAGTGCATCCACGTGTAACTCCGACCCTTCGAGGCGCTGCGTGCCAATTTCGTGCAGCAATCGTCGTAGTGTTGTTTCGGCGACCGACAACTGGCCGGCACGCGCCTGCGTTGCTGCCAGCGAGACTTCAATCTTGATCGAGTCGGCCGCAGGTGCGTCCGAGCGCCTGCTCCACGCGGTCGCCTGTTCGAGATAGTCGATCGCTTTCGCGGTTTCTCCGCGCAGGCGCGCCAGTGAACCCAACGAGCGAAAGATTTCTGCAAATTCGCGAGCTGGCGGTGGTTGAATCGTTGTGAGGATTAAGCGCGCCTGTCCAAGGTCGCGACCGGCTTTCTCGTAGTCGCTTAAATTGATGTAGGTGCGACCGGTGATGCTCAAAACGTCTGCAGCGGCAGGCGGATCGCTTGCCAGCAAATCCTTGCGTGCCTGCTGGGATCCGCTATCGAGGACATCGACCAGTGTCGGTACGGCTCCCGCGGATGGCTCGGCGGACGAGAGTACGCTGCCCAGGAAATCCCGAACCTCGATGGCGCGCAACGCCTGTGTTCGTGAGAAGTCGCGCTCGAGCGCAACCTGCCAAATGGAAAGACCGACCAGAACGGTCGCCAGGAGCGCCGCTCCGATGGTCAGCCGATTGCGCTGCACGAATCGACGCGTCTGGTACCAAAACGAATAGGGGCGAGCAGCAATGGGTCGACGCGCGAGCCATGCGCGCAAGTCCGCTGCCAATGCCTCAACCGATGCGTAGCGCCGCTCAGGTTCGCTGGCAAGTGCTTTCAGAACAATGGTGTCGAGATCGCCGCCGAGTTCACGTCGGCGCGACTGTCTCAAAGCCGCCGGCAATTCAGGATTTTCCCCGACGGCGCGCGATGGCGATGTAAATGTCTGATGAGGATCGGCAGCAGCGTCTCGCGGCGGGCGACCAGCCAGCAGCATGTAGAGCACGGCGCCGAGCCCGAAGACGTCGGTTGCAGTAGTCGTTGGGCCACCGCCGAACTGTTCCGGTGCCGCAAAACGCGGCGTCATCGCCCGCATCGCCGTAGCCGTCGCATCGGCGGCATTGTCCTCATCGATCAGTCGGGCGATACCGAAATCCAGCAAACGCGCACGCGAGTCATTGTCGACGAGGATATTGGATGGCTTAAGATCGCGATGAACGATCAGGCTGCGATGCGCGTACGCAACGGCCGAACAGACGCTAAGGAATACTTCAACAATTTCCCGGCTATCGAGACCATTGTCGCGACACCAGGAATCGATACGCTCGCCTTCGACCAGCACCATCGCCAGCCAGGGCGTTCCATCCGCAAGAACACCCGCATCGAGCAGACCCGCGATATTGGGATGGTCCAGCCGAGTCAGGATCGCCTGTTCGCGCAGGAAGCGTTCCCGACCCAGGCCGACCAACGCGCCAATTGTCATCAGCTTGAGTGCCGCGGCTTGTATGGTCCCACCAATGTTTCGCTCGGCGCGGTAGACAACGGCCATGCCGCCGCGACCAATTTCCCCGACGATGGTCCAGCCCGCGATGCGTGCCGGTGGTGCATCGACATTGGAATGCTCACGATCCAGCGGTCCCACGTTGCGATGCGCCGCGAGCAATCGTTGCAAGCGCTTTTTCAGCGCGTCTGGTTCGTCGAGTCGATCAATCTCCGCGTCACGCTGGTCGTCGGCCAGGTCTAGCAGGCCATCAAACAGTTCCGATACTCGCCGGAAAATTTCGTCGTCCAGACGGGCCATGGTCAGAACACGCCTGTTCCGGAATCCAGTTCCGCGTGCAGGAATGCCCTGGCGCGCTCCCACTCGCGCTTGGTGGTGCGCTCACTACATTCAAGCAGCTCGCCGATTTCGAAGAACGTCAGGCCTGCAAAAAAATGCAGTTCAACCACCTGGCGCTGGCGCTCGTCGAATTGGTCAAGCCGTTGCAGGGCCTGGTCGAGCGAAAGAAGGTCGCTATCAGTGCCGCTTTGGTGAGTGTCGATCAGGTGCTCACCCAACGTCAGCGCCGCCGACCCGCCGCCGTGGCGCTCGGCATGCCGGCGGCGTGCGTGATCCAGCACGATACAACGCATCGACCGCGCTGCGCAGGCGAAAAAGTGCCTTCGATCCTGCAAGGTCAGCGCCTCGTTGGCGGTCAAGCGCAGAAATGCTTCGTGGACCAGCGCGGTAGGCGTCAAGGTTTCATTTCGATCGCGATAGCGACCTTCTGCCATTTCATGTAATTCCGAATAGAGCAGGGCGAAGACGCGCTCCAGCGGCTGCGCACCGCCGCCGCGAGAAAGTGCCAGTAAAGCGGTGATCTCGCTCATGGTCGCCCGGCCTGTGCCCAATCGACTCGCGGGAGGAATCGCGTGGACGATTGTAGACCCAGGAGGTCCGTGTGGGCGGGCGGTTCGAAGGATTCCAGTTGCTCTTGATTGCTGGCGTCGATCAACCCTGTCCCGATCCGCTGCCAAATTGCGATTGTGTGGTTATCAACCCGCAAAAGGAGCAACACCATGGCACTTCGAAAATTGGTGGCATTTGTCGTATTGGCCGCAATCGTGCGCGGCGCCAGCGCGACCCCGGAACCGCAACTGGCCGAACCCGACGGAAGTCTGACCGTCACCGTCGGCAGCGATGCCGCGTGTAATTACGCAAACATCACTCAGGCGACTGTTCTGGCACCGGCTGCAAGTACCCTCAATATCCACATCGCCAAGAACAATGTGATGACCACGACTCAGACCATCGTCGGCCGCAATGTCGCATTGATGGGTGGCTATGCCACGTGCAGCTCGACCACGCCGACAGGCCACACCGTGCTCGATGGCAGTGCTTTCACTGGCAGTGTGTTGCGCACCAATGCCAGCTTCACTGGCACAGGATCCTACACCGTCAGCTTGACCGCGATAACCATCACCAACGGAACGGGCAGCAGTACCTTTCCCGGCGGTGGCATGACCATCGATGGCCCCTTCCTCGTCTATCTCGGCGATACCTATGTGCAAGGCAACGCGACCACCCTCTCAGGGGGAGGAATTCTGGTCAGGGGAGAGGCCGGCACGGGTGTTGGCACCACAGAACGGACGGCTCTGTTCCTGGTGGGAAATACCATCGTCAACGACAACCACGCTCAGAAAGGCGGCGGCATCGGATGCACGGGTCGCAGCACGGTAGGCGTTATCGACAGCATCATTTCAAACAACATGGCAACCTCCGCGGGCGGTGGCATATCCTCGGTGCAGTGTTATGTCGCCGCGTTGGGACACGCCATACCGACATTCGGCATTCGTACCAATACGGTCACCGGCGCGGGCGGAACCGGAGGGGGTATTTACGCGCTCGGTGGCACGGTTGTCGTTTTTGGTGACGCAACGAAAAAATCTGTCATCGCCGATAACCTCGCGGAATACGGAGGTGGCATCGGGATTGATTCGGCGACACTTCGGGTCTACGACGCCAGTGTGTCCGGCAATTTCGCCCAGTTTCGCGGCGGCGGTATTTACGCGAGCAATTCGACGACCTTCTTCGTACGCAGCCGCGACGTATCGCTTTGCCATGACGCGTTGCGCTGTTCGGAACTCTCCGGCAATCGCGTCATGGGCACTGGGCCAACCGCCATTGGCGGCGGCCTGTTTGCCGTCGGTGGAACAACGCTCATCTCGGGCACATTCATCGAAGACAATCGCGTCGCTGCCGGTCGTGGCATGGCTGTGGCCGCCTTTAATGCACCCGGAACCAGCGGTGGTGCCGCTGCTGATGGCCTGCGCATATTCGGCAGTGTCATCGCCAACAGCGGTACCGGCGGTCCGGCAGTAGCGGCCGATTCGTCGATCATCAGTATCGAGAATAGCGCCGCCGGGCTGGGCTTCGACACATTCTCACGCAATCTCGCCGTGCCTCGCATCGTCTATACGCCCAGCACAGGCGGCGCAAGCTTGTACCCGATCAGGATCTTCGGAACGATCTTCGATGCCAGCTCTGGACTCGCCGCCAGTCCCGGAGGCACAGGCACCGTACCCGTCGGCGACTGCAATCGCCTGCATGAGAACAGCAGCTCGTTCGCGCTCGGCTCAACCCGCAGCACGAGCCTGCCAGTCAATTTTGTCAATTCCGCCGCCAATGACTACAGCCTCGCGGCGAACTCGGTGATGCTCGATTGGTGCGACGCCAGTTTGGCCTTCTTCCCCGCCCTGACCGCAGAAGGCGGTATCCGCCCATACGACGATCCTGGATTCAGCGCTTTGTACGGAAATTACGATCTTGGTGCGCTGGAGCGACAGCCTCTCGACGTCATCTTCAAGAACGGCTTCGAGTAGCGCTTTAACTGAGCTCGTCGGTCGATCAAGGAACCATGCCTCGCGGTGTATAGTCTTTTTCCCACTGTCACGCTGCCACGAAAATCTCGTGATGGCGAGGCAGCATGGTCCGGACAACCCGAGGAATCATGGAAAAACTCGAAGAACTCAAACAAGCCGCGCTGGAATACCACCGTCGCGCGCCGGCAGGAAAGATCAAGGTCACGCCGACTAAATCCGTCGTGACCCAGCGTGAATTGTCGCTGGCCTATTCACCCGGTGTCGCCGCTGCGTGCGAAGAAATTGTTCGCGACCCGACCGAGGCTGCCAACCTCACCGCACGCGGGAATCTCGTCGCGGTCATCACCAACGGTACTGCCGTGCTGGGACTTGGAAACATTGGCCCACTTGCAGCCAAACCGGTGATGGAAGGCAAGGGCATGCTGTTCCAGAAGTTCGCCGGCATCGACGTGTTCGATATCGAGATCGACGAAAACGATCCTGACAAACTGGTCGACATCATCGCCAGCCTGGAACCCACCTTCGGCGGCATCAACCTGGAAGACATCAAGGCGCCGGAATGTTTTGAAGTCGAGCGCAAGTTGCGCGAACGGATGAATATTCCGGTATTCCATGACGACCAGCACGGCACGTCGATCATCGTCGGTGCAGCGATCGTCAATGCACTCAAAGTTGTCGGCAAGAACATAGCCGACGTCAAGCTGGTCTCGACCGGCGCGGGCGCCGCCGGCATCGCTTGCCTCGACATGCTGGTCAGCCTTGGGCTGACGATGGAAAACGTCTGGGTCGCGGATCGTCTGGGCGTCATTTACCAAGGTCGTGTCGAGGAAGTCGATGAGAACAAGGCCCGCTATGCGCGCGAAACGTCGGCGCGTACGCTTGGCGAGATTATTGATGGCGCCGATATTTTCCTGGGTCTGTCCGCACCCGGCGTATTGACCCAGGATATGGTTCGGCGCATGGGCAGTTCGCCGATCATTCTCGCGCTGGCCAATCCGACCCCGGAAATTTTGCCCGAGCTGGCGCGCGAGGCACGACCCGACGCAATCATCGCAACCGGTCGTTCCGACTATCCGAACCAGGTCAATAACGCGTTGTGTTTCCCGTATCTGTTCCGTGGCGCGCTGGATGTTGGCGCAACCACCATCAACGAGGCGATGAAGCTCGCCTGCGTGCATGCGATTGCGGAGCTGGCGCAACGTGAAATGTCCGACGTTGCCGCGCGTGCTTACGGTGGCGAAGCAAAAGAATTCGGTCCCGAGTACCTAATCCCGCAGCCGTTCGATCCGCGTTTGTTGACCGACCTGGCGATGGCTGTCGCCAAGGCAGCAATGGATTCCGGTGTCGCCACGCGGCCGCTGGAGTCGATCGAGGGCTACCAGGAGAAGCTAAACAATTTCGTGTTTCGATCCAGCCTGGTTATGCGACCGGTGATCGAGCGCGCCAAGGCCGACGTCAAGCGTGTTGTGTACGCAGAAGGCGAGGAAGAAGTGGTGTTGCGCGCGGTACAAGCGCTAGCAGACGAGCGAATCGCCTGGCCAATCCTGGTCGGTCGCCCGGCAGTGATCGAATCACGTATCCAGCGCATGCATTTGCGTATTCGCGCTGGCATCGATTTCGAAGTCTGCAATATCGAAAACGACCCGCGCTTCAAGGAATACTGGACCCTCTATCACGAGCTGCTTGAGCGTCATGGCGTTACGCCGGACTCGGCGAAAACCGTGGTGCGTTCACGCTCGACCGTGATCGCAGCCTTGATGGTTCGCCGTGGTGAAGCAGACGCGCTGATTACTGGCCTTGTCGGTCGCTACCACAAGAAGCTCCGCTACATCCTGGATATCCTGCCGCTCGATCCGCAGGTGACGGCGCCGTCCGCCATGTGCGGTGTTCTCAACGATCAAGGCGTGTTTTTCTTCCTCGATACACACGTCAAGTTGGAACCGACGGCAGAGCAGATCGCCGAGTCGGTCCTAAAGGCCTCAGATCGACTACAGATGTTCGGCGTGACGCCGAAAATCGCATTGCTTTCACATTCCAATTTCGGCAGTCACGAAGACGCGTCGTCGGCGAAGATGCGTAAAGCGCTCGCATTGGTCCGCTGTCGTGCTCCGGAACTCGAAATCGAAGGCGAGATGCACGCCGATACCGCGCTCAACGAGGAAGTGCGAGAGCGCATGTTCCCGAACTCGCGATTGAAGGGAAAAGCCAACGTCTTCGTTTGCCCGAACATGGATTCGGCGAACATTGCGTTCAATATCACCCGCACGATGACCGAAGGCGTCGTGCTCGGGCCGATCCTCATGGGTATCTCGCGCCCGGCTCACATTCTCACGCCGGCGGCAACGGTGCGCCGCGTCTATAACATGACCGCGATTGCCTGCGTCGAGGCGCAGATTCGCGAGGCCATGGCCGAAGCCAATGAGGCGATTGCAGCCGCTCAAGCAGAGGGCTGAAATGCAACCGACAAATCGCTATTCGCAGTCGATGCGTCGGCTGCATTGGATTACCTTCGCGTTGGTACTTGTCGCCTACATACTGGGCAACATTTTCGACTGGTTTCCGCGTCGCAGTCCCGAGCGGATCAACATACTCGGCGCGCATTACGTGGTTGGCATCTGCATTCTTTTGCTGACGCTGCCGCGATTCTGGTTGCGCAAAAAAAATGGGGCACCGCCCATCATGCCGCCGCTGGATCGCTGGGCCAATTTGCTCGCGAAACTTACCCACTTCGCGATGTACGCGTTCCTGCTGATTCAGCCGTTGCTCGGAATTATTACCCTGCAAATTGCCGGCAAGTCGATAACATTGTTTGGGGTGATCCTGATGCCTTCATTGGTGCCAACGCCGGATCGCGATCTCGGCCACTGGTTCGAAGACATCCACGTCACTGTTGCCGAAGTTTTCTACTGGGTGATCGGACTGCACATCCTCGCGGCGTTGTGGCATCACTTCGGGCGTCGCGACGACACCTTGAAGCGGATGCTGTAACGCGGCGTCCAATTTCTCCATCACCACTTTCACGAGAACACCATGTTCAAGATTCTTTTAAGCGCAGCCTTGCTGCTGACTGGCGGCATTGCCCATGCGCACGACGACGGAGCAATGCAGGGCATCGCCCCATCCGCTGACCAGATTCGACCGCTCTTGTTGGGTTCGGAAATGCCCGACGCTGCCATGCAGACAATTGATGGCAAGCCAACCCGTCTGAAGCATCAGGTCAACGGCAAACCGACCGTGCTGGTTTTCTATCGCGGCGGCTGGTGCCCGTACTGCAACACACAGCTGAGCGAACTCCGCAAGATTCGCAAGCCACTCGAAGACATGGGTTATCAGATGATTGCGATCAGCCCTGACCTTCCCGCCGAACTCTCAAAGACACTCGACAACGACCAACTCGACTACACGCTTTTATCTGACAGCAAGGCCGAAGCGTTGAAAGCATTCGGCATTGCCTTCCGCGTCGATGATGCAACGATCGAGAAGTACAAGGACCATGGCCTTGACCTGGAGAAAGCGTCGGGCGAAACGCACCATGCGCTGCCGGTACCTTCCGTCTTCATCGTCGACGGCATGGGCGTATTGCAATTTTCCTACAGCCATCCCGATTACAAAGTTCGCGTGCCCGGCAAAGTAGTACTCGCGGCTGCGCAAGCGATTGCCGACCGCGAGCAGTACGTCAAGCCAAAGCGCTGATTATCGAAACGCGTTAATGACGACGAAGGTCAAAAAACTCGGCTTCAACGCGACCTGGTCAATGGCAGTCGGCGGCATGGTCGGCGGCGGCATCTTCTCCACGCTCGGCGTCGTTATCGGCATTGCCGGTGCCTGGACATGGCTCAGCTTTGTCGTGGCCGGCTTGATCGCGCTCGCTGCCGGCTACAGTTACGTCAAGCTCACCGCGCACTACGGCAAGGGCGGCGGAGCCTTCACGTTTTTGCGCGAGATCAATGCCAAGCGCAGCGCCGGAACTCTGGTTTGGGTGTTGATCGCGGGGTATGTGCTGACCAACGCCGTGTACGCTTTCACGTTTGGCCAATACCTCGGCTATGTGGTGGGCTTGGGACCTTGGTTCGCGCGGGCCGCCGCAGTGGCGATCATGGCCTTGTTCATCGGCATCAACTTGCGCAGCGTGCACGAAGCTGGCGGCGTCGAGATTTTCCTGGTCTGGTTCAAGTTGGCCGTGCTGGTCGCGCTGGCCGGGGTCGGGCTGGCGCATTGGGATACCGCCATGCTGTCGCGTGGCGCACCGGACGCGAGCATCGGCATGGCCTTCTTCGGTGCGGCGGCGGTCTTCATGGCCTACGAGGGCTTCCAGTTGCTGGCGTACGATCACGATGATATCGAATCGCCGGATCGCACCCTGCCACGCGCGATTATCTCGGCAATCCTCGTGGTCATCGTTGTCTACGTGGCCATCGCGCTCGGCGTGCCGATGCTAATCGGTGCCGACGGCATCATCGAACACAAGGAAGTCGCGCTCGCCATTGCCGGCAGGCAGGCGTTCGGCACTACCGGCTTGATCATCGTCACGATCGCTGCCGCTTTCTCGACCGGTTCGGCGATCAACTCAACTCTGTTCGCAACCGCACGCCTCGCGCATGACGTCACCCGCGCCGGCGAGCTACCCGCCGTGCTCGATCACAAGAACAAAGCCGGCGTCCCCAATCGTGCCGTGCTCGCGCTCGGCGGAGCTGCTGCCCTGTTCGCGGCTATCGGCAGCCTGTCTGGACTCGTCGAAGCGGCCAGCCTCGCCTTCCTCTGCACCTTTTCCATCGTCTGCGGCCTGGCCTTCCACGCCAAGGCAGGCTGGCGCATCGTCACCGGCAGCGGCGCCATCACCGCAGCCATTGCCGCATTGGCCTTGATCGAGCGCCTCTGGCGCACCGATCTTCCCGCGTTGATCGCATTTGTCGTGCTCGTTCTCGTATCCATCTTCGTCCGGCCGTGGTTGTTGGGTCACGTGTCGACGAAAGGAACGAGGTGACAGCCGAGGTTTTCCAAGCTGAAGAAATCATCGCTGTCAGGCGATTGTTAAACGGATCGGAATGTGAGAACGGCGACTAACCGTTACATCCCGAAAATTTCTGATGCCGATCTTTCGCACATCTGTAAAACCGCAACGAAAGCTTGGGGATCGCACCGGAACGATCCCGATAGTCGCATCCTGCACAAACAAACCTGCAGACTTACAAGGATTTCAGGTACTGAACCAATTCCGCTTGGTCTTGGCTCGTCAATCCAAGTACCTGGCGGCGGTTGTAGCGGACGACCACGTCCTCCGGCGTCGCAGCGCTACCGTTGTGAAAGTAGGGCGGATGCTGCCAGATGCCCTTGAGCGGCGCCGTTCGATACTGTTTGGTTGCCGTGCGTGACGCATAGCTCGGCACACCTGGAGGTTCCGGCTCACTGACGACCTCACTGGGTTGATGCAGCCGCATGTTTGCATCGGTGAATTCTGCTCCGCTATGGCACGTGGCGCAGCGACCAGCGCCATTGAACACCAACTTGCCGCGTGCCGCGTCGGCCGGGTTGAAGCTGCCAACAGGAGGAGGCGGTGCGTCCAATGTCAGCTGATAGGCCTGCAGGGCAGGCAGCTTGGCGGAGATCAGGTCGTCCGTTCCATTCGTGACGCTGACGCCAGTACGTGGTTCGTAGAAGCTGCCATGACCACCCATTTGGGTAACGCCGACGTAGCGATTCCAGTAGGCGATGTTCTCTCCGTCGCCGGTTGCAGTCGTGCTGTGAATCCCGCAGGCAACGCCTCGGCGTCCACCTTGAGGCCAACTGACAAGGCGGTTACGGGATCGACGGCACTGCTGATGACCTCGTGCATGCGCAAGGTGTCGGTCCACTGCGTCTCATCACCGAAGGTGTCCTCGCGAAAAATCTGCTTGCCCAATTCGATGAAAGCCACGTCCAGCACCGTGCTGAATTTCCACTGCACCGTATTCCCCATTGCCACACCAGTTGAATCCTTCACACCAGCATCGATCTGCACCGTGCATTCGACGGTTGTAGGAAGAAGATCGCTCGGCGTAAACGAAACCTGTCGTTTCACAGCCAGATAGCTCACCTCTCCCGAGGCCGGAGTGCCGACAGGGCAGGCAACCCTGACAGTGTCGGACGAGAAGCTCGACGCGGTCATGTCACGATCAAAATCCGCGCTGACGCCGACCGTGTTCATCACCTGCTGTGCACCAGATGAGGGCGAAAAACGGATAATCTTGGGTCTACTCTCTTTATTACTGTTGCCGCCACCGCACGAAACCAACGCGACGCAGCAAGCCACGGCATCGGTCCCGCGAACGACATTCAATTTGAACATTTTCATCGCAACCTCCCATCAGATCGAACATGGCAGCACGCCGAGCCCCGCAACTGATTACCCGGCTTACCGGTCAAAGCCGGGAATCAGCGTCCTGCCCCAAGAAATCTGAAGAGCGCTCATGCGGCTATCGAAAGCCGGCAGTGCACTCAATATCCAAAAAACTCTTCGCTGCGCAAATCATCTTCATCGATGTCCGCCGCAATCAGTGCCTCGCGTACCGCAGCGACCATGGCGGGAGGGCCAACAACGTAGTGGATCGCTGATGGGAATTCAGCGAGTGCGCTGGTCAGTAGCGGCTCACCGATGCGTCGGCGTTCGCCGGACCATTCCGTCGCCGATTCGTCGGCATCTGTCATCGTCGCGACGAGTTGGAAGTGATCGTTCAGTCGAGCCATTTCCTCAAGCTCGGCGAGGAACGCGGCATCCTCCGGTCGCCTGTTTGAATAGATCAGCAACAGGCGCTGTGCGCCATGCAACTTGCTGGCGTTCCGCAGCATACTCATGAACGGCGTGATGCCGATGCCGCCGGCAATGAAGCACGCCGGACGCGATACATCCTTGTGCAAGGTCATCGAACCGAACGGACCATCGATGTCGACTGCCGCGCTTTCCTGCAAGTTCGCGAGAGCTCGCTTGTACGCGCTGTCGCGCATGCGCGTGGCGACGGTCAGGTCAATTTCGTGCGGCGCGCTGACGATTGAGAACGTATGGCGCTTTGCATTCTCGGCCAGTTCCGGCACGTCGATGACAAGATCGATTGCCTGACCCGGTTTGAACGCAAAGCCGATCGGCTTGCGCACGTGAAACGCCATGGTCCCTTCGGCAATTTTTTCACGCATCAGCAGGCAACTGCGCTGGAGACTCATGACACGATCCTGTTGATGTCCGTCTGCTCAATCCTGGCCAACGGGCGTTTTGCAGCGTGGCGGCTGCTGGCGGTCGACTTTTCATGTTCGATACGAGCAAACGCAGAGTGGTTGTGGATCGATTCGAAGTTTTCCGCTTCGACCAGATAGCCGTCGATACGTGGGTCCTGATCGAGCGTGTGGGCGACATCGCGAACAAGGTCTTCGACGAATTTCGGGTTCTCATAGGCGCGCTCGGTGACGAACTTTTCGTCGACACGCTTGAGTAGCCCATAGACCTTGCACGAAGCATTGCTTTCGGCGATCGCAATCAGTTCTTCCATCGACATCGCGCCGCCGATTTCTGCCTCGATGCCGATATGCGAGCGTTGGTTGTGGGCACCGTACGCGGATATCTCCTTCGAGCACGGACACAAGCTGGTCACCGGTACCTCAACCCGCATGCGAAATGCATAGCGACCGTCATCCTCGACCTTGCCCGTCCATTCCACCTCGTGATCGAGCAGGCTGCCGACGCCTGAAACCGGTGCGCTCTTTTCGACGAAATACGGAAAACGCATACTGATACTGCCGCTGCCCGCTCCAAGACGGTCGAGCATTTCAAATACCATCGAGCGAAAGCTGTCGTGGTCAAACGCTCCTGTTCTTGATTCGAGCAACTCCAGGAAACGTGACATGTGAGTTCCCTTCACTTGCGCGCCCAAGGCGACGGTCATGGAAAGGTGAGCGATGGTGTGGACAACGCGACCGCCAGAGGTGATGGCGATCGGATAGCGCACACCTTTGACGCCGACGGCGTCGATGCGCTGTTCGCGGAAATCAGGCTGTGCCTGCACATCGGGCAGCACCTGTGTTGCGGTAGGAACGTTCATGGCAATCCTGATGGCGCAGCGAACCTGGGCCCGCTGCGCGCGCTTGACGGATTAGCGAAATTTGTCCGGGAACTGCTTGGCAATTGCAGCCGTGAGCGCGTCAGCGATCACGTACATGTGGTCACGCATAGCTGCCCAGGTTTTGGCTTCCTGCGCGTACTGGCCGTCCTTCAACTGCTGGTTCTGCTCCATGTGATGCGCCGCATGGCCGACGAACAGCGAGTTCACCGTGTCGCGTGGCAGATTCGGGTTCGCACCGCTCAGGAAGTCGGCGATGTGGCCAGCATTGACCATCAAATCCTTCGAACCAGAATCCTGCCCGGCCTTGTTGGCGGCAGCAGTCGCGTCGATATGTTCCTTGACGGCGGTGTAGTGCTCCACGAGCAGCTTCATCAGCGCGTCTGAACCCGCCTTGCCATAGAACGGTGTTATCGACGCGGCGATCTGCTTGGCGTTGCCAACCACTTCGCCCTCAGCGACCTTGGCCGCGGCTTTGTTGCCAGCCATGGTTTCAAGAGCGACGTTGCGCACCCAGAAAATATGGCCGATCCACAGATCACGCAGCGCGGCCTGGGTCGCGGCCTGGGTGGCCGAGACCGATGTGTTGGCTGCTGTTGCAGCGGCGTTGTCATTCGCGAGGACCACGCCGGAACCACAAAGCAGCGCAGTGAGAGCGAGTGTGCCGAAGGTCTTACGAATAGCGGAAAGCATGGCGATCTCCTGATCGTTGTTGAGGAAACACCATGCTGGTCTTCATGAAATAGTTTGTCAAGTAAAATATGACATAACATTCTAAAGGTTGTTTTTCGCTAGTCTGAAAGCCGTTCGACCGCGTACCGCGGTTACTTACAAACGCGCTACCAGTGAGAACGATGTGATCAACGTATTGGGACAACGCCAGCAGGATCTGCTCAAACTGCTGCTGCGCAACAAAGCCGGGATGACTGTGGATGAGCTGTCGCGGCAGCTCGATATCACGCGCAACGCGGTGCGCCAGCATCTGATCGCGCTCGAACGAGATGGCTTGATCACGACAGGCATCAGCCGACCATCGGGCGGGCGACCGGAACAACTTTATGTGCTGTCCGACCAAGGCAAGGAAATTTTTCCGCGCCAATACTCGTGGTTTGCGGAGCTGGTCGTCGAATCAATCCGCGACGACGCTGGCGAGCAAGTTCTCAAGGATCGCCTGGACCGCATGGGCGAACGCATCGCTGACAGGCTGCGCGACGAAAGTGCGCCAGCGGCAAGCCAGCATGGGCAGGTCGAGAAACTGGCCGCGATCATGCAGTCCATGGGCTACGCCACGGGCGGTGCCACGCTGGTCGATGGCGAGTCGGTTATCGAAGCCGACAACTGTGTCTTCCACAACCTGGCCATGAAGAACCCGGACATTTGCCGTTTCGATCTCGCGATGATGTCGAAATTTACGGACAGCAAGATTGATCATCAGGAATGCATGGCGCTCGGCGGCAACGTCTGCCGCTTCAAATTCGCATCGAAACCCGGGGGCGGCACGTGAGTTGACACGCGTGTGCGAACGCACTCGCGTGTAAGCCCGCGTGGCGATGCTGCCGGCGGATTCCCGCATGGCACCCTTATCGGCACTGCGGGCGCGTGAGCATGGCTCAGCTTTTGTCGTGGCCGGCTTGACTCCACTGGCAGCCGACTCCCGCCGTGCTCGATCACAAGAAGAAAACCGGCGTCCCTGATCGTGCCGTGCTCGCGCTTGCCATAGCCACCGCCGTGTTCGCCGCGATCGGCAGCTTGTCTGGACTCGTCGAAGCGGCCAGCCTCGCCTTCCTCTGAACCTTTTCCATCGTCTGCGGCCTGGCCTTCCACGCCAAGGCAGGCTGGCGCATCGTCACCGGCAGCGGCGCCATCGCGGCAGCCATTGCGGCATTGGCCTTGATCAAGCGCCTCTGGCGCACCGATCTTCCCGCGTTGGTTGCCTTCGCAGCTCTCGTCCTCGTCGCAATCTTCGTGCGACCGTGGCTGTTGCAACGCGTGTCGACCAAGGGTTGATCCGGTCTGGATTGATAGCCGGAATGTCCGGTCTTTCCGTGAATTCACGTATCCCCAACTGTCGCCGTCCGGCGTCGCTGAAATTTTGGGGAGAGCCACCATGAATCAAGTTCCGCCAACGTTACCTCTTCTTCGTTCGATCGCAGTTCTGGCGACCGCACTGTTTCCTGTCGCGTCCATCGGGCAGAGCTGCCAGTCACCTATGACGTTGGTCGAGTATCAGATCCAGGCTGGAACTACCTGCGGCTACGGAACCTTTTTGCCCTATGTAGACGGTTACCCCTTTTCTCAACCGCAGGCCATCTACAAGCTCACATCGAATGCCGCGTTGGGCGGCTCTATCGAACTCCAAACATCAAGTTTTCCTGGCGCGGTCGCAGTGGTAATGGACGGCTGCCAGTCTGGCGCGCATTTGCTTACTCCGTTATTTTCTGCGGTCGAAGGCCAGGGTTGGACGTTGCCAGATAGCCGTCCTGGCGACTACTACCTGATGATTACCGCCAGTCCTGCCCTGCCGGACCTCCCGAAAATTTGCGGCAACTACGCACTCAAGCGATATCCGATTTCGAGCCTCCCATCGGCTGGCTCGTGCGCCGCTCCGATCAGATTCCTCTCTGGCGAGGGCATGAGTGGCAACACTTGCACCGCTACCAATACGTTGCCAGCGATTGGCCAAGTGATCGCGAGTCCGCAGAACGATCTCGTCTATCGGTTCAACCGCGCTTCAATGACGACGGATCGGTTCTACATCAATTCCAGCGGTCCCAACATGCTGGCCGTTGTGCAGCAAGCTTGCTCAACCTCGTCAGCGGCGCTGGCCTCCGTAGATATTCCATCCGGTGGCAGCACGTCGCTGGATGTGTCCAATCTTCCGGCCGGCGACCTCTACCTCGTCATTACCGCTGATCCAGCCGGACCGGCAACTGGCTGCGGTAGTTTCGGTCTGACCGACCTGCCGCCGGGTGTTACGCAAAGCTCGTCCAAGTTCTTTAGTCTGGTACAGCCCGGCTTCTATCCCGAGCCCTTCACCACGCTGCCACGGGGCGCCACGCCTCAGCGAATCAATTTTTCAGGCAATGGCTTTGCCTACTCGGTAACGCCCCAAGGCGCGAACGCCGCGCTGGCCGTTGTGACCAGCATGGATTCCCGCAATGGAAAAGCGATTGCCGTCAATGCCAGCTCGGCGCCTCGCACCATGCGAATGGCTTTTACTGGAGCGACGGTTACTGCAGTCGGCGGCCTGTTCGGTCTGACCGGTTTGCCCAACTTCTTGCCTCCCACCACGGTGACGGTCAGCCTGCGCAGCGGCACGCGACTGTCCACGTTTCGATTGGACGGAACGGGTGGATTCTGGGGATTCAGCGGTACTGCCAGGATTGACGAGATGACAGTCAGCACTTCGTCAGGCCAAGGCAAGCCAACCGTGGACAACTTGGTAGTAGGTCAAGCGCGCTGAAGTTGGCCGTAGCGTACGGGTTGGACGGTCGTTGCAACACGCTTTGCAACGGCCGCGGTGCTCGACCTTGGCTATTCGGAAAAAAATCTTCGAAGCCGGTGGCGAAGGTGATGTCGGCAACACGCGTCAGTACTGCACCAGCCTGGATCAGCCGGCACCGATGCTGTTGTCGTCGCCTGCATCGATTCCGACCGTGCCCGGGTCATCCGTGTTGATCGCGCTGGCTTCAGTGCCCCGTAGATGGAATCCGGCGACAGGGCAGGCTCCAGCTATTCTACCAACGCGGCGATACGGCGTTGTTCCGCACCAGTGCCTCTCCACACGAAACGCCGCAGCGACAACGAGATCTCTCGTGCGTGCGCGTAGCGTCACTATTGGTATCGGACTCGTCAAAGCTGATAGGTTGGGCGGGATCAAGACATTTCATGGACCCTGCCTTGGATCGGTAGGAACGCAGCATGACCATTTCAAACGTGGTAGCTGTGACCACGTCATCAACCACCCTTTCACGTAGCTACGCTGAGACTGCACATGCGTTCGCAGTCTGAGTTCCCGCGTCATGCGATGGTTGGAGGTGTTTGGAAGTGTGGCGTATTCGTGGCAGGCGGGAACCGTCGCTAAGTGAGAAATCCATCCGATGGATTGGCGACGGCCGTTAGCGATGGCAATGACTGACTGCGGAACTCAACAGGATAACAAGTGAAAACGTCATTCCTAATTGCGGCAATTGCTGGATTGGCGTTGGCTGGTTTTTTGCCAGCCGCCGGCGCTGCGACATTTGTCGTCAACACCACTTTTGACTCGCAGGACGTCGTGCTGGGTGATGGAATCTGCGGGGACACGGTGGGTGCGTGCAGCTTGAGAGCAGCCATCAGTGAGGCGAACGCGTTTGCCGGCCCTGATGTGATTACCTTGCCGGCCGGGATCTACACGAACACATTGGTCGCGGCTAACGAGGACAACAATCTCGGCGGTGACTTGGACATCAACAGCGACATCACGATCAACGGAGCCAATTCGGCAACGACGATCGTCCAGGCGGCCACGACGGCCGGTGTTGCCAGCGAGCGCGTATTCCACATGCGCTACTCCGGCCCCAAGGTGCTGAACGATCTGACGGTTCGACACGGACGCCTAACTGTAAGCGTCTTCGGCGCCGGTTTACTGGTTGAAGCAGGCACCGTCGTCGTAACGCTCAACCGTGTCGTCATCGCCAACAACGAAGGGGGTGCCAACGGTGGCGGCCTCGCGATCTCCAGTGGTAACGCATCGATCACCACACTCAACCTTTGCAGAGTCGAAAACAACACGACAGGTAGCATGGTATCGGGACCTTCGAACGGGGCAGGGGTTCTGTTTCTTGGCGCCACGGCCACACTCAATATCAACGATTCCATCATCACCGGAAATGCGATCTCCAACATGGGGATTGCCAGCGCAGCCGGGATCTACTCCGACGGAATTTTGAACATCACCAACTCGGTGGTCTCAAACAACACCGCAACGTCGTCCGGTAGCTCCACGTTTGCCGGGGGCATCAGCATCATCGGCGGGACAACAACCATTCTGGGTTCAACGATCAGTGGAAATGTGTCGACGGTAACGGGTGGCGGAGGCTCCGGTTTTGCCGGGGGTATATCCAGCCAGGACGCTACTCTCGTCCTTGCCAATTCGGTGGTCTCCGGAAATACCGCCAGCCGCTTCCACGCCGGTATCAGAACGATTGCGTTGAACGCACCGAGCACCACGACCATCACCAACAGCACGATCAGCGATAACACTGCTGCACTCGACGGTGGCGGAGTAATCAACTTTTCTGGCGGACTCGAAACTGCCACCACTAATATCACCGGCTCGACGGTTCGTGGGAATCACGCGAATGGTCCGACCAACATCGGCGGCGGACTGGAAAATTTCCGCTCGTCAAGCGGGTCCGCTGTCATCAATGTGACCAACTCCACGGTCAGTGGAAACATGGCGGCTCGCGGCGCTGGCAGTCACAACAGCGGTAACTCGGCGAGCATCAATTTTAATTTCTCGACGATCGCCGGCAACACCGCAACACTTAGTGGAGGCGGAATTCTCCAGGCGACGGCTGGCGCCACAAATCTGAAGAACAGCATCGTTGCCGACAATGCCGCGCCTGCGGGCCCTGATATTTCCGGTGTCGTCACTTCGCAGGGCTATAACCTCGTCGAAAATGTCACCGGCGGGACCTTCGCTGTGCTTGGCGGTGACGTCACCGGGACTGATCCGCAGTTAGGTCCGTTGGCGAACAATGGCGGAAGCACCACGACGCATCGGCCGGGTCCATCCAGCCTCGCGATTGACGCCATACCGACCGGAACGAGCGAATGTGGGGTGGCAGTGACCACGTCCCAGAATGGTCTGTCGCGCCCGCAACAGGCAGGTTGCGACAAAGGGTCGGTCGAAGTGAATCCGGAGTTGATTTTCCGCAACGGATTCGACGAGTAATGAGCCGTATTGCGCAAACGCGCGGAAGTCATCGGCGGCAATCGGCGTATCGCGCAGGCGCCGATGCAGATGCTTAGCGAAGTAGCGGGCAAGTTCTTTGCTGTGCGGTTATCGTGCCACGGCGGCTGCGTATTCCGCGATTCTGCTGTCAGTAGCGATTTCGATCACTCGCGAATCGTCACCGCGCCAACAAAACGATCACGGCTCCCGTGCCGCCTTGTGACGGAAGGGCGGATGCATAAGCCAGCACATCGGCGCGACGGCGCAGCATGCTGTCGGTCAGTTTCTTGATGACCGGGCCGTTGGCTTTGGAGCGCAGGCCCTTGCCGTGGATGATGCGGACGCAGTACTCACCATGACGGTGCGCGTCTTCCAGGAATAAACGAATCGCCTCGCGGGCAACCGGAATCGTCATCTGGTGCAGATCGATTTCGGCGCGGATGCTGAATTTCCCACGGCGCAGGTCGCGCAACAGTTTCGGCGGTTGGCCGTCTTTCAGATGCAACAATTCGTCGCCCATTTCGATGGTGCCGAGTTCGAAGTCGTGGGTCAGAAGTTCACCGCTGACCGCGGCCTCATCGAGTTTGAACTGACGCGCGTCGGGTTCTGGCCCCGGTTGAGGTTCGACGACTTCGCCGCGCGAGTGCAGCGCGCGCACCGGTCCAATCGCGTCGTGAAACAAGCGGATATCGTCATCACTGGGTGGTGGAGCAGGGCGGCGCTTCATGCTGTTGAACATAGCGGCACGGCGGGAATTGGCAAGGTCCACCGCGCTAAACCCATGCTAGCCCGCCGTCGCGAGCAGGCCGGAAACGTGTCCTGCGGTCCGGCCGCCAAGTCGAATCCGTTATCATGCGCAATCAATTTCTACCGGCATTGCCGGTGCAAACGGAGTGGTAATGCGCGTATTGGTCAGCAACGACGACGGTGTCGAGGCACCGGGAATCCGGGTGCTGGCCCAGCGTCTTGCGGAATGGGGAGAAGTGACCGTGGTGGCGCCGGATCGCGACCGTTCCGGCGCCAGTAACTCGCTCACGCTGGATCAGCCCATCCGGGTCAGCGACTTGGGCGAACAGCGCTATCGCGTTGCGGGTACGCCGACCGATTGCGTGCATCTCGCCCTTTCGGGCCTGCTCGATATCGAGCCCGACATCGTCGTTTCCGGCATCAATAATTCCGCCAACCTTGGCGATGACGTTATCTACTCCGGTACCGTTTCCGCAGCAATGGAAGGGCGCTTTCTCGGCTTGCCAGCCATTGCCGTTTCACTGGTTTCGGTCGATCACAACGCTATTCATTTCGACAGTGCCGCGGAAGCAGTATTGCGCGTGCTGAACAAGTTGCTGCTCGATCCGTTGCCTGCCGACACCATCCTCAATATTAATGTGCCCGACTTGCCTTGGAACGAGATCAAGGGCTTCGCGGTGACCCGGCTGGGCAAGCGCCATCGATCTGCGCCGTCCATCGAACAGACCGATCCGCGAGGTCGTGCGATGTGGTGGATTGGTCCGGCCGGTGCCGCCGACGACGAAGGCCCAGGCACCGATTTTCACGCGGTCCGGGAAGGCATGGTGTCGATCACGCCGATCCTCGTTGATCTCACCCGCTACCAGGCGCTCGACAAGGTAAGCGGCTGGGTCGAAAGCCTGCAACTGGCCAATGTAGATGGCGTCTGAGGGCCGGGCGGCAATGATGCGTTTTGCCGGCAACAGCGCCGAAGTGCGCGGCCTGGGTATGACTTCGCAGCGCACGCGCGACCGGCTGATTGATCGACTTGCGACAGATCCGTACGCCGACCGCCGCGTGCTGGACGTGATGCGCGCGATGCCGCGCCATCTTTTCATCGACGAGGCACTCGCTTCGCGCGCCTACGAAGACACAGCACTGCCGATTGGACACGGCCAAACCATCTCGCAGCCGCTGGTTGTTGCGCGGATGAGCGCGGCGCTGATCGCGGGCGATGCACCGCCGCGCAAGGTGCTCGAAATTGGCACGGGTTCGGGCTATCAATGCGCGGTGTTGGCTAGCTTGGTTGAAGAAGTATTCACGGTCGAGCGTATTGAAGACTTGCTGCGCAAGGCGCGTAAGTGTTTTCGCAAGATCGGCCTCACCAACATTCGATCCAAACACGACGACGGAAAGCTCGGTTGGCCCGAGCACGGGCCGTTTGACGCGATCATGCTGACCGCAGCCGGCCTCGCACTCGAACCGGCACTACTGGAACAACTCGCACCGAATGGGCATTTGATCGCGCCAGTTGGTCCGCCCGGCAAGCAGACGCTGGTTCGGGTACGCGCGACAGAAGGCAGCTACGTTCGCGAAGACTTGGGCGCCGTCAGTTTCGTGCCGCTGCTCGGCGGGGTGCGCTGATGAAACTGTTCAAGCCGATCTACGAAAAGGCGATGCACTGGGCCGCGAAGCCGCGCGCCGAAGCGTTCCTTGCCGCCTTGAGTTTCTTCGAGGCTATCATCTTCCCGGTGATGCCCGAAGTCATGTTGGCGCCGATGACGCTGGCGAAACCGCAGCGCTGGTTTCGTTACGCCACCATCAGTCTGATGTTCTCTTTGCTCGGCGCGGTAGTCGGATATCTGCTCGGCCACTACGCGTTTGAATCACTTCGACCGCTACTCGACTGGCTTGGCTGGCTTGGGCATATCGACCAGATGGTCGACAAGCTTCGCGTTGACGTGGCGAACAGTCCATGGACCGCTTTCTGGTTATTGGTACTGGCCGGATTCCTGCCGATTCCGCTGAAGATTTTCACGTGGGCGTCGGGCATTGTCGGCGTGCCGATGTTGCCGTTTCTCGCTAGCATGCTGGTTGGCCGCGGCAAGCGCGTCTACTTGCTGTGCGGCGCATTGCGCCTCGGTGGGCCACGCGCGGAAGCGGCGCTGCATCGTTGGATCGAACCGATTGGCTGGGTCGCGGTGGCGCTGCTGGCCCTCGTGGTGGTCTACTTCAAATTCATTCGCTAGGACTGCTTGGACTTATGTTGCTGAGGAATATTCGCGTGCTGCTGGTGTTGTGTGTCGCCGGAGCGATCGGTGCGTGCAGCAGCGCGAGCTACGTACGCAAGGACCAGCCGTCAAGTGAAAAGCCGACGCGTAGCAGCACGGTGGCTGCCAGACCGTCGATCAGCGGGCCGAGCTATCGCGTCGCCAAGGGCGATACCTTGTATGGAATCGCTTTCCGCAATGGCGTGGATTTTCGCGACTTGGCGCGTTGGAACAACATATCGTCGCCGTTCACGATTTATGTCGGGCAGACGCTGCGCCTCGGGCCGGCAGGCAGTGTGGTGACAGGGACATCAGCATCATCGTCAACCGCACGAACGTCGCCGCCATCGGTACCGGCATCGACTAATACGAAGCCTGCACCGACCGGTCCTGCGGCTGCTGCGAGTGCCGGTTCGGTCACCAGCGCACCACCGCCGAGTTCCCAACATCCGCCGTCGATGAATTCCGGGCCGGTGTCATTCAGCTGGCCGCTCGAAGGTGCTTTGCTCTCCCGCTATGTCAGTGGCGATCCGGCGCGTGCGGGCATCGACATCGGTGGCAAGGCTGGCACGCAGGTGAAAGCTGCAGCCGACGGCGAAGTGGTCTACAGCGGCAACGGGCTCGTGCTTTATGGCGAGCTGATCATCATCAAGCACACCAACTCGCTGCTGTCTGCGTATGCGCGTAACGGACGGCGACTGGTCGAGGAAGGTTCGCGCGTGAAAGCCGGCCAGCCGATTGCCGAGATCGGCTCGTCTCGTCAGCAACTTCACTTTGAAATTCGCCGCGACGGCAAGCCGGTTAATCCGCTGGAATACCTGCCCAAGCGTTGACGACAGCGAATGACCGGCTGCGACTCCGTTACCATCAGCGACCGATGAGCGACGCCACGCCACAAGCGCCTGAATCCGACGACCTGCTGGAGTTGCTCGACGCGATCGAGCAGCCGGACGACGAGGTTCGTTCGTCGACCGGTTCGTACTTGAACGAGATCGGTTTGATTCCCTTGCTCGATGCCGAAGACGAATGGTCGCTGGCCGAGCGTATCCACGAAGGCGACAGCGAAGCACGCCGTCGCATGATCGAGTCGAACCTGCGTCTGGTCGTCAGCATCGCGCGCAACTACGTCGGTCGCGGCATGCCGCTGCTGGACCTGATCGCCGAAGGCAATTTTGGCTTGATCCGCGCGGTTGAAAAATTTGAGCCCGAGCGTCGCCTTCGGTTTTCCACCTACGCGACCTTCTGGATTCGCCACGCCGTGCAGCAGGCGATCATGAATCAGGCACGCACCGTGCGGCTTCCGGTGAATGTGCTGCGCGAACTGTCTCAGGTACTACGCTGCAATCGCGAATTGACGGCGTCCCTGGGTCGGCCGCCGACACTCGACGAACTTGCGAAGGCAGTTGGGAAGCCTACTGCCGATGTCGCCGAACTGTTTCGTCACAACGAGTCGATCAGCTCACTCGATGCGCCGCTGTCCGGCGACGACGACCGCGCTCTGATCGAGCAGGTCGCCGAACATGACGAAGCAGATAACGCGTTGCCGGAAGCCGACCGGGTCGGGCCACTTCAGCAGTGGCTGCAGCAACTCAATCCACGCCAGAGATTGGTCGTATCGCGTCGCTACGGCCTTGATGGCGAACCTCTGCAATCGCTCGCGGAGATCGCGACGGAATTAGGTATCAGTCGCGAACGCGTGCGCCAAATTCAGCAGGATTCATTGACCAAGCTTCGCAAACTTTCGCAGGCTTGAGCGTGGGAGCTGCAGACTCGCGCCGTTGCAGTCAATTTCGACAGTTTGGTTCCAACTGATCGCAGGGCGATCAGGTCGTCAGGATAGACCGCAACTCATTGGGTGACTTCCAGTGCCAGCCGCATATGTAACGCGGCAGGTTCCAGCGATCGCTCTCCATGGTGGCCGGTTGGGCACCGTCGCCCATCGCCGCGACCATGCCGTGCTCGTGCTGGAAGTTCGGCAGGTAGTCGTCGTGCAGATATGGCGGCACGTGGCTGAATGGGTAGCAGAACAAGCGTGTTCGCTGTGGTGTAATTCGTTCGTCAATAAAGCGTGCGGCCGCTCCAATTTCCGCGCTCGCCCTCGCATAGTTGTCGACAGCCATGAATGAGCCGCGCGCCATACCGTCGATGCCCGGCGCCGAAACAGCCGTGTGGTTGTGGTCCCAACTGTGATTCTCGATCGCGATCAGCCCAGACCGCTGCGCCGCTGGCCACCAGGCATCATCCATCCAGCCCTCGCCGGCCAGGCAGGTGCGGTCCATATCGTCGCGCGCTTGTGGCGATGCAATGACGAATGAGGTGAGGTGCAGGTTCGGTTGCGCGTTCGCGCCGCGTTCGGCGATGAAGTCGTGCATGCATCCAAGCAGACCGCGCTGCGGTCCGTGGGTTGGATGGTCAAGATCGCGGAAGTCGAAATCCGATCCGTCGTCGCAGGTCAGCGCCACGCAATCGGAAAGATCGCGCGTCGCCTCGCCCAGTAACTGCTGCAGCACCCAATGCAACGGCACGATGCGCAGCCCCAGCTCGTCGATCACGCGCAAGTCTGCAGCGAATGCGATCAGGTCATTCGACGCGTATTCGTTGCCGGAAATATTGACGGCGTGGTAAGTGAGGATGGGTACGCGCATTGGCGAAGTAGAAAATGTCTCGTCATTCCCGCATAGGCGGGAACCCAGTTTGATTGATAACAATCTGCGAAATCTACCGCAGAATCAGAATGGGTTCCCGGCTACGCGGGAATGACGAATCTGCACGAGTCATCCGACGGATCTACTTCACCGCGCACAACGTCGCAGTTCCGGCGTTGAACCCAAGCCGTCCGCTGCCAGCCGTTACAATGGCCGACTTACTTGCCCTGCAGGAACCGTCATGGCCTCCACTCCGCTGAACCCTTCCGATCTCTACGACGTGCGTTCGCTGCTCAGCGAAGACGAGCAGATGGTGCAGGACAGCGTTGCGCGCTTTGTCGACAGCCGCGTGTTGCCGATCATCGGCGATTGCTTTGACAAGGCTGTGTTTCCGATGCACCTGATTCCGGAGATGGCCGAACTCGGCTTGCTCGGTGCCACAATTCCAGTCGAATACGGCGGCGCTGGGCTCAATGCGGTCAGTTACGGACTGATCTGCCAGGAACTGGAGCGTGGCGATTCGGGCCTACGCAGTTTCGCCTCGGTACAAAGCTCGCTGTGCATGTATCCGATATATGCCTACGGCAACGAAGAACAACGCCAGCGCTGGCTGCCGGACATGGCTGCGGGCAAGGTGATTGGCTGCTTTGGGCTGACCGAGCCGCAAGGCGGGTCCGACCCCGGCAACATGAAAACGGTCGCGAGAAAGGATGGCGACGACTGGGTGATCAACGGTTCCAAGATGTGGATCACCAACGGTAACCTCGCCCACATTGCGATCGTCTGGGCGATGACCGACGACGGCATCCAGGGCTTCATCATGGAGAAGGGCACGCCCGGCTTCACCGCGCAGGAAATCCACAAGAAGATGAGCCTGCGCGCGTCGGTAACGTCCGCACTGTTCTTCGATGACGTTCGCGTTCCCGATTCATCGCGCCTGCCAAATGTGAAAGGGCTGAAGGGTCCACTCGGTTGCCTTACGCAAGCTCGTTACGGGATCACCTGGGGACCCATCGGCGCGGCTATCGCCTGCTACACCGAGGTGCTGGAATATTCCAAGAACCGCATCCTGTTCAATGAGCCGATTGCATCGCGCCAGGCCGTGCAGTTGAAGCTGGCCGACATGGCCCGCCGCATCACCATGGCGCAGTTGCTGTCCTTGCAGCTTGGTCGCCTGAAGGACGCCGGCAAGATGCAGCCGACCCATGTATCGCTCGCGAAGTGGAATAACTGCCGCATGGCCATCGACATCGCCCGTGAAGCACGCGACATCCTCGGCGGTGCCGGCATCACCACCGAGCATTCACCGATCCGGCACATGCTGAATCTGGAATCGGTCATCACCTACGAAGGCACCGAGACCGTGCATCAACTGGTCGTCGGTCGCGAGATCACAGGCATCAACGCGTTCTGATTGCGGTCGCTTGATGAACGTCCGCGACATCGTCATCGAAACCGAGCGTCTCATCTTGCGGCCGCCGCAGCGCGACGACTTTGATCCTTGGGCAGCGATGATGGCGAACGAAGAAGTCGCCCGATACATCGGCGGTATGCAGCCACCATCCAACGTCTGGCGCGGCTTGATGTGTATGGCCGGAGCATGGGAACTGGAAGGATTCGCGATGTTCTCGGTGATCGAGAAAGCAAGCGGCCGCTGGATTGGTCGACTTGGTCCGTGGATGCCGGAAGGTTGGCCTGGGACTGAAATCGGCTGGAGCATCATGCGTGACGTCTGGGGCAACGGGTATGGGACAGAGGGCTCGATTGCCGCGACGGATTGGGCCTTTGACAATCTCGGCTGGACCGAGGTGATCCACACCATCAATCCCGCCAATGCCGCATCAAAAGCGGTCGCGCAGCGACTTGGCTCCGCCTATCTGCGGCAAGGGCGATTGCCGGCACCCTTTGACGCCGACGAAGTCGAAATCTGGGGCCAGAGCCGGGACAAATGGCAAGCGGCTCAACTTCTGCGTTGAGACAGCAGACGCGTCAGTACGGCCTCGCGCCGATGTAGTTTCCCGGCGGGCTGTAGTTGCATACGACCACAGTCCATTGACCCGATCCCCAAGGCGATCCGCTGCTGCACTGGCGGATGCCGCAGCCAAGCGTGGTCGAGGTGCGCCACACCATCTGGGTGTAGTGACCGCATTGTTGGCCTGCTGCGCAACTGTTCGACGGGTAGTCGTAGTAAGTGGCTTCCTGCGCCCACAACAGCGCGGCATCTTCCTCGGCATCGGCCCAAGCGCTATAGCCGTAGATATTCTCGCCGAGACCGGGTTGACCGCTGTGCGCAAACACGCAGCGGTCAGCGTGTGCTTGTGCAACGACAGCGACTGATTCGTTCCACAGCATGGCTGGCAGCGCGGGGTTGGCGGCGGGCGAAACATTCGCGCGAACGCTGTTGTGCGCGTCGAGATTGGCTTGCCAGTTCGGCGTGATCGCACCAATAGTCTCAAAGCCGCTACGGAATATCGGATCGCTGGTCTGGGCGTAGAGTGGCCCGGTCGCGAAAGCGAGCGCAAGAGGGATGAGAGTTCGTGACATATACAGTGGAAAAAACCTGGGGCGTGGTGGCATCGAAGTCCTGAACTATGAAAGGTGCGCTGGCGGCCCCCTCATCCGCGCGGTGGCATCGTCCTTGATACGCCGTTCAGTCGATGCTTGCTTGCGGTTAGCAAATCGTCATCGCGGCGCCAATCAAACTCGCGATGACGATAGGGGACGCGTCAATACGGACGTTGACCGTTGTTGCCTGGCGGGGTGTAGTTGCAGACCGTCATGGTCCACTGCGGAAACTGAGCGCCGAATGGCGTACCGGTATTGCAATTCGTGGTGCCACAACCGACCTGGGCGGTGGAGGCCCAAACCATCTGCGTGTAATGACCGCATTGCTGGTTGGGTGGGCAGCTGTTGGCCGAGTAGTTGTAGAACACGATTTCACTTGCCCAGTTCATCGCTGACGCCAGGTGCTGGTCGCTCCATGGTGCGGCGGCAGCAAGGTTCTCGCCCAATCCAGTTGTGCCGCTATGAGCCCAGATGCACTGGCTCGAATAGGTCTGTGCGGTTGAGGCCAGCGACGTGCTCCAGCTCAGCGGCAACACTGGCGTTGTTGCCGCAGGCGTCACTTGGTTGCGTGCCGCGTTATGCGCCATAAGGTTTGATCGCCACTCGGGCGGCGCGCTGATTTCCCAACTGTCCGCACCTGCGATGAAGATGAAGTCCGGGTAGACGGCAACCGCGGGTGCACTCAGGAACGCCAACAACAACAACGCGTGCCGCATTCTGACGTGTTGAAATTTCATGCTGACCTCCGAGGGGCAGGGTCGATCGCTAGGATGACGTTGCATTCTGCGTCTCAACGTTATGCGTTGCGAAACCACGCGAGACGGTAGTTCTACACCATGGCGATGAATGCATTCGGGGCAGTCGCTATCATGCAGCCGAACCGGTGAAGACCGGACACGCGCGGGGGCAAAAATGCGACACGCCACGATCACCTTTCTTGCCAGCCTGCTTGGCGCGGCGATTGCGTTGCTGGCGTTTCATTTCTATCGCAACTGGGACGAGCAGCGCCAGCAATCGAGCCGTGCCACGGTGGTTGCGCAGGTCGACCAGCAAGGCCGAAAGCTCGATGCCAATGTTGCAGCCGATCAACGCGCCATCGAGTTGATACGTGGTGACGTCATCGCGATGGCTTCGGCAAAAGTTGCCGTCGGGGAAAGCTTCATGACCACTGGAAAGATGCCGGTGAACAACGCCGAGGCCGGCCTGCCAGCGGCCGAAACGTATCGAGGTCGTAGTCTACGCACCGCACAAGTTGTCCCCGACGGACGCATCCGCCTGACCTTCGACAGCGAGTCGGGCCACGACGGCGGGGTCATCGAATTGGTTCCCGAAATCGGCCACCTCGATTCGATGGGTGTGCAATGGCGCTGTGAAACCCGTGACTATCCGCAGATCATTCGATCGGTCCCGAGTTGCGACTACCTGCCGCCTGAAGCGCAAAGGTAACGCCATGCTGACCGTCTATGGCATGAAGGCTTCGGGCAACTGTTACAAGCTGGAACTGGTGCTGGAGCAGTTGAAAATCGCCCATCGCTGGGTCGATATCGACTCGACGCGCGGCGAGACCCGTACGCCGGAATACCTGGCGATGAACGCGAACGGGAAGGTTCCACTGATGCAGTCCGACGACGGGAGTTTTCTGGCCGAATCCAACGCCATCCTGTGCTATCTGGCCGAAGGATCGCCGCTGCTGCCGACAGATCGCTGGCAGCACGCGCAAATGTTGCAGTGGTTATTTTTCGAGCAATACAGCCACGAGCCGCACATTGCAGTCGCACGCTTTATCTGCCGGTGGCTGGATGCCGACCATCCGCGTCGCGTCGAATTGCCAAGGCTGCTCGAGCGGGGCCATGCTGCGCTGGCCGTGATGGATCGCCATTTGCAAGGTCGCGAGTTCTTTGTGGGATGTGGCTACACCATCGCCGACATCGCTCTGTACGCCTACAGCCATGCTGCGGGTGAGGGCGGCTTTGATCTGTCGCTGTATCCGGCGATTCTCGCGTGGCTGGATCGAGTGCGCGCACAGGAGCGCCACGTTTCCATGAACGCCTGACAATTAACGAATTTTTCGCTGGCTAGTCGGCAAGTTTGCAGTCACATGGGGTCAGATAGAGTGACGGGATGCAATCCTGTCTGTCCCCAGTACGCCGCGTCTTCTGTGGCCTTGCGATCGTGCTTGCTTTCGCAACCACGACCGCTTGGGCTTACCCGAACAATCGCGACGACCTTATTTACGCTAGCGGCGTTGACAAGCCGGTCTTCTCTGGCGGCGGCGTTAATTACCACTGGTACGGATTGGACGGGCTGTGCAACCGCGAGCCGTTCGGCATCGTCCCCAACTATCACCTGGCCGACGGCAACGGTTGGGTGCGCGCGCAGGTGCAGCAGCAACTGGCGGTGATGCGTTCACGAGGCATAAGCCGATTTAGCCTGGGCATTTTCTTCACGCACGGGTTCAGCAGTGGAACGCTGGTCGATTCAAGCAACCCTGCGCAGGTCAGCCAAGCCGTTACCAACATCGGCAATCTGTTAGCTGACGTGAAAGCGGCTGGCTATTCCGAGGTGTTGTTCCGGTTTTTCCCGACCAGCAACATCAATCCGTCGCAGTCAAATTTTGATCCAAACCTGGTCGATGAATACTGGAACCTGATCGCCCAAGTGCGCCCTGTCGTTGCCGCTGCCGGCATCTCGTACCGGCTCGACCTGGGTGTCGAGCTCGCGCCGCGCGACAGCAACAGTCCCTTCATCTTTCCTGTCAGTGAGCGCTACAAATATCCTGAAAATCCAGAGTGGAGCCGTGCCGTGCGAACGCTCTGGCAACGGTATGTTCTGGCGTACGGGATCAACGACACAGTGGGATTTTCGTTTTTCACCGATACCAATCCCGACAACCAGCGCTGGCGTGTGCGCCACATGCGTTACGTGTACGAGGGCATCTATCCGCTACTGTTTGCCGTAGACATCTATCCAACGGAGACGATCAACGCAGCCGACAAGTTCGTTCAGTTCCACGACGCGATGATTCGTGAGGACAGCGACGGCATGGAAGGTTTCCGTAACCAAGGCTGGATCATCGCGGAAGCGAATTACGAGGATCCGTTGGTCGCAGCCGATCTTTCCTCGGCCATCGCGGCAACCGGTCGAGCTGTCTTTTACTTGACCCAGTGGCCGCTGGATCGCACCGGTGGAGTCTGTGTCGACCCCAACGTCAACGTCCGGCCGCCGTACGAGTGGACGGTCTACAAGGCGTTCGGATTCTGAAGCGCGATGGTGCGACCGTTACAATGGGCTGATTCCGACCAAGATTTCCGACCATGCCCGTCGTATCCGAACTGCCAGTCCCCGCCATCGCGGCACGCCACCGCGGCTTGAATCGGGCTGAAATTTGTGATCAAAATTTCATCGAATTCGTCAGCAGCTATAAAGAGTCGTCTTCCGTCTCGCCGGACAGCGATGAAGCGGTAGTCCCAGGCAGCACCTGCACGGTAGAGGACTTCCGTGATCTATTTGGATCACAACTGATATCGCGTCACCTGGATTTGATGGCGCGTGTGCTGCGCGTACAGAACAAGGTTTTTTACACCATCGGGTCCAGCGGCCACGAAGGCAACGCGATGGTGGCGCGGCTTACCCGACATACCGACCCCGCGTTTCTACACTATCGATCAGGCGCTTTCATGGCCGAGCGCTTTCGCAAGTTGCCAGCCAGCGATGGCCAGCCGCGAGATCCGATCATGGATTCGGCATTGAGTTTTGCTGCGAGTGCGGACGACCCTGCCTCGGGTGGGCGGCATAAGGTATGGGGCTCCAAGCCGCTTTGGGTCTTGCCGCAGACATCAACGATCGCTTCGCATTTGCCAAAGGCACTGGGTACCGCCATCGCGATTGAGCAAGGCAAGCGCATTCGTCATGCTTTGCCGATTCCGGATGACAGCATTGCAATTTGCTCTTTCGGGGACGCATCCGCCAATCATGCGACTGCGCAGACCGCGTTCAACGCGGCCGCATGGACCGCGTATCAAAAGCTGCCCGCACCGGTGCTGTTTGTCTGCGAAGACAACGGCATAGGCATATCGGTGAAGACACCTGGTGGCTGGATTGGCAACCGCTTTCGCAACATGGAAAGCCTCGACTATTTCTACGCCGATGGTCTTGATCTGGCGTCCGGCTACGCCGACGTGCAGCGTGCGGTTGAACATTGTCGTCGCAGTCGTCGACCGACGTTCCTGCATCTACGCACGACGCGGATCATGGGCCACGCCGGCACCGATTTCGAAATCGAATGGCGAAGTGTGGAGGAGTTGATGGCGGTCGAAGCCAGTGATCCTTTGCTGCGCAGTGCTGCGATCGCACTGAAGGCCGGCATTTATTCCAAGCAGGAGTTGCTTGGGCTGTATGAAGACGTCCGCACGCGCTGTTTCACGGCTGCACATGCCGCCGATGGTCGGCGCAAGTTGATCACGCTGGAAGAAGTGATCGTGCCGCTGGCGCCGTACACGCCCGATGCGGTGCAAGCTGAAGCAACTCGCGCCGACTATGCCGAGAAGCGACTCGCCGTATTCGGCAGCGAAGCAAAGTTGCCTGAGAATTTGCCGCCGCGACACCTTGCTATCCAGATCAACCAGGCTCTGCACGACATCTTCTGCAAGTATCCGGAAAGCTTGTTGTTCGGCGAAGACGTGGCGCAGAAAGGCGGGGTCTACACGGTCACCAAGGGCTTGCACAAGGCATTCAAGAACAGCCGTGTGTTCAATACTCTTCTTGATGAAACCATGATCCTTGGGCTCGCCCAGGGTTTCGCCAACATGGGCATGTTGCCGATTCCGGAAATCCAGTACCTCGCCTATTTTCACAATGCCTGCGATCAGATTCGTGGCGAGGCGTGTTCCTTGCAGTTTTTCTCGAACGACCAGTACCGCAACCCGATGGTGGTTCGCATGGCTGGGCTCGGCTATCAGCGAGGCTTTGGCGGGCATTTCCACAACGACAATTCAATCAGCGCGTTGCGTGACATTCCGGGCCTCGTCGTCGGCTGCGCCAGCCGTGGGGACGATGCCGCCATGATGCTGCGCACGTTGACGGCGCTCGCGAAGGTCGATGGCCGGGTCAGTATTTTCCTGGAGCCCATCGCGCTTTACATGACCAAGGATTTGTACGAGCCGGGTGATGGCGAGTGGCTGTTCGCGTACCCACCGCCGGATCAGGCAATGACTTTGGGCGATGGCAGGGCGTACGGCGAGACTGGCGAATGTGACCTTCTGGTCGTCAGCTACGGCAATGGCATGCCGATGAGCTTGCGTGCAGCGCGAACAATTACGGCCGAACTTGGTTGGAGCGTTCGCGTCGTCGATCTGCGCTGGCTGGTGCCGCTCAATGATGCCTACCTCGGCAAACAGGCGCGATCAGCAAAGCGCGTGATCGTTGTTGATGAAGGCCGTCACAGTGCGGGCGTTGGCGAGGGTGTTATCACAGCCATTGTTGAAGCAGGCTTGGGCAAGTTGCCGATCGAACGTGTCGTTGGTGCCGATACCTACACGCCACTCGCTGGCGCCGCCTTTGCGGTGCTGCCGGGTGATGCGGATATCGTCGAAGCTGCGCGTCAGCTGTTGGCGAACAATCGTTCGTAGCTCATCGGTGGAATCGCCTGCGGCGGTTCCACCCTACACAAGCATGTCGTCGCTTGAACGCAGGTATCACGCGTAGGGTGGAACCCGCGTAGCGGATTCCACCGCCCGCCGGAACACTCCCGAACCGCAGGCCAGAAGGACCACAGGCAAGAAAGCGAGCTTAGCTCTGCTTTCTACGCCACATCAAACCCACTCTTGAACATCGAATCTGCCGTCCCTGGCAACGGCGTGTAGTCAGGGGCGAGGTCGATACCGGCGAAAATTCCCATCGGTGCGTAGCCACTGTAGCCTGGGAAAATCTGTCCAAGGTGATTGTTGCCTGCGCGTCGAATCAAGGCTTCGGAAAGCACCCGGCGGAAGTCGGTGGTGACTTGGACGTCTTCGCCCTCAAACAGGGCTTCGTCGGCAAGTCCGGCGTAAGTATCGCCGCCGTAGACCTGGCCACCGTTGACCGAACCGCCGAGCGCGAACATGAAGTTGCCGTAGCCGTGATCGGTGCCGCCGCTGCCGTTGGCACGCAGTCGGCGGCCGAATTCGCTCATCACGACGATGCTGGTTCGATTGCTGAAATTGGCCGCACCTGCACTGTTCAAATCGGTGTAGAACGCGGTTAATGCATCTGACATTGCCTGTACGTTGTTTCCATACGGGTCGTAGGTGCTGGTCGGCACGCCTTGGCCGTTGTGGGTGTCCCAGCCTCCAA
This sequence comes from Lysobacterales bacterium, assembly GCA_038236135.1. Lineage (GTDB taxonomy): Bacteria > Pseudomonadota > Gammaproteobacteria > Xanthomonadales > Rhodanobacteraceae > Dokdonella. Next base: position 55,576 of record JBBSTF010000011.1, read on the forward strand.
AATCGATCGCGCCGACGCGCAGGCCGACGTCGGCCTTGACCAATTGCGCAATCATCTTCAACTGTTTGCCGAAGTTTGAGTTTGGATAGACGGCACCGTTGGCAGCGTTGTATGCGCCAAAGTTCATGGGGCGAACTACCGCCAGCGCGTCCAGTGTTTGCCTTCCAGCGGCTTCAAGGGAATTGTTTCCATTCCATAGTTCGGGTAATCGCTCGACCAAGCCGTTCAAACCCGCCGGCGGCGGCGAATAGTGGTCACGCGCGTTCCAGTTCCAAGCCGACGTGTCGATACGAAAGTCGCTGCCGCTGCCCATCGTGATCGAATCGGTGCTGGCAATCAGGCTGTTGGCGGTCAGCGATCCGGCAGAGATTGCCGGCATCACGACGGCCGGCGGCAGGCCTGCGCTGTTGAGGTGGCGAGTAAGCCAGCCGCTGCCGGCACTGGTCGAACCCGGCGTGCCGTATTCCATCGTCTGCTGCGCATCGAAGTGGCTACGCGTTACCGGCGCGGGCATTCCTGTGCCGACGACAATCGCCAACTTGTTGGATTGGTAAAGTCCGTGCAGGCCAGTCGCACGCGGATGTAAGCCAAATCGGCCTGCGCTGTTGGCCAGTGGCAGCGCAGCAGCGTTGCCACTAACAGGAATCTGCAGGCTGGGCCGGGCCAGTTCATAGTACGCACGATCGTTGGTTGCGCCACCCACTGGCGGCACCATGTGCAAGCCATCGCAGGCACCGCGGAGGAAAACAACGATCAGGGTTTCATAGGCGTTGGATTGCGGGTCGCCAAAAGCGAGTCGCGCACCGGGAACCAGGCTGGCGGTCATCGCGCCAACGCTGCTGAGTTTCAGGAATTCGCGTCGATTGAACATGGCAGTCACCGGCGGAAATAGTCGGGGCTCATCAGCAACATGCCGACAGCGGTGCGCAGGCGTTGCTGCGAGTAATGCGTTTTCAGATTGCTGGTATGCCACTCGTCAACGTTGATATCGATCACTTCGCTTGCCGTTGCGTTCTGTTGGAGGAACGAAGTGACCACGCCGTACGCAGGCTCGGGTCGATAGCCAAACAGGCGGTCACACCACCAACCAATCATTGCGCCTGAGGTACGGGCAGCGACCGGAAACTGAGCTTGTGTCTGGGCAACGATGTCAGCGGCGAACACCTGTTGAGCGGCCTGATAGTCCACCTTCATTTCCGGCAGCCATGCGAGCAACTTCATGCTCATCGCCAGCGCGCCGGTGCTGGCCCACGCCGATTGACGATCGGGGTAGCCATTAGGTGGCGTCCAGTTGAAGCTGCGATGGCCTGCCTGGCTTAGATACGAGGTCATCCGTTCGGTCGTCGTCCAGTTCGATGTGTTGTCCGGCTGCGGCGTGAATTGCGTGCCCAATCCTCGCATGGCGCTAACCATCATCTCGTAAGGCCGGCGCATTCCACCGCCCCAGCTAATCTTGAATTCGTTACTCAGTAGGATTGCCCTTAGCATCTGTGCAAGCTGGTCGGGTGCGCTGATCTGCGCGCTGAACACGCCAGCGACGCTGTCGATCAACGTACTTGACGGAGCATCGCCAACAAAGCGCCGACACATCTTGGTTGCGATGTGACGCGCCGTTCCCGGATGCGCGCAGAGGCGATCAAACACATCGCGCCCATCCTTCAATGACGCCTGGTTGGGGGGAATGTAGCGGCCAATGAAGATCTTGTTGCGGCGGTCGTGCCATTCCGGCCGATAGACGAACGATCCGTCATTGTCGTTCGGGTATTGCCAGTAACCATTCTTGATCGACCAGCCGGTAAGCGATGCGGCTGCTTCGTAGACATCGTTGTCGACATACCCTGCCGGCATTGTGCCGTCGCAATGGACGTCGGTGCGCAGCGGTGTGCCAAGACAAGGAACCTGGAAGGGATCCGTCGGCCCGTAGTAATTCGCAACGCCGAGCGTGTGCAGTTCGATCAGTTCGCGCGCGTAGTTCTCATTAAACGCCGCGCCACGACTGGCGTACTGGTCCAGGTACAACTGCATCGCCGTTGACTTCGCAACGGCCTCCAGCATCACCCGAAAATTCCCGAACACGTTGGGGCGGATGACGTCACGATCGTAGCTGGCGAAGATCGGCGCGATGTCGTATTCCCAGCCCAACACGTTGAAGTGGTCGTGCCAGAAATTGGTCGCGCGCTCGAACAACTGGCGGCGACTGTAGACGGCGCGGATCAGCGTCGCCGCTTCGGTTTCCGCCGTCGGCAACAGGCGCGTGAAATACGGTGGATCAGCGACGACGTGGTCGGCCCACAATTGCTGCAAGGTCTTGCCGAGTGTGCTGTAACCCGCTGCGGAAACACGGTTGTCGCAATCGACATCGCTGATCGACGCGGGCGCCAGCTGCTGGTTGACCCACGTCGTCCAGCGCGCGTCATCGTTGCCACCGGTCAGTGCGCTGAATTCAGTCTGCGCGGCAACGCTGAAACCGTAGCTGGCCTTGCTCAGCCAGCGCGCGACATTCGGCGGCGTAGCAAAATCGGGTTCGGGCTGCTTGTCAGGCGTATCGACTGAATGTCGTTCGACGGATCCCGGCGCACGCATCGATACGAGGTTGGTCTCAGCAGAATTTCTGCCAGTAAAAAGGTCGCGTCGGCTCAGCGACGACGACAGCGGGGATGCGGTAGCCATGTTTTACTCCGGTCTTGCGTGGATGTTCGCAAGCGTCGCCCTCGACATGCGAGAAGCGCGTCACAGTTTCCGGCAATACGGAGTCAAGTGCTGGTTATCGTTGGTGAATACGCTCGCTGGGCGCACCGACCGATGTCCGGCAATCAGAAAGAATCGCCGCCGCTGTTGATCATCTTTTCCATACCATCGCCGAGGGTCGCCATCTCCGAAATCACCCGATCCAGTTCGGATTCGTTGAGAACCGAGTACGGCAGGTTTTCGCAGAGATGCAGATAGGGCGAACCGTCGAGATCGCTAAGCGCGAGGAAGCCGGTGCGCTGCGCCCAGTTGAAACGCAGGCAGCGGCCGGCATCAAGCCCGGTGAAAGGTCCGATCGGCGTGGACACGCGCAAATGCTTCACGCCGTCCTCGTCTTCCAGCTCCGTCAGGTAGATGCCCTGATGGCGATTGTCGGACAACGTGAGATCGAAGCTGACCAAGTACGGATCGTTCGTGGTCAGGCTGTGACTGTCGCCAACATGTGAGCGAACTTGTTCAAAACTATGCACGGCCGTCTCCGAGGGCAGGCTGGGACGATATGCTAACAGTGATGTTCAATCAGTCAGCCATCGCCGCAATCCGACGCTGCATCGCGCAGATCCCCGAGGGCAGCGTCGCCAGCTACGGTGCAATCGCGACGCGCGCTGGATTGCCCGGACGCGCACGCATGGTCGGCAGCGTGTTGCGCACGACGCCGGACGACATCGACCTGCCATGGCATCGCGTGATGCGATCCGATGGCCGTATTGCGTTCGCGATTGGCAGCGCGGAATTCAGCGAGCAGGTGCAACGTTTGCGCAATGAAGGCGTCGAGGTCAGAAACGGTCGGGTCGATCTTGCAGAGTTCGGGCTGGAGAGCGATCTCGACGCGTTACTGTGGGGACCGGGCTCGTAATTGCTCGCGTAACCCACATATCCTGCAATTCCTTCGCGTTTGCATGAGCCTTCAATGTTTCAGTCAATACCCGTAGTCACCCGAAACCTGCTGATCGCCAATATAGTGTTGTTCGGCCTGCAACAACTGACAGGCGACTGGATGATTGCGAACCTTGCCCTTTGGCCCCTCGGCGATCCGCGCATGGCGACCGATGGTGGCGGTGGTGTGATTGAAGTCGGGTTCCAGGTTTGGCAGCTGCTGACCTACGGTTTTCTGCATGGCGGCCTCACCCATCTCGCCTTCAACATGTTCGCGTTGTGGATGTTCGGCGGCCAGATCGAAGAGCTGATGGGGGGTAAGCATTACCTCATTTATTATCTGGTTTGCGTGATCGGTGCTGCGGTCGCGCAACTGGCGACCGTTGCATGGTTCACCGGCGGCTTCTATCCGACGCTGGGTGCATCCGGTGGCGTGTTTGGTCTGCTGCTGGCCTTCGGCATGTTCTGGCCACGCGTGAAAATAATGCCGCTGTTTCCGCCAATTCCGATGCCAGCATGGCTATTCGTCACCCTGTACGGCGCGCTCGAACTGTTCCTAGGCGTCACCGGTAGCCAGGCCGGGGTAGCGCACTTCGCGCACCTGGGCGGAATGGCGTTTGGTTTCGTCCTGATCCAATACTGGCGCGGACGCTTGCCGCTAAAGCCACGGCGGCGGCTGACGCGCTGACTCTCCTCGCTGCGCTGGCTATTCGCGCTGCGCGCGGATTGCCCACTCTGTTCGAGAGGGCCAAGCAATCCTGTCTTCTTCCCTCGGGAGAAGATGCCCGGAGGGCAGATGAGGGTCCGTCACTTGTGCCATCGTTAATCGTTCCATTGTCGCCACTCCACACCAGCCGGCCATCGCCAAACTGGTCAAGCGTTTCACGCGCCTGCCGCGTCGCGCTTGTGGTTGGCTTTCGCCAAGCTGTACAAGCGTTTCGCCGGGCTGCCGCCCGCCGCCCTACCTTTCTCCTCGCAGAGAAACGTAGGCCAAAGATGCGACCCGATGGCCTGTCGGTCGTGCGATGAAGCCGCACGACTACGCAAGCACTGGCCGGGTTCGGCTGAAGGCACATCCTGTGCCGCAGCCGAAGCCACGCTCCCAGCGCGTCCCGCAAGCGGCTGATCCGTCCAGCACTTGCCGACAGGAACGGGCGGGTGAGTCAAAAGACGAAGCATCCGCCGCAAAGCGGCGGCTTTACGCAGCGCGCCGCGCTGCGTGCCTTTGACCTACATCCCGTTTCGGAGAGGCGAGGTGGCGAAGGAGATGCCCGAAGGGTGGCCGAATGGATTCGGCCAGTTCGCTGCAGGCGCAGGGCTGCGCCTTCAGCGAACCCCGTAGCCAACTCGCGTAGTCGTGCGGCTTCGTCGCACGACCGACCCGCCAAGGGCGCATCTTTGGCCTACGTTTCTCTGCGAGGAGAAAGGTAGGGCGGCGGGCGGCAGCCCGGCGAAACGCTTTACAAGCCTTGGCAAAAGCCAACAAGAGAACCGCGGCGGGCGGCAGCCCGGCGAAACGCTTTACAAACCTTGGCAAATGCCGGCATGAGAACAGCGGCGGGCGGCAGCCCGGCGAAACGCTTGTCCAGTCTGGCGACAGCCAACGAAAGAGAAGCGGCGGGCGGAAGCCCGGCGAAACGTTTTACAAGCCTCGGCAAAAGGCAGCGAGACAGCAGCGGCCGACGGCAGCCCGGCGAAACGTTTGTCCAATCTGGCGACAGTCAAGAAGTCAGGCGATACGACCCCGCGCCGGAAGGCGCAAAAAAAAGATCGCTCGCAGTGCGAGCGAAATCCTGCCGAATGGTCAATGCCCCCCGGCCGCCGCCGGGCCAGCCTTCGCGCCGAATGGGGGTTTGGCGAACCAGATCACCACGACCAGTGCAAGGAACATCCAGCCGAGGGCGTACATCACTTCGTTGAAGCTGATTTGGTAGCCCTGGATCACCAGGGTTCGCTCCAGCAATCCGTAAGCAAGCTGGTCGTTGCCGTGGCCTGCGGTCGCGATGGCTTGCTGGGTGATTGGGTCGTAGGCGCTGATGTGTTCGCTGAGTTGTGCGTGATGCAGTTCGGCGCGACGTTGCCACAGGAAGGTGACCAGCGATGCGGAAAAACTTCCGCCCAGGGTACGCAGGAACGTGGCAAGACCAGAGCCATCCGCTATTTCGGCTGGAGTCAGGTCGGATAGCAATATCTGCGTCACCGGCATGAAGAACAATGCAACGCCCAAACCTTGCAGCAATTGCACGCCAGCGACGTGGTAGAAATCCACTTCAAGATTGAAGCCTGCGCGCAGCATGCAGGTGCCGCCCATGACCAGGAACGCGCCGGATGCCAGTACGCGCAGGTCGAAGCGATTGGCGTATTTGCCGACGAAGGGTGACAGGACGACCGGAATCAGTCCGATAGGCGCGGTCGCGAAACCTGCCCAGGTCGAGGTGTATCCGATCTGCCGTTGTAACCATTGCGGCACCAGCAGACCAATGCCGAAGAATGCGGCGTAGGCGAAAACCAGCGCAATTGTGCCGAAGCTGAAATTGCGATGGCGGAACAGGCGCAGGTTGACGATGGGTTCTTCCTCGGTGAGTTCCCAGATCAGGAACACGGCGACGCCGATTACCGAAATCAAACTGGTGACGACGATGAAAGTGGACTCGAACCAATCTTCGTCGTTGCCCTTGTCGAGGACGATTTGCAGCGCGCCAACGCCGACAATCAGGGCGATCAAACCGACATAATCGATCTTGGGCTTGCTGATGTTCATCGATCGACCGAGCATCTGCGTGCTGACCACGAAACACGCGAACAACCCAATCGGCACGTTGATGAAAAAGATCCATGGCCAGTTGTAGTTGTCGGTGATCCAGCCGCCGAGAATCGGTCCGCAGATCGGCGCGACGACGGTAACCATCGCAAGTAAGGCCAGCGCCATGCCGCGTTTTTCCGATGGAAAGATCGAGATCAACAGGCTTTGGGTCAACGGATACATCGGTCCGGCGACGGCACCCTGCAACGCGCGAAAGGCAATCAGCGTCGGCATGTTCGGCGCCAGTCCGCACAGGAATGATGTGATGGTGAACAGAAGCGTTGAGGCCACGAACACGCGTACTTCGCCAAAGCGCCGACTAAGCCAGCCCGTCAGCGGCAAGGTGATCGCCAGACACACGGCGAACGAGGTGATTACCCACGTGGCCTGGTTGGGACTGACGCCGAGATTTCCAGCGATAGCCGGCAACGATACATTCGCGATCGTCGTATCGAGCACCTGCATGAAGGTCGCGAGCGACAGTCCGATCGTAGTCAGCACGGTGCTCGGCGGACGAAAATTGGGTGCGGTCATGGTTGGCTATCAGAGTGCTGCAGGCGTCGCGAACGCGACGAGCGCTGCCGGCAGCTCAGCGTGCGACCGCCACAGGCTCGGCTGTCATTCCGGCCATGTTGGCGTGGATGATGCGGGCGATTTCAGCATCGGCCTCGGCGACGTTGTGCTGGTACACGTCGGTACTGAATTTCGCTGGCCCGGAATCAACTTGCGGATTCAATGACGCGCCACTCTGATCGCGAATGCCCACATCCACGCCCATCGACAAGCCAACACGCAACGGATGATCGGCCAGTTCCTTGGGATCGAACGCAATGCGAACTGGAATGCGCTGCACGATCTTGATCCAATTGCCAGACGCGTTCTGCGCCGGCAGTAGCGAGAAAGCGCTGCCGGTTCCCACACCCAAGGTTTCGACCGTTCCGTGGTAAATCACGTCGCTACCGTAGAGATCGGCCGTCATTTCGACCTTTTGAGCGATACGCATCTGACCGAGTTGGGTTTCCTTGAAATTTGCGTCCACCCATAGCTGGCTCAATGGAACGACCGCCATCAGCGGTGTGCCGGGCTGCACGCGTTGTCCCAGTTGCACGCTGCGCTTCGCGATGTAGCCGCTGACCGGCGCACGCAATTGCGTGCGTGCCAGTTCCAACATGCGCGCACGCAACATCGCCGCGGCGACTTGCACGTCGGGATGCTCGGCAACGTCAGTGTCGGCGACCAATGCCTTGCTCGTTGCCGCCTGTTGCTGCGACGAGGTAAGGCCGGTCTCGGCTGCGGCCATCGCGTCGCGTGCATGGGCCAATTCTTCTGCGGAAATTGCGCCGGAAGCCGCGAGATTCTTGCGACGCTGGTAGTCCGATCTCGCACGATCAAGCGCTACCTTGCCGGCCGCGACCTGCGCCTGCGCGCCGCTGACATTGCTGTACAGCCCTCGCACCTTGCGGACCGTATTGGCGAGGTTGGCCTTGGCTTGGACCAGCGCGACATCGGCATCGGCGGAATCAAGTTTCACCAAAGTCTGGCCTTCCTCGACATAGCTGCCATCGTCGACCGCAATGCTGATCACGGTGCCAGCAGTTTGCGGTGTTATCTGGACCACGTTGCCATCAACGTAGGCATCGTCGGTGGTCACGTACCAGCGCCCTTCCAGCCAATACCATGCGCCCCATCCGATCGCTGCGAGCACGACAACTGCAATCAGGATGCGAAACGCCCAACGTCGCTTGTTCTTGCGTACCGTAGAAGCTTCTGGATTGGCTGCGGGATCGATTTTCGCGGGCGCGCTCTCGCCCTTCGCTGGCTCAGCGTCGGTGGTGGTCCCTGTGACGCCGTTGATCGCGCCGTTGTCGTTGTCCGCGGTACTCATGGTGACGTCTCGGTGGAAATTGAACTGGCACGCTCGCGCAACGCATTGTCGTGTGAATCGGGTTGGTAGCCGCCGCCGAGTGCTTGCACCAGCTCGATGCCGGCGTCGGTGCGTTGGGCACGCAAGCGCGTGGCTTGTTGTTCGGCGACAAGCAGCGCTTGTTGCACGCTGAGCGCTTCGAGATAGTTGCCGATGCCACCGTTGTAGCGCTGCATGGCAAGGTCGTAAGCGACGCGTATCGTGGCAGCTGCATCATTGCTGGCGGCGACTTGCTCATCGAACGAGCGCATCGCCGTGATCGCGTCCGCGACATTGCGCAGCGCGGAAACCAGTCGCTGGTTGTAATCAGCGACAGCGAGATCTCGTTGTGCATCACGCGTGGACAGGCCCGACCGCAAGCGACCGCCGTCGAAAATCGGCAACGACAGCGCCGGCGCGACCTGGTAGTAGCGGCTTTGTGCGGTCAGGAAATTTGTCAGTCCGAGCGATGCGAGGCCGACCGCTGCAGTGAGATCAACGTTTGGATAGAACGCGGCCTTTGCGACATCAATATCGCGACTCGCCGCTTCGACGCGCCAGCGAGCAGCGACGATGTCGGCGCGTCGACCAAGTAAGTCTGCTGGCAACCGACTTGGCAACTCGAGCGCTACTGTTTTCAACATTTTCGGCCGCTCGATGGCCAAGCCGCGATCCGGTCCAGCGCCGAGCAGCCCAGCCAACGCAGAACGGGCCCGCGCAATATCCAATTGTGCAGCGGCCATTTGCTGGCGCGCCGCTGGGACGCGTGCGTCGGCCTGTTTGAATTGCAACACGCTGTCGACCCCGGCACGCACACGTTGATCGGTCAGCTTGCGCACGCCGGTCGCGCGATCCAGCTCACTTTGCGCCACATCAAATATCGTGAATGCACTGGCAAGGTCGCCGTAAGCACGAGCTACGTTGCCTGACAAGACAACACGCGCTGCCTGAGCGTCAACTTCGCTGGCGTGCGCGCGATCAACGGCCGCTTCCCAGGCGGCACGCTTGCCGCCCCACAGGTCCAGACCGTAGTCAAAATTGATGGTCGCGCGATACAGCGTGCTGTAGCCGCCGCCGATGGGCGGCGCCACGACGCTTTCCGGAATGCGAATTCCGGATGCACCGACTCCGGCGCCGACGGTGGGCTTTTGCGCCGCGTCAGCAGTATCGGCCTGTGCCAATGCAAGGCGCGTGCGAGCGTCGACAGCTTCAAGACTTGGATTTCCGCTCAAGGCTTCGTCGATCAGGGCGTCGAGTTGCGGATCGCCAAGTGCTCGCCACCAGTCGCTGGCAGGCCAGGCTGCGTCGCTCAACTTGATATCGGCAAGGCTGTGCTCGGCATTTAGCGCACCCGCTTCGCGCTGAGGGGTGGATGGCAGCAAGCCTTGCATGCTGGCGCACGCGCCCATTGCGCCACTCGCGACAAGCAAGATCATTATTCGTAGCCGCTCGGCTCTGATTCGGTTCATTTACTTGCCAATGCAGTCAAGTGGACGGAGTCGGTTGATCCAACTCTGCAATCATTCTGGTCAGCATGCTCGCCAACTGTTTGCGTTCGGTAACGCTGAATGAGCGCAGGCACGATTCGATGCAGCCGTCCGCACATTCATGGACACGACCCCAGATCGCGCGTCCAGCCTCGCTTAATTCGATCCGCATCGCACGTCGATCGGTCTCGCTGGGATTACGCCGCACGTAGCCTTTTTCGCTCAACTTGTCGACAACTCGCGTCATCGCGCCGGCATCGTGCGCGATATTACGTGCAAGGTCGGTCGCGGAAAGCTCTCCGAATTGGGCGAGATGTTTAAGCACGAGGTACTGGGTAACGTTAAGGTCGAAACCTTGCTCGGCCAGCATCTGCTCCAGTCGGGCGACGATGGCCGTACGAGTACGACCCATCAGCGCTGGAAGGCTGATTTCGGATTCACCGGTAAAGGGGCACGTTGTCGACATCGTGCGCATTTTAATGCTCAGGCAATACTTGTCAAGGCAAGTAATATCGTTGTCACCTTCTCATCGCGCGAGCAGGGTCGCGCCGTTTGCTCATCTATCGGCGCTCCAGTGAGCCCGTAGTTGTTGTCGGCGTTCGCCAATCTGTACAAGCGTGCCGCCGGGCTGCCGCCCGCCGCCCTACCTTTCTCCTCGCAGAGAAACGTAGGCCAAAGATGCGCCCTTGTCGGGTCGGTCGTGCGACGAAGCCGCACGACTACGCGAGTTGGCTACGGGGTTCGCTGAAGGCGCATCCCTGCACCTGCAGCGAACTGGCCGAATCCATTCGGCCACCCTTCGGGCATTCCCTTCGCCAACTCGCCTCCCCGAAACGGGATAAACGTCAACTGCACGCTGCATCGCTGCGTTGTCCGCCGCTAGTGGCGGATGCTGTTGATGTTTCTTTTGCTTTTGATCCACCCGCCCGTTCCTGTCGGCAAGTGCTGGACGGATCAGCCGCTTGCGGGACGCGCTGGGAGCGCGTCTTCGGCTGCGGCACAGGATGTGCCTTCAGCCGAACCCGGCCAGTGCTTGCGCACCCGCACGGCTTCACCGTGCGGGCGACAGGCCATCGGGTCGCATCTTTGGCC
>JBBSTF010000012.1:0-64666 GCA_038236135.1 Lysobacterales bacterium
ATCTACGACGTGTACTTCCTGCACCATCGGCTGATGACGATCAACCTGAGAGACCCCTTACACTCCACATAAATGTGTCCACCATGTCCTCGCACAGGTGTCCACCATGTCTCCGGTCAAAACAGCGAGGAGAAAGGTAGGGCGCTCGCCGGCAGGCGAGAGAAACGCTTGACCAGTCTGGCGATAGCCAATCAAAAGAACGAAGCGGCAGCCCGGCGAAACGCTTGACCAGTCTGGCGACAGCGCAGAAGAAAACAAATATCAACATGGGTCCCCGCCTAAGCGGGGATGACGAAGTGAGGGGGTGGCACAAGCGCCGGCCCCTCACCCCAGCGCTCTCTAACGCGGAGAGAGGGGCCGTAAACCTTCTCGCGACGGGAGAAGGCAGAAAAAAGAAAAGCGGCATCGCGGCGCAAACGCGAAATCAATTGGGGATGGGGAGGCCAAAAAACTCGCGTGCATTGCGCGTGGTGATGTCTGCGACGTACTCCGCGCTCTCGCCGCGCGCCTCGGCGACCGCCGCGCAGATGTGGGATAAATACATTGGTTCGTTGCGGCGATGGGATGGCTTTGGGACCAGGTCGCGTGGCAGCAGGTAGGGTGAGTCGGTTTCGATCATCAGACGATTGGCGGGGATCAATCCGATGATGTCTTTGAGGTGATGGCCGCGGCGTTCGTCGCAGATCCAGCCGGTGATGCCGATATGGCAGTCACGATCGATGTAGTCGACCAGTTCTTCGCGATTACCGGTGAAGCAATGCACGACGACCGGCCCAACCCTGCTGCGCACCTTATCGAGACTGGTGATGAAATCGTCATGTGCGTCGCGCTGGTGCAGGAACAGCGGCTTGCCATTGTCGACGGCGATCTGCAACTGGCGATCAAATGCGATGACCTGGGCTGATGGCGGCGAGATGTTGCGGTGATAGTCGAGGCCGGTTTCGCCCACCGCCCTCACAATTGGCTGTTCGGCGAGCGTACGCAGCAGTGCGTCGGCCGCATCGTCGTATTCGACAGCCCAGTGCGGATGCACGCCAGCGGTTGCGTAAAGAAATCCGGGATGTTGCAACGCCAGCGCACTGGCGATTCGGCTGCCCGCGGCATCGGCGCCGGTCACCATCAGCTGCACCACGCCATGCGCTCGTGCCCGGTCGAGCATGGCGTCGAAGTCGGGGCGAAAGGTTTCGTGGCCAATATTGGCGCCAATGTCGATCAGTTGCATAGGTCGCCCATCGATGCGGCCGCGAGTCGCTCTATCAACTCAGTCCGCAGTTGTTCGATTGATTTGTGATGCTTGACGTACGTGATCAGACCCATGCATTGCTCCGTTTGGACGCTGCCGATGATAGTTTCGAGGCACTCGAATGTCTGCTGGCAACCAACGCGGCGATGAAAAGTTGGGCAATGGCTTTCCTGTTATTCGCACCTGCCGTTACGATAGGAGCTTGCTGACCGGAGCCGCCCATCGTGTTCGACTTGCTGAAACTGAAACCCGAACATTTCGACGAATTCATCGGTAGCGAGCTGCCGCTGGTCGGCTCGGATTTCGCGTTTACCCTGACCGCGGTCCAGCGACTCAGGTCGCATGCGTCACGCGCAGAACCGTTTAGTTTGCAGCTGCTCGCACCCACGAATCTGCGCGGTGAGCAAGGCATCTATTCGATCCAGCATCCCGAGCTCGGGACCATCGAGATGTTCCTGGTTCCGGTCGCAACGCTCGATGATAGGCTTCAGTTCGAGGCTGTTTTTAACTGAGCGATCGTCAACAAATCGCTGGTGGCGATGTCACGGTCGCGGCACCCGGCGACCAGCCCAGAAAATCGTAAACGCCACGATTCTCGATCAACGCAAAACCAAGCCGCTGGTACAAGCGCTGGGCGGGATTTTCGGGCTCGACATGCAGGGTGAGATCAACGCCGCGCTGTTGCGCCTCATCTTGTAGCGCACGCACCAGCGCAGTGCCGATGCCGCGACCGCGCGAGTCGCTGCGCAGCGCAATATCCATCAACCGGATTTCCGAACGCGTCGCATGTGCATAGATGCGACCAATCGGCTTGCCCGACATCTCGACGATCAGGAACTCGGCGCCCAGGTAATGCTTGGTGTAGTGATCGCGCTGCAAGCGACATTGGGATGTGAGGAAATCGCGCTTGGCCTGATCGGGCCACGGCACCGGCGCAAGTTCATCTTCGCGGACTTCTGCATAGAGCGCGGCGATGAAATCGAAGTCGGTGGCCACTTCCGGACGCAAGCCCGTGGCTGCGCTGACAACATGCAGCGCCTGCGCCAATCGCGGCGCAAGCGGTAACGACGCGGTCACGTGCTGGACGGTTGGACCGAAAAGCTGAGCCACGCGAAAGCCGGGGCATTTCCTTGTACGTCGACGACAGCGGCCGCTGGATCAACTTCCAGCGTGATGGCATCGAAATCGATTAGATCGCCTTCGTGCGCCAGTGCAAGTAGATAGCGTCCGGCTGTCAGCGTCGGTCGAGCGCCGGAAAGCAATGCGGAACTGGTTATCGCCGCGGCAGCTGATCCGCTGCGGGAGTGTTCGGCTCGGAAACCGGCGAGGCCGCCGCCAGCCACGTTGAACGCGAACGGTTTGCTGGCTGGTGACACGGCATCGCGCTGGAAGCTGGCGACGCGCACAGGCATGGCCCCGTGCGCGGTGGCGAACATCGCATCAATGGCTAGTGATCGAAAGGTGCTGGGGAATCCGAGCGCGTCGATGCTGATACGCATGCGTGCATTCGCGGCGCAGCCGTCGCTGGCGCAATGGTCGAGCAATCGCCAGCGCGACTCCTCGCCTCTCGTTTCGACTTTTGCAAGCTGCGAGTGCAGCCGTGCTTCGACCGACCCCTTGACCATTGCGGCGCTGGTGCGCGTCAGCGACACGGTCGCCAAGGCTCCTGTGCCGAGAATGGCGGCTCGAAAAAAATCGCGTCGTTGCATCTGGATTCCCGTTCTCACGTGTTTAGGTGCGCGGTGGATACACGCCCTGCAGGGCGATGTTGAAATAGAACGTCAGATACGGCTGCATGTTGTTGTGCGGCAGGCTGCCGCCGGACGGCGCCAACGCCGTGTCACTAAGGCTCGCACTGGAAGGTTGTGCACCGAACATCGCCATCCCAATTCCGGTGGCGGGAAGTTGCCCTGCGACGATTCGGCTGGTCCCGTCTTGTGCGGAAACGCGCACGGCATGGCTATGGGTCGGCATTTCGCTTTGCAGCAGGGCCACCGTTTGACTGCCGCCAGTTTCGCCGAGATCGTGCAGTGACAGCCCCGGACCTTGGCCTGGATGCATCGGCGCTCGCCCCTGCAAATCCGGCAGGGCGAAATTCGATTGGCCGTTGCCGCCGTAGGTCGTTCCCAACAGCGAAAACAGAGCGGTGTTCTGGCTCACTGGCAATAGCTGGCCGTCACAAAACGCCCAGCCGCGCGGCGCGAAGTTGAACGGGAAGATGCGGATTTCGGCGACGAAGGGATCGGCCATGGGAATGCTCAGGTTGGCGAAGGGTAGATGCCGAACAGCGAAATGATGAAATCGACGCACAGATACGGCTGCATGTTCTCGTGCGGTTGGCCGCCGCCGGTTTGCGACATGCTCTGCCCGCTCAGGCTGATCTGCGGATTGTCGGTTCCGTATCCCGACGAGGTTGCCGTGCTGAGGTTCGCAAGTACATTCCCTTGCGGGGTGGTGCCGCTACCTGGATTGGTCGACGCAAGGGCGGCATGGGCATGCGCAGGCATCTGGCTGACCGTCAAGGTGACCTGTTCTGCACCGCCAGTCCCGGCAAGAATAAAGCCGTTGCCCTGATGGATCGGCAGTCTGCCGCGCAAATCCGGTAGACCGAATGTTGACTGGCCGTCGCCGCCATAAGTCGTGCCGATGAGGTTGAACAATGTTTCGTATTCGGAAATTGGCAGTAGTTGCCCTTCACAGAACATCCACCCGGCCGGCGCGAAGTTGCCAGCAAACATGCGTATCTCTCCAACATAGGGCTGCGCCATCGTCAGGATCTCCTAGTTGGGGCTTGGAAAGATGCCTTGGAGGGCAATCGAGAAATTCAGGGTGAGAAACGGCTGCATGTTTAGGTGCGCCTGCGAGCCGCCCGCGTTCAAGTTGGAGTTGGCGGCCATTGGCGTGAGATTGGTCGCCGAAGACCAGGCATTGTCACCAACCGACTGGGCCAGCACCTTGGTGTTGTCCGGCATGTTGGTGGTGGCCGGTGCCGAGTTCGCTCCCCACGAATGCGTATGGGTAGGCAATTCAGCGATCGACAAGAAGTGCGCCTGTTCGCCACCGCGCTCGCCAAGCGTGTGTCCGTTGCCAACATGAATCGGCGTACGTCCACGCAAGTCGGGCAAAGCGAAGTTGACCCGGCCATCGCCGCCAAACGTTGTCCCCAGCAGCGAGAACAGCGCCTGGTTCTGGTTGATAGGCAGCAACTGGCCATTGCAAAGCGCCCAGCCCATTGGAGCGAAACTGAAGCTCATCAAGCGGATTTCTGATAGGAACGGTTCGGCCATGGCTCTAGTCGTCTGTGGGTGGGTTTGGGATGCAATCGCCTACGGCAACATGCAGTTGGAATAACCGCTGCTCGCCGAAATCATGTCGACGCCGGTGGTGCCGAAGTTGCCTGTCGTGCTGCCCGGGTTGAGGCTGCCGACGTAGTTTTCGACGCCGGGCGTTGCGGTCGCCGCCATGCCGTTGACCGAGAAATCGTTGGTCGTCGGCAACGTGCCCTGTTTGCGGAAGCCAACACCCGACGCGGTGGTGCCTGAGTTGGTGCTGCCTGATGTCGTGTTGCCGGAAATATTTACGCAAACGCTGTCGTCGAGCGAACCTGCGTTACCCGCATCAATGCGGATGCCTTCGCGAATGCCGCCCAGCGGCGTAGCGACGGTGTTTCCCTGTAACTTGCTGCGCAGAGTACCGCTGGCATCGCGGGAGACCAGCAAAATGCCGTTGCCGTCGGTCTGGCTGACCGAGTTATTCAACACGTTCAAGGTCAGGCTGGGCGTTTCGATGGATGACAGGGTGGCTCCTGTTCCGGCGCCGATGCCCTGTGAGCCGAACAGATTGTTGGCAACGATGATGTTGTTGCTGATCAACCCGGTGACATTCGCGTAGCCGAACGATGACAGAGCAATGGCGGTGCCGCTGGAATTGCCGATTGGATTTGCCGCCGTGCCGTTGTTCGAAATATCGAAATTACCTTGGCCACGCCCATTGACCGACGCGACAATCGCCTGCGTGCCGAGACGATTGGTGGAGCTGAAACCCGAAACGCGGTTGCCGGTGATGGCGATGATATTGGTCGCACTGCCCGCTGTTCCGAACACGCCGGCAGTGCCGGCCAGATTGCCATTGCCGCCCTGCGCCATGATGCCGGCGGCACTCGGGAAGTTCGAAACGATATTGTTGTTGATCTCGGCCTTGGTGACATTGGCGATGGTCGACCCCGACCCGAAGGCGATCAGGCGGATGCCGGAACCCTTGGATGTCGCTGTCAAGATGCTGCTGGTGATGGTGTTGCCCGAGATATTGGCGTCGCTGATAGTGCCGTTGAAGTTGAAAATGTCCACGCCGTGGTAATAGCTGTTGGACAGGGTATTTCCGGTGATCGTGACGGCACCGCTCAGGTTGTTTTCGGTGCCTGCCGTCGTGGTGTTGAAGGCGATGTTCGCGCTTTCCACGCCCAGCCCGGTACCGGTGTTGTCGATCAGCCCGTTGATGTAGCTGAAACCGGAGACCTGGGTGCCACTGACGCCATGGCCCGCCGCGTTCAAAATACGCAGATTGGTGAACGAGGGTTGGTAGGTGGTGTTCAACGACACGGCCGAGCCGGCCGAGTTCTGGATAGTGCCGCCGCTGTTCGCCGCGCCGGTACCGGTCACGGTCAGGCCGGCAGCGACGCCTGTGTTGTTAAGCACGATGCCGCTGCTGGCGCCGTTGGCGCTGACGCTGGTGACATTGATGCCACCAAGACCGATCGCGGTGTTGCTGACGTTCAATGCGGTCGCCGTCGTTGTGGTGAGGGTTCGCGTCGATGCACCGGTGACGGTCACAGTGCCGCCGCCGGTGGCTTCGAATGCTGGATTGGCTCCGCTGCTGATCGACATCGCACCGGTGAACCCAATCACAGCGCCCGCGTTGCCCGTCAACTGGATTCCGCGACCCGTGACTGTCGTGATCGAACCCGCGTAGCTGATCGCTGCATTGCTCGTGCTGGCCTGGAAGGCGGTGCCGCCTACGGCAGATGGTCCGTTGATCGAACTGGTGGCGGTGAAGCTGACGGCTCCCGACAGATTCGTCGCGCTGAAGCCGCCGCTAGCACTTCCGCTGCTGGTTCCCGTTACGGAAGGCAATGTCGCCGTAAGCTTGTTCAACAGCGCAAAGGGTCCGCCGACGGCCTGAAGGGTTACTACGCCGGATGGCACGACGATGCGCAGGCCGGCCGATCCCGTGTAGGGCGTTGGTGACGAGACATTGAGCGCTGCACCCGCGTCTGCGAAGACGTCAATATCCGTGAACGACACGTCGCCTTCAACGTTGCTCAGCACGACTCCGGCGGAGCCGACACCATTTCCGGAAACCCCGACTTGTGTGATTCCGCCGGTGACGGTTTGGAAAGCGCCGCCCGGCGTAGCGTCAAACACGACCGATGGGCCGCTGATCGCGATTCCAGTGCCACCGGTGTTACCGGAAATAACATTGTTGGAAAATGCAGTGATCGTCGCCGTGCCTGCGCTGCGCACCACGGAAATACCCGTTCCGGATGCCGTCACCGTGTTGTCGCTGATGGCGACAATCTGGGTGCCAGTCGAGCCCGGCGCGACATTGACTCCGTTGGTGCCCGCTGCGGACACCGTATTGTTGCTGACCAGGATACCGAGGTTCGCGGCATTCGCAGACGTTGCGCTGACCGCATTGGTGCTACCGCTGATATCCAGGCCGCGCACTTCGATGCCAGCGCGATTGCCATTCGCCGTACTCGCCGCGATGGCCACGCCGTTGCCCCCGCTGTTGGTGATGCGTGGTTGGCTGCCGGCCGGCATCAAGGTACCGAAACCGGGGACCGTCAGGCCAATGCCTTCGCCATGCAGCTTCTGGCCGTCCTTCAAGATAATGCCGCCGCCCAATGGCGTGGTTCCGGTGTTGCCACGGAACACGAACACGATGCTGTTGGCAGTCGATCCAGCCTGCGCCGCAGCCAGCGTGTCGAACGCATTGTTTGAGCGGCCATCACCACCAGCGGGGTTGTTCACATCGACAATGTCTCGCACGTACCAGACTTTCTGGCTGACCGTAATGCTGACCGTTCCCGTGACATTGCCCGGCGTTGGCGAAGCACCGTCGGTAACCTGATAGGTAAACGTGTCTGTGCCGTTGTAGTCGGCTGGCGGTACGTAGGTGAACGCGCCATCGATGGCGATCGAGAAATTGCCGCCATTTACCGATGAACCACTTGCGGCAATCACGCTGGGAGGATTGGGGCCGTCCGGATCGACTGGCACCGACTTCGCCAACGCACCTTGCGCATCACTGATGTTGACCAGCCCAGCCAAGGTCGCGCCGCCGGCGTGCAACTGCGTGTTGCCGGCGGTTGCATAGGTAATCGTTGGATTGGTCAGCGTAGGTGCCACGTTGGCATGGGTGATCGCGATGGTGAAGGTCTGCGTAACCGAAGCATCGACACCTCCATTCGCTGTGCCGCCGTTGTCGCGCACCCGCAGGGTGATCGTCGCCGTCGTTGTTCCCTGCGGGACCACGGCTGGCGTGTAGGTCAGAACCCCAGGCGCTGACACCGCGGGTCCCGCGCTGAATGCGGTTGGTGCCGTATTGCCGGTAATTTCGAAGTTCGGTGTCTGGGCCCCCTCGTTGGCCGGGCCGACCGAGATGGCCGTTGCCCATGGGTTGACCGTTTGCGGCCCGACGTTGTCGAGCAAAGCTTGGTCGGCACCTTTCACGAAACTGGGCGCGTCGTTGACCGCCGTTACGATGATCGAGAACGACTGCGCGGCGCTGGTGTTGACGCCGCCGTTGGCGGTGCCGCCGTCGTCCATCAGCGTCACCGAGACCATCGCCACGCCATTGGCATCTGGTGTCAGCTGGTAGGTCAGGGTGCCTGTGGACGAAACGGCCGGTGCGACCGAGAACAGACCGGCGTTGTTATTGCTGACATTGAAGGTAAGGGTCTGGCCTGACTCGTCCAGTGGACCGGCAGAGATAGCCGTTGCCCACCCGGCTATGGTTTGCGCAGCGGCGTCTTCCAGCACGGTCTGGTTGGCACCTGCCGTGAAACTTGGAACGTCATTCACAGCGGTGACGTTGATCGTCAGCGTCTGCGCGGTGCTGGTGTTGTTGTTGCTGCCGTTGTCCATCAGCACCACGTTGAAGGTAGCTGTGCCGTTGGCGTTGGCGGCTGGCGTATAGCTCAACGTGCCGGTCGCCGAGACGGCCGGCGCAACGGCAAACAGGCTGGCGCTACCGCTGGCCAGCGTGACGGTGAAGCTGAGGGTTTGCAGGCCGCCATCGTTGTCGTTGATCGCAGTCGCCCAGTTCGGCACGCTTTGCGCAGCGGCATCTTCAAGGATGGTCTGGGCAGCGCCCGCCGTGAAACTTGGAATCGTATTGACGGCGACAATGGTGACGAGCGAGGTCGCCGTGGCGCTGTTGAGCGCGCCGTCATTGACCGTGAAGTTCACCGCACGCACCGGCGTTTCAGACGGAGCTGTCGAGGTGTTGCGATAGGTAACGCTGCGCAACACGAGCTGGTAATTGGCGACCGTATCGGTGCCGCTCAGGCTCAAGGTACCAGCAGCGTAATTCGCCGTGATCGCAGTACCGGTCGTGGTCGCAGCGAGCAGTTCGGCCGCGCCATCCTGGATATTGCCGACAACGACGCTGCCTGACGTGAGCGTGGTGTTGTCCACATCGATCACGGTCAATGCGGCGGCATCGACGATGGCGACGGGCGGAGTGCCCTCGGTGTAGGTCGCCGCGAATCCGGTACCGGCTGCTGGCCCATTCAGATCAACGACCGGTGCGTCGTTTACGCAGGTGACGCTGACCGTTACCGTCGCCGAGCTGCCGCCCGGCGCCAGCGTGTAAGTGAAGGTGGACAGCGCGGTGCCGGGAGGGACATTGCAGTAATCCGCATTCGGCGCGTAGGTAAGTCCCGTGCCGCCGCCGGTGATGACTACGGTGCCGTTCGCTGGCTGGGTGACGGCGGAAATCGATTTCGGACCACCATCGACATCGGTGTCGTTGGCCAGCACATTGATCGCATTCGCGCCGGAATCTTCGGCCACCGTCGCGCTGTCGTTAACCGCAACGGGCGGATCATCGATGCAGGTGACACTCACCGTGACCGTCGCCGTGCTGCCGCCGGGAGTGAGCGAGTAGGTAAAGGTGGACAGCGCGGTGCCCGGTGGCACGTTGCAGTAGTTGGCATTCGGCGCATAGGTAAGTCCCGTGCCGCCACCGGTGATAACGACTACGCCGTTGGTCGGCTGGGTCACGCTGGCAATCGATCTCGGACCGCCATCGACATCGGTGTCGTTGACGAGTACGTCGATGGCGTTGGCGCCAGAACCCTCGACGACAGTTGCGCTGTCGTTGACCGCGACCGGCGGATCGTCGACGCAGGTGACACTGACCATGACCGTCGCCGTGCTGCCGCCGGGAGTGAGTGTGTAGGTGAAGGTAGACAGCGCGGTGCCCGGCGGCACGTTGCAGTAGTTCGCATTCGGCGCAAAGGTGAGCCCGGTGCCGCCGCCGGTGATGACGACCGTTCCATTGGCAGGCTGGGTGACGCTGGCAATCGATTTCGGACCACCATCGACATCGGTGTCGTTGGCAAGCACGTCGATGGCTGTCGGGCCGGAATCCTCAACTACGGTAGCGCTATCGGCAACCGCGACCGGATCGTCGTCGATGCAGGTAACACTCACCGTCACCATTGCGATGCTGCCGCCAGGAGCCAGCGCGTAGCTAAAGGTGTCGGGTGTGGTTCCCGGCGGCAGGTTGCAATAGTTGGCATTCGGCGTGTAGGTCACGTCGAGGCTACCGCTGCCGATGGCAACGACGCCGTTAGCCGGCTGGGTGACGCTGGCGATGGTCTTTGGACCCCCATCGACATCGGTGTCATTGGCGAGCACGTTGATCGACACCGCCGCGTCGTCTTCAATTACGGTGGCGGTATCGTCGACGGCGACTGGCGGATCATCGATACCCGCCACAGTAATTGTGAACGTCTGCGGCGCACTGACGTCGATGCCTCCGTTGGCAGTACCGCCGGTGTCCATCGCGACCACGCTGACGATCGCGACGCCATCTGCATTCGCGTTCACTACGTAGGTCAACGTGCCATTCGCAGCGACTGCCGGTGCTGCAGAGAATAGGCCGGCGTTGTTGTTGGTCACGTTGAAGCTGACCGTTTGCCCGGACTCGTCAGATGGTCCGGGCGAGATCGCGGTCGCCCAAGCGACAACACTCTGCGGCGGACTATCTTCGGGGACGGTCTGGTCCGCGCCTTTGACGAAACTTGGGGCGTCGTTTACAGGAGTCACCATAATTGTGAAGCTCTGCGGCGGGCTGACGTTGACGCCGCCATTGGCCGTTCCACCGTCATCCATGGCGAACAGCGTTACCGTCGCCGAGCCACTGGCATTGGCCGCCAACGTGTAGGTCAATGTGCCGCTGGGCCCGACAGCCGGAGCGGTCGCGAACAACGCCGCATTGTTGTTACTGACGTCAAACGAAACGACTTGGGTCGCTTCGTTCGACGGGCCCGGTGAGACTGCGGTTGCCCAACCGGCGACGAACTGTGGAACGGCGTCTTCCAACACGTTCTGATCCACGCCCTTGACGAAACTCGGCGCGTCGTTGACCGCGGTTACATTGATGGTGAAGGTTTGCGGCGCACTGGTATCTGAGCCACCATTGGCGGTGCCACCGCTGTCCATTGCCGTCACGGTGACGGTTGCGGCTCCATTCGCATTGGCAGCGAGTGCATAGCTCAAGGTTCCGTTCGCGGCGACGGCCGGTGCGACAGAGAACAGAGCCGCATTGTTGCTGCTCACGTTGAAGCTGACGGTCTGTCCAGCTTCATCGGGTGGTCCCGGCGAAATCGCAGTGGCCCAGCCGGTAATCGATTGCGCGGCGGCATCTTCAAGCACGGTCTGGTCCGCACCCTTGACGAAGCTTGGCGGGTCGTTGACCGCCGCGGCCGTGATGGTGAAGGTCTGCGGCGCACTGACGTTGATGCCGCCGTTAGCGGTGGCGCCGTCGTCCATCGCGACGACGGTTACCGTCGCCACGCCGCTCGCATTTGCAGCGAGAGCATAGGTCAGCGTGCCGTTCGAGTTGACTGTCGGTGCGGTCGCGAACAGCGACGCATTGTTGTTGCTTACATTGAAGCTGACGACCTGACTGGATTCGTTCGGCGGCCCTGGCGAAACCGCCGTGGCCCAGCCAACAATGGTCTGCGCGGCGGCGTCTTCCAGGGCGCTCTGGTCCGGACCCTTGACGAAGCTCGGCGCGTCGTTGACCGCTGTTACATTGATGGTGAAGGTTTGCGGCGCACTGGTATCGACGCCGCCGTTCCCGGTGCCGCCACTGTCCATTGCTGTGACGGTGACCGTCGCTGCACCGTTCGCATTCGCAGCGAGTGTGTAGTTCAAGGTGCCGTTCGCGGCGACGGCCGGTGCGACAGAGAACAAGGCCGCATTGTTGTTGCTCAGGTTGAAGCTGACGGTCTGGCCGGACTCATCGGGTGGTCCCGGCGAAATCGAGGTAGCCCAGCCGGCAATCGATTGTGCGGCGGCATCTTCCAGTTCGGTCTGGTCCGCGCCCTTGACGAAACTGGGTGGGTCATTGACCGCCGAAACCGTGATGGTGAACGTCTGCGACGCGCTGACATTGACGCCACCGTTCGCGGTGCCGCCATCGTCCATCGCAACCACGGTCACGGTGGCAACACCGTTCGCATTGGCCGCCAATGTGTAACTCAGCGTGCCGTTCGCGGCGACGGTCGGCGCGGTCGCAAATAGCGCGGCGTTGTTGTTGCTCGTACCGAACGAAACAATCTGACTCGACTCGTTCGACGGTCCGGCCGATATCGCTGTCGCCCAGCCAGCAATCGACTGCGCTGGTGCGTCCTCGAGGAGCGATTGGTCCGCTCCCTTGACGAAACTCGGCGCGTCGTTGACAGCTGTCACCGTGATCGATTCGGTGGCCACGGCCGACGTTGCTTGTCCATCGCTGACGCTGAAAGTGAAACTGTCGCTGCCGTTGAGGTTGGCCGTTGGCGTATACAAGACCGTCGCCGTATTCGCGCCGGTTGGAGTGACAGGGCCGAGCGTGCCGATGCTCGGCGGCGTGACGATGCTGAAAGAGAGTGTGTCGTTTTCGGTGTCGCTGCCGGTGAGGATAATCGTGACCGGCTGGTCTTCCAGAGTCACCGCCGTTCCGGAAATTGCGGTCGGCGGATTGTTCTGGACGTTGGTCACATCAAGGCGCATGAACACCTTGCCGTTTTCGAGCGCTGCATAGAACGCGCGCAGATCGATCGCGGTTTCGCCACTGGTGGTGTCGCCGGCCGGATCAGTCGCCAGCGGTGACATGCCGGCCCAATCGGCAACATCTCCATCAACGATGAAGTTGGCGGCCAGCGCAACGCCGCTACAGAGGAAAACCAGCGACAACAGACGCCACATGCGGCTGCGCCGCGCCTGACGCGCCCCCAACATCGCGAGCAAGCCGACCAGGAGCAACAGAACCGGCCAAGCCAACGCTGGAATTGGAAGGGCCGGCAAGGCCAACCCAATGGGCACACCGCCCGTCCCACCGTTCGACGTTGCCAAGGTGTCGCTGCCGTTGGCGCTGGTGGCGATAACCGAGAAGATCAAAGATGGCGACGGTTCATTGCCGAGTGCGGACTGGACGTCGGCCACTTCGAGCACGTCCGAGCCATCAACGCCGACGTTGAGACCGATTGCAGCGGAGTCGGATGGAACACCGTTCGGCTGGAAGGCGCCACTGACGCAGCGCGACCGGGTGGTCGACAAGATTTGCGGACTGGTGCCGCCGGCGACCGTGATGTCGATCCGCGCTTCGGCACCGATGACACCCGCAGCGCTACATCCGGTCGAATTGCGCGCGTCGCTGTCGACGTAGATGGAGTAGGTGTAGTTGGCTTGTGCCATCGCCGGTGCAGCAGTTAGCAGCGCAGCGACGCCAAAAACGGCCGTCATGCCAAATCGTGTCCAGCCCATCAAAGCCCCCGTTGGCGATCACGATCGCCTTCCCCACCCATCACCGTATTCCAAGCGTCGACGGCAAATTTCGCCGCGACTCGCCCCACTCACGATCAATCAAGCCATCAACTTTACTCTTTTCTTGTTTCATGGAAAGGGGCGGATGGAAATTTCCTGCCGCCCCCGTTCCTTCAAGTCGCTACTGCCGTCACCGCCATTTAAAGATCGAATGCCCCGACTTGCGGGGCATTCGACAGGATCACGATAATTGCTTCAACGACGCGGTGGGTCGGCGACGAAACTGTTCGGAAACGGGTTGGCGTTGTTCCATGCCATCGGCTTCTGAACGATCACGCCTTGCGCGACCAGGTTGCGATAGCTGTCGTACCAGATGCCCAGCTGCTCGACTGGCTGCGAGCTGCTGCGAGTGAACTCGGTATAGACAACGTGGGAATCTTCGCGCGCGCCATGGCCGGTGCCGAGGCGTTCCGCGCTTGCCTTGCGTTGCGGTTGTGCGGCACCGACATCGGACGATATGCGACCTTCGGATTTCGCCATTTCGGCCGAATTTTTGCGCATGGATTCGGGCGCGGCTGCGCCCGCTGCAGAGGCCATCGGTTCGGCGGCTTGACTGTCTTTCTCCTCATATTGCGCCGGTGCCGGCGCGTCGTAACGGCGACGTTGATCGCTGTAGCTGATCACCGGCGCGCGTTCGGTGAAGATGGCGACGCCGATGACGCCGACATTGGTTGGCCGGCCCGTTCTCGCCGCGTAGCTGTTTGGCAGGTTGGTGAAGTTGAACTGTGCAACCTCGTCGAGCGATTTGCGCCAGCCGAGGATTTCGGTGCTTTGCCAGGCATCGAGCACGTAGCCGTTCTGATCACTGCCGGCAGTTTCGCCGCTGACCGCATTGACGCCGTCGACCGACAGCACGGCCATTACGCGACCGCCCGTGCGATTGCTGAGGCGCACCGAGTAGCGGTGGCCGGGTGCGCCGGCGACCCATGTTTTTCCGTAACTTTCATAGGTGGTGAGGGTTTCGCCGGTGTCGCGATCGACGACGGCGAGGTCAAGCAAGCTGCCGGCCTGGACCGGCATGGCGGCGAACAGCGAAACAACGAGTGCAGCAATCAAGGTACGCATGGCGAGTCTCCGCTTGGGGAACTCATTCAACGCGGCAGTGTGCGCGGCGGGGTTAAACCTCCCCGTCGTCATCCCCGCGAAGGCGGGGACCCATTTTGATTTGGACGTTTTTCCAGCTACTGAACGAAGATCAAAATGGATCCTCGCTTGACCAGCCGTTCGGCTGTTGAAAGACGCGAGGATGACGAGGTGAGGAGTAGGTGCGCGTCGGTCGCTCGTGCTGATGACGAGGTAGCAAAGGGTTTCGCCTAGACTGCATTCCTGTTTCCGCCACGACATTTCGATCCATGAGTCAGAAACTGCGCGTCTTGACCGGCATCACCACAACCGGCACCCCACACTTGGGCAATTACGTTGGCGCAATCCGTCCGGCGATTGCGGCGAGTCGGCGTGAGGATGTCGAGTCGTTTTACTTTCTTGCCGATCTGCATGCGTTGATCAAATGTGAAGATCCGCACCGCATCGCGCGTTCGCGATTGGAGATCGCGGCGACATGGCTGGCGCTGGGGCTGGATACCGACCGCGCATTTTTCTATGCGCAGTCCGACGTTGTCGAAACGACTGAGTTGACCTGGTTGCTGACCTGCGTCACGGGCAAGGGCCTGCTCAACCGCGCCCACGCGTACAAGGCTTCCGTCGATCGCAATGCGGAGGATGGCGAGGACACCGATGCCGGCATCAGCGCTGGGCTTTTCATGTATCCGGTGTTGATGGCCGCCGACATTCTCATCTTCAACGCGAACAAGGTGCCTGTCGGTCGCGACCAGGTGCAGCACATCGAGATGGCGCGCGATATCGCGCAGCGCTTCAATCATCTATATGGCGACGCGTGGCGCGCCGTTGGCGGCGACAAGACTGAACCCTTCACGCTGCCTGAGGCGCAGGTCGACGACAACGTCGCCACGTTGCCCGGTCTGGACGGTCGCAAGATGTCGAAGAGTTACAACAACACCATCCCGTTGTGGCTGCCAAAGGCCGAGCTGCGCAAAGCGATCATGGGCATCGTCACCGACTCGCGTGCGCCTGGCGAAGTGAAGGAAACAGGAGGCTCGAACCTGTTCTCCATCTATCAGGCATTTGCAAGCACCGACGAGACGGCAGCAATGCGACAGGCCTATGCCGATGGCATCAGTTGGGGCGACGCAAAACAGAAATTGTTTGAGCGCATCGACGAGGAACTGGCTGAACCGCGCGAGCGTTACGAAACGTTGGTCTCGCATCCCGACGACATCCAGAACGTGTTGTCGGTTGGGGCTCGCAAGGCACGCGAGCGCAGCGTCGCGCTGCTTGCGCGATTGCGCGAGGCGGTCGGAATTGGTGCTCTGGCTGCGCGAGTGGAACCGCCAGCGCGCACGGATGCCTCGTCGAGCAATAGCAGCGATGTCTCGCAATTCAAAAGCTATCGCGGCGATGACGGCAAGTTCTATTTCAAGCTGGTCGCAGGCGATGGCAGCGTGCTGCTGGAAAGCCTCGCCTTCGATTCACCCAAGACGGCAGGCGCGCACATGGCACGCCTGCTGGAAAATCCGCACCAACTCGCGTGGACTCCGGACAAGGAAGGCGACGGCTACACGCTGGTAGACATGGGTGCCGGATTTGCACGAGGTAGCGGCAATCCTGAGACGACGTTGCAACCGTTGTTGATTCGACTGCACGCAGACAAGCTCGCCAAGCAGCAAACGAAGTCGTAGGTCTCAACGGCCCGGCACGCAGCGCGCCGCGGGAGTTACTGCGGCAACGTGGCGTTTCGCCGTCAGGACGCTTGGCCCAGGACTTTGATGCAATTACTCATGCCGCCAGCGCGTAGCCGGCCGAAAGGGCGTCGAAATAATCGCGGGTCAACCGCTGTTGTTCGATGGCGGTCTCTGCGCGATTGACAATGGCGCGAAAGCCAGCGCTTTCAGGATGATCCTTGGCATACCAACTCAGATGCTTGCGGGCGATGCGGACGCCTTGCAACTCGCCATAAAACGCATAGAGCGCTTCAAGATGTTCGAGCAGGATCGCGGCGATTTCATCGGGACGCTTAGCGGGTAATAACGTGCCCGTGGCGAGGTAGTGGGCAATTTCGCCGAACACCCACGGTCGGCCTTGGGCGGCGCGACCGATCATCACCGCATCCGCCCCCGTTGCGGCCAGCACCGCGCGCGCCTTGTGCGGCGTGTCGATGTCGCCGTTGGCGAGCACCGGGATGCGGATCGCGGATTTGATCGCGCGGATGGTGTCGTACTCGGCGTTGCCGTTGTAGTGTTCGGCGCGGGTCCGCCCATGCACGGCCAGTGCGGCAATGCCGGCGCTCTCGGCAAGTTTCGCGATCGCGACGCCGTTGCGATTTTCCGGGTTCCAGCCAGTGCGGATCTTCAGCGTCACCGGAGCATCAACAGCGCGGACCACGGCATCGAGGATGCGGCCCACCAGCGCTTCGTCCTGCAACAACGCCGACCCCGACCAGACATTGCACACCTTCTTGGCCGGGCAGCCCATGTTGATGTCTATGATCTGTGCACCGTGATCAACGTTGTAGCGTGCCGCCTCGGCCAGCATCGTCGGATCGTAGCCCGCGATCTGCACGCTGATCGGAGCTGGTTCGTCGCTGTGATCCATGCGCTGGCGCGACTTGCGGGTGTGCCACAGGCGTGGATCGGCTGTCGTCATTTCCGACACGGCCAGCCCCGCGCCCAATCGCTTGCAGAGCAGGCGGAACGGCTTGTCAGTGACACCGGCCATCGGCGCCAGCACCACATTTGGGGCAATCAAGTGGGGACCAATCTGCATCGAAAGAATGAATCGCCAGGCTGCGGCGTAAAAACGGGGCACTAGTTTAACGGCTGATTGTCGCGGTCGAGCCCGGTCAGCTTCACGCTGGCATACTTTGCGAGATTGGCAATCGCCAGCAGGGATCATTTTCCTTCGATGCAAACTACCCCACAACGGCCATCGCGCCAGCGCGATTGATGCTCGACACGCTCATCCACCTGTTCACCCAGTACGGCTACCACGCGGTCTTCATCACCTTGATGATCTGCGGATTTGGCCTGCCGGTGCCCGAAGACATCACCCTGGCTGCGGGCGGCGTAATCGCGGGGCTGGGTTACGCCAACGAGCACATGATGGTGGCGGTCGGCATTGGCGGCGTGCTTGCCGGCGATACATTGATGTTCGTGCTTGGTCGTATCTATGGCGAAAAGCTGCTGAGATTCCGGTACGTGGCGATTTTGCTGACGCCGCAACGCTACGCGCTGGTGCAGGCCAAGTTTGCGCAGTACGGCAACCGCCTGATGTTCGTCGCGCGCTTCCTGCCGGGCCTGCGTTCCCCCATCTATCTCACAGCCGGCATGACCCGGCGGGTATCCTTCATCCGCTTCTTCCTGATGGACACGGCGGCGGCGGCGTTGAGCGTGCCGATCTGGGTGTATCTGGGCTACTACGGTGCGGCCAACCACGAATGGTTATTGCGCTGGCTGGGCCGAGGCAAGGCGATCATCGGTTTGTTCACGCTGATCGTGGTCGCGCTGGTGGGCGTCTGGATCTGGCGTCGCGTGCGTCGCAAACGGGACGTACTTGGCCGTCGCCAGGAACAACTGGATCGCCGCGCCCAGCGCAGCGACTGAGCGTCTTTACGGCATTCGGTTGATGCTGCGCACCGGCAAAGCAATGCGCTCGCCGGGCTCATCGGCGACGCGTGCCTTGTGTGATTCGCCGCCATATTCATAGACGATGTCGTAGCCGACAATCGCGCCGGTGTCGACGTTGTCGGTGACCGTGCGGCAACGCTCCTGCACTGATGTGATGGTGCGATTCTCCTGCTGATTTTCCTGGATCTTGCGACCAGCGAAACCGCCGCCTACCGCGCCAGCAACGGTGGCCAGGTCACGGCCACGCCCACCACCGACCTGATTGCCGACCAGGCCGCCAACAACAGCGCCGATGGCGGTGCCAGCGATCTTGTTCCTGTCCTTGACCGGTGCCTTGCGTGTGACTTCGACATCGTGGCATTCCCGATGCGATGCACGGCCGCCGTCACGAACCGGCACCACGCTGATGACCTGGGCATAGGCCGGGCCATTATCTCGCGCGGCTGGCGCGGTGTTGGCACGCGCTTCGGCGCGATCGGCAATGGAAGTGGCGCTGTTACCGTCGGACGTGAATGTCGCCGCGACGGGCAGGTCGTCGGTATTGCTCGTCGGCGCGGCGGTCGATGCTACCGGCTGCTGGCAGCCACCGAGAAGCACAGCGACAGATATGGCCAGCGGCGTCAGTAATTTATGGGGCAGGAGCATTGCATACCTCATAGCGGCGGAATCAGACAAACACCGTAAGAGGCACTGACTGAACCGCACGCCGAATCGCCAGATTTCGCGATCAAGTCCGACTGGCGGGTGCCAATTCGCGCGGGTTCCCGCAAAATTGGCATGCATAGGCGTAAGGGGACGCGATGAATTTCTTGTACGGACTGATCGGCGCAGCGCTGACCTGGATGCTGGCCGTGGCCTGGGGCTGGGGTTGGGAGACGACCCTCGTGGTGGTCGGGGGCATTATCGGCTGGCTGCTGGGCCGAAACGCGAAGCTCGCAACGCGGGTTGAGTTGCTTGAGCGTTCGTTGAAAACTTTAACCGTTGGCGCTCAGGTTCGGGCGCAGCCTCCAAGTGCAGCGACGGCTCCAGTGCCCGAATTCAGGCTCGAAGCGCCATCGGCAAGTGAGGCTCAAGCGGCCACGGCCATGCCCGTGACAACAGCAACCTCACCACACGTTGCCGAAGCCGCACGCGTGGAAGCGGTGGGCGTGACATTCGGGCCTCCCATTCCAACTGCGCCGAAACCGCCTTTACAACCGCAGTTACTGGCGCGTGGGGTGAACGCTATCCGCAACTGGTTCAGCGTCGGCAATGTGCCGGTAAAAGTTGGCATGCTGGTTTTGTTCGCCGGTGTCGCCGCCTTGCTGAAATATGCAGCTGATGCGGGCTGGTTCACCTTGCCGATCGAATTCCGCATGGCCGGCATCGCCCTCGCCGCCATCGCCGCGCTGGTGTTCGGCTGGCGCCAACGTTCTCAGCGGCCCGCCTTCGCGTTGAGCCTGCAAGGTGGCGCGGTCGGCATTCTGGTGCTGACCGTGTTTGCGGCATTTCGCTTGTATGGCTTGTTGCCAGCCGGCGCCGCCTTTGCTCTGTTGGTGTTGATCGTGGCGGCGACCTGCGTTCTCGCCGTGCGGCAGAATTCGCTGGCCTTGGCCGTGCTCGGCATCCTTGCCGGTTATCTCGCGCCGATCCTTATCTCGACCGGATCAGGCAATCACGTCGCTCTTTTCAGCTACTACGCGGTACTCAATCTGGCCGTGTTCGCGGTCGCCTGGGTGCGACCGTGGCGCGTACTGAACCTGCTCGGCTTCGTGTTCACTTACGCGGTCGCAACGCTTTGGGGGGTGTTGTCTTACCAGCCAGACAAGTTCGCCAGCACCGAGCCGTTCCTGATTCTGTTCTTCGTCATCTATCTGCTCGTTCCGCTCCTAAACGCCCGCAAACGCGATCCAACCCGGCGCGACATCGTCGATGGCAGCCTGCTGTTCGGCAATCCTCTGGTTGCCTTTGGATTGCAGGCCGGATTGCTCAAAGGCAATGCAATGGGTCTGGCGTTTTCGGCCTTGGTCGTCGCCGTTCTCTACGCGTCATTGGCATGGTGGCTGTTGCGCAGGACGACGCTGCGGGTGATTGGCGAAGCGCACGCCATCCTCGCGATTGGATTCGCGACGCTCGCCGTGCCGCTGGCGTTGAGCGCGGGTGCAACCGCGTGCACGTTTGCGCTGGAAGGTGCCGGTCTGGTCTGGCTCGGCGTACGCCAGCAACGTCGTTTCCCGCGTTGGAGTGGTTATGCCCTTCAACTGCTGGCCGGAGTTGCCTGGGTCTTTGGCAACTCAGCGGACGACGGAATGCCGATCTTGAACGGAGTCGCGATGGGTGCGCTGCTGATCTCACTCGCCGGTTTCGCCAGCGCCGAAATGCTGCGTCGCGCCAGCGGTCGCGCAATCCTGGTCTGGCTGCTCGATGGCTGGGCATTATTGTGGTGGCTGATCGCGTGGCTGCACGAAATCTATCGTTGGGTGCCCGCGTTTTCCCAAGCGGATGCCGTGCTCGGATTGACCGCCGTCAGTATCGCCGTCGCCGGTTTCCTTTACGCACGGTTGCAACGGCCGCTCTATGCATGGATTGCCGCCGCAGGTTTCGTCATCGCCATCGTGATCGCGATGCAGCAAGCGCAGGACCATCGCCATCCCTTCGCCGAGTGGGGCGCGTTGGCGTGGCTTGCACTCGCGATTGGCGGCGCATTGGCATTGCGCTGGATCGCATCAAGCGTAGCCGTCGTTGTCGCTCACAACGGATGGCTGTGGGCATGGACGCTGGCGATGGCTTTGTTGCTGCGCTGGTTCGCCGTCGATCATGGTCTGGCCGATGGCTGGGATTGGGCCTTGTCGGCACTGCCTCTGCTGGCCTTGGCGACCCTTTTGCGCACGAAGCGAAACTGGATCGCCTGGCCGATTGGCGACGCCTTCGCGCTGGTGCTACCAAGCCTGTCTGGTTTGTTGTTGATCGCGCTGTTCCTGGCGCTCGGCAACAGCCTGTTTGACCCGGGGAGCAGCGTGCCGTTGCCGTTCGTGCCGATCATCAATCCGTTGGAATTGATGCAACTGGCAATCCTCTTGTTGATCGCGCGCGGCGATGGTTTCGCGACATTCGGCCGCGCTGTCATCACCCAGCGGATGCGCGTGCTGGTCGTGCTTGGCTTTGCATTCATCACGTTCGCAACATTGCGTGGCGTACACCAGTTGGGTGGCGTGCCGTGGGACGAAGCGCTGGCTTGGACCACGCTCTCACAAACCAGTCTTACCGTGGTCTGGAGCCTGGTCGGCATGGCCGCGTGGATCGTTGGATCGCGCCGAGGCAATCGTTCGTTGTGGCTGGCCGGCGCGGTGCTGATGGGTATCGTGCTGCTCAAGCTGTTGCTGGTGGATCGTAATCATCTTGGCAATCTGTATGGCATCGCATCGTTCATCGCTTACGGTCTGCTCTGCACGGTGATCGGCTACCTCGCACCCGCCCCCGCGAAGACCGCGACCGAGAACGCGTCCCCATGAAAATCATCCTCGCCCTGATCGCGCTGTTGGCCATACCCGCGTACGCCGCGGAAACCGATTACGCGTTTGCGTGGCCGTTGACGACGAGCGGCGACGCCAGTGTCTGGCAGGTCGAACTGACCCCTGCGATACTGGCCGCGAGTCGCGATCCACAACTCGCCGACATTGATGTCTTCAATGCCGCTGGCGTGGCGGTGCCGGTGTCATGGCTGCCGGTGGATCTTGCCGCGATCGCGCTGTCCGATACGGTTGGCTTGCCGCTGTTCGCGGTGCCGGCAACCGACGTCAAGACAGCGCCGGATGCGGTGCATCTGCAATTGCAACGCGATGCCGATGGTCACCTGCGCACGCTCGATATCGATGTCGATAGTCTCGCAGCGGCGACCAACAACGACCTGATCCTCGACGCCAGCGCCGCGGTGCGCGATGGCGGTAGGCTGGATCGATTGCTGTTTGACTGGCCGGCAAGCGCCAGCGACCTGCGCCTGCGGATTGCCATCGATGCGAGCGACGACCTCGAAAACTGGCGCAACCAGGTGCCCGCAGCGACGGTGCTGCAACTGCGTCGTGATGGCACCGAACTGGTTCGCCGTGCGATAGATTTGAACCCACCTGCCTCGTTGCCGTACTGGCGGCTGCGATTCCTCAACGGCACGGCTCCTGCCGGCATGGAAGTGCGTGCCGAACGCATCGCCGCTTCCGCACAGCCGCGTCCGCAGCGGCAATGGATCGACATCGAAGGCCATGCCTTCAATGCGCTGCCGGATCGTTCCGTGCATGAATACTCCACTGCCGCGCCACTCGCCGTGCAAGCGCTCGATATCGCGCTGACCGACGACAACAGCGTGACGGCATTGCAGGTTTTCAGCCGTGCCGATGCCAGCGAACCTTGGCGGCCGCGTGGCGGCATCACCGCCTTCCGTCTGCGCGATGGCGCCAGTGCCTTGGTTAACGATCCACTGCAATTGTCCAGCGAAGAGCGTGCGAGCGATTGGCGCATCGAGTCACGCCCTGGGTTGACCACGGCACCCCACCTGCGTGTTGGCTATCGCCCTGATCGCCTCGTGTTTCTTGCCCAGGGCGAAGGCCCGTATCGCCTCGCCGTCGGTAGTGCAACGCAACGTCGCAGCGAAGCACCGGTCAGCACCGCCTTGATCGAAATCCGCCAACGCAATGGCGGTGATTGGCAGCCACCACTCGCCAGCAGCGGTAAACGCGCTGATATTTCGGGCGAAGCCGCGTACGCCGAGCCGGGTCCGCCGTTGCCGTGGAAAAGCTGGCTGCTTTGGGCCGTGTTGGTACTCGGCGCGATTGTTGTCAGCGGCTTCGCGCTGAGCCTGTTGCGGCAGCCCAAGCCGCCGGTTTGATCGTCGCTGCGGTAGCGCTCGGCGATTGCGCTTCTTCTGATTGGCTGTCGCAAACT
This sequence comes from Lysobacterales bacterium, assembly GCA_038236135.1. Lineage (GTDB taxonomy): Bacteria > Pseudomonadota > Gammaproteobacteria > Xanthomonadales > Rhodanobacteraceae > Dokdonella. Next base: position 22,959 of record JBBSTF010000012.1, read on the forward strand.
GGTCAAGTGTTTCGTCGGGCTGCCGCCCGCGGCACTCTGTTGGTTTGGCTGTCGCCAGACGGGTCAAGCGTTTCTCCCGCCCGCCGGCGAGCGACCTACCTTTCTCCTCGCAGAGAAACGTAGGCCGAAGATGCGCCCGTGGCGGGTCGGTCGTGCGATGAAGCCGCACGACTAGGCGAGCTGGCTCCGGGGTTCGCTGAAGGCGCATCCCTGCACCTGCAGCGAACTGGCCGAATCCATTCGGCCACCCTGCGGGCATTCCTGCGCCAACTCGCCTCCCCGAATCGGGAGGTAGGTCAAAGGCGAAAAGCGAAAAGCAGCACAGTGCAGTTGTGCGGTGCCTTTGGCTCGACCGGGACCCGCGACAGACCCCGCGGGTTGGGTTTCGCAACTATTCCGCGTTCATCCAATCACGTCTGCCGTGCCATACACGCAGAATTTGAACCGACTCCGGCGTCACGCGATAGACGATCAAGTACGGCGTGCGGTCGACCACCCAATGGCGAGTTCCGGGCACCAGACCCGAGCGGCCGATGTTGGGAGCGTCGGTGAGGCGCTTGGTGGCGTGCCAGATGCGCTCCGCGACGGTTTGCGCTGCGAATGGATTCTCCTGCGCGATGTATGTTTGTGCTTCGTCGAAGTCGATCAGCGCCTTGATCGACCATTCAAGCGTCAACATCCACGCCCCATTTTTCGAATGCGCGCCGGACGTCTTCGCCGCTGGCAAACGCGCCGCGATCTGCGGCGGCGACGCCTTCCTGCACTGCCTTGCGAAACCGTGCCTGCTCGATCACATCGTCCCAAGTCGCCTCGGCAGGCAACTGGTCGGCGATCTGGTGCAGTTGCTGACTGAGATTGACCATTTCGCACTCCTACTGGACGAATGGCGATTCTACGCCCACGCATCGGGACCAGCCCGAACCGCTGATACTTTGGTTTGATGGGTCCTCGCGTTACATCATTCCCTCGCTCGTCGACCATCGAGCGCTTGCGCGCGCTTCCATCGCTGAACTACGCTCGCGGACTTGATCGGGCCCATCGTCGGGCCTCTGGGGAAGAGGATGTTGGAAGTCTTGGGCCAAATCGCGTTCGGCCTGTTCGGGTTGGCGTCGTTGATCGGCATTGCCTGGTGTTTTTCGTCAAATCGGCGAGCGGTCGACTGGAAGCTGGTCGGCACTGGTGTGTTGATGCAGATCATCTTCGCCGCGCTCGTTTTGAAGGTGCCGTTGGGGCGGCAGATATTCGACGGCATCGCGACCGGCTTCGTGCACCTGCTCGACTATGTGCGCGTCGGATCCGAATTCATCTTTGGCAGCTTCGTCGACGTGCAGAAGAACGGCTTCGTGTTCGCCGTGCAGGTGTTGCCGACGATCATCTTCTTCGCGGCGCTGACCGGCGTGCTTTACCACATCGGTTTCATGCAGATGATCGTGCGCGGCATGGCCTGGTTGATCACCAAGGTGATGCGCGTATCCGGCGCGGAAACCACCAGCGTCTGCGCCAGCGTATTCATCGGCCAGACAGAGGCACCGCTGACGATCAAGCCGTACCTGGAACGCATGACTCAATCGGAATTGATGACCGTGATGATCGGCGGCATGGCGCACATCGCCGGTTCCGTGATGGCGGCGTATGTCGGCCTCCTGGGTGGCGAGAGCGAGCCGCAGAAAATCTTCTTCGCAACGCACCTGCTGACCGCGAGCATCATGGCCGCGCCGGCAACGCTGATGCTGGCGAAAATCCTGATGCCGGAGACCGAGCAGCCCCTGACCCGCGGCACGGTGAAACTGGAAGTCGAAAAAACGACGGCGAACGTCATCGATGCTGCCGCCACCGGTGCGGCCGATGGCCTGCGTCTGGCCTTGAACGTCGGCGCAATGCTGCTTGCTTTCATCGCTTTGATCGCACTGCTTAATGCCCCGTTCCAGTGGTTGGGTACCAAGGAGTGGGGCGACGCTGGCAGCTCTTTGAATGCGTGGTTGAGCGCATCGGCCGGCAAGCCGATGGTGTTTTCGTTGCAGACGATTTTCGGCTGGGTACTGGCTCCGATCGCGTGGCTGATCGGTGTGCCTTGGCAGGACGCGACCCTGGTCGGTAGCTTCATCGGCCAGAAGGTGGTCATCAACGAGTTCGTGGCTTATGTCGACCTCGCCAAGAACCTGCCATTGTTGCAGGAAAAGAGTGCGCTGATTGCGACCTATGCGTTGTGCGGTTTCGCGAATTTCTCGTCGATTGCGATCCAGATCGGTGGTATCGGCGGTTTGGCACCGAGTCGTCGAGGAGATCTTGCGCGGATGGGTTTGAAAGCGGTCCTCGGCGGATCGCTGGCCACCTTCATGACGGCGACCATTGCGGGTGTTTTGAGCGGCTTGTGATCACGCTGTTCGGCCTGATGGTTTACGCGGCACGGCAAGCTTGATCGACTTGCGCGCGCATTTTCATTGGCGATCATTGCCTTGGGACGCGCTGGCCGTCGCGTCGTTCGTCGTATTGTTGCCACTCGGCCGCTTCGCCGAACTGCCCGTGTTGGTTTCGCTGGTTGTTGTCTTGGCGCTAGTGCTGCGTGGAAGCAGCGCCGCATTGCGTGCGCCTGGGTTTGCGTTGATCGTCGCGTTGTTTGCCTGCTACTGGCTGCCGATCCTGCTATCGGGATTTGACGCAGTCCAGCCAATGAAAACTTGGTCTACTGCGGCAAGTGCCTTGCGCTTCCTGCCGTTCGCACTCTTCATCGTCGCCGGACTGTCGAGCCTTCGTTCGCTGCGCGGCGTGGTGTTGGCGACAGCAGCGGTGATCCTGATCTGGCTGATCGATGCCTGGGTGCAAATGGGCACGGGTTTCAGCATTGCCGGCAGCGCTGAACTCGAGCGTATCACGGGAATTTTTGGTGCCGATAACCTCAAGCTCGGTCCGGTCCTGGCGACGCTGTCTCCCTTCCTCTTGCTGGCAATGCGCGCCCGTTTCGGGCGGCTGGGACTGGCACTCGGTTTCGTTGCCCTGGTTGGGCCAATCCTGATGGCGGGTTCGCGTGCCGCGTGGATTTCGTTTGCGCTGGTTTGCGCGATTCTGCTCTGGCGAGAGACGCGCCATGTTGGTCGCTACATCACGCTGGTCGCTGGCCTCGCGATCGCGTTGCTGATCGCCGGCACCGCTGCGTGGAAGTTTTCCGATCGCTTCGACCACCGCATCGACCGCAGCTTGTTGGTCTTGCAGGGCACGACCCAAGCCGTCGATGAAGCATCGGCTGGACGACTGAGTATCTGGCGTTCTGCTCGCGGCATGATTGTGGACCATCCGTGGACCGGTGTCGGTGCGCGTGGGTTTCGTTATGCCTATTCCGACTACGCCGCTAAGGATGATCGCTTCGTCAAAACCGACAGCGACACGGGTGCATCCCACGCCCACCAGATCGTGCTGGAAGTGCTCTCGGAAACGGGAGTCATTGGGTTGCTGCTGTGGCTGCTGGGCGCAGCACTCGCGATACGCGCGTGGCTCCGCGCGAGCGACATTGCACGAGAGCAGGCACTCGCACCCGCACTTGCACTGGTCGCGATGACGTTTCCGCTCAATACCCACTTGGCCTTCTATTCGGCGTGGTGGGGATTGTTGTTCTGGTGGCTACTGTCGCTGTATGTCGCCGCGCTGCACTCGCGAGATCAACCTGCAATGGCGCTCGAAGCAGAATCTACCGGTACGTTGTCGACGACCTGAAACGACAACGCCCGCGTTCGCTGGGCGACACGCGGGCGGTGTGATTGGCCATCCGTGGCCACGTCGGTGAGAGAAGCGAACTTACTTCGCTTCCTTCTCCATCAGCTTGTCGACCAGGCTGGTCGGCACTTCGGCGTAATGATCGAAGATCATCGTGAAGTTGCCGCGGCCGCTGGTGGCGGAGCGCAGGAAGTTGATGTAGCCAAACATTTCCGCCAGTGGCACGAAGCCCTGCACGAATGCCTGCGGACCCTTCTGGCCCTGGTCGGTGACCTGGCCGCGACGGCGGTTCATGTCGCCGATGATGTCGCCGAGATAATCCGCTTCGGTGACCACTTCGATGTTCATCATCGGCTCGAGCAGCTTCGGCTTGCTCATCTTGTGAGCCTCGCGGAACATCTGCTTGCCGGCGATTTCAAACGCCAGTGCTGACGAGTCGACGTCGTGGTACTTGCCGTCGATCAGTCGTGCCTTGAAGTCAACCACTTCGTAACCGGCAATCTGGCCCTGGTTGGCTTCGGTCTTGATGGCGTATTCGACCGAGGGAATGAATTCGCGCGGGATGCGGCCACCGACGATTTCGTCGACGAACACCACGCCAGAACCCTGCTCACCGGGCTCGAAGACCATCTTCACTTCGGCGTACTGACCCGAACCACCGGACTGCTTCTTGTGCGTGTAGACGTGCTCGACACGCTCGCCAAAGGCTTCGCGGAAGCTGACCTTGGGCTTGCCCATGTTCGCTTCCACGCCGAGTTCCGTGCGCATGCGATCGATGGTGATTTCCAGATGCAACTCGCCCATGCCCTTGAGCACGGTCTGCCCGGTTTCGCCATCCACTTCCAGGCGCAGCGACGGATCGGCCTTGACCATCTTGTAGAGCGCGGTCGACATCTTGTCGATATCGTTGCGGCTCTTGGGCTCGACCGAAACGCTGATGACAGGATCCGGAAAGCGCATGCGCTCCAGCAGGATCGGTGACGACATATCGCTCAAGGTATCGCCGGTCTCGGTTTCCTTCAGCGACACGAACGCACAGATGTCGCCGGCACGTACTTCGTCGATTTCCTTGGTGGCATTGGCCTGCACTTCGACGATTCGGCCGATGCGCTCCTTCTTGCCACGAGTGACGTTCATCAAAGTGTCGCCCTTCTTGATGACACCGGAATACACACGCGTGAATGTGAGTGCGCCGAATTGGTCGTTGATCACCTTGAACGCCAGCGCGCGCGCCGGTGCGTCGTCGGTGACTTCCTGTTCGCCGATGATGTTGCCGTCGACGTCGACCATCGAGATACCGCCGTTCTCGCCCGGGTACGGCATGTAATCGACGACACCGTCGAGCAACTGCTGCACGCCCTTGTTGCGATACGAGGAACCGCAGAAAACCGGGACCAGCTTGCCGGTGACGCAGCCGGTGCGGATGCACTTCTTCAGCGTTTCCATCGACGGCACGGTGCCGTCGGTGATGTAAGCGTCCATCGCCGCGTCGTCAAACTCGACGACGGTTTCAATCATTTCCTCGCGTAGCGTGGCGAGGTCGGCGACCCACTGGTGGTCACGCGTGGAGCTGAGTGCCTTGATTTTCGGGTGGTTGGCGAGCTCGTCCAGCGGAATGGTTTCCCAAGTGCTGTCCTTGTCGTCGCTCTGCCAGATGTAGCCGACGTTGGCGACCAGGTCAGCCATGCCGGTGAATTCGTCATGGCTGCCGAGCGGAATCTGGCACAAAGCTGCGTTGGCGCCGAGGCGCTCGCGAATACCCTTCACGCAATGCTCGAAGCTGGCACCGATGCGGTCCATCTTGTTGACATAGCACATGCGCGGCACGTTGTACTGGTCGGCCAGGCGCCAGTTGGTTTCGGTCTGCGGCTCGACACCGGCAACACCGTCGAACACCACCACGGCGCCATCGAGGACGCGCAGCGAGCGGTTCACTTCGATGGTGAAATCGACGTGTCCGGGCGTGTCGATCACGTTGATCTGGTGATCCTTCCACTCGGTGGAGACAGCGGCGGACTGGATGGTGATGCCGCGCTTGCGCTCCTGCTCCATGTAGTCGGTCGTGGTGGAGCCCTTGCCGTCCTTGGTGTCATGGACGTCGATGATCTGGTGCTTGCGACCGGTGTAATAGAGCACGCGCTCGGTGGTCGTCGTCTTGCCCGCATCGATGTGGGCGATGATTCCGATATTGCGGTAGAGCTTGAGCTCTTTCTGCCTGGCCATGATGTGTTCTCTGCTAAGGGTGTCTGGTCCAGCCGGCGGGCGAATGCCTTGCCTGCCGAGTGGTTTGGTCAAATGTTCGACGCAAAGCGCCGTGCGCTGATGGCGTCCCTGCCGTCTTAAACGAACGCAGCGCCTTCAAGCGCTGCGCAGGTGACGAACGGGGTTGCCGGGTGCCGATCCAATTTGGCATTCGGGCGTTGCGGCCCGTGCACGCGGCTTTCCCGCCGGCGCAGCCGCCGAATTCTACACGAAACCGGCCCATTCTCGTGAATTGGCTGGCTTTCCCGTGCAACGACCCGCTTGATCGGGTGTCAGCGGGCCGTTTCGCGCAGCACCTTGAGTGAAGGCAGCTCGACCGGAATTCCATCGGAGTTGCAGCTACCGATCCTGCACAACTGCGCACGAATCAACGGCTGTGATTGGGCGATCAGGTGAAACAACACGTTTTGTTCCAGCGATCCATGGACCGCCGTCGCGCCGGGGCCGCGCGCGAAAACCGCCACGTCTTCGCCGCTGTGGGTTTCGCTTTTCAGCGGAATCAGCGCCTCCTGCATAAAATCAGGCGCGGTGGTGTCGATGTCGGTCAGGTCCGCCCTTGGCCCGCGCGCGCCAGCGCTCTTAGGGACATGCAGGAACTGCTTGGGCCCTTCCGGCTGTCTGTCCGATGCAGCACTGAAGCCCGGACCGTTGGCATAGTTCAAGGTGGTGAACGGCTTCCCATTCAGATCCTTGACCAGGACTGGCTCACCTTCCTTGTCCGGGTTGATGCCGCGCAGCAGCCCCAAAATCGGATTGCCTCGACTTGGGTAGCTTGCCATCGTCAGCACGTGGCTATGGTCGGCGGTTACCACGATCAGTGTGTCCTGGTCGGACGTGAGCTGGTCAGCCGTGCGCACAGCATCGGAGAACGCAATCGTCTCGTCGAGCGCGCGAAAGGCGTTGCCGGCATGGTGGGCAACATCAATCTGGCCACCTTCGACGAACAGTAGATAGCCCTGGCCGCGCTTGTCCAGCAAACCGATCGCGGCGCGAGTCATCACGGCCAAGCTTGGCTGGACGCCGGGATGCTGGCGGCGCTCGAGGTCGTATTCCAGGTTGGAATACGAAAACAAACCGAGCACGTGCTCGCTCTTCGCCGGATCGAGCGCGGCAAGTTGCTGCGCATTCCAGACGTATGACGCAGCTGGGCGTGCCGCCCATTCAGCAGTCAGGTTGCGACGGTCACGGCGAACACCCTGCTCGTTCGCAAGGACGGGATCGGCGACGCCCTGCGGCAGGAAGTACCCGCGACCACCACCGAACGCCACATTTGGCCCTCCCGCAATGAGGGACTCGATCAACTGTCGGGCAATGTCCGTGCAGCCTTCGGCGACGGCGTTGGGAGGCAGCTTGGTATCGTTTTCCCATTGCCGCTCGCTGGCGTGGGCGTAGGTCGCGGCCGGCGTCGCGTGAGTGATGCGCGTGGTCGTGACCACGCCCGTTGCCATTCCGGCGGCAGCGGCAAGCTCAAGCAAGCTGACGGTTTCGTTGCCTTGCGCTGCTGCACAGCTCCCGCGCGGGGCGCGCTGGTTGACCCCGATAGAGCCAAGACGGACTTTCACGCCGCTCGTGATTGCGGTCATGGTGCCCGCCGAATCGGGCGTTTGCGCGTCGACGTTGTAAGTGCGGCTGAGCGCGGTATAAGGAAAGTCCTCGAACGCGAGACGGTTTTCTTCGCCAGACTGACCCTTGCGCTGGCCTTCCAGGATCCGCGCGGCGGCAATCGTCGTGATGCTCATACCGTCGCCAAGGAATACGATCACGTTGCGCGGCTTGCCCGTGCTACTGGCGCCGGCCTTCAGCGCCGCCGCAGCACCATTGCGAAACCACCATTCCGGAGTTTCGCCGCGTGGGTGGGCAACCGTCGCGACGGCGATGGGCTGCAACGCAGCGTGTGTTGAATCTGCTTGCGGAAGGGCGGCACAAGATGAAACCAGACTGCACAGGGTGGCGGCAGTGGCGAAGGAGGAAACTTTCAGACGAGGCATTGCGAAGTTTTGGAAAGGGCTCTCGAGGGTTGCCCATTATCGCCCGCCGCCATGATTTCCGTATCGGACGGTTGCTAGGGATACTCTGATCAACCCCGCACAGGCGTCACCGATCTGTCTGCTCGCGGCTCAAGGCGCGTCGGCGATGGCAGACTGGACGTCTGCCGAGCCGGCGCAACGCGGAGCCGCGAACAGACAGATCGGCCCCGACGTATTGATTTTGAATGACGGGTGATGCCCGAAAGGTTCCCAGATCGACGCGCGCGGCTTGTCCAGGCGGCCAGCCTGCACTGCGCCACACACCCCAATCTGGGAACCTTTTGGACATCATGCCGCCTGCGCGGGGTTAATCAGAGCATCCCTAGCGTTCAATCGTTTGCTGGCGCACGTCGCTAGTTGAAGCCGTCTGGTTGCGCGTCTCGACAGGTCATGCAGAAAGCTGAACAGCAGACATGGCAAAGAAATCGGAACGCCCTGAAATAACGAATGTTTAATGGGTCGTCGGTGTACCGTTTCCATAGCGCAACTTCAGGAGGGCGCGTCCAATGAGCAATGACAAGAAATTTGAATTTTCAAACGTGCAGAGTCCCGTTTTTCCAAACGTCAATCCAGGTATGAAGAAGCCGGACTTCTCCAATGTCGAGAGTGGCATCGGTTCCTCCGCGCCTGCGGCACCCAGGGTCGACTTCGGAAACGTGCAGAGCGGATCCAGCTCTACTGCCGGGATGGTCCAGCATGCCGGCACCACCCACACAGTAGAGAGAGGCGAAAGCCTTTCGCTAATTGCCAAGCATCATTACGGCAAATCAAGTCTGTGGCCGCGCATCTACGACGCCAATCGGGACCAGCTCGACGATCCGGACAAGATCAAACCCGGCCAGGTACTGAAGATTCCAGCAGCCCCCGCAGACGACTGATCCCACTACAAAGGAATATCGCCATGAAATCCAACAACAAGACATTCGCCGCCATCACCGTGTTGGCCGCTGCACTCGCCCTCGGCGCTTGCGGCAAGAAGGAAGCACCGATGCCGGAGCCAATGGCCCCTGCACCGGCTCCAATGCCGGCACCGGAAGCCATCCCGCCAGCCGCACCGGCACCTGCGGTTACACTGACCGCAGTGACGCTGGGCAATGCCGTCGATGCAAGCAATTCGGTCACCGCGCCGACCGAAACCTTCGGCAGCAAGGACACCATCTATGCGTCGGTAGCCACCAACGGCAGCAGCGCAAGCACGCCGATATCCGCGAAGTGGATGTTCCAGGACGGCCAGATGGTCAACGAGAGCACACAGACCATCGCCCCGACCGGACCGGCCGTGACGGCGTTCCATATCGCCAAGCCGGATGGCTGGCCGCTGGGTCAGTACACGGTTGAAATCAGCATGGACGGCAAGGTGGTCGACACCAAGAAGTTCACGGTGCAGTAAGCGCGATCTGATTGTTTGTTAGCGACGGGCGCGGAGCAATCCGCGCCCGTTTTTCGTTTGCGAAAGGCGTTGTGCGAGACGCTCGTCGGCTGTTCTCTCAGCGAACGCGTTGCCAGACCAGGCAGCGATTGTTGGCCGGCAACGGTACGGCGGCTAGCAACTTCAGTCCCACCGCCTGCGCCAGCGCATCAACCGCAGACTGATCGCGGATGCCCATCTGCGGCGCGCGTGCCCTCAGCGACCGATCGAACTGCGCGTTGCTGTCGCTGTTGAAATGGCCGTTGTCATTGAACGGTCCATAGATGATGACCCGGGCATCGTCTTCAAGCACATTCGGCAGGCCACGAAACAGCGCCTGCACGTCATCCCATCCCATGATGTGCAAGGTGTTCGCGCTGAAAACGGCGTTATAGCGATCACTTGGCCAGTCGTCGCTGGCGACATCCAGGTCAATCGGCTCGGGCGCGTTCGGCAATGCGGTGTCGGCCAGCCACAGCCGGATGCCTGGAAGGTTCTCCGGGCGATCCGAGCATTGCCACTGCCACTGCGGCATGGCTGCCGCGAAATGCACGGCGTGCTGACCGGTACCACTGCCGATTTCCAATACGCGTCGATTGCCGGGAAAGTACTCCGCCAGCACGGCAAGAATCGGTTCGCGATTGCGTTCGCAGGATGGCGAGTAGGGTTTCTCGATCGCAGTCATGGACGCAGGGTCTCGCTGGCGACGGCAGGCGTAGCCGAAGATTTCAATCGCATACCACGCGTGGCGCGCAGGCCGAGCATGAAAGCAATCACCAACAGCAGTGCGGCAAGTAAAAAGGCCGCCCCGGGAATGCGGGCTGGCGCGCCGGGCTCGATGAAGGCCGCGAACACCTGCGAGAACAGGAACGGGCCGAAGATGCCGGCAAAGCTTGCCAGGCTGGTGATCGCACCCTGCAGACGCCCTTGTTCGTGCGCGGAAATCTGCTGCGACATGAGTGCCTGCGCCGTCGGACCACCTAGACCCGACATCGCGAGGAACGGAATGCCGGCCAGAAAAAGCCACACGGACGGGGCGAGCCCGAGCACGCTGAAGCCGGCGAAGCCGAACAGCAGGCCGGCCAACATCACCTGTCGTTCGCCGAAAATCGGCACCACGCGGCGTACCAGCCCTGCTTGCACGATGCCAGAGCAAACGCCGACCAAGGCGAGGCTGAGCCCCACTTCCTGCGGACCCCAATGGAAGCGGTAATCGGTGAACAGCACAAAGGTGGAATTGAGCGCGTATTGGGCAAGATTGACCGTAAAGACCACAAGCGCCAGCGCAAATACCTGCGGATGTTTGCGGAGGAAGCCGAGCGCGCCAACCGGATTGGCCGACTTGATGTCGAATCGCTTGCTGCGCTTTTCTGGCGGCAAGGATTCCGGCAACACGAAGTATCCGTAAAGGAAATTCGCCAGCGACAAGCCAGCCGCGATCCAGAAAGGAAGCCGGATATCGAAACCACCCAGCCAGCCACCAAGCGCCGGTCCTATGATGAAACCAATGCCAAACGCAGCACCGAGCATGCCAAACGCACCCGCACGCTTTTCAGGTGGCGTCACGTCGGCGATGTAGGCATTGGCGGTCGAAAAGCTCGCCGCCGTCACGCCCGACACCAGCCGACCGATGAACAAGATCGGCAGCGTCTGCGCCAACGCCATGACGATGAAATCCAGACCCAGGCCAAGATTGGACAACAGGATCACCGGGCGCCGACCGAAGCGGTCCGAGAGTGCGCGCTGAATCGGCGAGAAGATCAGTTGCATCAGGTTGTAGGTAACGCCGAACAGTCCGATCCAGCGTGCAGCGGTCGCGATGTCGCCACCGATCATCTGTTCAACCAGATGTGGCAAAACCGGGATGATCACGCCAAACGCGAGCATGTCGAGCATCACGGTGATGAAGATGAAGATGACCGCCGCGCGACGCATCGGCGGCGGGTTAGTCGCTGTCATGGTGCAGGCTTGCCGAGACAGAATTTAGCGGCGCGTGCCGCCATCGATGAACTGCAAAAACTCGGCACGGGTGCGCGCATCTTCGCGGAATGCGCCGAGCATCTGGCTGGTCACCATCGACACGCCACGTTTGTGCACGCCGCGCGTGGTCATGCACTGGTGCACCGCATCGATCACCACGGCGACACCACGCGGCTTGAGCACGTCCTCGATGCAATGCGCGATCTGCGCGGTCAGTTTTTCCTGCACCTGGAAGCGACGCGCGTAACCATCGACGACGCGGGCCAGCTTGCTGATGCCGACCACCTTGTCCGTCGGCAGATAGCCAATGTGCGCGCGACCAATGATCGGCGCCATGTGATGCTCGCAATATGATTCGAATTCAATGTCGCGCAGCATCACCATTTCATCGTAGCCGGCGACTTCCTCGAAGGTGCGGGTGAGGTAATCGTGCGGATCGACCGCGTAGCCCGAGAACCAGTCCGCATAGGCGTTGACGACGCGCTTGGGCGTGTCGCGCAAACCTTCCCGAGCGGGATCTTCGCCGGCCCAGCGCAGCAACACGCGCACCGCGTCTTGCGCTTGCTCGCGGGTGATGTCGTTGCGCGAATCGTTGTCGCTCACGTTCTGCTCCTTCGCTCCCGTCGAGGTCGCGGGTGGGCAAGTTTAGCGACTGGACGTGGTCGCAGCGCGGGGTGCGTCAATGGGTTGCTAACACGCGCGCGAATAGAATGCCCGCTTTCCCGATTCCGGTGGTTTCCATGCGTAGGATAACGTTGCTTGCACTTTCGATTGGCTCGATGCTGATTCTCTCTGCCTGTGATCGTGGATCACAGACGCCAGAGTCAAACGTCGCGGCGCCCGCCAAACTCGAACCGGTCGTTCCAACCGTCGACGGAAAAACTTCCGCCGCGATCACGGCTGAAGACTATGCGGCGCGACTCAAGCGCATCTCTTCCGACGAATTCGAAGGTCGCAAACCGGGCACGCTCGGCGAACGTCTGACCACGGCGTGGCTGGTCGATCAGTTCACCCAGATGGGGGTGAAACCCGGCAACAAGGGTCAATGGTTGCAGACCGTGCCAATGGTGGAGGCGCGGGTGGCCGATCAGGACAAGGTGAAGTTGAGCGTGAAAGCAGCCAACGACGCCAGCGCCGATTTCGCGTTCAACACCGACATGGTGGTCGGCAGTCTCGACAACACGCCCACTATCGATCTGAAAGATTCCGATATCGTTTTCGTCGGCTACGGTGTCAACGCGCCCGAGCAGAATTGGAACGACTACGCCGGCGTCGACGTGAAGGGGAAAACGCTGATCGTTCTGGTCAACGATCCGGGCTGGGGCAACCAGGACGCTAATCTGTTCAAGGGTCGCACGCTCACCTACTACGGTCGCTGGGTCTACAAGTACGAGGAAGCTGCGCGTCAAGGGGCAGCGGCGACGTTCATCGTTCACGACACCGATGCTGCCGCGTATCCGTGGCAAGTGGTCGAGAACAGTTGGGGTGGTGACCGCCAGAGCCTGCCTTCCAGCGAAGATCCGGCGCCACGTTTGAAGGTTGCTGGATGGCTGACCACCGATGCGGCGAAACGACTCTTCAGCACCGCAGGCAAGGATTTCGATGCACTGAAAGCCTCGGCCGACCTGCCCGGCTTCAAGCCCAGCGAACTCGGCGCAACGCTGTCGACAACGTTCACCAGCTCGGTGAAAACCTCGTCGTCGCAAAACGTGATCGGGATGATCCAGGGCAGCGAGCGGCCAGACGAAGTGGTCGTTTACAGCGCGCACTGGGATCACTTCGGCAAGGACGAAAGCCTGAGTGGCGATCAGATTTTGAATGGCGCCGTCGACAACGGCAGCGGTATTGCGGGCCTGCTTGAAATCGCCGAGGCCTTCGCGAAGAAGCCAACACCACCCAAGCGAAGCGTGGTGTTTGCCGCTTTCACGCTCGAGGAAGCGATGCTGCTTGGCTCGCAGTACTACGTTGCGCATCCCACTTTCGCGCTCGACAAGACCGTCGCCGACATCAACATGGATGCATTGCTGATGATCGGCCCGACCAAAGACCTCACTGTCCTCGGTCTTGGCCAGTCGGAAATGGATGACCTAGTCAAAGTCGAAACCGATGCTCAGGGCCGCAGCATTCATGCCGAAGACGCACCGGAAAAAGGTTTCTTCTTCCGCTCCGATCACCTCAACTTCGCCCGCGCGGGCGTGCCGTCGCTATATGCGGGCACCGGCGTTGATTTGATTGACGGGGGTATCGAGAAAGGCCGCGCGCTGAGTGCGGATTACGTCACCAACCGTTATCACAAGCCGGCCGACGAGTACGACCCGAACTGGGATTTCCGTGGCGTGGTGCAGGACCTCAACACCATCTACGCCGTCGGCAGCAAGCTCGCCGATGCAACCACGTTCCCGGGCTGGAAGTCGGGGAGCGATTTCAAGCGCCCGGAGTCAAGCGCGAAACCTTGATCCAGCCACAAGCGTCGCTCAACTCGCCTGTTCGACGCCAAGTTTTTCCATGCGGCGATACAGCGCCTGCCGCGATAAACCCAACGCGGAAGCAGCCTGGCTGATCACACCGCGCGCTTTGGCGAGCGCGGCTTCGATATCGGCCTTATCGGGTTCTTCGGCAGGTAAAAGCCGCAGCGTGCTCGCTCGTGGCGCTTGTAGTCCGAGATCACGCGTCGTAATTACGCCATCGCGGCAAAGCAGGCTGGCGCGCTGGAGTGCGTTCTTCAGTTCGCGTACGTTGCCCGGCCAAGTGTGTTCGACCAGAGCATCGCGCGCGGCTTCGTCGAGTGAACATTTCGCATCAATGAAGCTGTCGGCGAGCGGCAGGATGTCATCGCTGCGTTCGGCCAGCGGTGGCAGGCGTAGCTCGATCAGATTGAGTCGATAATAGAGATCTTCGCGAAAGCGACCGTCGCGGATCATCGTGGACAGGTCGGCATTGGTTGCCGAGATCACGCGCACCTGCACCTTGCGTGTCTTGTTGGAACCCAATCGTTCAAACTGGCCGGTCTCGATCACGCGCAACAGTTTCATCTGCCCGGCCAACGGCAAGTTGCCGATTTCGTCGAGGAAAAGCGTGCCACCGTCGGCCGCTTCGAAGCGACCTTCGCGCGCCTTGTTCGAAGCGCCGGTATACGCGCCGGGTTCCGCCCCAAACAATTCCGCCTCGATCAGTTCCGACGGCAACGCACCGCAATTCACGGTGACGAATGGACCGGCCTTCACCGATGAATTGGCCTGGATGATTTCGGCGATGCGTTCCTTGCCCGCACCATTGGGTCCCATGACCAGCACTGGCACATCGGCGCGAGCGACCTGGCAGGCAAGTTCAATCAAGCGTTCCATGGCAGTCGATGCGAAGACGATGCCACGCAGGTCGAAGCGTTCTTCCAGTTGCCGATGGCGACGCTGACGTTCGCCGCGATAGCGGGACACCTCGCGTGTCGCCTGCGAGAGTTCCAGAAGATTCTCGACGGTGGCAACCAGCTTGTTGTCGTCCCAGGGTTTGCCGAGGTAGTCAGCAGCGCCGGCCTTGACCAACTCGACTGCCGTTTCCAGATGTGTCCATGCGGTCAGCAGGATGATGGGCAAATCCGGATGCGCTTCACGCATGTCGCGAAACAACGCAATGCCTTCCTCGCCGGATGTGGTGTCGGCACTGAAGTTCATGTCCTGTACGACCAGATCGATGGACTCACGCGTGAGCAGGTCGAGACCCTGCTGCGGCGTCGCTGCCGTTAGCGTGCGGATTTCATGCAAGCCCAGCAACAGCTCCAGCGCCGTGGTCACGGCCGGGTTGTCGTCGATGACCAATACGGTGCGCATCAGTTTTTTCTTGTCGCGTTGCAACGGCATGCCTGCTTGGATGCAGGCATGCCGCGAACGGTTGCGTTGGATCGTGGTTTCATCCGCATGATGATCGCGCAATCACACACTGCGTGTCGCGACGGCAGGCGGCACGCGCGAGGCGCGCAGGGCTGGCCCAAGCACGGCGATCTGTCCGAGCAACCACAACACCACGAAGCCAACCGGCACATAGAACCACGGCAATCGCGGCGACTGGAAGTTCTGCATCAGCCACAAGCTGAGTGCGTAGGCAAGGACGCCGCCGACGACCAAGCCAAGCGTGGTGATGACGAAATTCTCGGTCTGGAAGTAACGCAGGATGTCGCGGCGCGTGGCACCGAGCGCACGGCGGGTGCCGATCTGTTTGGTCCGCTGCGCAACCCAGAAGCTGGCCATGCCGACGATGCCCAGTGCAGTGATCGCAAGCAGCAAGGTGATCACCGTGACCAAGATGATCGCCATCGCGCGGTCGCCGGAATAGGCTTCCTCGCGGGTTTTCTCCATGGATTGCGTTGACCCGACAATTCGGCTGTTGTTGCTGGCAGTCATTGCTTCGGAGACAGATTTCATCACCTCGTCTCGACGGCCAGGTTCGGCGCGTATCAGGTAGCGGGTAGCGTTGCCGGCGGACATGCGGAACGGTATCAGGCTGCTGTACTCGATTTCCTCCGCATCAACCCACGGTTGTTGCATCTTCTGGACGATCCCGATGATCGTCGTTGGCGGGCCATCGTCCATGTAAATCTGCTTGCCAAGTGCATCACCTTCGGGAAAGAGCTTGAGCGCCAGCGCGTTCGACACAATCATTTGGGTCGGCTTGAGTTTGTCGTTCAAGCTCACATTCGAGATTTCGCCAGCCTCGAAGTTTCGTCCAGCGATCAACTTCAAGCCGAATGCATCCAGCCCAAGCTGGTCGACGAAGTAGTACGCCGTGCCGGCAGTCTGGGTCTTCTGGTTGGGCTTCAACTGCACCCCGGTTGACCAGCCTCCGTTGCTCAGCGGCGTGGTGTTGGTTGGCGTCACGGCGGCGATACCAGGTAGTTGACGGATCATGTCGACGTCGGCCTGCTGGATGAGCGCAGCATCGAAACCTTCACCAAAGCCAATGCTGGAAATGGTGAAGGTATCGGCCTCGTTCATGCCGCTCGGACGATCCATGCGCTCGAGGCGCTGGCCAATGATGAATAGCGAATTGGTGACGATAGCCAGCGTCAGCGCTACCTGCAGGCCGATCAGGATCATCGACACCTTGCTGCGCATCAGGGCGGAAAGAATGGGACGGATTTCCATGGTTGGCCTCGATCAGATTTTCAGTTGCGTAGCGGGCTGCACACGGCAGGCACGCCAAGTGGGATAGAGGCCTGCGAGCAGGGCTGCCACGATGGCAAGCAGGACGGTCACGCCGACCATCGACCAGTCCAGCGTCGCGACGGTTTTGAGGTCCGGGTAGAGGGCACGGACACCAATGAGACCGACCCAGGTCAGCAACAACCCGATCAGGCCACCGGTGGCGCCAACCACGCCGGACTCAACAAGAAATTGTCGGAATACGTCGTTTCGGCTCGCGCCGAGCGCACGACGCAGGCCCACTTCGCCAGCTTTGCGGGTGAACTTGGCCAGCAACAAGCCAACCGTATTCACAAGGCAAACAATCAGGAACGCAAAGGCGAGTCCAACCTGCACCTTGACATCGTTGGACACCACTTTCTGATTGGCCATCCACTGGTTGACATCAAGCAGGCGATTGTCGACGGGGCGCGGAAAGCGGCCCAACTTTTTCTGCTCGTTGACGTAGGCGTCAAGAAAGCTGTGGTATTCGGTCAGTTGCGCCGGTGAATCGAGCTGGGCCCAGAACTGTATCCAGACGCAGTCCGATATCAGGTAAGCATCCCAACCATCGCCATCCGGCGATTTCCAGCACTGCGTATTGCCGCTCGCACGTTGTTTGAGATCGATCGCCGTCGTGAACGGAATCCACCAGCTTTCCCTGTTGCGAAAGGGGCCAGTAGTCAGATCGTAGTAAGTGAAACGCAGTGGCCAACGATCAAGAACACCGACCACCTTGTAGTCGTTGCCATCCAGTCGCACGTTCTTGCCCACGCTGTTTTCGCCGCCGAACATTTTCTCGTTGGTTTCCTGGTCCAGCACGACGACCCGCGCATGTTCGTTGTCCTCGACATTGCCCCAGGCCTGTCCATATTTGAACGGAGGCTCGAACATGCCGAAGAAGTCGGCGTAGGTAGCACGACCCAAGGAACGAAACGGCTTGACCTCCGGGTTGGATGGCTGCACTGGGAGGGCAATCTTGAACATCGCTGTCTGCTTGTCAGCCTTGCCCGCCGCCATCAATGCAACGGCATCGCGGTAGGTGATCTGATCGGGAAGGCTCCCGTCGTCTCTGTAAGGCTCATCCGGGCTCCAGTTGTCGAGCTGCACGATATGCAGCTTGTCGCTCTTCCACGGAATCGGATCGCTGCCCATCAGATGGAACACGGTCAGCGTGGTCATGCTGGCGCCGATGCCGAGCGCGATGCCGAGCACCATCAGCGCGGTGAGAATGGGGTTGCGCTTCAAGCTGCGCAGGCCCAGTTGCAGGTAATAGTTGAACATGGGTTTCTCCGATCCAGTCGCCGTCAATCACGCCGTTGCCGGGATGCCAGTGGTAGGCGTTGCCAAGCTGACCTCACCATCGAAATCGGTGACTTGGCCGTCGATCACGTGCACGTTGCGATGCGCGCGCGCGGCGAGTTCCGCATCGTGGGTCACCATCACGATCGTGGTGCCTTGCTGATTGATCTCTTCCATCAACTCCAACACGCTCCGCGCCATCAAGCTGTCGAGGTTTCCGGTCGGTTCGTCGGCGAGCAGCACCTTCGGTGTACCGGCCAACGCACGCGCAATCGCGACGCGCTGTTGCTGACCACCGGAGAGTTCCGACGGGTAGTGCTTCATGCGTGAGGCGAGGCCCACGCGCGAGAGTGATTCGTCGATGCGCCGCTTGCGCTCGGCGCTGTCGAATCCGCGATAACGCAATGGCACATCGACGTTGTCGAACAGGTTCAAGTCGGGAATCAGGTTAAAACCCTGGAAGATGAATCCGAGTTTTTCGTTGCGCAGCTTTGAGCGGCCGTTGTCGTCGAGCCCTTTCACATCGACGCCATCCAGAGTGAATTCGCCGGACGTGAATTCTTCCAGCAATCCAGCGATGTTGAGGAAGGTGGTCTTGCCCGAACCGGATGGCCCGTTGACGGCGACGAACTCGCCTTCGCGCACGTGGATCGAAAAATCACGCAAGGCATGCGTCTCGATCAAATGGGTTCGGTAAACCTTTTGCAGATGGGTCATTTTCAACATGAGGAAACCTCGCGGAACGAATGGGTGATGTGTAAAGGAAAACTCAGCGAGACAGCGACACGCGCTGCGCACCTTTGAAAACACTGGTATCGGAAACCACCAGCCGGTCGCCTTCCTTGACGCCGCTTACAATCTCCACTGCCGACAGGCTGGTCGCGCCGACTTCGATGGGCGTGCGCTCGGCGACATCGCCGCGCACCACGTAGCCGATGCGGCCCGCGCCAGCGTCGACGAAGGCACCACGCTCGACCAGGAGCACGTCGGCCTTGGACTCCATCAGGATGCGGGTCGTCAGGCGCTGGTTTTGGCGCAAGCCGCTTGGCTTTTCGCCGGTAAAACGAACGCGTCCCGTGACCTGGCCTTCAACGATGGATGGCGATATCGCGCTGATCTCGCCGGGAAACGTCTTGCCGCCATCACGAATCTCGGCGGCCATGCCGATGCCTAGATCCTGCGCGGAAACCTCCGGCACCTTTACTTCCAGTTCCAGTGCGGACAAATCAACCACGCTAAGGATCGGCGCATTTGCCGGCACATTTGCACTGGTCTGCACGATCAACTGGCCAACCTGGCCATCGACCGGAGATCGCACCTTGAGTCCATCGACCTGACGCTTAAGATCGGCGACAAGGAAGGTCTGCCGATCCAGTGCGAGTCGTTTAGTCTTGACGTCGAAGGCTGACGTATCGACATCGAGTCTGATGTCAGACTTGGCGTTGGCAACGGTGATGTCCGCCTTGGTCAGCGCATCCTTCGCACGCAGCACATCGAGTTCGGGAATGGCACCCGCTTTGAAGGCGCGATCATTTCGCTCCAGTTCGCGTGCAGCGGTTTGCCGATCCACCTCGGCCTGGTCGAGCAACTTCTTCGATGCCAGCGCCTGCTTGCGATGGTCGAGCCCGGCCCTTTCGACATCGATGGTCAGGCTCTGCAGCGTTGCGTCTTCCTGTTGCAACTTGTTGGTCAGTTCCGGACTATCGATCTCGGCCAGCACCTGGTCCTTCGCGACCTTGTCGCCCGCATTGATCTTCAAGGTCACGATGCCCGGGTTGGGCGCATACAAAGTCGGGCTGACGGCAGCGACAACCTGGCCCTGCACCGACACATCGCGCACCAACGTGCCGCGCTTGACCTCCCCGATACGCAACTGACTTAGGCTCGCTGCGGCATCCGATGACATCAACCGCATCACCGTGGGCGCCAGCAAGGCAACCCCGATCACGGCGGCGACAGCAACGCCGATCAACGTCAGCGTGCGCTTTCGTGTCGAAGGTGCGCTGACCGCCCGGTCCTGCGCTGAGGTGTCGCGAATCATGAAATCTCCGGCGAGTGCAGATGCATGTCGCCAGAGTCTTTGCAACGCCCGTGCCAGCTCTCAAACCTTTGATTTCACTGGTTGTATCTCACCTCATCAGCTCGGACAGGTTGTCCGGTCAGCCACGCGGACACGGCCGGACAACGCTGACGCTCATGCGGGATCGCGTGCCAGATGACCGGTTTTCACGTAGATCGTGCAGCCATTGGTCGAGAAGGGCATGTGCTCGGAAAGGTGCGGATTACGCAACCAGCTACCAGACGGATAGTCGCCGTGTTCGTCCTGGAACGTGCCATCGATTACCAGGATTTCCTCGCCGCCCCAGTGCCGATGACGATTGAAGTGCGTACCCGGCGCCCACTTCACCAGCGCAACATTTTCGGTACCGTATTGGTGCAACGGCATCACACTGAGGCCTGGCACCATGCCTTGATGCCACGCCGTGCGACGCGTGTCGATGAACACGCGTTGCGTGTCGCCCGGATCGAACTGATGCAGCTTCACCAACATCGTGCATCCCGGTTCGCTGTGCGGCGCGTGCGCGCTGCCAGTCGGATTGCGCACGTAGCTGCCAGCGGGATAGTCGCCATCAGCGTCGGAAAATACGCCCTCAAGGACGAACAATTCCTCCCCGCCACCGTGCGTGTGTTCGCTGAAACTTGAGTCCGGCGCGTAACGAACAATGGAAGTCGCGCGAGCGACCTGGTCGCCGATTCGATCCAGCATCTGCCGCTCGACGCCAGGCATCGGCGATGGCGTCCACGCAACGTCGCCGGGGCGCACGACGGCTCGGCGATCAAGGTCAGCATTGATTCGCATGTTTGTCTTCCATCGGAAAAAGTTCGGTTTCTTCCCGCCATCACTCCCCCGTCGATATCCCGGACTGTGCCAGTGATCGACTATGCGTCGTTTCGCGCCCGTAGCGCGACGACCGGCGTAGCCAGCGAAAGGTTTTCATGCAGGAGCTCTGCTTCCAGCCAATACGACGCGACCGCGTGCGGCAAGAGCGGCTTCGACGACCGACCAGTCAGCATCCGCTCGATGTGCGTTTTCGCTGAGCGCACGTCGCCAGACGCGACCGCCCGGCATGCCTTGATACAACCCCAGCATGTGCCGGGTGACGTGTTGCAGCCGACCGCCATTCGCAATGTGTCGCTCTGTATAGCCACGCATGCCATGAACCACCGCGTCGCGATCGGGAAGTTCACCGCCATTGAGCATCACGCCGACTTCGGCGATGCGGAACGGCTCGTGATAAGCGACCCGACCCAGCATCACGCCGTCGACATGCTCGAGATGTGAGCGCACATCATCAAGACTGACGATGCCACCATTGACGACGATCGTAAGCGCCGGAAATTCGCGCTTGAGCCGATGCACGCGCTCGTAGTTCAGCGGCGGCACGTCTCGATTTTCCTTCGGCGACAAACCCTGCAACCAGGCCTTGCGCGCATGCACCATGAAGACAGTGCAACCGGCATCGCGCACCGTTTCGACAAAGGAAAAAAGACCGGCATCCTCATCCTGCTCGTCGACGCCGATCCGGCACTTCACCGTCACCGGAATATCAACGGCCGCACGCATCGCAGCAACGCAATCGCCGACCAGCGCCGGTTCGCGCATCAGACACGCACCAAAGCGCCCGGATTGCACACGATCGGATGGACAACCGATATTGAGATTGATTTCGTCGTAACCATAGTCGGCACCGATCCGCGCTGCTGCGGCGAGCTGCAATGGATCCGATCCACCTAGCTGCAACGCGACGGGATGCTCACTGGGATCAAAGCCAAGCAACCGTTCCCGATCACCATGCAATACCGCCGGCGCCGTCACCATCTCGGTGTAAAGCCGAACACGCGGATTCAACAGCCGATGGAAGTGCCGGCAATGCCGATCCGTCCAATCCATCATCGGGGCGATGCAGAAGCGCCAGTCGTTATCGATTGGCGAGGCAACTACGAGCGATGTAAAAGGTTTCGCCATCATTTTGAAATAGGTCTGCCTGGTGCGCAGGTCAAGTCGAGGTGAAACCTTGGTAACTCGAAGATCCAGCGGATAACACACGTGATGAAGCGATGAGTCGCGGCGAGCCGTTGCAGGATTGCAACGCTCTGGTGATTGTCGGCCATGGCTATGGCTCACTTGCGCGCGTACTTTTTGACGCCGCGATTTGGGCCTGCGCCCATTGCACCCAATCATGGCTGGTCCAGGCGTAGTAGGTGTGCCACGACGCATTCGCCTTTCCTGCCGCGACCACAGCAGCCAGGTGATCAGGCGTTGGCGCAATTTGCGCTTCGATGTAGGTTTGAGCGACACGCAGGTACTGCGACATGGGCTTGTCGCCATGTCCATTGGCGACCATCCAGGCGAGACTGGCCGCGAGCTCGTGCCGCGCGTCTACCCAGTTTCCCGCCATTACCTTGCCGATGGCGCGGTTGGCGTCGATGGATCGCGTGCGCAGACTTTCGGGTCCGACCTGGGCGAGCACGATGACGTGGCTTTGTGCGAGCAATTCATCACCGCGCTTGGGTTCTCCATCGAGCACGTTCAGCATGCCCACGCTGATGAGGACCATGGCGAGCCACAAATCGTCAGGGCCGTAATAAGCCTCGCCATCGACCAGCAGTTTTTCCAGAACATCGCGCGCCCCGGCGAGACGACGTTGATGGTAGAGCGCCGTGCCGAGATACATGCGCAATGGCAACAGTGTCGAGGGCGAGTTCAACTGGTGCCGACTCGCAACGCGCAGCGCTACTTGCAGACGGTTTGACGCGGTCAGGGGATCGGAATTGATGACCATCGTGGCCAGGTTGATTTGCGCGGCCAGGTAATTCTGGAGCATTCCGCGTTCGCCAAGATCATTCTGCGTGAGGGCAACAATATTTTCGTAACCGGCGCGTGCGCGGGGCATGTCGCCGAGCGCTTGCGCAAACGTGGCGGTTTGCAATATCAGGTTGTTGCGAACATCGCCGTTGCGCGCGACCGCGTGCTCGAACAGGGCCAGTCCGGCCTCGGCTTCAAGCATCGCCTTTTCGGTATCGCCATTGCGGTTGATCGCACCTGCCAATTCTGCATGCGCTGCGGCAATCAAATCGGCATCAGGTGGCGCGATGGTCTTGGCAATATCCAGCGCCAGGCGAGCGCTGCTTTCCTGGGCGTGGTAACGCCCCAAAGCGCCTAACGCCTGCGCGCTCGCCACCAGCAATGTCGCGCGCGTCATTGCCGGTCCACTCGCGTCGTCTGCCAGGCGTTTCACGCTGCGTTCGAGCAGGGTAACAGCGCTCACATCACCAGCGGCTGTGTCCGCAGGATTTGCTTCTTCGAACAAATCCGAAAAGTGCGAAGCCACGGCCTGAGCGCGATCACGCTGTCGTTCCACTTCATCCAGTTGCTGTTGCTGATTGACGAGGTGGTAGGCAACACCGGCAACGGCTACCAGGCCAGCGGCGATTGCCAGCCAGCGACGCCGAACGAAGCTGCGCAGGTGATAGCCGCGCTCGCCACGCCGCGCTTCCACCGGCTCATTTGCATGCCAGCGTTCCAGATCGGCCAACATCGCGCCGGCATCGAAGTAGCGATCCATCGGCCGCTTGCGAAGTGCTCGTAGACAAATGGCATCAAGGTCGGCATCCGCGCCGGCAATCGCGCTGCTGGACGCCGATGGTGGTGATGGCGCTTCATTGAGAATCGCGTGGATCAGCGCCGGCGTGCTGCTTGCGTTGCGATACATCGGTGCGCAGGCAAGCAACTCGTACATCAAGACGCCCAGCGCATAGATGTCGACGCCGACACCGGTATCTTCGCCAGCACCGGCAATCTGCTCGGGCGCGGCATAGCGCACCGTCATCTGGCTGCGACCGTCGGAGGTCAGGGGATCCTCGCTCAATGCGCGTGCGATGCCGAAGTCGAGCAGCTTGGCCTGGCCTTGTGCGGTGACCAGAATGTTGGCCGGTTTCAGATCGCGATGCACCACTAGATTGCGATGCGCGTAGGCGACAGCGGCGGTGATGTCGCGCAACACGACCATGCGCGATCGCGCCTCCGCAGCGTGCTGCTCGCACCATTTGTCCAAGCGCTCGCCATCGATAAATTGCGTGGCAAAAAAAGCCTGCCCATGCTGATCGGTTCCTCCATCAAGAAGGGCGGCGATATTCGGGTGATCAAGCCCGGCCAGTATTCGGCGCTCGCGCTCGAATCGTTGCGGATCATCGCCGTCAATTCCCAGGCAGGCGATTTGCTTGATCGCGACGCGCTGCGTGACACCGCCAAGATCACGCTCGGCCAGCCACACCACGCCCATTCCACCACGTCCCAGCTCGCGCAGGATGGTGTAACGATCCAGCACGGGAAACGCCGTCGCTGTGTTGGTGCGATCCAGCAGCGGCAGTGGCCGCGACGCGGCCGCTAGCTGTTTGACCAGTTTCTCCGCGAGCTGCGGCGATTCACGCTGGAGCTCTTGCATTCGTGTCGTGCAGCCCACCGCCGACATGTCCTGAAGCTCGTTGAAGAGTTCTTTCAGGCGTTGGTAGTCATTCTGCTCTTGTGACAGCACCGCGCTCACTCCGGCGCGGCGAACAGGTTGCACTTAAGCCAAGCGCTGGCGTGCGCCCATTCCCGATTCACTGCCGAGGGATGCATGTCGAGCGCGCGTGCGGTCTCATCAATGGTCATGCCGGCGAATACGCGCAGCTCGACGACAGACGCCGCCGTCGCATCGACCCTGGCAAGCGCCTGCATGGCCTGGTCGAACGCGACCATTTGATCCGGCGATGCCGTCAGCACCACGTCGTGCCGATCAGGATCAAACGACAGCGGTTGCTCGCCACTGCCGCGCTTGTCAGCCAACTTGCGGCGCGCGCGATCCACCAGAATCTGGCGCATCGCGCGCCCAACGATGCGCGCGAAGTGACCGCGATTTTCTGCATCCGGTGCGGGCGCCTTCAACAACTTCATCAGCGCATCGTTGAGCAGCGCGGTGGGCTGCAAGGTTTCGTGCGCCGATTCGCTGCGCAACACCGCACCCGCCAGACTTTTCAGCTCGCCATACAACTGCGTGAACACGCGATCACGCGCCTGGTCGTCACCTTCCTGCCACTCGCCGATCCAGCCGGTAATATCGTCAATTGGTAGGTGCATGCAGCCATCATAGCGGCGCATGCAACCACCGCCATGAAGCAGTCGACGCAATGCATGCATCGACAGTCGATTTCCGAGGCGGCGACGCCGTTTATGGTGGCCGAACCGCGTCGTCCATTGCCCACCGCAATCGCGCTGGCTGGATGAACGCGAAGCGCGGGTGTGACAGTTCGCCATCGCCTGCATAGTCGTCACCAGCTTGCGACGCAATCAGTGCCCGCTAGCCATCAAAGCCGTTGATGAAGATGGGAAACTGGTCATCCCTGATGCACGTGATATAGCCGTCACTGTTGCCGCCACCATAATTGGGCTGTGCGCCAGTGGCCGTGAAGGGAAGTCCCGGCCCACTGGTAGTACCGCCAACGCAGGTACGATCAGTACCCGATTGCACGAGGGCCAAGCCTCTGGTCACTGGGCCTTTACTCGCCCAACGCGCACTGGAAAAGCCGCCCAGCATGTTGCTTGCCAGCCGCGTAACGAAAGTCGACGATTGGCCCAAGCCTAAGGCCACTGGCGGCGCGCCGGGAAAGTTTGCCGATGATGTCTCGCCCGTCATCACGATCAACCCGCCAGCGTTTACCTGTGGGGCATAGACTATGTCTTCACCTTCGCCTCCAACGAAGCTGGCGCGTCCACGAGCACCGAGATCGCTTGCAAAGCGAACGACAAACCCATCCGAGGAACCCCGCCGGTGGTCTTGCGCCGTCCCGACGGCGCCGGGTAATGAGGGCGAAGAAGTGATTCCAGCGACGAGTAGCCCGTTCGTTACAGGGTCGAACTCCAGTGCAAGAGGAGAGTCATTGGCCGTTCCCCCATAATAGCTTGATCGGTAGCGTGTGCCGAGGTCGCCTGAAAAGCGGGCAAGTTGAACGTCGGTTCCGCCTGCACTTTGGCCTTGTGCGGCACCCGCCACATTGCCGAGATTGGTCGATGTGGTCGCGCCCGCTACCACCACCTCGTCATTGGACGGATTGATCCAGAAACTGATGATGTCATCGAAACCATTGCCGCCCTGGAACGTGGTTGCGGAAAGCGTTTTTAGATCCGAGCTGTAACTGGCAATAAAACCGTCAAAAGTTCCGCCAGCACTGGTCGATTGGGCCCCTTGGGCGCTGCCCGGCAGGGTAAGGGACGTGGAATTACCAACAATAAAGACGCTGCGATCACTCTGCCTGACCTTGACTCGTGCCCCGTATTCTTTGCCCAGGCGACCCAGAAAGGTCGACTGGTAAACCTGATCCAGATTGGGTGAAAGGCGCGCCACAAAAGCGTCGACGTCCCCACCCGCAATCGACTGAGGCGCACCTGCAATGCCGGGCAGGCTAGGCGACTCGGTATAACCCACTATCAGCACGTCGCCGTTGCGAGGATCAAGGGCAACGCCATAGACCACGTCAAGACCGTCGCCGCCGAAATATGTAGCGGCTTTCAAAGTTCCCAGCTCTGCACTGAAGCGGGCCACGAAGCCTTCGCTTCCGCCAGAAAATAGTGTGTCGGCAGCACCGGCGGTGATGGGCGCATTGGGTGAATTGGTTTCACCCACTACGATGATGTCCTGCGTGACCGGGTCGACGACCATGTCGTTGATTCTTTCCGCGTTGCCTAGCCCGTTACCGCCGAAGTAAGTGGCTACAAAGGCCGGGACCTGAGTCGGTGCGCTGTGAGGTGGGCCGACCGATTCGCTGGCGAATGCTGGGTCGATGGCGGCTGCGGTGAGCAGGGCAAGCGATGAGAAAGCTAGAGATAGTCGACGCGACATGATGTGAACTCCGTGGCTGTGTGCTGACCAGTACGCAAAACCGCGCGCTTTTCTCCGCTGTGTTGCTAAACCACCCATGTCCTGCCGCTGCAAGGCGTCGATCTGCCCGTCGCTTGACGATTGCGAACAACTTCAAGCTGCGTCGGAGAAAACGCGCCCCGATTGCGTACTGCATGTCATGACGCGGCATTTCGCCGGCGTCGGAGTCCAGCTCATGAAGGGTAATTTTTCGGCTCGCCTGCTTGGTCTGCCATTGCTAGCTGCATGTTCAACGGTGTCTGCGGCAGGCGTTGTCATGACCGACGACTTCTCCGATAGCAAAAGCGGATGGCCCAGCTCTGGCCCCACCCGCACCAGTGAGCTGGGTTTCGCGGTCTACGCCGATGGCGACTATCAACTGACGCCAGTCGCGGACGAGGTGTTCGGTTATGTGCCCGCGCCAAAGCAATCCGAGTCTCCTGATGTAAAAGTGGAAGCGGACATGTATCTGCTAGCCGGGGTTGGCAAGGGCGTTGCAGGCCTGGCATGTCGCGTTGCCGATGCCGAGAACTTCTACGGATTTATCGCGCATGGCGACGGTGGCGTGATGATCATCAAGGTCAGCAAGGGGAAGTTTTCAACATTGGCGTCGGGTCGCATCAAAAGTTTGATGGCCGGCATGATCGATACGCGCCTGACCGCAAGTTGCCTGGGCGATGCACTGCGTTTGACCGCGAAGGGCGGCGCAAGCCTTTCGGCCAATGATGCCGAGCTGACCAAGGGCAGCGCTGGCTTGATCATCATGGGCGAGAAAGCGGCCGGCACGATGGCGACGTTTGACAACTTCAGCCTCTCCACACTAGGGCGCTGAGCACGCTGCCGGTCGGCGCGATTTCGACGCGTTGCATGAATAGGCTGATCGATGGTGATAGCGCCGCACCGACGGTCATCAGCGCGGCGCATTTTGCGGCGCCAGTTTGCCGAAACTGCGGCGCGCCGCTCACGACGCCTTTTTGTTCGGAGTGCGGCCAAAAGCGCGCTCAGCGGGTCGGCGGGCGGCAGATTGGCGAAGAGCTGTGGAACAAGTTCAAGCCACTCGACGCTGATGTGCTGGTAGCGGCGGGACTACTGTTACGACGACCCGGAACGGTGGCGCGCGAGTATGTATTCGGCGCGCGCAAGCGTTACGTGAATCCGGTCAAGTTGTTATTGATCGGCGCGGCGTTCCTGTTGTTGATTGTGCAGCGTGGCAACTACCTGGCTTCCGACAACGCACCCGTATCGCGCGTGATGGGCATCGTGCAGACCTGGGCAAACCTGTCGTTTTCACTGGGCGTTGTGGCCCTCGTTCTGACCACGTGGTTGTTTTATCGCGGTCGTGGCGGCTTCAACGTGTTCGAGCATGTGGTGCTCGCCTGTTACAGCCAGTTCGTGTTGATCGTAGTCAGCATCGTCAGCAAGTTGCCGACCCTAGTATGCAGCGATGCGGCATTTGTGGCGTCGCACCGTGCCGCATCGGGCGGGTTGATCCACGTCGCCAGTGCGCTGGTGTTCGTCTTCGCGTGCACGCAGTTTTTTTCCTTGAGCCTGCAACGTGACTGGTTGCGCTTGCTGATCGCCACCGTCGTTTTCGTCGGCGCGCGCTGGTTGCTGGTGCGTGCCTACGCTTTTGTGCTGGTGCGCATTGCACTCGCAAGCACCTGATTGTTCTGCGCCCACCTTTTTCGCTTTCTCCCCTTCGCGTCTATCCGTTTTTTTGTCATTCATTCCGGAGCAAATCATGAGCCAAAAAAGAAAACGACTTTCTCCGCAATGCGAGATCGCGCTTGCGCTGATGCTGATGCTGACGGTGTCGGCCTGCGACGCGACTGACCCGTCTGTCGCTGTCGCGCCGACGCCAAGTACGCCTGCGCCCGTGGCTACGGCGGCGGCTACGCCAACCGACCAGGCGGCGCTGATCAACGAAGTTGCCGCGACGTTGCAAGCCTGCAGCTACGACGGCGAACCGGTGTCGTTCAACGGCAAATCGGGCGACGCGCCATCGGACTGTCGCGACATGGTCGCGCGGATCATGAACTTCACCGGGCTACCGCAAAACTTCGTTGTGGTGCAAGCAGACGTGCCCAATGCAGCAGCTGCAATCCTGCTGGACGACCAGAAGATTCCCAAACGCGTTATCGCATTCAACCCCCGGTTCATCGACGTGGTAGTCAAAGCTACGCGCGGTAACATCTGGGCGCCGGTAAGCATCATGGCGCATGAGATTGGCCACCATCTTTCCGGGCACACGATTACACCGGGAGGCAGCCAACCGCCCATTGAACTGGAGGCTGACAAGTTCAGCGGCTTCGTGCTTTACAAGATGGGCGCGAATCTCGATGACGCGCAGACCGCACTGCAAGCGCTCGTTCCCGATGGGCCCGATGGCAAGACCCATCCGGGCAGGGCCAGGCGCCTGAGCGCGGTGCGCGAAGGCTGGCAGCAGGCCTGTGTGCAGCAACACGGTACTTGCGACGATGGCAGGTCGACACCGTTGGCGAACAATGCAACGCCAGCGAGATCGCCCGCGCGATCAACCCCGGGAACCGCGCCGCCACAATCAAAGCCGTCGACTACTTCGGCGCAAGAGGTCCCGGCAAATGACATTGGTTCGCGCGATGTCGCCGCAACCGCATCCACCAGATCATCGTCTGGTTCGGCCCCTGCAGTCGGCCGACATGAACCGGCTTCGAGCAATGCTGTGACGGCGACTGTCACTGGTGCTGACCAACTGCCGCCGCCGGGATCGATTCCAAGCAAGGGCGACCGCTTTATATATGACGAATTCGGCGTGCTGGATCCCGCCGTCAAAGCCAGCTTCGAGGCGAAGTTGCTTGCGCACGCACGACAGCATGGCGTCGAAATCGTGACCTTGCTGGTGCGCGATCTGCATGGCCTGGAAGCAGACCAATACGCACTCGCAATGATGCGGCAGCTTCGCGTCGGCAAGCTCGATGTGGGTAACGGTGCGGTCGTGGTCGTAGCACCGGAGCAGGGCCAGGCTGCGGTGGTTTGGGGTCCCGGTATCGCGCGCCAGATGGGTTTGGGAAACCCCACGCGCTCACTCGGCGAATGGCTGAAACTGGGCTGGCCGATGTGCGTTCGCAACCATACCTGCGGCAACTGGACCGAGAACCTGTTGCTGACCGCCGATCACATGATGCGCGATACCGACGAAGTGGAATGGACCATTCGTTTCCAGTCTATCTCCGCGATGATGCAGGCG
Organism: Lysobacterales bacterium; assembly: GCA_038236135.1. GTDB lineage: Bacteria > Pseudomonadota > Gammaproteobacteria > Xanthomonadales > Rhodanobacteraceae > Dokdonella. The sequence continues at coordinate 53,000 of JBBSTF010000012.1, forward strand.
CGTGAAGAAAAAGCCGAAGGCAGCGTTGGTGATCCGACCTACCAAAAGATTGCGACATTCCAGGGCACTGTCATCGCTCGCAACGTCAAAGCCGACTATGCCGGTGCGTTCGTCAACACATCGCGCCTCGCCGTAAACGACGCGGTGCATGTGCAAACGGATGATGGTTACAAGCTCATGGTTTATGTCGTTCCCGGAACGGAATCACTGATGCCGGGTGGCGATCTCAAAGCTGGCGCGCGCTACCAATTCGTCGCCCGCTCGGGCGGTCTTACCCACAACAAGAACGATACGCAGGAGTTCGAGTTGTTGAGCTACAGCCAGCTTGACTGATATTGGAAAACTCACTTCGCCATTGCGAACCGTGCTTCGCAAAGCCTGCCAGTTTTCGCCCCGATGCAATGATGGCGTTGCATCATTTGTCTTTTTACGTGAGGAAATTCAATGACGATTCTTTCACTGGCGGTCTTTCCAATGCTGTTGACCTTCGCCCTTTCAGCACTCGCCGCGCCTCCCACCTATGACCGTGACGCATCGCAACTCAAGCGCCAGGCAGATGCCTGGGATCTCGCCATCGTCAAAAAGGATCGCAAGGCGATCCAATCCAAGATCGGCGCGCATTTCATGCAGATTGGCAGCGATGGCAGCAAGGCGGACGAAACCGCTTTCGTGGCCAATCTGATGGACGATCGATTGACCATTGCTCCCTACACAGTGGAAGACTTCGAAGTGCGCGTCGAAGCCGATACGGCACTGGTTACAGGCATCACCAAAATGCATGGCACGTGGGATGGAAAGGCGTTTAGCAGCCACTACCGTTTTACGGATGTCTACATCCGCAATGCTGGGCAATGGCGCGTGGTTAACGTGCAGACCACGCCGATCAGGGAATGACCGCGACGCTGCTGACCGAAACGCCGGATGCGATGACCAAGCTTGAATTGCCAGGCATCGCACGCCCCCCGGCCGTTGCGTGGCGAGCGGTCGCGCTCTTTTACGTCGTTGCTTGTGCGTGGTCTTGGCCGTTCTTCTGGCTGCGCGATTTTCACTTTCGATGGTTCCATTCACTGCCCGGGCCGGGTTTTCTAAAAACCACGGTGATCATGTGGGGGCCAGGCATCGCAGCACTGGTCTGCTGGCGCGTCTTTCGCCATTCCTGTCCAAGCCGCACTACAATCACCGGGGGTCGACCCTGGCGAGCGCTGGCGTTCTATTTCGTACCCATGGCCGCGCTCGCTATCGCAGGAATACCGATGTATCCGGGTGCGCCTCCAGTGCACGCATTGGTACTCGTGCTGGCGTTGGTTGGATTGTTCAATACTCTGGGTGAAGAACTCGGGTGGCGTGGGTTCCTGCAGGACGCGCTGGCTTCTCTGCCTCAGTACAAGCGCTGGACTCTGGTCGGGGCAATGTGGTGTGGCTGGCACTTCAGTAATCTTTTCGTCGGGCGCGATGCCGGCCACCTGATCGCCTACCTTGCTTGGTATCCGCTGTCCTGCATTGTGCTGAGTGCGGTGTTCGACACTGCCGTAACGCGCAGCCGCGCAGTGCTGGTCTCAGTGACGTTGCATGCGTGGGTCAACCTGCTTTTTGAATTTCCCGGCACAGGCACACGGATAGTGTTCGCCATGGCCATTCTTTTCTGGGCGTGGATGCTGAGGTACTGGCCGCAAACATTCGATTCTGATTGATTTCTGCAAAAGCAGGGCATACTCGTCGGCCATCACGCGAGCCGGGCGGGCTGTCACACTGATCGGTCAATTATCCTGATACCAGACCACCCGCAAAGATCCGATCAGTGCATCTGTGGCTGATCAACCGATGATTTGATTTGGGTCAAGGCATCGCACGGGCGGCGGGACTACGTTGCTGCCATGTCTGCCGCCATGCCCCACATTGATCCGGACCTGCTGCGTCGTTACGACCGGCCGGGGCCGCGTTACACCTCGTACCCAACCGCGCCGCAGTTCCATGAGAGCTTCGGTGAAGCACAGTTGCGCGAGGCGGCGGCGGCGAGCAATGGCGATCCGATTCCGCGCCGGTTATCGCTGTACCTGCACATTCCGTATTGCACCAGCCCGTGCTTCTACTGTGGCTGCAACCGAATCATCACCCGCGACAAGGCCCGTTCGGAAAGCTACTTGGTGCGCCTGTACCGCGAGATCGCGATGATGCCGGAGTTGTTTGATCGGGATCGCGATGTCATCCAATGCCACTTTGGAGGTGGGACGCCCAATTTTCTGTCGCCGACGCAATTAGGCGAGGTGATGGATTCATTGCGCCACAATTTCAATTTCAGCAATTCAAGCAAGCGAGATATTTCAATTGAACTGGATCCGCGATTCGTCACTCCCGCTGAAGTGACCGAGTTGGCCGCTATTGGTTTCAATCGCGCCAGCCTTGGCGTGCAGGATTTCGACGCGGACGTGCAGGCTGCTGTCAACCGCATCCAGGACGTAGACGAAACGCTGGCCATCATCGATGCCTGTCGCGACAGCGGGATGCGCTCGATCAATGTTGACCTGATCTACGGCCTGCCGAAGCAGACCCGCGAGGGTTTCGCACGCACGCTCGACATCGTCACCAAGGCACGACCCGATCGTTTGGCGGTATACGGCTATGCGCATATGCCGCAACTCTTCAAGGCGCAGCGGCAAATTGAATCTACCGACTTGCCGAGCGCGGAAGAAAAGCTCGGGCTGCTGCAACTGGCGATCGAGAAACTGGATGCCGCCGGTTACGTCTATATCGGCATGGATCATTTTTCGTTGCCAGATGACGACCTTGCGGAGGCGCAAGCCAACGGTAGCCTGCATCGCAACTTCATGGGCTACACCACGCACGCCGACAGCGATTTGATCGGTTTCGGGGTTAGCGCGATCAGCCACATTGGCGACACCTTCAGTCAGAATCCACGCGACCTCGAGGCATGGCAGGCGGCTATCGACGACGGTCGGTTGCCTGTGTTTCGTGGCATGCGCATGGATGAAGACGATTGTCTGCGCGCCGATTTGATTCAGGCCTTGATGTGCCAGGGTGAAATTCCGGTCGCAGCGCTGGAACGTCGCTATGCAATCGATTTCGAACAGTATTTCGCCGACTCGCTGGCGCGATTGGCGCCAATGGCTGCCGATGGTTTGGTGACGCTGGCGCATGATCGTGTTGCTGCAACCACCCTGGGACGCCTGTTGTTGCGTAACATCGCGATGTGCTTCGATCGATATCTCGATACCGGTGGCGCCGGGCTGAAGCCTGCGTCGCCACCTTATTCGCACGCCATCTGAGCGTCGCGCAGGGGCCGGCATGACCGGCGTTGTCACATTTCCCCGTTTCGATCCCAGCGTCGTCGCCGATGACGGTGACCTGCGTCGATTCTGTTCCACCTGCGCGTTCTCGCAAGCCTGCGTCGCCGAAGGCATGGATAAGTCTTCACTGGGAGATCTGCACATGCTGGTCGAACATATCGGCCCGCTGCACGAAGGCGATCACGTATTCCGGGAGGGCGATCGCTTCGATGCGATTGCCGCCGTGCGCGCCGGCACGGTCAAGACCTACATCATCGATGATGACGGTCGCGAGCATGTGCTCGGGTTTCACCTGCCTGGCGAAATCATCGGCCTCAATGCGATCGACGGTGATCGCTATCCCTGCAACGCGGTAGCGCTGGATACGGTGATGCTCTGCCGTTTTTCCTTCCCCAAGCTGTCGACACTTGCGAGTCGCCTGCCCGGTCTGCAGAAACAGTTGTTCAAGCTGATGAGTCGCGACATAGGCAAGGCCTTGCAACTGGCCGGTGATTGGTCGGCGGATCAGCGCATGGCGGCCTTCCTGATCGAGTTCTCGCGGCGACTGGCCGCACGCGGCTTCTCTGCCACCCGTTTTCGGCTAACCATGGCACGAACCGACATAGCCAACTACTTGCGATTGGCGCCTGAGACGGTGAGCCGGGTATTGAAGCGACTGCAGGACGATGGCCTGCTCCGGATCGAGCGGCGTGAGGTGGAACTGGTTGGACTCAAGGCGCTTGAAACATTGGCAGCTCCGGTGTTGCGCGACTGAGTCCACCATGGGTTGAGTCCAGAGTGGTGTTCTGCTTGGGAGTCGCTCCCCAGCGGGGTGCGACGGTCGCGGATGACAGGGGAAAAACTCTTGTCGAGCGAATGAGGAAGAGCCATGTCGCTTGCAGTCGTCGTCAAGACGTTGGTCGTTTGGGCAGTCATTCTTGTGCTGGCCATGGCCAACGGCTTTCTTCGCGAAGCAGTCCTCATTCCTGCGCTCGGCAAGTCGGGGGGAATGCTATCGAGTGGCCTGATCCTGTCCTGTCTCATCCTGATCGTGGCCTACCTTTCGCTACCATGGTTTGGTTTTTTGGGGGGTACGAAATTCATTGCTATCGGACTGGGATGGCTGCTGCTCACGCTGACGTTCGAGTTTTCATTCGGTTTTCTTCGTGGGAGGGCACTATCAGAAATCCTGGAGGCCTACACGTTCAAGGACGGAAATATCTGGACCTTGGTGCTTTTGGTCACGGCGATTTCTCCATGGCTGGCCGCCAAGCTGAAGGGCTTTTTGTAACAGCGAGTGATCTGCGTCAAGGCATGATCGAGACAGGCGGCTAGAGTAGGTCGATGACCACCCTATCCCGCATCGAATCAGGCATCTCGCCACGCTTGCTTGGTGTCGCGCCGCATCGACTGATGTTTTTCATCGGTGCGACCAACTTGTTGCTGGCAATGCTGTGGTGGGCGGCGTGGCTGGTCGGGATGCGCTGGCCGGTGCTGGTAGTGCCGCAGCCGACGCCTTATGCCGGCTGGATCCACGCTTTCGTGATGCAGTACCAGGTGCTGCCGAGCTTCTTCTTCGGTTTTCTCTTGACCACGTTCCCGCGCTGGATGGGGCTGCCAGATTTTCCGCGCTGGCGTTACGCACCGATTGGCATCGGCATGTTCGGCGGGCAGATTGCGACGCTGCTTGGTGCGATGGGTTGGGAAGTTGGCGTCGTCGTCGGCTTCTGGATGACCTTGGCAGGATGGCTCGCGGGTCTGGCAACGTTGGGGCCCTTGCTCTGGCGTGAGCAGGGCACGACCTGGCACGCGCGCTCGTGTTTTGCTGGGCTGGTGATGGGGCTGGTCGGACTGCTTGCGTGGGGTGCAGTCTTATTCGGAGCGCCGTCAACGTGGGCATTCGTCAACATCAAGATCGGCACGTTCGGATTGTTGTTGCCTGTGTACGTGACCGTCGCCCATCGCATGTTTCCGTTCTTCGCCGCGAGCGTCGTCGTAGGCTACAAACCGTGGCGACCGATGTGGTTGCTGGCGGTTTTCTGGCCGCTGGTGCTCGGCCACATTGCGCTGGAACTTTTGCACGCGAACGACTGGCTGTGGCTGGTCGATCTGCCCTTGCTCGGTTTGACCGCAACGATGCTGTGGCGCTGGTGGCCGCGTGGACAAAAGCCGCGCATCCTCGCCGTTTTGTTCGTGGCGCTGGCGTGGTTACCGGTGACCTTTGCACTGTACGTCGGACAGAGCATTGCTTACGCGGTGAGCGGCATCGACTGGCTCGGCCGCGCACCGGCGCACGCCTTGTTCATTGGTTTCTTTGGAAGCGCACTGATCGCGATGGTGACCCGCGTTACCCAAGGTCATTCTGGACGCCCCATGACGATGCCAGGCGCGGCGTGGTTCGCCTTCATCGCCGTGCAACTGGTCGCAGTGATGCGCATTGTTGCGGAACTGCTGCCCGATCATTTCGCCTGGCAGGCCGCGGCAGCCATCGGCTGGCTGGTCGCATTCACGCCGTGGGTCGTGCGGATCGGACGCATCACCCTCTCGCCGCGCGCGGACGGCAAGCCCGGATGAGCGCAGCGCCAATGCGGGCAGCGCGATGATCGAGTTCTACTCGCAGATAAAATGGGTGCACGTAGCGGCCGTCATTTGCAGCGGTGTCATTTTCCTGCTGCGTGGCCTGTTGGTGCGGATCGGCAAGTCGCACTTCGCGATGGCCGCGCCCGTTCGCTATCTCAGCTACAGCATCGACACCGTGCTGATAACTGCGGCGTTGATGCTGTTGATGATCTTGCCTGGCGCGATGTTCGCGAACGGTTGGTTGACGGCGAAGATCGGGTTGCTTTTTGTCTACGTGGGCTTGGGCACGTTCGCGCTCAAGCGCGGTCGGACGCCGCGCACGCGAACAATTTGCTACGTGGCGGCGCTATTGGTTTATCTGGCGATGATCGGCATTGCGCTGGCTCATCATCCGCTCGGATGGCTGGTGTGGCTGCGATGACGGACGGACAATCACGGGCAGCGAACGACGCAGAACGCGCCTGGGTACACCATGCGCTCGCTCAATTGCGACGCGAGGCCGCGCGCTCTGCGGATACGCATTTGCTGCGCATCGACCTGCCGGCCTTTCCCGACATCGGGTTTTATTTCAAGGACGAATCCGCGCATCCGTCGGGCAGCCTGAAGCATCGGCTTGCACGTTCACTGTATTTGTACGCGTTGTGCAACGGTCGCTTGCGACCGGGCCAGGCAGTCGTCGACGCATCGTCAGGCAGCACGGCCATTTCGGAGGCCTGGTTCGCACGCCTGCTGGGCCTGTCATTTACCGCCGTGATGCCGGCCTCTACCGCGCCACGCAAGATTCGCGACGTGCAGGCATTGGGCGGCACCTGCGATCTGGTCGACGATGCGGCGCAGGTCCATGCGCGTGCTGCTGACCACGCAGCGCGCGGTGCGTGTCACCTCGATCAGTTTGGTTTGGCGGAGCGCGCGACCGATTGGCGCGGCAACAACAACATCGCCGAATCCATCCTTGGTCAACTTTCCGCAGAGCCGCACGCCGTGCCTGCGTGGATCGTCTGTGGAGCGGGAACCGGTGGCACCTCGGCGACAATCGGTCGCTATTTGCGCTATCGCAGTCTCGACACACGGCTGTGTATCGCCGAACCATCCGGCGCTGCGTTCGCGCGTGGCTGGAAGTCGAGTGATCGCACTGTCTGCGCTGATCGTGCGACCTTGATCGAAGGCATCGGCCGACCGCGCGTGGAGCCCGGATTTATCTTCGAGATTGTTGATGCCGTTGAGGAGATCGACGACACCGATTCGATTGCCGCGGCGTGGTTGCTTGAAGATTTCCTCGGCCAGCGCTACGGCGGCTCATCCGGAACGAACCTGGTCGCGTGCCTGCGGCTGGCCGAGCGCATGCGCGAGCGCGGCGAGGCCGGCAGCATCGTCAGCCTGCTGTGTGATCGTGGTGATCGCTATGGCGAAACGCTGTTCGACTCGGATTGGTTGGCCGGGCAAGGCGTCGATCCCGGGCCGGCGTTGGAAACATTGCGCGCGCGGATTGCGACGGTTTCGGCGACGCGCTGAACACATCGTTCGTGCCGGGACCATTCCCGCATAGTGGCGAAATCCGCCAAAGGGTCCATAGTCGGGCTGGATCAGTGCTCCGTCTGCACGTTCGACCCAGCATGGAGTGACTGTCGGCAAGACCACCTTCAGGAGGTTTCCAATGCAGCTTCTCAAGTTTTCCATCGTTATTTCGGGATTGTTCTGCCTGGGTGCCGTTGCACCCGCCGTCGCGCAGGATCATGCGCAGCACGAACATGAAGCCGCCACGTCCGCAGCCGCGCAGGCGCCAGCGCAAGGCTGGGCCACCGATGCACCGTTGCGCATGGGCATGGCCAACATTCGCACGTCAGTCGAGGCGCTCCGGCACCTTCAGAGAGATCACATGAGCCGGCAACAGGCGTTGGCCGAGGTTGCAATGATTGACCAGTCGATCCAGCACATCTTCGCCAACTGCAAGCTCAGTCCAGACGCCGATGCGGTCTTGCACCAGGTCATTGCCAAGCTGGTTCACGGCAGCGCCGGGCTGAAGTCGGACCTGAAGGACAAGGCCGCCATGGCGAGCCTGCGCGCAGCGCTGCTCGACTATCAGCGCCTGTTCGACGATCCGAATTGGAATTCAAGCACCGCCATTGAATAGTTGATCGGTGCCGTGCGCGACCCTCTCCGAGCAGGGTTGACTGGCTGCACGCACAAGCATTTGAGGTAACGCGTCATTCCCTCGGCGCGCGCTGTCGCCCGCTACTTTGGACCGACCCATTCCAGTTGCAGCCAGAACTTGGTGGTGTCACGCGCAAATCCATCACTGCGGTAGTCGGCCAGCTTGACGAGTGCGGTCAGACCTTTTGCGAGCGGAAAGCCGAGTGACGCGGCCCATTCGTGGCCGTAGTTCGAAATGCCCGCCGTTGAGGTGTCGGCGCGATAGTCGTGATAGGCGACCGCCCAGGCGTAGCGACCTTCGCCGATATGTCCGAATTTGCCGCCCACCGAAAGGTAACGATCTTCCAATCCACCCGCTGGAGTGATCCCGAATTTGTCGGCCCAGCCGTTGAATGCGTGCAGGGTCGCGAGCGGGGTTTGTAGCGCGTGGCGGCCGTCGCCACCCAGATGTTCCCAGCCCAGCTTGTAGGTGATCCCGCGCAAGGAATAGGCAGGCTCGAGTAACCAATAGCTGTGAGAAAAACCGAGCGGGTTGTCTGCGTAGTCGCTTTGACGCGCTGCCTCCGCTGTCCACGCCCAGCCACTGCCATTGGCGACCCAGTCACCGCTCCAGCGCAAGCCGAACGTAGCCGTCGATGCGCTGGCGACATCAAGATCGTTATGCAGGTACGCGTAGCCGACCCATTGCTGCAAGCCGCGCGTGTAGCCGACGTTGAACAAGTGCGTGTTGAGATCGCGGTCGCGTGCGAGTGGATCGCGGGCGCGATTTCCATTGATGCGTTGCACGCTGGCGAGCCAGTCGTATTTCAGCGTCAACGCATCGGTGGCTTTCCACTCGGTTGCCAGCGCGTCGTAGGTCTGCTCGTTCTGGCGCCAGCCGACATTGCCGACCCAGCGCTGGTTGTCGAGCAGGATGCGCTGTCGACCGAGCGTGGCCGCAAAGCGCGTGTCATGCCAAGCGATCCAGGCCTGGTTGAGTTCCGCGCCTTCGGGATCGATTACTGCCGGATAACGTGTCTGACCGTTGGCACCACTGTTGTAGTGGTCATCCGCAGCAAGCACCCCTTCACCTTCGAGCAATGCCGACCAGTGCTCGGCGAACGCGAATCGCAACCCGGCACGCAGCCGCAACGTATCAGCGCGTGCCTTGTCGGCGAATGCCGCATCGTCGACATTCTCGTGGCGCAGGCGCAGGTTCCATTCGGGCTGCATCGTTGGCGTCTGTGCCGAAGCCACCGCGCAAAGGCAGAAGAAAAGGACCAGGGTGCAAGCGGGTTTTACGGTCATGGCAAACGCTCCAAAGAGTGTGCCAAGCATTACCCCTGTCTCGACCACCCGCGTTGAGCCAAGTCAAGCGAACGGCTTTCTGCTATGCGAACACGTGGTTTCGACGAGAGTTCCCGGATCGGCTTGATCTGGGTCAACGCAGCGCTCTGCACATTTGCGGACCATATCAATCATCCCTTTCACCAAGGTGGAGATTCGACACCATGAAGAATATTTCCGTTGGCCTGTTGATTGTTGCGGTACTTGTACTCGCCGGCTGCAACGATTCCCGCAATGCTGCCGAAGCGGCCACTGCGAAGGCAGCCACGACGACACCGGGCGAAACGGGCGGTTCGCTCAAAGGCGACTTCGGCCCGCCGCAGGGTGAGCCGATTGATGCGGTGTTGACGTCGCCACCGCATGTGCCGCCGCCGACCGGTCGCAGCGCGCCGGCCAAGGTCAACGTCACCCTCGAGGTGATTGAAAAGGAGATGCCGATTTCCGAAGGCGTCAACTACACGTTCTGGACCTTCGGCGGCACCGTGCCGGGCAGTTTCATCCGCGTGCGACAGGGTGACACCGTGGTATTTCACCTGCGCAATGCGCCCGACAGCAAAATGCCCCACAACATCGACCTGCATGGTGTGACCGGCCCCGGTGGTGGCGCCGCATCCAGCTTCACCGCACCCGGCCACGCCAGCCAATTCACCTTCAAGGCGCTCAACGCGGGCCTGTTTGTTTACCACTGCGCCACTGCGCCCGTCGGCATGCATATCGCCAACGGCATGTACGGCCTGATCCTGGTCGAACCGCCGGAAGGCCTGGCACCGGTCGACAAGGAGTACTACGTGATGCAGGGCGATTTCTATACGACCGGCAAGTATCGCGAGAAGGGTCATCAGGGTTTTGACATGCAGAAGGGCATCGACGAGAACCCGACCTACGTCTTGTTCAACGGCAGCGAAGGCGCGCTCACCGGCGACAAGGCCTTGACCGCGAAGACTGGCGAGAATGTGCGCCTGTTCGTCGGCAACGGTGGACCAAACCTGGTGTCGAGTTTCCATGTGATTGGCGAGATCTTCGACAAGGTCTGGTACGAGGGCGGCACCAACTTCCAGGAAAACGTGCAGACCACGATGATTCCCTCGGGTGGCGCGGCGATCATGCAGTTCCATGTCGAAGTGCCGGGCAGCTACGTGTTGGTTGACCACTCCATCTTCCGCGCGTTCAACAAGGGCGCACTCGGCATCCTCAAGGCCGAGGGTCCCGAGAACAAGGCCATCTATTCCGGCAAGGAAGTGGACGAAACCTATCTGGGTGATCGCGCCAGCGGCGGCAACATGGCCGCTGTGAGTGCGGCGGCTGTAGCGAAGGCCGGCGGAATATTGACCAAGGAAGAGCAGATCAAGGCAGGCGAAGCGCTGTTCACCGGAACGTGTTCCACCTGCCATCAAGGCAATGGGCAAGGGTTGGAAGGCGTGTTCCCGCCACTGGCTGGCTCGGACTACATCAAGGCCGATCCCCAGCGTGTGCCGCACATCATGTTGCACGGCCTGACCGGCAAGGTCACCGTCAACGGCAAGGAATACAACTCGGTGATGCCGCCGATGCTTCAGTTGACCGATGACGAAGTGGCCAACATCGCCACGTACGTGCTCAACAGCTGGGGTAATCCCGGTGGTGTCATCAGCAAGGAAGATGCCGCGAAGGCGCGCATGGAACAAGCGGCGAAGCCTGCTGAAGGCGAGGGCCACTGATCGTCATGCATCGCCTTGCTGCCATGCTGGTGCTCACTGTGCCCCTCGCTGCGTTCGCGAGCAGCGCGGCTTGGGTGCAACTGCCCGCGGGCAGCTATCAGTCGGCACTCAAGTATGAAGACGCGCCGATCACCTCGGTCGGCGCGTTTGAGCTGCAAAAGGTTCCGGTGACGAATGCCAATTTCCTCGCCTTCGTGCAAGGCAATCCGCAATGGCAGCGCGACAAGGTGGCGTCGGTTTTCGCCGAGCCACGCTATTTGTCGCAATGGGGCGGCTCTACCGAACTCGGCAATGCTGTATTGCCAGAACAGCCCGTGACCCAGGTCAGTTGGTTTGCCGCATCGGCATATTGCGAAGCGCAAAGCGCACGACTGCCGACATGGTCGGAATGGGAATACGCCGCTGCCGCTGACGAGACGCAGTTCGATGCGCGAAAGGATCCGGCCTGGCGCGAGCGCATCCTCGGCTGGTACGCGCGGCCTTCCACCACGGCGCTGCCGCGCGTTGGCCTGCAGGCAGCCAATGCCTATGGCGTGCAAGACCTGCACGGCCTGGTATGGGAATGGATCGCCGACTACTCGTCGCTGTTGATTGCATCGGACAACCGCAACCAGGGCGACGCCGATCGG
>JBBSTF010000013.1:0-62771 GCA_038236135.1 Lysobacterales bacterium
CAGCCTGTCAACGCAGCCTAACGCCTCAGGCATTCCCATTAATTTCTGTAGTGCGGGCAGATGCTGGATAGCGGTATCGGCGTCATCGACGCGGAGTCGAAGCGTCATTTGACGGTCGCCGAGTACATTTTTGACTCGTGATAGCGTTGATGCCGTGACATTGGGACTCAGTACCGGAGAGGCTAGCGCGGACGAGCCTGTGGGCAGGCGAAGAAATGCAAGCAACTCAGCGAGTCGTGGCGGTGTCAACACCCCTTGAGGATTCGCGTAGTCGACCAAGCCAGGCCTCTTCCACGTATTGTCGTACTGACTGAGCATATTGGCATGCTGACTTGAGTCGCGTACTTCGACACATGGAAGCACACGCTGGGACACGGATCTGTCCATTTCAACCAACGCCCGCCGCTCCCATTTCTGCCACTTCACGATTGGAATGTAGTGCGGATAGCTTTTGTAAATGCTTGCCATTGCAACTCCCTTGATGTCCATTCAGAACTCACCAATCCAACTTTGCGGCGGCTTTGCCGCAGCCGCAGATCACTTCACAAAAAATCTTTTCTAACGATTTCGGTAGGTACCTGCGAGTTCGATTGGGACGATACCAAGGGCTTACTTGGCTAGCGCTTCAGGGACATTTCTATCGGCTAGCGTCAGTGGTCAAAAAGTTGGTATGACACCGAACAACCTGAACTGCCAGCCCAAGACCTATAACGGTCATTGCGGCGAAAATATCTGCTCGCTGGCGCACGCTAAACGTGCGGTAGGTTGCAAGTAGATGAGCCTCATTTGCCAGAAGGTTTTCACACTCCTTGGAGACCCCCGCCGGGCAGACAATTTGCAGATTCAGCCTAGTTTGCATGACGCGCTACCTCAAAAGGTCAGGATTCAAATACAGCCCCTATGTTCATCAGTTCAGCATAACTTTTTGGTCGAGACAATGACTATGAACAAACGCCTAAATTCGCCGATGGAATCCCGAGTAGCGATCTTTCGAGGATGTCCGCTCGAATACCTGTAGCGGTCTCCTGCTTCGTACCGTCGGTTGTTTTGTAAGTGTAGTAGTGCCGGATGGCGACGACTTTGTTGGAGGTTACCGTCGCGAAGGCGGAGGCTAAATCGGCTTCTTTGAATCTGCCTTCGTGCTCGCGGATTGCGTCGAGCGCCGGCGCAACTGACCACGGGGACAGCGCGTGGTCTTGCTCAAAAGCTACCATGCAGTAGGCGCTTTCCTGGGGACGTGGCTCAATCTCCAGTAGAATGATCTGTCGAAAATGTAGGTGTACGCGTAATATCAATACGCATCTTGCATGCCGGGATGAAAGTCCCAACTCGGCGGCGTTAGGTTGACCTGCCGCTCGCTCATGCACGACCTCCCAGCCACGCTTGGGGAGTGACCGTTCTCTCCGATGCTTAGCTCGGAGCAAGCTCCAGCAACCAAACCCATTTCGGACGATTCCAAGGCCTGAGTCCGTGGTAGTCACGGGTTCGAAAGACGTGATCGTCGCGGTTGACCGCAATTCTTGCAGCGCACGAAAAAGGAACTCGAACTGTAGTGAACGAGCGCGTATGCGTTGAAGTGCGTCCGCTGGTGCCGGAGAGGCGCCCGCGCTGCCTGGGGTCCCTCCAGAGACTAGAGAAGCTGCACCGTCGTTGTACGGCTGCGAGGCAGTGGAATAGCTCTTGCTGCTCTTTTTTTGCTGGCGTTGCAGCTTCGGCTCATTGAAGTACTCGAACGAGTTCCCGACAAAAACATTGGTTGGATCGTTCGGGTTTGGGTCTGACACGGACGTGCCTACCGCATTCGGATCACCCTCAACCGACGCTCTACCTCGCCTGAAAGGCTGGTCGCCCTCGGATGGATGCCGCTCTTCGCCCTGAGCGTTGCTACCGTCTACTTCGAATTCGATCAACTGATCAGGCAATGACCACGAGGAGCCGGTGATCGAAGTGATCAAGAACCGTTCACGGTTTTCGTGGCCGCGAGAAGGCCGAAATGGACGAAGGCTGAAACCCTGCAATCCTAGGAGGAAGGGCAACGGTTCCAATCGATGGGGAATGTTTGCGCTTGCGTACCAGCTTCGCCCATCAGCGCCGCGAAGCGCCGCGTTCTGAAGACGAGAGTCGGTATAGAGAGACTCCGCCTGCTTCCGGGCGTGATCGTCGAACCACAGGAGAGCGAGCACGTGAGCTATGGGTAACAAATCCCGATCTTGGACGACTATCTTCCAAGACCCGGATACAGGGCAGAGACCGGTCGTAATTCCGGACTCGTAGTTCTTGAAGGATATCAATTCGCTTGCTCGGTGCGGCCAAGGACCACTGCAAAGCGCGTTGATCAGCTTGGAACTCAAGCAGTAGAAAGCACGAAAAATTGCCAGCTTCGGCAAAATGTATTCGGTCCTGCCTTGGCGAAAAACCAGGCATCTCGATTCCTCAACACCTTGGATGCCACCGAGCTGGTATTCGAAACGGTTCAGCACTCGAAATGCTGTCGCGCTCCAGTCAGGCGGTGCGTCGATCAATGATCCGATTCGGAGATCCGCGATATCTGAGTTCCCGTCGAGCGTAACTCGACGAGATGCCTGCGGAAGCCTACCAACGCGATGCGATCCCTCGAACACGTCGCCAACGCTCACCAATGGGATGTACCCCGCGAGCAAAGACTTGCACATGATCTCAGGTGTCGTCGCAGTCCTCGGCTTGCTGCCCAACATTTCGGCGATGTCATCGATGCTCAGCGTCTCAGCGTTCTCGATGTCTGCAAACGGAAGCTTCTGGAGCGCGAAGTCCACTTTAGGTGATTCCGCGTCGTGGCCAAGCCGAAATCGGTCGATCCACTTAACGAGCCATAGCCCCGGCGGGAGAGGAGAGTGATCTTCAAAGAGCTGCATTCGCGTACCGTAAGCTTCGCCGTCCCAGAATCTACGCTAGTCGCACCTTTAAGTAGAGCGTCGCAACATTCGTTGGAATTCACACCACCCCCGATCAGCGCAACGGCAGATGCCGTGTGATGCGGATTGCGAAATGGTCGGCGCTTCCAGTCGGTCGAATCGTTGCCCATGCCAGCAACTGAGCGCACGGCGGCGACCTCGAGCGCTTCGGCTTCGGTCATCGCTGGCAGGATGCCGGGCAAGCGACTCGCCAACATCGTCTTGCCTGTGCCGGGCGGCCCGACCAAAAGTAAATTATGAGATCCAGCCGCAGCAATCTCGAGCGCACGACGTGCCTGCGGTTGGCCACGCACTTCGGAAAGGTCGGGTTCGTAGCCCGTCGTTTGAGTGACCGGAGCGGCTTGCGCATGCAACAGATCGCCCCGACCTGCCAGGTGCGCGCAAACCTGCAACAGTGAATCGGCAACGCGTACGTCTGCGTTGGCAACCAGCGCCGCCTCGGCTGCATTCTGGCGCGGCACCACGATGCGTCGGCCAGCGCGTGCCGCCTGCAACACGGCCGGCAATACGCCGATCACTGGACGCAACGCACCGGTCAACGCCAGTTCGCCGATGAATTCGTGACCGGCCAGCGAATCGCGCGGCAGGCCGCCATTCGCCGCAATGATGCCGAGTGCAATCGGCAGGTCGAATCGACCGCCAAATTTGGGCAGGTCGGCAGGTGCGAGATTCACAGTAACGCGGCGTGCGGGGTAATCCAGTTGCGCCGTCAGAATTGCGGCGCGAACGCGGTCACGCGATTCCTTCACGGCTGTTTCCGGCAAGCCCACAATCGAGGTTCCCGGCAAGCCGCCGGACAGATGCACTTCGCAGGTCACCAGCGGCGCGGAGATGCCGTCCTGGGCGCGACTAAAGGCGACGGCGATGCTCATCGGCCATTCCTTGGCGGATCAGGCGATTCCGGCAAGCGCCGGATCGCTCAGCCCTTGTCGGCGGGTTGGCCGGCAGATTTGTTGGCGATGTGACGTTCCAATGCGGCGACCTGATGTTCCAGCTGCTCGATCTTTTCGCGGGTACGCAGCAGCACGAGGCGCTGCACGTCGAATTCGTCGCGGGTGACCACATCGAGCTTGCGCAGGCCAGCTTGCAGTGCCGACTTGAAGTTGCTGCCGAGGTCTTCGCGAGCGTCTTTCAAGCCCGGCGGAACAAGTTCGGCCAGCCGCTGCGCAAGATCGTCGATGGCGTGCATGGTGCTCATGGTTTGACTCCGAAATCGAAAGGAAAAGCTGCGCCGCAGTACTACCTTGTGATGCGGCGCAACGATGCTGCCACGTGCTTCCCTGCGCATTCAACGACCTTCCCCGGACTGTGAATGCGAATCCGTGTCCCGGCGCCCTCGTCCCTGTCCGTCGGCGCTTCGCTTCCGTGTGCAGCGATAGTGGGCCGGACGAGCGCGAAGGGAATTGGACGATCGCGTAACTTCGTGTAAGAAATTTCCTACACGCTGATCGAGGCGAGCGACTAGACCGCGGACTCCTTGGGAATCAGCATCCACAGAATCAGGTAGACCAGGATGCCGGGGAACGCCGCCGAAAGGATCGACACAATCACGTAGATAATGCGCAGGCCATTCGGGCTGAACTGGTAGTACTCGGCCAGGCCGCCGATGACGCCGCCGATCATCTTGTTGCTGCGCGAGCGGCGCAGCGGCTTCTTGTCGTTGCTCATGGGGTGCTGATCTCCTGCGGATTCGATTGCCGCGCGTGGCACGGGGTTGGGATTGAGGCGATTACTTGACGCCGTGCATCAGCTTTTTCAACGGCAGTACGAACAGGAACGCGATGGCTCCGCAGGCAAGTCCTATCCACATCAGCAGCCAGAACAGGTGTTCGTACTTGGCTGCGGCTTCCACCATGTTGATCGCTTCGCCTTCGACCATATCAATCGATGCGAGCTTGCCGAACAACGCGGCCAGCACTTCGGAAAACGCCGTCGCCAGGAACCACGTGCCCATCATCAGGCTGACCACGCGCGGCACTGACAACTGGGTGACCGCGGATAGGCCGACCGGGGACAGGCACATTTCGCCGACTTCCAGAATGAAGTACGCCGCAACGAGCCACCACACGCTGGCCATCGCACCGGTCACCCCAACCTGCTGCGCGGCAAGCGCCAGCGGGATAAACGAAAGGCCGGCGAACAAAAGTCCAAGCGCGCTTTTGAACGGCTTCGACGGGTCGGCGCGGTAGCGATCCAGCCAACTCCAAAGAAAGGTGAAGATCGGCGCCAGCAAGACGATGAACAGCGCGCCGAGGTAGGTCAGCGAGCCGGCCGTCTGCGGCAGGATCAACAGGTCTCGCATCAGCAGCACCAGCATCAACACCAGCACCCCACCGAACAGCCAACGCGGCGCGGTCGACGCCGGATTGCGATCCGACAACTGCGCCGACAACATGAACGACAGCGGCGCCAGAACCAGCGAGAAAATCGACCACGGCGCATGGCCGAAAAACTGGCCAATGTTGGCGAAGAAACCACCGCTCCAGACCACGGTTTCCTTCGCGCGCACGAAGCTGGGAAACATGTCTTTGGTCAGCAGGCGATCAGTGAAGGTGACCCACGAGCCATAGGTCTGTTCGTACAGGGTGAAGAACACCAGGCACATGAAGATCATCGCCATCAGCGCGATCATGCGATCGCGTTCGATCTTGCTGCACTGGCTCAGGATGAACCAAAGGAACCACGTCAGCACGCCGATCAGCACGACCAGCATCAGCATCAACGCCAGAGAAATTTCTCCGCCGAGGGAAAACTTGCTGTTGGCGGCAGCCCACATCAGCGCAGCGACGGGAACCAGGCCAAGTACCGCGACGCCGTAGATCAGCCACTCACGCGGTATGCCGATCACGCGCTCGCGCAGCAGAGCCGGATTGGACGGTTCCGCGTGCCCATGCAGGTATTTCTGACCCCACAGAAACAACACCAGCCCCAGCAACATGCCGAAGCCAGCAGCGCCGAAACCGTAACGCCAACCCAGCGTTTCTCCGAGGTAACCACACACCAGCGACGCAAATAGCGCGCCCAGGTTGATGCCGGCGTAGAACAGGCTGAAGCCCGAATCGCGACGCGCGTCGTCGGGCGCGTAGAGCTTGCCGACGATGGTCGAGATGTTCGGCTTCAGAAAACCGACGCCCATGATGATCAGCGCCAGCGACATATAGAAGACGCGCAGCGAGGCTTCGTCACGGACGACTTCACCGGCAACGCGCGCTGCCGCATGGCCCTCGAATGCCATGCCGAAATGACCAAGGCACAGGAGAATGCCGCCGAAAATTACTGCCTTGCGCATGCCCAACCAGCGGTCGGCAAGCAGTCCGCCGAAGACGGGAATGCAGTAAACCAGCCCACCGTAAGCGCCAATCAAATCGTAGCCGGCGTCATCGCCAAATAAGTGATATTTGGTGAGATAAAGCAGCAACAGCGCCTTCATTCCGTAGAACGAGAAGCGCTCCCACATTTCGGTGAAGAAACAAACGTAGAGCCCTTTTGGGTGGCCGAACAGCTCGTCCGAACGCAGGCTGCTGTCTGTCATCAAGGATTCCTGGCAAGGGCGGAGGATGCATGCAGAAAATCCGAAACAGTCCGGACCAGCATCCGACCGAGTATAGCCACCGGCCGGCGACGCTCGCGCCGAGCACGACAGCAGTGATAGCGTTGCAGACTTCGAAGAGGACCACTTCCCCCAATGACCTCAGCGCCAGAACAACTTCGCCGTACCAAGATTATCGCCACGCTGGGCCCCGCCACCGATGGCGACATGCTCAAGCGGGTACTGACAGAAGGCGTCGACGTCGTGCGCCTGAACTTCTCGCACGGCAAGCCCGATGACCATCGCCACCGCGCGGCAGCCGTGCGCGCTGCAGCGACCGAACTTGGCATCGAGGTGGCGATACTCGGCGACCTGCAAGGCCCGAAGATTCGTGTCGAGGCATTCGCCGACGGCCCGGTGTTGCTGTATGTCGGTGATCGCTTTAACCTGGATTGCCGGGAGGACGCACCGCTTGGCGATGCCACGCGCGTCGGCGTCGGTTACCACGAGTTGTGGAAAGACGTAAAACCTGGCGACCTGTTGCTGCTCGACGACGGCCTGATTGGGCTTGAGGTTACGGGCGTCTCGCCCGAGCTGGTCGAATGCATTGTCACTGTCGGCGGCAAGCTCTCCGATCGCAAGGGCATCAACCGGCTCGGCGGAGGGCTGACCGTCGCCGCACTGTCGGACAAAGACCGCGCCGACATCCGACTTGCCGCAGAGATTGGCGTGGATTTTCTGGCCGTGTCGTTTGTGAAAACGGCCGCCGACGTCGATCAGGCGCGCAGCCTGCTTCGCGAAGCCGGTGGCCACGCCGCGCTGGTCGCGAAAATCGAACGCACCGAGGCCATTACCAACCTCACCGAGATCATCGATGCGTCCGACGTGGTGATGGTTGCGCGCGGCGACCTCGGCGTCGAAATCGGCGATGCGGAATTGCCGGGTCTGCAGAAAAAAATCATTCGCGAGGCCGTGCAACGCCATCGCGCCGTCATCACGGCGACACAGATGATGCAGTCGATGGTCGAGTCGCCCATTCCGACCCGCGCTGAAGTGCTTGACGTTGCCAACGCAGTTATCGATGGCACCGATGCCGTGATGTTGTCGGCCGAAACCGCATCGGGCCTGCATCCGGACAAGGCAGTCGCGGCAATGCGCCGGGTGTGTCTGGGCGCGGAACGCCAGTTCGATCCAACCGGTGACGGTCCGGTAGGCAACGAAACCATCGTTCGCACCGATCAGGCGATCGCGATGGCGTCGATGATGTTGGCTGACCGCGTTGGCGCGCGCGCCATCGTCGCCTTGACCGAATCCGGCGCAACTGCGCGTTGGCTTTCACGATTCCGTTCCAGGGTGCCGATATACGCGCTGTCACGGCATGCCGCCGCGAGGCGTCGTACGCGCATCTACCGCGATGTCTACGCGATCGACTTCGATCCCAAGGATCTGGGACCCACCGGGGCCGCGCGCGCAGCGGTCAAGCATCTCTTCGGGCTGGGCCTGCTTGCGGAGGAAGACCGGGTCATCCTTACCACGGGCGACCATACCGGCCAGCTCGGCGGCACCAACACCTTGAAGCTCTTGCGCGTCGGCCCCGGCGGCATTGCCGAGGGCATGAGCGATCTTTGACTGGCGCAATCGTCGTCAGCATCGATTCGCGTGGTTTGTTGTAGGTTACGCGTCGCTGCGTCATTCGCCCGCCACTGGAGGCACGCCCATGTCGAACATCACACGTATTCCACGACTCCTCGCCATTGCCGCCATCTGTGCGTGCGCACCGATTGCTCTCGCCCAGAAAATTGAGGATGGTCCGAAGGCGGTGAAACCCGAACGGCTCGCGTACTACTGGACGTTGGACAACAGTTCAGTCGAAGCCGATGTGCCGAACATGGCGCGTGGCATCGCCCAGGCCACGTGCGCGGCGGTGTCGTTTATCGTGGAAAGCGATGGCAGCACCAGTCACGTCAAGGTGCAGAAGGTCGAGCCCGAGAGCCAACTACGCGGCATCGCCCAGAGCATGGGCCAGCATATTCGCTTCAATCCAACCGTTGACAACATGGGTCGCGATCGGATCTTCAGTTGGCTGATCTTTCCCTTCAACATGCCGTCCGATCCGGCACGCCGGACTGCGATCATGCAGCCCTGTTCACTCGACACGATTGCGTTCAAAGATCGCTGATCGACGAGGTCGGCTGCTAGAGTAGAGCCTTTCCCGGAAGGTACTAATCTTGAATCCGTTGCGTATTTCTTCGTTGCGCGTGCTGCTTGCGCTGCTCGTTACCGTGCTGTCGATGAGTTCTTTGGCGATGGCCGCCGCGCCAACTGTGAGCATGCCCGTTGCGCCGGTCGATCCCGCTGTTCAGGAATTTGCTGCGCAACTGGCGCGCGAAGACGGCCTCAATGAAGCCGAGGTGCTGGCCGTTCTCAAGGATGCGGAGACACGACAAAGCATTCTCGATGCGATGTCGCGTCCGGCGGAAGGCAAGGCGTGGAAGGACTACCGACCGATCTTCCTGACCGACAAACGCATCGATGACGGTATCGCATTCGTCAAGGAAAACCGCGAATTGCTCGACAAGGTCAGCGCCGAATACGGCGTGCCGGTAGGCATTATCGCCGCGATCATCGGCGTCGAAACCAGTTACGGAAAGAATGTTGGCAGCTATCGCGTCATCGACGCACTGAGCACGCTGGCGTTTCACTATCCCAAGCGCGCCGCGTTCTTTCGTTCGGAATTGCGCGAGTTGTTTCTGCTGAACGGCAAGCACCTCGCCTATCCGCTCGGCGAGTTGAAAGGCTCGTACGCAGGCGCGATGGGATTGGGCCAGTTCATGCCGTCGAGCATCGCCAACTTCGCGGTTGACTACGACAGTGACGGGCGCATCGATCTGTGGAATTCGATGCCCGACATCACCGCCAGCGTGGCCAGCTATTTCGCCGGACACGGTTGGGAGAAGGACCAACCCGTCGCCGTGCGCGCCGTCGCCAGCGAAAACACCACTGACTTCAAACCGGAAAACCTCGAACCGAGCAGCACCGTTCAACAACTTGAAGCCTGGGGCTATTCGCCACTTGAACACGCGGATGCCGATCGCCCCGCGACGCTGCTGACTTTGGAAGGTGAGTACGGCCCGGAACGCTGGATCACCTTCAAGAATTTCTACGTCATCTCACGCTACAACCGCAGCGCCCTGTATTCGATGGCGGTTTGGCAACTCGCCGGCGAAATCACGGCAGGCGTCGCGGCTGCAAAATGATCCATCGAGGCAATGGTTGGGCCGCTTTGGCGGCATTGCTTGTGTTGCTGTTGGTCACTGGGTGCGCGAGCGAGACAAAAAAACCGCGGCGTGGTGCAGCACCTGCAACCACGACAAGGGCGCAGACCACTCGTCCGTCAATTCCGTCAACCCCGCCTTCCTCGCGATCGCGCGACGATGTCAGCAAGTCGCAGTCGCAACGCTACAAGGATGCCAACGATAGCGGTCCCTCGTTTCCACCCAGCGAAGTCGCCAAGCTGGTCGAACCTGTTCCAAAGAGTGAACCGCGTTCGCGCTACGGCAACAAGTCAACGTATTCGGTGCTCGGCAAGGAATATCACGTGCTCGACAGCCCGGTTGGCTACGTCGAGCGTGGCATCTCGTCGTGGTACGGCAACAAGTTCCACGGCTACATGACCTCGAGCATGGAGCCCTACGACATGCATTTATTCAGCGCGGCACACAAATCGCTGCCGCTGCCGAGCTATGCGCGGGTGACCAATCTTTCCAACGGCAAGAGTGTGATCGTGCGTGTCAATGATCGCGGCCCTTTTCATGAAAACCGTTTGATCGACCTGTCCTACGCGGCTGCTGTCCGCATCGGTATCTGGCCGAAGGGAACCGGGCTTGTCGAAGTGCAGGCGATTGATCCCGAGCATCCCGAGCGCCGTCCTGTCGCCGTCGAGGCACCGACGCAGGCGCGCGCGGCAAAGGCCCGGCCAGCGTCCACGAAGCCCGCATCCGACGGGGCGCGGCTGTATCTGCAGGTGGGCTCGTTCGGCGCCCGCGACAATGCCGAACGTGTCGCGGCGGCGCTGAAGTCGGCCGGAATTGAACCGGTACGTATCGATACGGTCAACGTCAGCGGCAACAGTATCCATCGTGTGCGCGTAGGGCCGCTAGCCGGTGCCGCTGGCGCTGATGCACTGGCGCGGCGATTGCAGCAACTCGGCTTCAGCGCGTCTCGCGTCGTGGTCGATGATTAGACAGCATCGTCCCGTCGGCGGCGATTTGCCCGCACCACTTCTCAAAATCTTCGCATTTGCGTGGCAACGAGCGTTTACGCTATCGCATCCATGTTCTCTCCTCTCTTGGTAACACGCCCGAAATGAATCCCGTTTTCCGCACACGCCGACCGACCCTGATCAAATCCCTGCTTGGCGCCTTGCTGGCGACAGCAAGCATCGCCGGCTTGGCACAGACACCGCAGCCTGCGGTTCCCGTCCCGCAGCCGGTTGCAAAGCCCGTTCCGCAGGCAGTAGTTCCGTCGCTCGCCAACATGCCGATCCCGCCACCGCCGGCCATCTCTGCCAAAAGTTGGGTGCTGATGGATTACGGCACCGGTCAGATCCTGGCTAGCAGCAATCCCGACGAGCGCGTGGAACCGGCTTCGATCACCAAGGTAATGACCTCGTACGTGGTGTCGGCGGAGCTGGCACGCGGCAAGATCAAGCGCGAAGACATGGTCACCATCAGCGAGAACGCCTGGCGTTCCGGTGGTGCCGGCACCGATGGCTCGACCAGTTTCCTCGCCTTGAACAGCCAAGTTCCGCTGGACGCTTTGCTGCACGGCATGATCATCCAGTCCGGCAACGATGCCGCCATCGCGCTGGCGGAGCACACGGCGGGTTCCGAGCCGGTATTCGCCGATCTTATGAACCAGTACGCCGCCAAGTTGGCTCTTGCCGGCACGCACTACATGGATGCCAGCGGCCTGCCCAATCCCGAGCACTACACCACTGCCGCAGACGTGGCGCGACTTTCCCGTGCGCTGATCCACGACTACCCGCAGGACTACTCGATCTACGCCGTCAAGGAGTACGAGTGGAATGGCATCAAGCAGCACAATCGCAACACCTTGCTGTGGCGCGATTCGACCGTCGACGGAATCAAGACTGGCCACACCAGTTCGGCCGGTTATTGCCTCGCCGCATCCGCCAAACGTGGTGACCAGCGCCTGATTTCAGTCGTGATGGGCGCTACCAGCGAGAAGAGCCGCGCTGACGACAATCAGGCTCTGCTCAATTACGGCTTCCGCTTCTACGAGTCGCATAACCTCTACACCGCCAACGCGACATTGGCCGAGCCAGAGGTCTGGAAAGGCGATGTGAAAAAGGTTGCGCTGGGCGTTGCCGAAGATGTGTCTGTCACCATGCCGCGTGGTCGCTACGGCGACTTGAAGGCCAACCTGATCGTGCCCGGTCGTTTGATCGCTCCAATCAGCAAGGGCCAGGCGATTGGCACCTTGAAAGTGGAATTGGAAGGCAAGACCTTGCTGGAACGCCCGTTGATTGCGTTGGCTGATGTGCCGGAAGGCGGTCTCTTCACCCGTATCGGCGATGGCCTGTGGATGTGGTGGAAGGGCGATGCCGAAGAATCCGCGCCTACCGCCGCGCCGACGCCAGCCCAGTAAGAACGATGGTCCAAGATCTCGACGACATCCACGCGCAACAGCCGGAGCAGGGTTTCCAGTTCCCCGGCGTCTTCGAGATCACCGCGATCGGCTCGGCCGAGGCGAATCTTGAAGTACGCATGCCGGAAGTTCTCGCCGAAATTGATTTGCACGTCCTTGGCGACAGCACGAAGGTGCGCCCATCGTCAGCGGGCAATTATATTTCGGTGTCGATGAGCTTTACCTGCCCATCGCGCGAACTGTACGACCTTGCGCACGCGAAGCTGCGCGAGGAGCTTCATATTCGCTGGACGCTGTGACGACGCAAGCGCCGTGACCACACCCGTACTGCAAGTGCGCGAGTTGGGCCGGCAGCCGTACCAACCGATGCGCGAGGCGATGATCCGCTATACCGACCGACGCGACGCCGATAGCGCCGACGAGTTGTGGCTGCTGGAACACGATCCGGTCTTCACGCTGGGTCAGGCCGGCAAACCCGAACACATCCTCGCCGCGGGCGACATTCCGGTCATCAAGGTCGAACGCGGAGGACAGGTCACCTATCACGGCCCCGGCCAGATCGTCGGTTACCCGTTGATTGATTTGCGCCGGCTCGGCATCGGCGTGCGCGAACTGGTTGATCGCATCGAGCAGTCCATCATCGACACGCTGGAACACTGGAACATCGTCGCGCTGCGGCGTTGCGGCGCCCCTGGCGTTTACGTCGGCGATGCCAAGATTGCCGCACTCGGGCTGCGCATTCGGCGTGGCTGTTCGTTCCATGGCCTGGCGTTCAACGTCGACATGGACCTTGAGCCATTTCGCCGCATCAACCCCTGCGGATTCGTCGGGTTGCAAGTAACCCAACTGCTAGACTTGGGCGGTCCGGGCTCGTTGGCCGCCGTGCAAAATGTGCTGATCGACGAGTTTGCCCGCCAGTTCGGCTACACGGTGGTGCGCGCGCCCGCGCAGCTGGCAGAACTGGCCGAATCTACCGTCGAGTTATCCGCATGAATGCCACGCCGAAATCCATTCCGCTGACCGTGATCGGCAGCCAGCCCATCAACGCCAATGCCGAGTCGGTGCTGGTTGCGGGTGAGAAGAAAATGGGCGAGGACAAGATTGCGCGCAACCGCGCCGCCTTCGCCGATGCGCCGCTGCTGCGCAAACCGTCTTGGATTCGCGTGAAGATTCCGCCCGGCAACAAGGTGGCGGAACTCAAAGCCCGCTTGCGCGAGAACCGCCTGGTCACGGTCTGCGAAGAAGCGTCCTGCCCGAACATCCATGAGTGCTTCAGCAAGGGCACCGCGACCTTCATGATCTTGGGCGAAGTCTGCACGCGGCGTTGTTCGTTCTGCGATGTCGCGCATGGCCGGCCAAAACCCCCCGATAGCAGCGAACCCGCCAACCTGGCTCGCACCATCGCGGACATGCGCCTGCGCTACGTGGTGATCACATCGGTGGATCGCGATGACCTGCGCGATGGCGGCGCCCAGCATTTCGCCGACTGCATTCGCGAAGTTCGTGCGTTGAGTCCCGATATCCGAATCGAAATTTTGACTCCGGATTTCCGCGGCAAAGGCCGCATGGAACGCGCGCTGGAAATCCTCGCCGTCGAGCCGCCGGACGTGTTCAACCACAACCTCGAAACCGTGCCGCATCTGTATCGCGAAGTGCGCCCCGGTGCCGATTACGCCTGGTCGCTCGACCTGCTCAAGCGCTTCAAGGCGCAGCATCCGGATGTGCCAACCAAGTCCGGCATCATGCTCGGCCTCGGCGAAACGCAGGAGCAGGTTGAAGAAACCCTACGCGACCTGCGCGCCCACGATGTCGACATGGTCACCATCGGCCAGTACCTGCAACCGACCGCGCATCACCACCCGGTGATCCGCTACTGGACGCCGGACGAATTCCACTACTTCGCCGAAATCGGCGACGCCATGGGCTTCCAGCACGTCGCCTCCGGCCCCATGGTCCGCTCCTCGTACCACGCTGATGAAATGGCGCATGCGGCGGGGTTTGTGGGGAGCGGGTAGCGAGATGCGGTGGCTCACATGGTGATCTTGGAATAACAGTCCAATGAAGCGCTGGAAGATATTAGTAACTGGTGCATGGCTTATCACTTTGGTCGGCTGTGCCGCGACGCGCTATCGTTCCGTGGTAGACCATGCTGTGACGATGTGCAAACAGATCAATGGACCCGATGCGGAAAAAGGCGAGGGAGAAGTACAATTTTGGTTTCAGTCCGAGCGTGCTAGCGCGTCTCGTCAACTATGGAATCATCAAGGGCTGGCCGCGATTGAAGCTAAGCGGGCCAGTGCCTCTAGTCGGGCTGACCTCGCCTGCCTAGGTCAGCTCCAAGAAGAGGCAGCGACTCGGCAACTCTCCGAAGATTGATCGACTGGAGTTGTAAACGGCCGCAATTTTCCAGCGATCGAATCCTTCTATCAACGGTATGATCACGCCATGAATTCCGCAGCCCTAAAGCAAGCCGTGTTGGACCTTACCGAGCAAGAACGGGCGCAACTCGTGCACGTGCTTCTCGATAGCCTTGACCAGCCATCCGAAGTCGATGTCGAGCAGCTTTGGCTGCACGAAGCACTGCGCAGGGCGGCGGAAATTGACCAAGGCAAAGTGCAGCTAGTGACCGCCGAGGAACTTGAGAGCCGCGTGAAGGCGCTGCTTGGGTGATTTATCAGCTGCATCCGCAGGCGGCGGAAGAGCACGAGCGGCAGGTCGCATACTACGAAAACGAGCAACGCGGTCTGGGTCAGCGCTATCACGAAGAATTCAAGGCTGCCGTTGCCGTTGCCTGCGAAACGCCTCAGCGCCCTCGCGTAATCCACGCGCCGGATATTCGTAGTGTTCGGTTCAAGATCTTCCATTTCAGCATCATCTATCGCGAAGCATCGGGCATGGTGCAGGTCTTGGCCGTCGCCCATCATCGCCGTCAACCAGGCTATTGGGTCAGTCGCAGATAGCCACATGACTGTGATCGCCAACGCAGAACGCCGATCAATCCAAGACATCTTCAGCAAGGGCAACGCAAATGAATGCGAACGATCCCAAATCGCCCCGCGCCGCGATGTCTGACCTCGAGCGCGTCGATTCACACCAAGTCAAGCGAAGTGAATACGAGGATCTTCCCGAACTGACCGATGACATGGTCAAGTGCGGCTCGGTGATGGTTGCCGGGGTTCCAGGCGCTTCTGACAACCGCTGAACTTAGACGTCGGTTGATCGGCGTTTACAGCGTCGCATCCCGAAACGCTTTCAAGACAGCATTCATCCGGGTTTGCCAGCCGGTGCCCTGAGCGCGATACCACTCCAACACTTCTCTATCCAAGCGCAGGGCGATTTGCTCTTTGCGTTCGCCAGCTGATTTTGCAGGGCGACCACGTTTAGCGCGCAGTTCGGCCACCCCGTTGTGGGCAACCGCGCCGTCCCAGTAGTCCTGGGTCTGCGCTTTGCTTTTCGGGTCGTAAGGCACGTCAACCTTTCGGGTACGTGCGCTGGAAGGCTTGTCGTTCATGGGGTTCGGCTTCTCGGCAGGAAATCAGTCTTGGCCCTTCCTCGCGGTCGGTCCACACCAGCACCACAACTCGGCCATGCGCCCATCCGAGGCTGACGAATCGTTGCTCTCCATAGTCTTCGCGATCATCTTCCCGGCTGAGCATTGGGCCATCGAACGCCTCCATGCAGTCAGGCAGGTCGATGCCGTGTTTGCGCAGGTTAGTTCGACGCTTGGCCGGATCGTGGCTAATGGCTGAATTATTGTATATGCGGTAATTGCTGCAGGCAAGCACGATTCGTGACCGTCGTGTCGCGCGCTTTAGATGGAGAGTCGCGGGTGCTTGTTGGACTTCTCGCGTGAACTTTGCCGCAGCGCACTAGTCTTAGCACGACCGGCATCCTTCGGCGTGATATTTGACCGGCCTTCGGCGTAGCGTCAGTACACTTCGATGTGTTCGTGCAACCGCCCGGCCATGATGTGAAGATGGCGTCGGTGCATCCGCGGTCAGCTTGCAAACGTTATCGCTGGCCGCATTGCTACGTTTCACCAAGGTTGCTGCTTCGCCTAGTACCCTCCGACTCACGCCTACCGGCCAGTATTGTCGTCATTCCCCATCCGGGATCTGGAGTTCTCATGCGTCACCTCGTACTCGCTTTTGCCCTGACCGCGTTGTTCGGCATTGCCGAAGCGAAGAACACACCGCCGCCGGCGGGGGCCACGCCGATCACCACGGCGTTGACGCCGACGAAAGATCAGGGCGAGGCCGGCCTCTGGGCCAGTCGTTACCTGTCGCGCTTCCACTACAAGCCGTTGCCGCTCGATGACGCCATGTCGGAGAAGATCTTTGACGGCTATCTTGATTCGCTGGACGGTGAGCGCCTGTTCTTCACCCAGGCCGACATCAATAAATTCAAGCCCGCGCGCGACGAAATGGACGACGCGATCAACAAGCGCGATCTGGCGGTTCCGTTCGCCATCTACAACCTCTATCGCACCCGCATCAACGAGCGCGTTGCGGGCGCGCGCAAGCTGATTGGCGTTGGCATCACCGATTTCAGCAAGGATGAAAGCTACAAGTACGATCGCGCCAAGGCGCCGTGGGCAAGCGACGCCGCTGCACTCGACGAGGTCTGGCGCCAGCGCGTGAAGAACGACTGGTTGCGCCTGAAGCTGGCCGGCAAGGCCGACAAAGACATAAAGGACACGCTCGATAAGCGTTACGCCATGTATCTGGAGCGGGTACAGCAGATCAGCAGCGAGGACGTGTTCCAGACGTTCATGAACGCGTATGCGAGCGCGATCGAGCCGCACACTAATTACCTCGGCCCTCGTGCCAGCGAAAACTTCGACATCGCCATGAAGCTGTCGCTGGAAGGCATTGGAGCGGTGCTCACGCCTGATGAGGATTACACAGCAATCCGCGAGATCGTTCCTGGCGGTCCGGCCGATCTCAGCGGCAAGCTGAAGGTGGGCGATCGCGTGGTCGCGGTCGGCCAAGGCAAGGATGGCGCAATGGTCGACGTGGTTGGCTGGCGTCTTGACGATGTGGTCGAAAAAATTCGCGGTCCCAAGGACAGTGTCGTACGCCTCGAAGTGCTGCCGGTCGACGCCGGTGTCGATGGCAAGAACGAAACCATTGCCATCGTGCGCCAGAAGGTCAGCATCGAGGACCAGGCGGCGAAGAAGTCGATCATCGAAATCAAGGCTGACAAGGAAGGCGGAACGGCGCGGCGCATTGGCGTCATCTCGCTGCCGACGTTCTATCAAGACTTCGAAGCGCGACGACTTGGCGATGAAAATTATCGCAGCGCAACGCGCGACGTGGCAAAACTGCTGGTCGAGCTGCGCAAGGAAAAGGTCGACGGCGTCTTGGTCGACCTGCGAAACAACGGCGGCGGTTCGCTGGCGGAAGCCACCGACCTGACCGGCCTGTTCGTGCCGCCGGGTCCGGTGGTGCAGGTCCGTGCGGCCAGTGGCAAGGTGGAAGTGGAACAATCGACCGCCGACAAGCTCGCGTGGGATGGTCCGCTCGCGATCCTGATCAATCGTGCGTCCGCATCGGCGTCGGAAATTTTCGCGGCGGCGATCCAGGATTACGGTCGCGGCGTGATTATCGGCGAGCCGAGCTTCGGCAAGGGCACCGTTCAGTACCTGCTCGACCTGGACAATATCGCCCGCAACGAGAAGCCGACGTTTGGCGAGTTGAAGATGACCACGGCGCAGTTTTTCCGCATCGACGGCGGATCCACGCAGTTGCGAGGCGTCACTCCGGATATCGCATTCCCGCTCACGCTGGATACCGGTGATTTTGGTGAATCGAGCTACGACAACGCGCTGCCGTGGACGTCGATCCCGCCAGCCACCTACCAACGCCAAGGCAACGTGAGCGGCGTCGTTCCAATGTTGACCACGCGCCACGAGAGCCGCACCTCTGACAACCAGGAGTGGCAGGACTACAAGGCCGACCTCGCCGACAACCGCAAGCTTCGCGCCGAAAAAACCATCTCGCTCAACGAGCAGGTGCGTCGCAAGGAGCGCGACGATCAGGAAGCCAAGCTAAAGGCGCGCAAGGACCGAGACAAGGTCGCAGCTGAGAAGACCGATGCCGTGGTCACTTCAGCGCCGAGCGCGGCAGGCGTTCCCATTGACGAAGAGGATGACGCGACGGGCTTGCGCGACGACGGCTTGCAAGCCGGCGAGCGCGGTTTGCAGGAAGACTTGCGACGCGAAAAAGAACGCAAGGATCGCCACGATTTCGTGCTCGACGAGGCGGCCCATATCCTTGCCGACGAGATCGGCTTGCTCAAGGCCGATACAAAACTGGCGGCCCGCGTTCTGCCCGGCGAATCGACCACCCAAGTCGACTGAGCGCTGCAGCGTGCTGTGATTTGATCGGGTCGAGCGTTGTTTCGCTCGATCCGGTCACGCGCGCACGTTGGCGTCTTGCATGAAACCGCTCTCACAAATCATTTCCAACTCAATCGTCAGCAGCTTTCCGCCGCTGGTGGCTGACGGCTGTCGCGTTCTCATCCTGGGTAGCATGCCGGGCGTCCGCTCTCGGGAACGCAGCGAGTACTACGCCCATCCGGGCAATTTGTTCTGGCCGTTGATGGGTGAGCTTTATGGTGCTGGCCGGGATTTACCGTATGCCGACCGTGTTTCTCGCTTGCACTCGCGTCGGGTCGGCGTATGGGATGTTCTCGCCGAATGTGATCGTCCCGGTAGCCTGGATCAATCGATCGTGTCCGACACCGAGATCGCCAACGACATCGACGGTTTGTTGCGACTGCACGCCGATATCAGCGTGGTCGCGTTGAACGGCGGCAAGGCGCAGCAGAGCTATTCGCGACACATCGAGCCGCATCTCGACGAAACGACGCGGCGGCGCTTGCGCGTTTTGTCGATGCCATCAACCAGCGCGGCCAATGCCCGCATACCGCTGGCAATCAAGCGCGCACAATGGCAGCGCTTGCTGGAAGCGAGCTGATCGCTTTCTCGACGCTTCTCACATTGTCGGCTCTTGTTCGCCAGCTTACATGTCCGTGCGTTCCGCCTTCCGCGCAACTTGCACCCACGACCTTTCCCAGGAGTTTTTGATGAAATGTTCGTCCTTTTTGAGTCGCAGCCTGCTCTGCGCAGTCGCTGGATGGGCAGTTGTCGGTGGTGGCGTCGCCATGGCGGATGACTCTGTGGATATTCCATTCACCAAAACCGTGCTGCCGAACGGTCTGACCTTGGTCGTCAGCGAAGATCACAAGGCGCCAGTCGTCGCGATCAGCTTATGGTTCCACGTCGGTTCCGCCGACGAGCCGGTCGGCAAAACCGGCTTTGCCCACCTGTTTGAACACCTTAAATTTTCCGGCTCTGAAAACCACAAGGGCACCTACGACGAGCCATTCGAGCTGGCCGGCGCCACCGATGCCAATGGCACGACCTGGTTTGACCGAACCAATTATTTCGAAACCGTGCCGAGCACCGCCGTCGACATGGCACTGTGGATGGAATCGGACGGCATGGGTCACCTCCTCGGCGCAGTCACGCAGGAGAAACTCGACATCCAGCGCGGCGTTGTGCAGAACGAAAAGCGTCAGGGCGAAAATCGTCCGTACGGCCGCGTTGACCAAGTGCTGCTCAAACAGATCTTCCCCGCCAATCATCCCTACCATCACACGACCATCGGCTCGATGGCCGACCTGGATGCGGCCTCACTGACCGATGTGAAAAACTGGTATCGCGGCTACTACGGCGCCGCCAACGCCACCATCGTGATCGTTGGTGATATCAGCGCCGACGTCGCCAAGGCCAAGGTACTCAAATACTTCGGCGACATTCCGGCCGGCCCACCGGTGCCGCGCCAGCAGCCGTGGACGGCTGAGCGTAAAACGTCGACCCGCGCTGTCCAGCATGATCAGGTCGCCCAGACGCGCGTCATCCGCGAGTGGAACGTGCCACACGATGGCGATGCCGACACCACCTTGCTGAACCTCGCTGCCTACGCGCTCGGCGGTGGCAAGACTTCGCGCCTATACCAGCGGCTGGTCTACAAGGACAAGTTGGTCGACAGCGTGTCGGTCGACGTGCAGCCTTTCGCGCTGGCCAGCCAGTTCGTGCTGAGTGCCGATGTAAAAAACGGCGTCGATCAAGCAAAAGTGGAAGCCGCCATCGCAGACGAATGGAAAAAATTCCTTGCCGAAGGACCGACGGCTGACGAAGTCGAACGCGCCCAGATCAATACCCGCGCCAATTTCATCCGTGGCCTGGAAAAGGTTGGCGGTTTTGGCGGCAAGGCGGTAATCCTCGCCGAGGGCCAGGTCTATCGCGACAATCCGGCGGCCTACAAGGACGACCTCGCCCATATTGCCGCGGCGACGCCCGAGAAAGTGAAACAAGCTGCCAATCGCTGGCTCGCGAAGGGCGATCACACATTGTCTGTCGTCGCCGCCGACAAGGGCGTCGACTTCGCTGCCGAAGACGCTGCCGTGAAAGGCTTGCCGGCAGCGCCCGGCAAACCAGCGCCGGTGCTGCCGCCCAAGCGTGAGTACACCACCGTGCCCAGCGAGGTGGACCGCAGCAAGGACGTGCCGGCCGTCACCCGATTCCCTGACTTGATCTTCCCGGAAATCCAGCACGGCAAGCTCAAGAATGGTATCAACGTGGTGCTGGCCGAGCGCCACACCATTCCGGTCACGCAAGTGCTTTTGCAGTTTGGTGCGGGCTACGCGGCGGACAGCGGCCGCAAGTCAGGGACGGCGGCATTTGTTGCGGCGATGCTTGATGAAGGAACCAGAACCCGCGACTCGGTGGAAATCAGCCTTGAACAGGAACGCCTCGGCGCAAGTATCGGATCGGGCGCTAACCTGGATTCGTCGTCGGTGGGCTTGAACGCCTTGAATGACCGTCTGCCTGAAGCGATGAATCTGTTCGCCGACGTGGTGCGAAATCCCGCGTTCAAGGACACCGATGTCGCTCGCATCCGCGCCCAGTGGCTGGCCGCGATCGAGCAGGAAAAAACCCAGCCGCAGGCGATTGCCTTGCGCGTGTTGCCGCCATTGCTCTATGGCAACGAGCATCCCTACGGCATTCCGTTCACCGGAACCGGCCAGGAAGCGTCGATCAAGACGCTGACAATCGATGATCTCAAGCGTTTCCACGCCGATTTCTATCGTCCAGACAACGTCACGATTCTGGTCGCGGGCGATACCACCTTGCCGGCGATCACCGCGGAGCTGGAAAAGGCATTCGGCGACTGGAAGGCACCGGAAACTCCGGTCCCATCACACGTTCTGGCCAAGGTGGCCGTGCCGACCAAGCCACGCATATTCCTCATCGACCGACCCGATTCACCGCAGTCGGTGATCATCGCCGGTTCGCTTATCGCGCCGACCGGCACGCCGAACAACCTCGAGATCGTCGCAGCGAACGAAGCATTTGGCGGGTCGTTCTCGTCGCGCCTCAACACCAACCTGCGCGAGACCAAACATTGGGCCTATGGCGCATCGGCGCGCGCGCCCGACGCCGTCGGCCAACGCCCGCTGCTGCTGATTGCGCCAGTGCAAAGTGACAAGACGGCAGACTCGATGGCCGAGATACTCAAGGAAACCCGCGAAATGATCGGACCACGACCCATCACTGCCGAAGAAATCAACAAGGTGAAAGCCTTGTCGGTGCGCAGCCTGCCGGGCAACTTCGAGACCACCTCATCGGTGCTTGGTACGTTGGCGAAAAATGCGCTGTACGATCGTCCCGACGATTACATCACCACCCTCAAGCACCGCATCGATGCGGAAAAACCCGCCGACATCGAGGCCGCAGCGAAGGAAATCTACAAGCCCGATGCACTGACATGGGTAGTAGTGGGTGACCTCAAGCAAATCGAGAAGCCGATTCGTGCGCTCAATATCGGTGACGTCAAGGTGCTGGATGCCGACGGCAAGCTGGTGCGCTGAGCGAATTCACTATTGTGCAATTCGCTAACGCTTGTGCCACCTCACGTTGTTATCCTTGCCGCACGCTGCCCCGCCATTGGAGTCGAGCATGAAACGCACCATCGTCCTGGTCCTTGCGGCTGTCGCACTCACGTCGTGCAGCTGGGGCATCAAACTCGATTCGCGAGGCAAGAACGTGCGCACCGCGTGGAACGACGATGTGTCGAGTTGCCGCGAGGTCGGCAAGGTGACCGTGTCCGTTCTCGACCGGGTTGGACCGGTCGACCGCCAGGACATCGCGGTTCGTGACGAGCTGGAAGTAATGGCACGTAACGAAGCCGGCGGGATGGACGCCGACACTATCCGCCCACTCGGTGAGCCCCGCGAGGGCGAGCAGACCTTCGCCACGTATGTTTGCGGTTCCGGCAACAGTGCAGACAGCATCCGCACGCCACGTCGTGGCGAAACCAAGCCCGAGCCACCGCCAGCCTCGACCGAGACGTACCCGATCAAGTAGCGATCTGGCGTCGCCGCAGTCTTCATCCAGCGTCGGTTTCACGGCGGCTTCGACACGCCTGCTACGTCAGTAATCCGACTTCCTCAATTGGTCGGCCTAGCTACTCGCGACCCTTCCCGCACTCCCCGCCTGCGAAATCCGTAGCAAATTCCATGGCTTGCATGTTGCAGTGCCGCGTGGCAATGCGCGCAATTTCATTAAGATCACGTTATTCGGTCCTGGAACCGCATGACTTGTGGGGAGGGAGAGCCCGCTGCGTAGCGATACGTAGCGGGCTTTTTATTGGTTTGACGTAGGGAAATGAAGCGCCGCGCTGAACCGCCGCGCCCGCTTCGTGTGGATGTCAGCATAGCCGTGCGGCGTTTTGTCAGCATAGTTGTGCCGTCTCTGTCACCGCTCGTTCGTCCGCCTTATTGCGTAGCTCAGTGAAGTCCGATAGCTTCATGCATGAAACGAGAGATGTCGGCTACTCGCGTCGGGCAGGCCATCCGGACCCGTCATACCTCCGAACTTTCTGCGACACCCTTAGAGCGTGGCCGTGCTGATGCCGTGATCACGGCACAGCTCTGGGACGGTGGTGCCGGCCTGGTACTGCATGAGCACGCCAATGATCTGGCTGTTGGTGAAACGGGGCGTTTTCATGGAACCTCCTCGGTAAAGACTACGAGAAAATTCCACTTCTGGCGTCAGCTAGCCTGTGGGGGATCACCGAAACTCGTCCAATTTCTAATACGCTGCACCGATCACGCGATCAAGGGAGCGTTTGCATGCATTTTTGGATAGATTTGGGCACCGTCGGCGGATATCGCGCGCTTCTCGATGAGCTCCATGAAGACTATGGTGGTGATCTCGTCGTTTCGCATCTTCAAGGAGCGCTCACCGTCGACGTCAAGGGGTTGGTCGTCGAAACGGGGTATGTCGACAAGGACTACCGAAGCACCTATTACAGTTTCTACGCCAAAAAGGGAATGCGCTACAGCGCGGCGTGCGTTCGGCTACATTTCTTCCGCGAAGGGATCACGCTCGACGAGGTCGGGGATTTTCGTTGCATCCAGGGAAGGCCACAAGATCATTATGTCGGCTACATGGTGCTGCGCCCAACTGCATCGGCACCCATTGGCCGCACCGTGCTTTCGGTTCGCGCACGCGAATCAGTCCAGGGTGGAGTCATACAGGCGAACCATCACGTTCATTTGCTGGGCGAGCGTTTCGATGTCGAAGGCTTCCCATACATGCAGCAGCATTCGGACATCTCGGTGTGCGCACACGCTGCGTGCTGGTCAATCTTGCGTCACTACACGCAAAAACACCGCTGCTACGCAGAGTTCCTGGTTACCGACATCACGACGATGGCCTCCCCGACTGACCCCGGCGGACTGTTGCCATCACGCGGTCTAAATCTGGAACAGGTTGCGCGGGTATTTTCGCTCGCAGGTCTGTTTCCGGACACTTATCTCAAGGAAGACACGGTAGATCGCCAAGGCAAAAAGGATCCTGTTGCTTTCTACCGCCATCTGAATGCCTATATCGAATCAGGTCTGCCCGTTTTCGCGGCGATGACGGCGCTGCAGCACGCGATAACGGTCGTTGGACAAGGTCTCGTCAAAACTGATGCGTTCGACAACACTTCAGATTCACTGTTGTTTGAATGGGACGCGGTCGAGGCGCTGATCGTTGTTGACGACAACCACATGCCCTACATGACCATCGATACGCTGAACTCAAAGCACTACAAAGTCGGCGACATCGATGCATTCATCGTTCCGCTACCTGAAAAGATCTACCTGCCCGCCGAAGCCGCCGAGGCGCAAATCGTCGACGTGCTGGAGAACGGCTACGTCAGTGATACGGTGAATGTTCAACAACTCGACTTTTCATTCATGGATCGTCCAGTGATACGTTACTTCCTCACGACATCGTCGAGTTTCAAGGCATTTGCGCGGACAAATCAATCGGCCTATCCTGCCGAGCTGTTCCAAACTCTCATGGATCTGACCCTGCCGCAGTTCGTCTGGGTTGCCCAAGTCGCGGATTTGGAAGAATGGAAGCAGCAGCGCAGCTCTGTGACGTTTCTCCTCGATGCCACCGCGAGCGCCTCGGATGTAGACCCGTTCTTCATGCTTCATGATCAGCATCGAGCCTTCGTTCATGATCGAGGCGACACGCGCCGCAAAGGATGGATCTCGTTCCAGCAGCTGTTGGCGCCGGGTCCAAAATTTCTTCGCAATCTCACTTACCGTAGCTGACCTAGAGCCGGACCATGACCAAGCCCATGAATAGTCGAAGCGTCTTCGATCGCCTGACGAACTTCAAGGAAGCCGATCCTGAAGCGGTACATCAGCACAACACCTTGGTGCGCGCGAAGCTGATGCCCGAGCTCACAAGACAGCTTCGAGCTAAAGAACAAGGCGTGGCCGCCAAAGCGAAAACCTTCAAAGTTTTTTAGTGGTTGTAGCCGCTTCGTCGTTTGACTCAACCAAGCGCTCGTAGGTAGCCTTGATCACTGTCTCCAAGGTCGCGGCCGACTGTGGCGATAGTCGCGGGTCTCTGCGCAGCGAACTGGTCAAAAGGGCCAAAGGTTCAGCGCGGAAGGCCCGCTCGGTCGGGAACGAAGTGAAATCTGCCGGATTGAGTTCTGACCAAGCCGACAGGATGGCCAGACTTGCCGCATCCGGACCCTTGCCTTGTGCCATCCTTGAGAGGGATGAGGTGCTGATCCCAGTCTGTTGACTAACATCCTTCCAACGCATACCACGTGCAAGAACAGTGGTATCCAAGGCTCGAAAGAAAGCACTGGGGTCAAACGAAGGGGCTGTAGAAGGCATAAGATCTCTTAGTTGCTATGTAGGGATTGATTCCATCTCAGGAACTTGCTAAAGTGGAACTCACATCCACTGTAGCAACTGTTGCCGAGTTCGGCAACGTCAACCTGAGGCGTTCGCAATGTCTAATGACCACATCAATCCTGAAGTGCAGAAAGATCATCTCGGCCGTGAAGTCGTCGTGGTTCTCGTTAACAACCGCAAGGTTCTTCTGCCGCGCATCAAGCTGACCGGCAAGGAGATCAAAGCGTTCGCGATCGCCGAGGGCGTGCCGATCCAGCTAGATTTCGTACTGTTTGAAGATTTGAGCAACGGCCAGCAGGTCATGATCGCCGATCACCAACATGTGGCGATTCATGCTCACCAGCGTTTTGAGGCAATCGACAACGATGACAACTCCTGACGGGGGGCAAATCGCGCTGACCGTTCAACAGGCGCTGGAAAGCGTGAGACTGTCGTTTGCACCGTCAGAGTGGGTGGTAGAGGACGATGGCGCAGGCGGCGTAAGGGTGCGCTTTGGCCCGGTGCAACTTGCGCAAACGTATGTCCAGCGCGAATCCTGGTTAGCAGCCCACTTTGTCGCGCAACTGCCTTATGCCGACATCTACCCCATCTTTTTAAGAGGCGATTTGAGCCGCGTCGATGGGAATGCGCTTATTGCGCCATTGACCAGCGGACATCAGTTCATGGGCCTGGCCGCCGTTCAAGCATCAAGGCGGTCACCTCGACGCGATGCTGCGATCGAAACGGCGGCAATGAAACTCTTGAAAGTCCTAGATTGGGTCAATCTCCAATGACAAGAACGACACTGACAATTCCGGCCTCCATCCAGACGCGTGCGATGGCGCACTTATTTCCCGGCGATGGAGATGAGCACGGATTGGTATTCCTATGCGGTCTCCACCAGATCGGCCAAAATGTCCGCCTTCTAGTACGCGAGCTCGTCATCGCCGCCGATGGTATCGATTATGTAGAAGGCAGGCGCGGCTACAGGATGCTCAAAGCCGAGTTCATCCGCCCACTGATCCGCCGCTGCTGCAAGGAGCGGCTGGTGTATTTAGCGGTCCACAACCACGGCGGGTTCGGCAGTGTGGCGTTCAGCGACGACGACTTGGCCTCACATGAGCGCGGCTACCCGGCGCTGCTCGACCTTAGTCAAGGCATGCCGGTGGGTGCATTGGTGTATGCCAATCAAGCATTGGCCGGCGATGTGTGGATGCCAAATGGTTCACGCCGAACTTTAGATGAGACGCGGGTGCTCGGGGCAAACATCGATCGCCTTTACGATCGGCCGCATAAAGCGGCACGGACTCAAGCCGACACCTACGCCCGTCAGGTGCTCATGTTCGGTCCGTTGGGACAGGAACGCCTGCGTGCTGCGCGCGTCGGCGTGATTGGAGCAGGTGGAGTAGGATCACTGCTGATCGAATACCTCGCACGCTTGGGCGTGGGTGATTTGGTCGTTGCCGATCCCGACCGAATCTCCCTGTCGAACTTGTCGCGCGTAGTCGGAGCAACCCGGACAGACACGCTCTATCCGCTATGCCATCCCAACGCACCGAAAGCAATGCGCGCATGGGCGCATGCGCACGCACGACGCAAAGTCGATATCGCTAGACGTTTGGCGAGGGGTGCCAGCCCGTCAATTTCATTTGAAGCGATTGCCGACGACTTCACCAAGGCCGACGTAGCAGCTAGGTTCCTCGATTGCGATTTCCTGTTCCTAGCCGCTGATTCGATGCGGGCACGCTTATTGTTTAACGCGATCGTCCAACAATACTTCATCCCCGGCATTCAACTGGGCACCAAGATCGTCTCTGCAGATAGCACTTTCCTGGAAAATGCGTATGGCGCGGAGCGTTGGGTATTGCCGCAAGAAAACTGTTTGTGGTGCTCGGGCATGATTGCTCCGCATTTGCTTGCCATTGAGTCAAAAACGCATGCCGAGCGCGTTGACCAAGAATACGGCACGCCTGTATCGAACCCCAGTGTCATCACCATGAATGCGGTGGTGGCCAGCCACGGCGCCAACGACTTTCTGCTTTCATTTCTCGGCCTTTTTGACCCCTCGGCGTCCCCCGAGCCACATCGCTTCAAGCATCTGGATCGGCGGGTGGTTTACGAATGCTATCGCCCCGAGCCTACCTGTCCGGAATGCGGGCAAGGACTCGAGTCTCGTATGGGGCGAGGCGATCAAGCAAAATTACCCGTCGCAGGTTGAGGCCATCTACGCACAATAGTGACGTTGGGTTACACCCTGATCTCCACCAATAAGTATGGCGAGTAGGGTTCTACGAAACGCGGGGCGATTCACTGACTCTATCTTCAGTTAGTTAGCCGCTCAAGGCTTCGCGGCAATGATGGTTGAGGCATGCTCTATGGTTGACACCCATCTTTCAGTGACCGGGCATCGAACCTTGATGAGGTCATGAATCGTCTTTAGATCGGCAGGCAAATTTCTGTTGAGGATGGGCTCGTGGTGAGCGATGCGATTACGCAGCCTTCGGAGCGAATCTAGTTTTTGATAGGTCTGGGAACGATGATGACTGACCGAACCAGGACCAAGATGGGGTAGTACCAGCCTGAGATGGGGATCCCAGATTCGATGGTCGAATCGACGCGTAAACATGTGCACCCAAAACATCATTGTCAGCTCAGGAATCACCTTCCCAGTCGAGATGTAGCTCCCCTTGGACTTGAACAGATCGTTGCGGGGGTTGTATCCAGCTTGAGGATTGCTGAGACTTTGCTCGAATCCGGGCGACCAAGGCCATGCTGCCCCATAGACGGCCGCAATGGCGTCTGCCACCGCATTCCGAGTTACTACCTCGCAGATGTGCAGAACAGAAAGCAAAGCGCCAGAAACCTCTGCATTCCACGCGTAAAGCGACAAAGCGCGGAGGTCATCATCGCCGGGGGCTATGCCTGCGGCAGCCTTGTATGTCGACATTCGGCCGGGCGACAAAGAGCGCGTGACGGCCGCGACGATGGCGTTTTGCGTGGCAACAGTCATCTCCAACCTTCTTGATGGATTCAATGGGGACTTGAATTCTCTTACATTATGTAAGAACATACGTCCACTAGTCGCAGGACATGTTGGCGAAAGCCTCCCCCCGCGAACAGACGAGAGTCGCTTAAAAACCCCACCTTTCGGTGGGTTTTTTTTTGTCGCGGCGCAGGATTGTTCCTGTCGTCCGCGCGGTGTGCCGTGTACCGTGGGTTCTACCCCGTTAACGCGGACACTTCCAAGAAGGCCGATCATGGCCAAAAAGGGGTGTCATGTCCAAGCGAAGAAAGTTCAGCGAAGAGTTCAAGCGTGAGGCGGTTGGCCTGACTCGCCAGCCGGGTGCGCAACTCAGTCAGGTAGCCCGCGATATTGGAGTGAATGCGGGCATCTTGAGCCGTTGGCGGCGGGAGCTGGAGACCGAGAAGGCGAAGGCTTTCGGCGGTTCGGGTGTGCCTCGTGATCAGGAGATGGCCACGCTCAAACGCGAGCTGGCCCGGGTCAGAAAGGAGAGGGATTTTTTGCGCGATGCGGCAGCGTTCTTCGCCAGGGAATCGAGCTGAAGTATCAGACGATCCAACGCTGTCGCGGTTTGTATCCTGTCCAACTGATGTGTCGATGCCTGGAGGTGTCGACCAGCGGCTTCCATGGCTGGAGCAAGCGATCGATGAGTGCCCGCGACACCGACAACCAACGCCTGTTGGTGCGGATCCGCGAGTATCACCATGCCAGCGAGGGCGTGATGGGCATGCCGCGCATGCACGAGGAACTGGGCTATGACGGCGAGACGGCCAGTCGCAACCGGGTGGCGCGGTTAATGCGTCGGCATGGGCTATCGGGTGTGCCACGGTGTCGGCCGTTCCGCAGCCGTCGTCCGGGCGTCAGGCCCGATCATGTAAGGAATCATCTTGAGCGGGATTTTGTGGCGCTGGAGCCCAACACAAAATGGGTCACCGATATCACCTGCATCCGCACCGGCGAAGGCTGGTTGTACCTATGCACGGTGCTCGATTTGTACAGTCACAAGATCGTCGGCTGGTCGATGTCAGGCATCCAGGATCGCCACATGGTGATCAAGGCGGTGCTGATGGCGTGTTGGCAACGTGCTGACCGGGAACCGCTGGTTTTGCACTCCGATCGCGGGACGCAATTTACGAGCGGGGACTACCAGCAGTTGCTGGCTGACCGCAACATCGTGAGCAGCATGAGCGCCGTCGGTCACTGCGCAGACAACGCAGCCGCCGAGGGTTTCTTCGGCATGATGAAACGCGAGCGCATCAACCGTCGGAGCTACCCCACGTTGACCGATGCACGATCGGACGTGTTCGACTACATCGAATGCTTCCACAATCCCCGAATGCAACGCAGAATCGATGTTCGGGACCAGGCCTTTATGGCCTTAACTCAACTGTCCGCAGAAACGGGGTAGAACCCCGTGGGAGATCAACGTTGCCAGGTAAACGTAGGTCAGGCAAAGATCCGCAGCTTAGCGGTGATCCGGGAACGCCGAAGTGGTGGTTCAGACTAGTCTGTTTGTCTGTCGCCAGCAGCGAGACTCTTTCCACAATTGTTCCGACTCAAGGTGCAAAGTTTCAGACGTTCACGTGAGTGAAGCGTTGGCGCAGCGGGTGTGCGGCGCGGCAACGCTTTCGCGTTGAGCATGACGTTCAGGTCAAAGGCTTCGCATCGATATCTAGTGTTCAGATAAGCTCATTCGTGAACATATGTCCTCAAAACCTTTCTAGATTCTCGGCAGTTGAGAACCGAAACCTGCACAATCACCCCACTTTGAACAACCCATAGATTTATGGGTACATACCCATATTTTTATGGTATTTGGACACTAATGTATGTACATTCTGCAGCATGGATTACACAGAATTCCGGTGCTTGTTGGCGAAAGCCGGGCTCACCCTGACGGCGTTCGCCGATTTGTTAAGTATGAACCGAAAATCCATCACGAATTACGCGGCGATCGGCGCCGTGCCTACGCACTTGGCCGTCATTGCAGCGCTCATGAGCAAAATGGTCGACAACGGACTCGACTTTCGCCCAGTCATCGAACGTGTCGGCATCCGGAAGAAGAAGCCTCGCGGAGCCCACCACATAGTCACACAATTGCCTGACAAGGTTACGGGTCATCGATAGCGGCCCCTTTGGAAAGAAAAATGTCCCAAACCAGCAAAATCGAGTGGACCGAAGCGACGTGGAATCCCACGGTTGGCTGCACAAAAATTTCGCCTGGTTGCAAGCACTGTTATGCCGAAACCATGGCTAAGCGCCTTCAAGCCATGGGGACGCCAGGGTACGAGAACGGCTTCAAGCTGACTGTCCTGAGGAATCGTTTGGAGGAGCCGCTCCGACGCCGCAAGCCGACTGTGTACTTCGTTAATTCGATGTCGGACTTGTTCCACAAGCAAGTTCCGGATACTTACATCGAGGAAGTGTTTGAAGTCATCCGCAGCTGTCCACAACATACGTTCCAAGTTCTGACCAAACGAGCGGATCGACTTGCGGCGTTTTTTGTCAATCGTAAACCGCCGAAAAATTCTTGGCTTGGCGTGTCGGTGGAAGATCGCAAGTACGGCGTACCTCGCATAGACGCGCTTCGAACAGTTGATGCTCCCGTTCGCTTCCTGTCCGTAGAGCCGTTGCTGCAGGATATCGGAGCGCTCGATCTAACCGGCATTCATTGGGTCATCGTTGGCGGAGAGTCAGGTCCCAAGGCGAGGCCCATGAAACTTGAATGGGTTGAAGACATCCGCCGACAATGCCAAACAGCCGGCGTGGAATTTTTCTTCAAACAATGGGGTGGCTGGGGCGCGGATGGGAAGCGTCGATCTAAAAAGGCGAACGGACGGCTTCTTGCCGGACGCACCTGGGACGGCATGCCTGAGCTGTCCGCCATAGCATAGACTCAGGGCCATCTCATCTCTACTTATCTGCCGCGAGGACGCAATGTCACGGAAGCACTACGACTACAGTGATGGACCCAGCTTAATCGAACAACACAGCGTAGCGAAGCACCGGGTGTTGCAGACCTATCTCTCTGCCTATTTTCAGACGCTCGTCAGTTCACCAAACCAAGATGAGTTTCGACTGACGCTAGTCGATGGCTTCGCCGGTGGCGGCGAGTACCGAGATCCAGACTCCACGCAGATACTTCCAGGCTCTCCTCTGATCATGCTCGACGCAGTTCGAGAAGCCGATTTCAAGGTTAACAGCGAGCGCAGGAAACCTGTGCACCTCGATGTCAACTACTTCTTCATAGAAAAAAAGCCCGAAACAGCGAATTACTTAAAAAAAGTCCTTATAGACCGCGGGTACGAACACCTATTCGACGACAAGATATTCCTGCGAAACGCCAGTTTTTTGGACAGCGTTGACGACATCATAGGATTTATTCGGAAAAAGAGTCCACGGAACGGACGGTCGATCTTTCTACTCGATCAGTATGCGTACAAGGATATCCCCGCGCACGTTGTCAGAACGATTTTGCACACCCTA
Source organism: Lysobacterales bacterium (assembly GCA_038236135.1). Taxonomy (GTDB): domain Bacteria; phylum Pseudomonadota; class Gammaproteobacteria; order Xanthomonadales; family Rhodanobacteraceae; genus Dokdonella. Next base: position 31,919 of record JBBSTF010000013.1, read on the forward strand.
CCTCGTGCGGAGGTGATTCTGACGTTTGGAGTCGACTCGTTCATCAACTTCGCGAGTGACAAGGGTCTTTCTCACCGCCTACTAACCCAGATAGGAATTCCAGACGCTCTTCAAGGGCGAACAATTGACGATATCAAATCTTCTGAGCGCGATTGGCGCCTACTCATCCAAGGAGGCCTTTACAAGAACTTGGTTGAAAGCTGTGGAGCTGAGTACTTCACTCCATTCTTCATCCGAAACCGGCAAGGTTTCGGCGACTACTGGTTGATCCACATGTCCCAACATCCGCGTGCCCGTGATGTTATGACCGAAGTTCACTGGCAAAACAACAACTACTTCATCCACTACGGTGGGGCGGGCTTAGATATGTTCGGAAGCGGGATGATTGGTTACGACCCACGATTCGACACGCGTCGTAGCGGACAGGGCGCATTGGATTTTGAGTTCGACGATGTGGCGAAACGAGCCAGTGTACGTGCGCTGATGGATCAGATTCCGCGCCATATCTACGCACACGACGAAGGAGTGAGCTTTGGTGAGCTATTTACCAAGACTTGCAACACCACGCCGGCGAGCGCAGATATCTACCGATTGGCCCTCGAACGTCTCATCGAGGAGAAGGTGATCGTGGCGAAGAGCGAACAGAACTCGACTCGACGTGCCGGTGCCAGCATAAAATTTAGCGACCAGTTGCTCCCACCCGATCAACGTCCGCTTTTATTGGGTCTATAGGACGACAACGTGGCTCCGTTTCAGCGCTTTCGATCGCCTTCGCGATACATCACCGCGCTTCGTCCTAGCCAAACGGCTTTGGACGATCGGGGGAGATCCCCAATGTACTCGCCATCGCCTCTTCGCTCCGATCAGTGGCCAGCTCTACCCAAAGGGGCAAGTGATCACTAACGCGATGACTCATCTGTCCTAGTGAAAGCTCAGGAAAGACTGCACCTGCGAAGTCAATTGTTCCCGCAGCACCCGTTGGTCGGAGTTCGAAATCGTCGCGAAACCATGCAATCTGATCGTAGTACTTGGCTGATTTGCCAGCGGTCGTTTTCAGGTTTCGAAGGCTCTCTGGCACCCACAGACCCGTCTCAATGAAAGCGTCGAACAGCGGGTTTCCTACTCGTTTGTCGATGTTGAAATCGCCCAAGACGATAAGGTTCGGCTCCTCCAAACTGTAACCCTTCCGAGTTCGATCCCGAATCTCTTCTGCGGTGTGTTGTGCAAACTTCCTGATCTCTGGAAGCCGATCTGCAGAGTTCTCACCGTATCGGATGTGTGCCGTCAGCAAGGTGAAGTGCTCGCCAGCAGCGCGGAAGCCGACCATATAAGGCGTTCGATCAAATTGTTGGACGAACAGGCCGTCTGAAGCGGGCTTTAGAACAAGCTCGCCCGACAGTCCTGAAAGCGTGACCCGTCGAGTGTCGTAGATGAATGCCAAACGCTCTGACAAGCCTTTGTCGCCAGATGTGACATCGGTCAGCAGTGCGGCCCAATGCATACCTAGAAACTGCTCCATGATAAATCGCAGCGCAGAGGTGTCTGCCATGATCTCTTGAAGTGCGATCACGTCATAGCGCTTGATTACCTCAGCGATCACCGCCAAGGATCTTAGATTGCGCTTAGGGCTCTTCCTGTCGCCCGGCTCTAATTCCGTCCAGTGGTCAAAGTACCGACCCAACTTGTGGAGGTTCCACGACCCGATGATCAGACTTCGATCAGTAATTCGATCCGGGATGTTGGACGCAGATAACCTTTCACGAAGCCGCACGATGTCTTCGACGACGAAACTGGGATAGCTCGAATAGTCCATGACTCGCTCCTACACCGGTCGATCATACATTGCCATATCGGTCCGCCGCCGACGACGGAGCAGTACTTGGAGGGCGAGGGTTTCTTCTTCCACTGACGCGCCAGTTCGAACATTGACTCTGCGATTCAGAGGCTGCGACACGCAGAAAACGTCCCCCACGGAAAACGCAGGTTCTCCGATGTGCTAACGCAAAGTTAGGGAAGACAGCGATCACAGTCGCCCATAACTTGCACTATAGTATATCTATCAAGCACTTACGTGATAATTCCTGTTGCGTAAACCCGGTAGGTCCGATAGCGTACGGGCAACGCATGCCTACGCTGGACTGATGTGAAAGAAGCCGAGACACTAGAGCGCGAGCTCGTTGAAAAGTATGGTCCTTACCTGCCGCTGTCCAAGATATGGCAGATGTTGTCCTATCCCTCGCTGGACGCGGCTCGCAAATCTGTCGCTCGCGGGACCCTTCCTGTTGATTGCATAACTTTGCCTGGGCGGCGCGGCTGGTTTCTAAGGGCATCTGACGTATCTCAGTGGATCGTCGCCGCGCTGTCCAATCCAGCTATAGCGCGTTCCTCCTCCGAACTTTCTCGATAGTCGATGTCATTACTGTCGCTGCAATCGCGCCCGATGCCACGAGGAGACTCAGTCATGACTTAGCCCAATTTCTGGGCGCAGACAACCAAAAACCCCGACTGGCAGGTCGAGGTTTTTGGTGAAGAACTAGCTTTGGGAAACGGCTAGGTCTTAGATTCTGCCCCTCTTGTCCTTCAATCGCAAGCCCGCCCGGGGATGGTGCCGGCTTGCCTTTCGAATCCTCTAACGGAACGTGCGAGCCACTTGGCTCAGCGCGAGGAGCAGACTCATGCCATTTTCAACGTGCGACGTCGATGCGTACACCAATCGCCACTGTCTACCGGCGGGCGCAAGTGACTACATTAGAAGGGCTGCAATCAACGTCTCCCGTGACGTTGGCCAAAGCGGGTACGCCTGCGTCGTGACCGAATTTCCGTCACTCAAGATGGGAACATCGATCGTGACGGAAAGCCGCCGCGGGGAACTGGCCTTCGCGATCCTCTCGGAATACGACGAAAACGTGCTCGCCTACTACGAGCAGCCACCGGCGGTGGACTGCCGACGAACAAGTCGAAAAGGGATCTGTGCCACAAGAGTCTATCGTCCAGACTTCTTGGTCCTCTCGAACATCGGCCCGTCGGTAGTCCAAATCAAGACCGAGCAGGCACTGCAGGAACTCGTCGTCTCACAGGCTGGTGACTGGGTTCTGAGGGACGGTATCTACCGCGATCTTCCTGCGGAGGCTGCCCTACAGGCGTTTGACTTGAATCATCGCGTAGTGTCGACCGCAGCACTTCCCCCAATACAGATCACGAACATTCGTCTACTCCTGCGGGTACGCCAAACCTTCAAACCCGCGACAGCGCATCCGTCCATCGAAACGGTGAGAGCCTTGTTCAAGCGAAGAGCCATGATGTCATTGGCAGCGCTTGCGGAGCAGTTGCGCATCCTCGACGTAACTCCGCTATTGCACTTCATCGACGCTGGTCAGCTCCATGCACTTCTGGACAAGCAGCTGATTACCGATCCCAAATCGTGCCAGGTTGCGTTGCTTCCGGAACTACTGGCTTTCGAGCGAGCAAGGCTTTCAGAAGCGGGTAACGTCTCAGCGTCGACGACGCTCGACTGGTGCCCTCCCCAGAAGCAGGCGGAGCAGGGATTGCGGAACATGCAGCGCTTCCAACAGGGTTCCGCGCCGCCGCGCACAAAGTCTGAGTACAGGCTCCGCATCAAAAGTGCGCAAGCGGACGGCTTAAGCATCTTTCAGGCGCTCACTCCAAAGACGCATCGAAGCGGCAACTGGATGAGGAAACGACCGGCAGTCGTTATCGACCACGCCGAACGCACCGTTAAGCTGTTCGTTTCAAGCAATAAGCGCCCATCTATCGCCTCGGTCTATAGACAGTATCTGGGGTCCGTCGACAGCGAGCTGCCAGACACGCGACCGTTGAGCAGAAATGCAGTCGTGCGACTCATAAAGCTCATGGGGGGTTCCACGGAATACGGCCGCGGCGGTCGTCGAGCTGCCAACGCAGCCGCCTTCCCGACTCCCGTTCAAGAGCGCGTTGTACGCCCGAATCGCCCCTTGGAGTTGGCGACAGCAGACCACTACTTAGTAGACGTTGAGTGCGTGCTCACCCGGTCCGCAGGAAAAACCTATACGCGGCGCGCTTGGTTGACGGTACTGCGGGACATTCATACCGGCGTGATGCTGTCGATGTGGCTTGGGTTTCGGGCACCCAGTCGGATCTGTTGCGCCATGGTTTTGCGCGGCTGCGTGAGGCGGCACGGTCGATTGCCGGAAGGCATTGTTGTTGATAGAGGTGCCGAATTTCGGTCGGTCTACTTTTCGGCGCTCTTGGCGCACCATGGCGTCGCTGCGGTCTTCAGACCAACCAGTCACCCGCGTTACGGTGCGGAAGCTGAGCGATTCTTCGGACAGTTCAAGTCCCAGTGGCTTGATCTTCGCCCTGGTAATACAACTAGCCCGTCTGAAGGACGCGCCGTCTCGGGCTCTCACAAAGCTACTTTGACTGCCGAGTTGGAACTCCCCGACCTGTTGACGGAACTGTGGAGTTTTTGCGACTGGCAAAACTCCTATCCGGGTCCCACGCAGGCATTACCGCCGTCGCTGTTGTTCCACGAAGGTATGACATTGTTTCCGTCCAGTGGCATTCCCACTGAACTGGACGCCGCCTTCATCTTGTCATCTGCAGTCGATGAAACTCGTATCAAGCTTGATCCTGCACGCGGATTGAAAGTCGGTGCCATGTACTACTCGAATCCGCTATTGGCTGATCCGAACCTTCGCGCCTCTCGGATTGAAGTACGACGCGAGCCAGAAGACGAATCGATCGTGTATGCCCGGATCGGCAATGAGTGGATAACCTGTCATTCGTCTAGTCACCCATCAGCCGTCGGGAAATCGCTGCTTGCCCGCACGGCCTCAGCCGTGTTGGCGCTTGATGGCGCGAACGTGCGGGCGGAGATGGAAAGAGACGCCGCCATCGATATCGTTCGCCGCATGCAGAAGTCAGACGCAGACTTCGCCGCCCGGCAGGCAGAGCAGCTCGCTCGCCGCGAACTTCCTTCGCCCGCGATAGAAGCACAGTACGTCGATGATGAAGACCTCAAACCACTAACGACAACGCGCTGGGAGAAACCATGACTACTTGGATCCATGCCGCGATCGAGGCAATCAAGAACCAGCGCGTCGAACACGCCCACTATTCCCACGCAGTTGCTCGGGTATTCAACGCCGTAGCGGTCGCCAAACCAGGCGAAGTAGTTGTAGTTGTTGGCCCTAGTCGGGTCGGTAAAAGTTCTGCGGTTGCAGAGGCGATTAGGCTTGCCGCGAGGCCCACTTTGGAGATGCCCAAATCCACGCCGACCGTCTGGGTTGAAGGCGAAAATGCGAGTACTGACGGAAAGTTTTCCACCAAAATGTTCATGTGGGAGTGTTGTAAGTCGATCGCACATCCCATCTATGGCGTTCGGTCAGATGACGACCCGTTTGGCTACCGATTAGAAGCGCGCATACCACGAACGACAGAAGGTGCATTGCGGAGTGCGTTCGAGTACGCGCTGGTTAACCAGTCCACCAAATACCTCGTCATCGATGAAGCCCACCACGTTGCCTATTCGGGAACACGAGGAAATTCGGCCGTAGCGATTCTAGATTCCTGGAAATGCCTTGCTCAAAAAACGGGCGTCGTCCTTGTCTTGGTCGGGGCCTATCAGCTGCTCGACATCATGACGCTAAGTCCTCACTTGCTCGGTCGTCAACGACCAATCGAGTTCCCTCCTTACTATGAAGATGATGCAATCGAACGGCGCGCTTTTCAGCAACTCCTAAAAACCTACAGCCAGTTGCTACGGTTTGAAGAACCCGATCAATCGCTCATGTCATGGACCAATTACATAATGGAGGGAAGTTTTGGATGTTTGGGGCATCTGTCCCTATGGCTGAGAGCTACGCTCGGAGAACTACTGGCAAGTGATGGAACCGCGTTTTCGCTTGATGCACTCCGTCACTCACAGCTGCCGGCAAACCAGGCGCACGCTATCGCGGCGGAAATGCAACGCGGAGCACGGTCCCTTGCTTCGGCGCTCGAAGGAATTGATTCCACGCCGACTCCACTTAAAAAAGCGGGCTCGCGGAGGCCTTTCCAGCGCGCCACGAAACGGTTCCCGCTTGATGGTAGAGCATGAACAGACTCTACTTTCTTCCAGTCGCCGGACACGGAACGGAAGACGTTGAAGCGCTCAGCTCGTATGTCATGCGAATAGCCGCGCTGCATGCCACGTCGATATCGATCCTCCTCGAACATTTGCAACCGCAGTCGCTGCGGAGCTTCAGGACGTTGGGATCATGGCGCGGGTTGGGAGCCTGCATACGCCCGAAATCCTTGTCATCGGCCCTCTTGGGCGCGCTTGCGGACGCGATAGGCGTCGAAGTTGAGGAGCTGGAGCCCACGACACTTCTTGCATTTGAGAGTTGTCCCGCGAGCGTAAACGACGAATGTTCCGCGAATCCTCGCTGGTGTCCCACCTGCTTTCGCGACCAATCGAAAGCTGGACAGCCGGTGTATTTCAAGCTGGTCTGGCAACTTCGTCAGACGACGAGTTGCCACCTTCACAAGGTGCGGCTTCGCGATCGCTGTGACAAGTGTGGACAATTTCCCTACAGACGCCGCCGCATGCTGTCCCCGCTGGACCAGTGCGGAAACTGCCATCAATCCATGAATGAAGCATCGCTGCCCGACCTTTCCCCAGAGCATCCGATGGACAACCAACTTGTTGGACTAGTCGGCCATATTGCTCGCAATCCGGGCGTCCGCTTCCCCGTATCCGGTGTGAGCGCTGTCATGTCAAACCTTGTTGACGAGGCCGTGACCACCGGCACCGAAGAGGGGTTGTATCGATTCGTGCGACGCGATGACTGCTTGCATTTCGCTGAGACGAACGCGTCTGTATCTCTGAACGCCACACTTCAAATCGCGTTCCGTCTACGCATCCCCCTCCTGTCACTGCTTGAAGGCGACGCAACCGGTACCACGCGATCCCTGCTTTGCTTGCATGATGGGAGGCGCGCAGCTCTATTGGCGCCAATTGATCGACGTTGCCGAAAGCCCGAGGACGAGAGAAGAGTGCGCGATTGGTCGTCGCAACGGAGCTCAGCAGCCGAACGGTCCTCGACTCCCAGCAATTCGGCCTCGCCAAGCACCCATCTGGGTGTCCTTCGCGTCTATCTTCGCGTCAGTGCGTCCAGTCACGATCTAGTGCGACAACACGAGATTTTGAGGAGCGCGCGAGACGCGGGTTGGCACGTCGCCGGCGTTTATCGAGAGACTGCCGCTGGCGAACGCGAATGTCGCCCAGAGCTGTCCAGGCTCATCGATGAAATGATGCCGGGCGACGTAGCCATGTTTGAAACGCTAAGCCGTTTGAGGTCGCTCAAGTCTCAGGAAGCGGACAGATTGGTCGCTTCGCTTCGGGAGAAAGGTGTGCTTCTCTCGGTCCCCGGCGTGATCGAGTTGTCCGATTTTTTTGGTCGAGCCGACGAAATCTCAATGCTCATTCAAGATGCAGCGCAGAAGGTGCTATTGCGTGTCCTCCTTTGGGAGTGCAGGCACGATTCGATCGCAAGATGTGGCGGCAGGCGAGCATCAAGGCGATCGAGCACCCCTTTGCACGAAATGATCGTCGAACTCCGAAATGCGGGCAACAGCATCTCCCGTACGGCGCGGGAAGCCCAGTGCAGTCCTGCATTAGTGAAGCGAGTTTGGGCGGATCACCTTGATGGATGACCCTCGCTTGGGGAGTCTCGGCAGCAGTGAGGGATGTTTTCTACTGCATGGAAGATCATTGCCGCCGCATCGCTATAGGACACAAACTGAATTGCTGGATGTCATCACGCGGCAACGCCATGACGGGCCCGACTCGCCTAAATGATCGGCGACGTGTACCGGCGTCTCTTCCTTGCCGGCCAACTGCGTAGCCGCACCTGATTGCCTTCCGCGACAAACTTCTGTCAACCGCTCCGGAAGTGAAGACACGGGGAAGCGACGGGCAGGGCGACTCTCGCTGCGCAACCGCAGCCTTGTATGTCCGCTTAGATCAGCAAATGGTGGACTCGCCGCAACATTTGATTCACATCCAGATTGCACTATAGTACAAGTGACTTGCGATTCGTTTGCGATCTCAGCCCCGCTAATGAGCGCTAATGAGCAAGCATGCTGGTTAGGCACGTCTGCTTGCAGTCGACGAAAATCGGCTACAACTCAGGCCCACTACTTAACCGATTGAAGCTCACTGTGGCACTATTGCAAATTTTAGGTCACCCATGGATCGGCGTGCCTCGCCGCGCCTAAGTAATTTCATAATGTCCTGGACCAACTAAGCTAGCAAGGGGAGAATCAATGTGTTTAATCTTATAAGGAAAGCGGTGATTGCCGCAACTATTCTGATCAGTACGAACGCCTATTGCATAATATCGCCACTAATTATAACGCCCAATCAACCCAATGATGGACAAACGGTTTCCGTCAACTTCCAGTCTGCGTTATGTCATTCATTCCCAGAGGTGGTGCCGCCGGAGATAACTCAATCTGGAAACTTAATAGAGGTACGAATCGTTGGGACACAGGGTGTCTCAGGGTGCATGTTTCCGCTTCAAGCGCACACTATACCCTTTGGCAACTATCCATCCGGCCAATACACGGTCAGGTTTATTGGCAAGTATCACATTCCCTCACAGCCTACACAATTTTTTGAAGAAGTGATTGAAACACTGCCAATGAGTGTTAGTTCGGGGACGGGAGCTGGAGCCGGAAACGTTTCTGTACCAGGGTTATCCCGTCTTGGCATACTACTTTTGATCCTGACGATGGGTCTCGCAGGTATGGCCATCCAAAAGCGGCGCGCCTCAATGGTTCTCGCCATCCTACTTACTGCTGCGGTCGTTCATCCCACTGTTGCAGAAGCGGGAGAAACATTAGTGATAGAGAGTAAAGCGATACAAGTTTTGCTTTCGCGCGATGCGACCGCAACAATGGAACCTGACGTAATTTCATTTATTAACAATCCCGATCTTCCTCTAGAACAGTCACCAATAGATGCCTTCCGACGTGTGAGACCGTCGTCCGCGAATTTCCTGCTCTCAGAGCGAGCAGGTCAAGTCATGGCGCGTATTTTTGAGCAGAATCCAGAGCTTTCGCGAGCAAAGCTGGAGCGCTATCTAGTTCTCCACTACTCGGAAGGAACGGATATGAATGAAGCGTTGACATCACTATTGGAGGATGCAGGCGTTGCAGCGGCTTATCGAGCGGCCAATACCGTTGTTCCTAATGTAGCCCAAAGCGCATCTGGTCCAATCACGCAGCCACCAGTTGACCGGCAATATTCTTGGGATCAACTTAATATAGGAGCTATGTGGGATTTGGCTGGCGGATACGCCGTCATTGGATTGCTCGACTCGGGGCTGGAGATCAATCATCCAGCACTTCGCCAGTTCGATGCACTCGGTAATTACGTAGGTGGAAATTTCATACTCGGTGTCGACGTGGGGCGCCAGTTCCATCCGATTCCAGTAACCGATTTAAATGTCGACGAGCAAGAGGTCGAACCTATCGACCACCATCAAAGCTGTTATTTACCCGTCCCGTACTATGCCCCTCCTGATTATGCAGGTCACGGAACGCACACGTCCGGGCTGGCGTCGGCGAATGCTACTCAGGGCGCTGGCCTCAAAGGCACTTGCAAGCACTGCGGAATACACATGTTCCGCGTGTCATTTGCCTATTGTTCTGGTTACCAAATAACCAGTTTTTTCGAAGAAAATGTAACGCCAGATGCGAATGCGCTTGCATCTCAAACTGGTTCTCAAGTGGTGAACATGAGCTTGGTTATAGCGCCCCTTTCAAATTACTGCTTCCATGCTGGAAGCAACCACCCGCATTGCTTAGAGCTCGATACGCTGGACAAGATGGGCGTGGTGGTCGTTGCTGCGTCAGGTAATTCTATTAACGATGTCGCGTTCCCAGCCAATGATGACCGCGTAATTGCGGTCGGTGGGACAGATTCATCGGGGGCTCTATGGGATGATTCTCCCAATTGCCCTTACCCATTTTCGAATCAAGAATGCGGATCGAACTACACCCAGGATCCCCTTACAAAACAAGAGCTTGTTGCTGGCGCCAAGGAAATTGAGTCGCTTTTCTATACCGGCCTTCAGTGGAACCCCGAAATTCATTGTGGTGACGCAGAAGGCGGAGTTAACGGCGACGGCGACGGTCTGTGTACCGGCACGTCGATGTCCACGCCGCAAGTGGCGGGAATCGCTGGCGTACTTCGGTCGATCAATCCGCTTGTGCTGCCCGGGAAACCTGACCCTGCGTCATGGGAAAAATGGGGCGTTCGGACCGTGCTTGCAAAAACCACTATTCAAGCTCAGGCTTCTGTCGGCTGGCAGCCAACATTGGGCTACGGCATCCCAGATGGGGCAGCTGCTGCGCGGAAGATGTTGGGAACAGTTGCGGGGGCGACCGTCCGCAATCGCGTGACCCCACTTTTCTCGTTCTACAGCGCTGTGGCGAAAGACTACGCCGAAACGACGACTCCACAGGTAGCGATCGCGCTTTCTATTAACGCTGGGAATTACTACACGCCTACAGGCGCAAACCTATTTTTATCATCGGTTCCTGCATACGCCTTTCCTTCTGCGTATGGCCAGCCGCCCACTCCTCGCGCTGACACCTACGTTTTGACGACAGAATACTCTCCATTCGAGCAATACTCGCTAGTTCCGTTGCACCAGATGAATCGTGAGCGGCCCCATCCGGTCGGGTGCGTTGTGGGCGCATCTGGGTGTAATGGTGCCAATCGAGACTATACCCTCATGACGAAAGTGTCGGATATCGAATATGCACACAACGATGGATTTAACCTCTCTGCAATCCAAGGCTACATTTTTGCGCCGTGTAGTGAAGGAGCTACTTCGGAGAAATGCAAGCCGCCAGGAACCCAAGAATTCTACCGAGCCTGCAAGGCTTCCGGCGAGGACTGCGCAACTTTTCTCGAAGGAAAACGCTCAACCTTCGAAGCTAATGGTTATCTCTATGCGTATCCGGCAGGAAGTGACAAGTTGCTCGGTTATGCTTATCCCGCGGTTGATAGCGACAGTGATGGCCTTGTAGATGGATTCGAGCTTGTGATTGGGACTGACCCCAACGACAGCGATACTGATGACGATCTGAGATTGGACGGTCGAGAATTTCCGATGGACGGTATTTCCCAAGGAGATCCATGTAACAACGACTATACCAACGTAAATTACTGTTTGTAGGAATCGCGATTCGGCTTCGACCGGCGTTCGCGAACACAACGGGTGCCAACTTTGTGATCACGCCGCTAGCGGCGTGATCTTTTTGGGACGGCCGTCCCCGCTCGTGCGTTGCCGCTCCCTCTTCGACAACTTTAGGCGAGCTGCTCCACTCTTCGCTATAAAAGGCTTTTTCCCAAGTCCTACATGCGTGATCGCTGTGCGACGTCGACGCGCTGGTGTGTTCGCAACGAACTATACGCCTCAAGGACATGAATTCCGTCTCTCGCCATGGGATGTCGAGCGGTCGTGTCAGTCACACACTCTTGAGGCATTAAACCATCAAGCATTTCCGCTTCGTTGCGCCAACAAGCTACGTCTACACCCCTAGCCCACCCTCGCCGTAGAGCAACTTCAATGGCGCATGAGACGACTCTTACCGCTGTCATTTGGCGTCCGCGTGCCTGAAAAGAATGCGCAGAGACGCCGAACTGTTCCGCGGGCAGAGGTATGCTGACATTGTCATCATAGATCTGCCTGAACGGCAAACCTATGCTGACAATCACATTCGATTGATCGAAATTGCGTTAAACAGTACCATTTCGGTCCTTTATAGCGGACCGCCACCATGCTTCGCGTCAGCAAGCTGACCGACTACGCCACCGTCGTCATGACCTGCCTCGCCGGCGCAGACGGCGTGCTCAGCGCGCAGGCGCTGGCCGAGCGTGCGCGGCTGGAAACGCCGACCGTCGCCAAGTTGCTCAAGCAGCTCGCGCAGGCTGGTCTGGTCGAATCGTTCCGCGGCGTCAGCGGTGGCTATCGATTGGCCGATGCACCGCAGAACATTTCCGTCGCCGCCATTGTCGAGGCGATGGAGGGACCGATCGGCATGACCGAATGCAGTGCGCACGAAGGCCAGTGCGGCCACGAAGCACACTGCGGCGTGCGGGTGAACTGGCAGCGCATCAGCAACGCCATCGAACACGCGCTGGCCAGCGTCAGCCTCGCCGACATGCTCAATCCCACGCCAACGCACAGCGTGACCATTCCGCTACGCATGGCAACGCAGCCGACACGATCGCCACGGAGTACCCCATGAGCGCCGTACAAAAAGAACTCGATCCGTACCTCAACCGCCGATACGACGCCGGTTTCATCACCGACATCGAAACCGAATCGCTGGATATCGGTTTGTCCGAAGACGTGGTGCGCTACATCTCGGCGAAGAAGGAAGAGCCGGAATGGATGACCGAGTGGCGGCTCAAGGCTTACCGACACTGGCTGACGATGACACCGCCGACCTGGGCCAAGCTCAATATCGCGCCGATCGACTTGCAGGCGATCAGCTACTGGGCCGCGCCGAAAAATCGTCCGAAGTCACTGGCTGATGTCGACCCGAAATTGATCGAAGCCTACGACAAGCTCGGTGTGCCGCTGCACGAGCGTGCCAAGTTGGCCGGCGTCGCTGTGGACGCGGTGTTCGATTCGGTATCGGTCGGCACCACGTTCCGCAAGGAGCTGGCCGAAGTCGGCGTGATCTTTTGTTCAATGTCCGAAGCCGTGATCGAGCACCCCGACCTTGTGAAGAAATACATCGGCAGCGTGGTGCCGGCTGGCGACAACTATTTCGCGGCCCTCAATTCGGCCGTGTTCTCCGATGGTAGTTTCGTGTTTATTCCGGCCGGTGTGCGCTGTCCGATGGAATTGAGCACCTATTTCCGCATCAACGCCGGCCACACCGGCCAGTTCGAGCGCACCCTGATCATCGCCGAGGAAGGCGCCAGCGTGTCGTATCTGGAAGGCTGCACCGCGCCAATGCGCGATGAAAACCAGCTCCATGCTGCTGTCGTGGAACTGGTCGCGCTGGACGACGCCAAGATCAAATACTCGACCGTGCAGAACTGGTATCCCGGCGACGAGAATGGTGTCGGCGGCATCTACAACTTCGTCACCAAGCGTGGTGATTGTCGTGGCGCGCGCTCGAAGATTTCGTGGACGCAAGTGGAAACCGGTTCGGCGATCACCTGGAAATATCCGAGCTGCATTTTGCGCGGTGATGATTCCGTCGGCGAGTTCTACTCGGTCGCGCTGACCCATCACTACCAGCAAGCCGACACCGGAACCAAGATGATTCACATCGGTAAGAACACCAAGTCGAAGATCATCTCCAAGGGCATCAGCGCGGGTCGCGGCCAGAACACCTATCGCGGCCTGGTGCGTGTCGAAAAAGGTGCCGACGGCGCGCGCAACTACACCCAATGCGACAGCCTGTTGATCGGCAAGCGCTGTGGCGCGCACACGTTTCCATACATTGTGGTAAAGCATCCGGGCGCGATCGTCGAGCACGAGGCGACCACATCGAAGATTTCCGACGACCAGATGTTCTATTGCCGCTCGCGCGGCATCGGCGAGGAAGACGCCGTGTCGATGATCGTCGACGGCTTCTGCAAACAGGTCTTCCGCGAACTGCCCATGGAGTTTGCAGTGGAGGCCAAGAAACTGTTGGATCTCTCGCTGGAAGGCGCTGTGGGATGAGCGAGCACAACCTCCACTACCGCGAGGCGAACGCCGACGACATTCCAGCGATGGCTGTTGTGCGGTTCGCCGTGCGAGAGAATCGATTGTCAGACCCGAACTGGTTGACCGAGCAGATGTGGCTGGATGGGTTGGCCGCGTCGGGGCGTGCGAACTCATTCGTATGCGAGCGCGATGGCCGCATTGTCGGCTTTGCCATCGGACGACTTCGCGAACGCGATATCTGGGCGCTGTTTGTTGAACCGTCCAGCGAAGGACGCGGCATAGGCAAGAAGCTTCTCGCGATGATCAGCGAGTGGATGTTCGAACACGGTGTCGACGAGATCATCCTCGCCACCGGCGTTGATACTCGTGCTGAAACCTTCTATCGAATGCAAGGCTGGCACGCGGGTGAGTTGTCATCTAAGGGCGAGCGTGAATTTCGGCTGGCCGAGTCCACATTGGAGGCAACGGCATGACGGGGGAGAAATCCATGCTGATGATTCGGCAAGCACAACCGGCCGACGCGGCAGTGATTGTCGAACTGATCGGCGAACTGGCCGACTACGAAAAGCTACGCGACCAAGCCGTCGCGACGGAAGCCGACATCGCACGTTCGTTGTTCGGCGAGTCACCTCGAGTGTTTTGCGAGATCGCCGAAGTCGATGGCGTGGTCGCCGGATTCGCTTTGTGGTTTTACAACTATTCGACCTTCCTTGGCCGCCACGGCATTTATCTGGAAGACCTGTTCGTGCGTCCGCAGCAGCGTGGACATGGCATCGGGAAGATGTTGTTGTCAGGGCTTGCGCAACGTTGCAACGATGAAAATCTTGGCCGGCTGCAATGGTCGGTGCTGGACTGGAACGAAGACGCCATTCGCTTCTACGAACGTCTTGGCGCAACGCTGGATCGCGAATGGCTGGGCTGTCGCCTGCATGGCGACGCGCTGACGCGTTTGGCGGCCAGCGCGCGGATTTAAACATTGAACGAGCGTTGCGCGACGTCACCATGCGTCACGCAACGTCAACACAAATCACTGACGAGTGGGACCGCGAGTCTCGATGAAAACATCATGTTAAAGATCGAAAACCTCCACGCCAGCGTCGCCGGCAAGGAAATTCTCAAAGACCTCAGCCTCACCGTCAACGCGGGCGAAGTACATGCCGTGATGGGTCCAAACGGCGCCGGGAAATCGACGCTCGGCAATGTGCTGGCCGGTCGCGAAGGCTACGAAATCACCGCCGGCACGGTCAGCTACGAAGGCAAGAACCTGCTCGATCTCGATCCCGAAGAACGTGCCGCCGCCGGCATGTTCCTGGCGTTCCAGTACCCGGTCGAAATTCCCGGCGTCAACAACACCTACTTCCTGCGCACCGCGCTGAATGCACAGCGCAAGCGTCGCGGTGAGGAAGAACTGGATTCCGTGCAGTTTCTGAAACGCGTCCGCGAAAAGCTCGCCGTGCTGCATTTGAAGGACGAACTGCTGCATCGCGCCGTCAACGAAGGTTTTTCGGGCGGCGAGAAAAAGCGCAATGAAATCTTCCAGATGGCTTTGCTGGAGCCGAAACTCGCCGTACTCGACGAAACCGATTCCGGCCTCGACATCGATGCGATGAAACTGGTCGCCGACGGTGTCAACGCCATGCGTGATCCATCACGCGCCTTCATCGTGATTACGCACTACCAGCGCCTGCTCGACTACATCGTTCCCGACTTCGTGCATGTGCTCGCCGAAGGCCGCATCGTTCAAAGCGGCGACAAATCGCTTGCCTACAAACTCGAAGAACATGGGTATGCCTGGATCGCCGAGCGCAAGCTGGCGGGAACGGCGTAATGAGCGTTTTGATCGCCAACCTGCTCGACGACGCGCCTTTTGCGACTGGCCCGGACTGGCTGGTGCAGGCGCAACGCGACGCACGCTCCAACTTGGGCGAAAGCGGTTTGCCCGATGCGCGCGTCGAGGCGTGGAAATACACCAATCTGCGTCAGCTAAGCCAGCGCGTACTCCGACGCGGCGATGCCGACGCCCCATCGCGTGATGTGGATTCAAAGTTACTAGAGCTTCCAGGCGTTGAGCATTCGCGCATCGTGTTCGTCAACGGCGCACTGCGTCGCGACCTGTCCTGCTTCCCGCTCGCTGGCGCGCTGAGTGTCGTGCCACTTGCCTCGGTGCTGGCCGATGACGCCGACAGCGTGAAGAAACCGCTGTTGCGAGAATACGCCGAAGCCGAATCGGCATTTGCACAGCTCAATACTGCCCTGAGCGGCAGCGGCATCGTGATTCGCGTTGCTGCCAACTCGACAGTTCCCGAACCGCTGCATCTGGTGTTTGTTGGCGCATCGGCTGAGCACGATCTCGCGTGGTCGGCGCGCGTGATTGTCGAACTCGGTACGGCCGCAAGCTTGCAACTGATCGAACATCACGTCGGCATTGATCATGCCCATCTCGGCAACGTCGTCAGCCAATTGGTGATTGGTGACAACGCGCAGCTCGATCTCATCCAAATCCAAAACGGCGCTGAGGCAAGCACCCTTATCCGCCGTACGGAAGCCAGCATCGCCAGCAACGCCGCACTAAACATCCACACGCTGGAGCTCGGCGGCCAATTGGTGCGCCATGACCTTGCCATCAATCTGGATGGCAACGCCGCACGCCTCACGTCACGCGGCGTATTCGCATTGCGCGGTCGTCAGCACGTCGACAGTCATCTGGATATCCGACATCACGCCCGCGACACCACCTGCGATGTGCTCTGGCGCGGCGTCATCGACGAACGTGCTCGTGGTGTTTTCCATGGTGCCATCACCATCGAGCGAGGCGCTGATGGTAGCGACGCCATGCTGTCGAACAAGAACCTGCTGCTCTCCGCTCAAGCCGAAATCGACACCCAGCCGGTGCTGGTGATCCACGCCGACGAAGTGAAAGCGGCGCACGGCGCAACCGTCGGCCAGCTCGACGACCATGCGCTGTTCTACATGCGGTCGCGTGGCATTCCGGAAGCCGAGGCGCGAGCGCTGCTGACCATGGCTTTCTGCCGCGCCGCGCTGGATTCCATCAATAACCCCGCCCTGCTCGACGCGCTCACCGTCATGCTGATCGAGCGCCTACCCGTAACCCAGCCATGAGCCAGCAAAGAACCGACAGCAGTCATCTCGCGCCGCTCGACGTGGAAGCGCTGCGCGCGCGCTTTCCGCTGTTGTCGCGAACCGTTCACGGCAAGCCACTGATCTATCTCGACAACGCCAACACCAGCCAGAAACCGGAAAGCGTCATCATCGCGGTGGACGAGCACTATCGCCTGCACAACGCCAACGTGGCTCGCGCCGTGCACAGTTTGGGCGAGGAATCCACGCGTGCCTACGAAGGCGCTCGCGACAAGCTGGCCATCTTTGTCAACGCGCGCCATCGCGACGAAGTGATCCTGACCTCGGGGACCACCCAGGCGATCAATCTGGTTGCCTACAGCTACGTACTGCCGAAGTTGCAACCCGGCGACGTGATCCTGACCACGATGATGGAGCACCACGCCAACATCGTGCCCTGGCAGTTGATGGCCGAACGCAGCGGCGCGCGCGTCATCGCGGCACCGATCAATACGAACGGCGAATTGTTGGTCGACGAATACGTGAAATTGCTTGACGGCCCTGTGAAGCTGGCCTGCATGACGCACGTGTCCAATGTCCTCGGCACCGTCAATCCGGTGGCGCAAATTGCACGCGAAACCCGTCGTCGTGGGATTCCCTTGCTGGTCGATGGCTCCCAGGCCGCGCCGCACATGGCCATCGACGTGCAGGTGCTGGGCTGCGATTTCTACGCGCTGACCGGCCACAAGATGTTTGCACCAACCGGCACCGGCATGCTGTGGGCGCGCCGCGAAATCCTTGCCAACATGCCGCCATTTCTTGGCGGCGGCGAGATGATTCGTACTGTCAGTTTCGACGGCACCACCTTCGCCGATCCACCGCACCGCTTCGAAGCCGGCACACCAAACATTGGTGGCTTCGCCGGCGTCGGCGCAGCGATCGACTTCATCGCCGAAGTCGGCATCGACCGCATTGCCGAACGCGAACAACATTTATTGCGCTACGCAACCGAGCGACTTAAAGAAATTCCCGGTCTCCGCATCTACGGTGAAGCCCCACACAAGGCCGCCGTGATCAGCTTTACCGTCGAGGGCGCCCACGCCCACGACCTCGCCACCATGCTCGATCACGAAGGTATCGCCGTTCGCTCCGGGCACCACTGTGCGCATCCGCTGATGCAATTTTTCGGCGTTCCGGCAACGCTGCGCGCGTCGTTGGCGTTTACCAACACCGAGGCGGAGATCGACTCGCTGATTGTCGCGATCATCAAGCTGCGCAAGTTGCTCGCCTGACCAGGCTCGGCTTTCTCTTTGCGCCTTCCGGCGCTACTTACGCCGCTTCGCTCTTCTCTGCTATCGCTAATCTGGTCAAGCGTTCGCTGGGCTGCC
This sequence comes from Lysobacterales bacterium, assembly GCA_038236135.1. Lineage (GTDB taxonomy): Bacteria > Pseudomonadota > Gammaproteobacteria > Xanthomonadales > Rhodanobacteraceae > Dokdonella. The sequence goes on from JBBSTF010000013.1 coordinate 50,112, forward strand.
GCCCGCCGCTTTTTATTCGTGCCTGTCGCCAGGCTGGTAAAGCTTCTGGTCCCGTTGCCGTTCGAGCTGCACGCTTGACTCTCGCCAGATTTGTAAAGCGTTTCGCCGGGCTGCCGCCCGCCGCCCCACCTTTCTCCTCGCAGAGAAACGTGGGCCAAAGATGCGCCCTAGGCGGGTCGGTCGTGCGAAGAAGCCGCACGACTACGCGAGCTGGCTCCGGGGTTCGCTGAAGGCGCATCCCTGCACCTGCAGCGAACTGGCCGAATCCATTCGGCCACCCTTACGGACTTTCCTGCGCCACCTCGCCTCCCCGAAACGGGATGAAGGTCAAAGGCACGCAGCGCGATTCGCTGCGTAAGGCCGCCGCTTCGCGGCGGTTGCCGTTTCTTTTGATTCACCCGCCCGTTCCTGTCGGCAAGTGCTGGACGGATCAGCCGCTTGCGGGGCGCGCTGGGAGCGCGTCTTCGGCTGCGGCACAGGATGTGCCTTCAGCCGAACCCGGCCACTGCTTGCGCACCCGCACGGCTTCACCGTGCGGGCGACAGGCCATCGGGACGCATCTTTGGCCTACGTTTCTCTGCGAGGAGAAAGGTAGGTCGCTCGCCGGCAGGCGAGAGAACCGCTTGACCAGACTGGCGGAAGGCAACATGAGCGAAGCGAACTCGAACAGAAAGGTGGGGCGGCGGGCGGCAGCCCGGCGAAACGATTGACCAGTCCCGCGACAGCCACCACGCAAATTGAGTTCACTCGCTCGACGCAGTCGAGTCAAAGTCCCTGACTCGCGGCAGGCGACTGAGAACCTCCCCAAGTCCTGGCGAGAGGGCTCGCCGAAGGCGAAAGTCAAACTCCGCGCCACGCGGAAAACCTACAGGACTCCGCGCTTCATTTGTTCGCGTTCTATTGACTCAAACAAAGCTTTGAAGTTGCCTTCGCCAAAGCCAAGGTTGCCCTTGCGCTGGATGATCTCGAAGAAGATCGGGCCGACGCAGTTTTGCGTGAAGATCTGCAGCAGCAGTTTTTCCTTGGTCTCTACATCGGCATCGATCAGGATGCGGTTTTTCTCCATCCGCGCCACGTCTTCGCCGTGGTTCGGAATGCGTACGTCAATAACTTCGTAGTACGCATCAGGCGTGTTGAGGAACTCGATGCCATTGCCGCGCATGGCTTCGATGGTCTCGTAGATATTGTCGGTAAAGCAGGCGATGTGCTGGATGCCTTCGCCCTTGTACTCGTCAAGGTATTCGTTGATCTGCGACTTAGCATCCGCCGACTCGTTGAGCGGAATACGAACCATGCCGTCGGGCGCCGTCAACGCTTTCGAAACCAGGCCAGTCTTCGCGCCCTTGATGTCGAAGTAGCGGATTTCGCGGAAGTTGAACAGGCGCTCGTAGTAGTCCGACCACTTCGCCATGTTTCCGAAGAAAACGTTGTGGGTGAGGTGGTCGATGAACGTCAGACCATAGCCCTTCGGCATGCTCTCGACGTTGGGCAGGAATTCGTAATCGGGATCGTGGATCGTGCCTGCTTCATCGTAGCGATCGACGATGTAGAGCATGCAATCCCCGATGCCCTTGATCACCGGCGCCGCAACTGCCTTAGTGATTTCTTCCCGCTCGGGAAATGATTCGGCACCGTTCTTCAATGCCTGCACGCGCACCCATTCGGCCAGCTTCTTCACGCGAATCGCGAAGCCGCAGGCGGACGGGCCATGCTGGGCGGCGAACTTCGCAGCGAATGAATCCGGATCTTCGTTGATCAGGAATGTAGCGTCGCCCTGACGATAGGTGGTGATCTTGCGCGTCTTGTGGCGAGCGACGGCGCTGAAGCCCATTTTCTTGAACAGAGCATGCAATTTTTCCGGCTCGGGCGATGCGAATTCGACGAACTCGAAGCCATCAATACCCATCGGATTTTCGAACTGGACGGGTTCCATGCCGACATCGGCTTGTGCATTCATGGCGAGCTCCGGTTTGCGGGACGGCTCGAAGATTGCGCCGTCGCGAGATAGTCTTTATAGTTTCAATTGAAACCAATTGCAAGCGAGGTCGCCACGTGGCCGGATCCGCACACTCCAAATCCACGACGCTGGAACTGGAAGACTTCCTTCCCTATCGCCTCTCGGTGCTGTCAAACACAGTGAGCCAGGCGATTGCAGCCGAGTACGAACAGCGCTTCGCACTGTCAGTGACCGAGTGGCGGGTGATGGCAGTGCTGGGTCGCTATGCCGGAATTTCGGCGCGTGAAGTGGCGGCGCGCACGGCGATGGACAAGGTCGCCGTGAGCCGTGCTGTGGCTCGAATGGTCGAGTCGGGGCGTATCGAACGTGATGTCGCCAGCCACGACAAGCGCCAGTCCGAATTGCGACTCACAACCAGCGGCCGTGCCATCTATCGCCAAGTCGCGTCACTTGCTTTGCAGCACGAAACACGCTTGCTGGCCCAGCTCGACGACGCCGAGCGCAAGTCGCTCACGCGCATCCTCGACAAACTGTGGCAGATCGAAAGCAGCGTGCTGGCTGGTTAAGTCGCTCCACATTCCCGAGCGAATTACGGCAACCATGCGTCACCGTCCCTGTGTCGCGAATCTGATATTTGGCGACCCCCTTCTTGGTATCACCGTGTTGATCAGTGGCAGTTTAAGCAACGACAGTAAGGCGCCGCTTCGTGCTGACCAAACCGTGGGCCAAGTGCCGCCGGATTCAGACTACGTCGACATTCGAAACAGGTTGCGTTTCCTCGTTCGCCACAGCAGGACACTAGGGAGACTCGAATCCATTCCTGAAGACAAGATCGCAGCCCAGATACCACGGCGTGACGCCTGTCGCGGCGTCCCAAGCGAGGTTCGCCGTCCAGTTCAGCGCGTTCGGACACAGCAGAGACTCCGCGTTCTGCAGACTGTTTGGACTAGGCACATTCGGTAGGTTCCCGCTCAACTGATTGGCATCGATCTGAAAGGTCTGGAGATTAACCAGATCCGCCAGCGACGGTACCGGGCCACTCAACTGGTTGCTGGATACAACGAAGGTCGCGAGATTCGCCAAGCCTGCGAGCGACGGGATGGGTCCGCCCAAGTGGTTGCTGGAGACAACGAAGTAACCAAGATTCGTCAGTCCCGTCAGCGCCGGGATTGCACCAGTCAGCTGGTTGAAGCTGACGTCGACGGCTGCAAGATCAGGCAAGCCCGACAGCGACGGGATCGAACCGGTCAACTGATTGCCTCCGACCAAGAAGGTCCGGAGGCTAGTCATGCCCGTCAATGACGGGATCGCGCCAGTGAGCTGATTGGAACGGACATTGAATGTAAACAGATTCGTCAGACCCGTCAGAGAAGGAATAGCACCAGTCAGCTGGTTGGAACCGACACTGAGAATCTCAAGACTGGTCATGCCCACCAGCGACGGGATCGGGCCGGTCAACTGATTTCCGTCTGCGCGGAAGGAGGCGAAATTCGGCAGGCCCGCCAACGACGGCATCGCGCCAGTCAGCTGGTTGAAGCTGACATTGAAGGAAAGGAGATTCGTCAGGCCAGTCAACTTCGGGATCCCACCGTTCAACTGATTGGAAGGGGCCGTGAAGGAAGTGAGATTCGACAACCCGGACAACGACGGCAAGGTTCCGACGAGATTGTTGCTGGATAGAAAAATTTCTGACACATGCGCTTGCGTTGCATCGCAGAAAACTCCAAACCAGGCGCACTCGGTACCCGGCGGGGCATTCCATCCAGAGTTGTTGGTCCAGTTACCCCCAGCAGTGTTGCTGTAGAGCGCCACCAACACGGCGCGCTCCGACGGCGGAATCGCTGCCCGCGCTGAAAGCGCAGCGACACATGCGATCATCGCGAGCACTAGAGACGTCGAGCGCGCGGCGAATCCGGTCCGGACTGCGCGAATGGTCTCCTTGCGCGTCTCGGAAACCAGGCAATGATCGCGCATGTTCAAATTCCCCGAAGGTGAAAGGCAAGTTGAGCCACCGTCTAGAACAGTGGCGATGTAAGCCAACAGATACTCAGCGTGCGAATTCGGATGCGCGTTTATCAACTGGAAAAGTCGTGGAGTGCGACTCGCACTCACAAAAACCACATGCAACAAAAGCGCTCGAACCCTCGGAACATCCATTGCTGTTTCGAGGTGCAGCGTACGCTCGGATCATGGCCGACTCAACGACATTCTTGCGCAGACCGCCACGGCGAACTCCATGATGGCAAGCGCAGCAAGACCGTTGGCGTGAAGACCCCGAGCGGAACTCTCGCTCGCACTTTCTCGACAAGCTCTCGCAGATGGAGAGCCGCGTGCTCTCGCGTTGCGTAGATGGATAGATCAGGAAGAAAAACGGCGACCTGGGGTCGCCGTTTATTTGCTGCCAAAATGCAACGTCGTGATTATCTAATGCCGTGCATCAACTTGTTGATCAAGGGGGCAACTACCAGCACTACGATGCCGGCACCCAGCAGCAGCCAGAAGCTGAACTTGAAGCCATCCAAAGCCGATGCGACAGTCAATCCCGCTTCGCCACCGGCCGCACTCATGCGTGCCGACAGTGCACCTGCCAGCGAGTTGCCGATCGAGATACTGAGGAACCACGCGCCCATCGTCACGCCAACCATGCGCGCCGGGGCGAGCTTGGTAACCATCGACAGGCCGATTGGCGACAAGTGCAACTCACCGACCGTTTGCAGCACGTAGCAAAGCGCCAGCGTCCAGAACGGAATCATGTTCTTGTCGTCGACCAGATTCTGCAGCGCATACATCAGCACGAAGAACCCCAGCGCGTTGCCGATCAAGCCAATGCCGAACTTGCGCGGAATACTTGGCTCCATATTGCGACGCTCAAGCCACGCCCAGCAGGCAGCAACAATCGGTGCCAGCGCAACGATGGCAAGCGGGTTGACCGACTGGAACCAGCCAACCGGGAATACCCAGCCACCGAAATCGCGATTGACGATGTTCTCGGCAAGGAAGTTGAACGATGCGCCAGCCTGCTCGAAGAACATCCAGAACAGCACATTGGCAAGGAACAACAACAACAAGGCGAAAATGCGATCGCGCTGGACGTTCCCGTCCTTGATGCCGGTGCTGATCAGTGTCGCGCAGCAAATGACGAACAAACCACCGAGGATGCCGGTCAGCCATTCGTTGCGACCGAGCAGGAAATAAATCACCGGCAACATCAAGATGCCGCCGAGCGTCACCGTCAACAGATTGCTGACGCTTTCTTTGCCAGCCGGCGGCGCGCCGACATGACCCAGTTGCTTGCGACCGAAGAAGAACCAGAAGTAGCTGATCAGCATGCCGATGCCGGATACCGCAAAACCCCAACGCAGGCCCTGCGAGCGCAGTTCGGGTGAACTGAGGTCCAGATAGCCGAACTTGGCGGCAACGAAGCCGGTGACCAGTGGCGCGAAAAACGCACCCGCATTGATGCCCATGTAGAAGATGGTGAAGCCACGATCTCGGCGCGGGTCGTTTGGCGCGTAGAGCTTTCCTACCATCGTCGAAATGTTCGGCTTGAAAAGGCCGTTGCCGACAATGATGATCGCGAGCCCCAGGATGAAGACCGTGTGGTTCGGCACCAGCAAGGTGAACAACCCGACAGCGATGAAGATTGATCCCAGCAGCACTGAGCGTTGATAACCCAGTATTCGATCTGCGACGTAGCCGCCAATGATCGCCGTCGCATAAACCAACGCGAGATAGGCACCGTAGGTCTGGCTGGCCGCGGTTTGCCCGGTCGGATCACCACCAAAGAACTGGGCGACGATGTAAAGCGTCAGCATCCAGCGCATGCCGTAGAAGCAGAAGCGCTCCCAGAACTCGGTCATGAACAACATCCACAGGGAACGTGGATGGCCGAGCATCTCGCCAGGCGGTGGTGGGATGTAGTCTTTGTCGAGGTTCGCGGCTTCGCTCATCAAAAGCTCTCCAGCAGGAAATACGAAAGGGAAACCTGCTCGCTCGTTGGCGAACCGGGGTCAGTGCGGCCGACAGGTTTAACCGCAGATGAACGCGACGTCAAACTGCACTGCGGCATTTGTGAAGACCGGGTCGCTAGTCCGGCTCGCCGAGAACGGTGCGAACGTCGAACAATTCCGGGAAAAATGTCAGCTCCAGCGCCTTGCGCAGGAAAGCGACACCCGACGATCCGCCCGTGCCTCGCTTAAAGCCGATGATGCGTTCAACCGTCTTCATGTGTCGGAAGCGCCAAGCTTGAAACGCGCTTTCGATGTCAACAAACTGCTCGCACAAGTGGTACTCGGACCAGAATTCATCGGGATTTTCGTAGATGCGTTTGTAGACCGGAATCAACCCGGCGTTGCGCTGGTACGGCTGCGAAAAGTCGCGCTCCAGCAGTTCCGCCGGAATCGCGTGGCCTTGCCGCGCAAGGTAGCGCAGGAATTCGTCGTACAGGCTCGGCGCGTTGAGCACCTCGATCAATTCCTGTTGGCGCGGCGGATCGTGCGCGAACACTTTCACCATTTCCGCATTCTTGTTGCCAAGCAGAAATTCGATGATCCGGTATTGCTGCGACTGAAAGCCCGACGCCGGGCCCAGCACATGGCGAAATTCCAGATACTCGGCTGGCGTCAATGTTTCCAGCACCGACCATTGCTCGGTCAATTGGCGCTGGATCTGCTTGAAGCGGGCCAGCACTTTCAAGCATGGCTCCACGTTATCAGCTGCCAGCAATCGGATAGCGGCGCGCAATTCGTGGATGATCAGCTTCATCCAAAGTTCGGAGACGTGATGCTGGATGATGAACAGCATCTCGTCGTGATGCGGCGGATCGCTGATCGGATGCTGCGCGGCGAGCAGCGTGTCGAGCGCCAAGTAGCCGCCGTAGCTCAAGCGTTCGCGGAGATCGGTTTCGATACTTACTTCAAGTTCGCGTTTGTTGATTTCGTGATTCATGCGTCTACGGGCAATGCAGGCGGAATGCCTAGCTTAGCGCGTGGCCACGAAGCACCGCGTGTTGCGTACTGCCTTGCGGGAAAGGGGCCAGTTTTGATATCAATGCACACTTCGTCGTGGCAATGGGCCATTGCGGATGCAGCCTCAGGCAACCGGCACTGGATCCGGGTTCTGCCGCTCGCTTCGCATCCGGCCCTCGATGTTCCACCACGATTCGGGGACAGAACCATGCCGCGCGTTATTCAGGCCGGCTCTGTCATCGTCGCCATACCCCGTAGTCACGGAGACTTCCCTTGTCCGTCGTCGCTTCTTTCCAGATCGAATACCTGCAATACCTTGATGCCGATGGTCGCCTCGTTCGCGATGACCTTCCCGCCTTTGCTCGTGACGTCAAGCAACTGGTGAATCTCTACAAGGAGATGTTGCTGATCCGCGTCTTCGATACCAAGGCGATCGCCTTGCAGCGCACCGGCAAGCTCGGCACCTACGCGCCCTGCCTGGGCCACGAGGCGGCTTATCTCGCCATCGGCAGCGCGATGAAGCCGGAAGACTGCTTCGCGCCGAGCTATCGCGAATACGGAGCACAAGTCCATCGCGGCGTCAAAATGCGCGAGATCCTGATGTACTGGGGCGGCGACGAACGCGGCAACGATTTCCAGGACGCACCGAAACACGATTTCGCCTGGTGCGTGCCGATCGCCACGCAATGCCTTCATGCGGCGGGTTCGGCGCTTGCATTCAAGGTGCGCAAGGAAGCCCGCGTCGCCGTCTGCACGGTTGGTGATGGTGGTTCCTCAAAAGCGGATTTCAACAGCGCCATCAACGTGGCCGGCGCCATGACGCTGCCGCTGGTCGCGGTCATCGTCAACAACGGCTGGGCGATCTCGGTCCCGCGTTCTGCACAGACCGGCGCGAAAACACTGGCGCAGAAAGGCATCGCAGCAGGCCTTGAATGCATCCAGGTCGATGGCAATGATTTGATTGCGATGCGCTCGGCGATGGACATCGCCATGAAGCGCGCGCGTTCCGGTGAAGGCGGCACGGTGATTGAGGCCGTCACCTATCGCTTGTCCGATCACACCACTGCGGACGACGCGCGCCGCTATCGCGACGATGCCGAAGTGAAATCGGCATGGGAACGCGAGCCATTGCGGCGCATGAAGGTCTACCTGCAATCGCTCAACGCGTGGACCGAAGAAGAAGAAACCGCGTGGAAGGAACAGTGCGGCAAGTACGTTGATATCGAGGTCAACGCCTACCTGGAATCGCGCTCTCAACCAGTCGAGGCGATGTTCGATTACGTCTACGCGGAACTGCCAGCCGACCTGATCGAACAGCGCGCCGAAGCGCTCGCCATCGAACAGCGCGGCAAGCATTGATCCTCTGATTCACACGTCCGGCGCACAGCCAGCAACGAGCAAATATCCATGGCACAAATCACCCTGATCGAAGCCGTCACCCAGGCCCTTGCCTACGAGATGGCGAACGATCCTTCGGTTGTCGTTTTAGGCGAAGACGTCGGCATCAACGGCGGCGTGTTCCGCGCCACGTCCGGCTTGCTCGACAAATTTGGCGCGTTGCGCGTCATCGACACGCCACTCTGCGAAACCACCATCGCCGGCCTCACCGTCGGCCTGGCGGTGCAAGGCATGAAGCCGGTCGCCGAAGCTCAGTTTGAAGGCTTCATCTATCCGATGATGGAACACATCTGCTGCCACGCTGCGCGCATGCGCACACGCACTCGCGGACGGATGACCGTGCCTGCGGTGTTCCGCGCCCCGTGGGGCGGCGGCATCCGCGCGCCGGAACATCATTCCGAAGCGAACGAACACCTGTTCACCAATGTGCCCGGACTGCGCGTGGTGCTGCCGTCTTCGCCCGCTCGCGCCTATGGCCTGCTTCTCGCCGCGATCCGCGATCCCGACCCGGTCATCTTCCTGGAACCCAAGCGCATCTATCGCCAGTACAAGGAGGAAGTGCCGGACGACGGCGAAGCGCTTCCTCTGGATGTTTGCTTCGTGCTGCGCGACGGCACCGACGTGACCCTGGTGACCTGGGGCGCACAGGTGAAGGAAACCCTCGAAGCTGCTGAGGCACTCGCGAAGGACGGTATCAGCGCCGAAGTGATCGACGTTGCCACGCTGAAGCCGCTCGACTTCGACACCATCGCCGAATCGGTCGGCAAGACCGGCCGTTGCGTCATCGTCCACGAAGCACCGCGTACTGCTGGCTTTGGCGCCGAAATCGCAGCGCGCCTTGCCGAGCAATCGATGTACGACCTGCTCGCCCCCGTCGAACGCGTCAGCGGCTACGACACCCACATCCCGCTGTTCCGGCTTGAAATGAAATACCTGCCTAGTGTCGACAAGATTGTCGAGGCGGCGAAGCGGACAATTGCATCGTCATGACGAGCGCGATGCGACGGCTGGCAATGTTGTTGCTCGCTTTCGCGTGCACAGCGCTTGCCGCGCCGATGATAGCGAGCGCGCAAGTTCCGCCGCCATCTTTGACGACAACGATCAATCCCCCACCGGCCAACCAGCCGTTCGAAGCGTTTTTCCACGTCTTCGCCAGTCCAGAATCGGACGGCTTTGGTCCGTCTGCACGAATCAACGTCGTCGACAACGTGATCTTTATTCAGTTCTTTGGCCTTTGCGAAGAGCCATGCGCCCCACCCAGCTATTCGGCCTTTCCATTCACCATGCCCGCGCTGCCGGCTGGCGATTATCAAGTCCGCTTCTATTTTCCAATGACTTCGCCACCGATCTTTTACCCAACGCTTGGACTCACCGTTGGCGGTGGTTTCGTCACTCCAGTCGCCGTGCCATCTGCGTCGACTCGCTGGCTGACTGCACTTGCGTTTCTCTTGGCGATTGCAGGCACCTACTTGACCCCCCGCCGCTACATCCGACCTAATTCGTAATCGAGATTCGTATGTCAGATTCCAAGACGTTCTACCTCCCTGACCTGGGCGAAGGCCTTCCCGATGCGACCATCGTCGAATGGGTAGTCAAGATCGGCGACATCATCAAGCTCGATGAGCCGCTGGTGTCGATGGAAACCGCCAAGGCTGTCGTCGACGTGCCTTCGCCGTTCTCCGGCAAGGTGATCAAGTTGCACGGCGAAAATGGCGACATCATCGAAACCGGCCATGCGCTGGTTGAAATCGAACTCGATGCCTCGCTGCCGCAACGCGCCGACGCCGAAGATACCGGTCATAGTCATGGCGCTCCGCCGGCCGCAAAGGCCGCACCTGTAGAGCCGGAAAAGGCTGCACCAAAAACCGAAGCGAAAGCAGAAGCCAGCGCGGATGCCGGAACCGTGGTTGGCGCGATGCAGAGCAGCGATCGCGTCCATGTTGAATCGGTGTCGTCCGCTGGTGGTGCGAAGGCGATGCCCGCCGTGCGCGCCGTCGCCAAGAAACTCGGCGTCGACCTGTCGCGCGTCAAAGCAACCGGGCCCGATGGCACGGTCACGATGAAGGACGTGAAAGACGCCGCCGCAAATCCGCAATCCCAACGGCCTGCGAACGGGGCCGGTGATGGTCGTCCGGCCCGCGCGCAAGCTTCACAGGAGTTCCAATCCTCTGCCGCAAGACAGGAAGATCAACGCAGCACGCTGTCCGCCGCCGGCAAACCCATGCGCACCTCGCCACAGGGCAGCGCGGCAATGGGCCAGCCCGAGCAACTCAAGGGCGTACGCCGCAACATGGCGCGAGTCATGGCCGACGCGCATGCGCGCGTGGTGCCGACCACACTCTGCGACGACGCCGATATCCACGCTTGGCGCGCCGGTAACGACATTACTGTTCGACTGGTCCGCTCGATCGTCAAAGCCTGCCAGACCGTGCCCGCGCTGAATGCTTGGTTCGATGGCGACAGCCTAACGCGCACCTTGCATCCGCATGTCGATATTGGCATTGCGGTGGATACCGACGATGGGCTGTTCGTGCCCGCCTTGCGCAATGCCGATGTGCTCGATCCGGTCGCGTTGCGTGCAGCGGTGAATCGCTTGCGCGATGCCGTGATGAATCGCTCGCTTCCCGCCAGCGAGCTGTCCGGTTACACGATTTCGCTATCGAACTTCGGCGTGTTTGCCGGTCGGTATGCCACGCCGGTCGTCGTGCCCCCAACGGTCGCGATCATTGCCGCGGGCAAGGGTCGCCACCAGATGACGCCGGTGATGGGCGGCTTCGAATCGCACAAGGTGATTCCGCTTTCCCTCACGTTCGACCATCGCGCCGCGACGGGCGGCGAAGCGGCACGGTTTCTGAAAGCAATGCTGGACGATCTCGCGCTTGCCACTTGATGGCTGATGCGTATTTCACGGCGAAAACGTTTCGCTTCCTGAAAGACCTTGCGGCCAACAACAACCGCGACTGGTTCAATAACAATCGGGATCGTTACGAAGTGGAGGTGCGCGAGCCTTCGCTACGACTGATCGGCGACCTCGCCGCACCACTCACCAAGATCAGCCCGCATTATCTTGCGGATACGCGAAAGCAAGGTGGCTCGCTGTTCCGCATCCATCGCGACACCCGTTTCGCCAACGACAAGACGCCCTACAAGACCTGGTCCGGCGCACGCTTCGCGCACGAGCGCGCGAAGCAAATGCCGGCGCCGTCGTTCTATCTACACATTCAGGACGGCAATTGTTTTGCCGGTGGCGGCATCTGGCACCCGGAGTCGCCTACGTTGAAGAAGATCCGCGATTTCCTGGTCGACAACCCCGCCGCCTGGACGCGCGCCGTGTATGCAAAAGCCTTTCGCGATCGATTCTTGTTCTGGGGCGAGAGCCTTACCCGCGCTCCACGCGGCTACGAAGCCGATCACCCGCTGATTAACGACCTGAAACGCAAAAACTTCGCCGCAGGAACGAACTTCAGCAATGCCATCGCGACGTCGCCCGAACTGCTGCCGCAGATTGCCGCAACGTTCAACGGCGTTGCCCCGCTCAACGACTACCTCTGTGCGGCGCTGGATTTGGAGTTTTAGGCTGAGCGCTGAATTTCAGAAGATGAAATCAAAATGGATTCCTGCCTGCGCAGGAATGACGAGTAGGAAAGTGCGGTACCGATAAATGCCATTGCAAGAGTCGAGGCAAATCCACAGAACCTCGTCATTCCCGCGTAGGCGGGAACCCATTTTGAAGTTGATCGTATTCGCATCAAACGAAACGGGACGCACCCGTTCTCGAACGCGAACTATCGCAAGGCCGGGGCTTCTGGCACCCTTCCGGCAATGAGCGCCATCGCCCAAGCCGAAACTGCACCACCTGTCCCCGCGTTCCGCCTTTCGAGTTTCTATTTCGCCTACTACGCAGCGCTGGGTGCGTTCACGCCTTACTGGGCGCTGTGGCTGAAGCATCGCGGCATGGACGTCGCGGCAATCAGCGTCCTGATGAGCCTTTGGTATGCCACGCGAGTTGTTGCGCCAACAACCTGGACCACGCTCGCGGCGCGCTCGGCGCAGCCGATCCGCTGGCTGCGCATTGGCTGCGTGCTGACCGTCGCCAGCTTCGCGCTGTTCCTGCTCCCCATGCAGCTCGGCGGGCTGTTCGTCGGCATGTCGTTGTTTTGCTTTTTCTACAACGCGGTCATGCCGCAGTTTGAGGCCATCACGCTGTCGCACCTCACGGGCCGCAGCGAGCGATATGGGCGAATTCGCGTCTGGGGTTCGATTGGCTTCATTCTGGTTGTGGCCGGCTTCGGCCCAATGCTCGATCGCTTTGGTATTGGCAGCCTGCCCTGGCTGATG
>JBBSTF010000014.1:0-59208 GCA_038236135.1 Lysobacterales bacterium
CCGTGCTGCTTCTCTTGCTGGGTATTCGGTTGTCGAGGCTTCCGGCCCCGAAAGCCTTGGCCAGGTCCATGCCGGCTGGCGGAGCAACTGCGTGATTTCCCATTCCTTCCTGGAGTACACCTCGTGATTCGCATCGCCCAGACAGCACTGATTTTTTCGCTACTCATCTTTTCCACGCTGGCGTTCGCGACCGAACCCAGGGAATACACGTTGACCTTGCGCGATCATCGATTCGTGCCAGCCGAACTGGCGATTCCGGCCAACACCAAGGTCAAGCTGATTGTTGTCAACGAAGACAGCACGCCGGAAGAATTTGAGAGCCACGAGCTCAATCGCGAGAAGATCGTGACGGGCAACGGCCGCATCACGGTTTACGTGGGGCCGCTGAAGCCGGGCAAATATCCCTTCTTTGGGGAATTCCACATGGACACCGCAAAGGGTCTGCTCATCGCTGAGTAGCACAGACGTTTGCATTTCTGTCCGCCGGTGAATCCGGCTACACATTTTCCAACCGAGGCTTACCATGAATTTGATTCAACTACGCCGGGCGTCGCCCCGGCTGTGGACCGCTGCGCTCGCAATCCTTGTCAGCGCGAGCGCGTTCGCAGGTCCCGCCGACAAGATCTACCGTCCCTTCGTCGAAAAGGGTGAGACGGAATTCGAGTTTCGCGGAGGCTACCGCGACTATGCCGACGGTCCGGACCAGCGCGCCTATGTCTTCGACTTTGGCTACGGCGTAACCGATCGCTGGAATACCGAACTGGTACTGGAATATGAAGGCGAAACCGGCGCGGGTGGAAAGCTGTCGGCACTGGAGTGGGAGAACGTATTTGTGCTGACCGAACAGGGCAAACACTGGGCCGACGTCGGCTTGCTGGTTGAGTACGAGCACACCTTTGCCGATGGTCCGGACGAACTGAAGATTGGACCCATGTTCGAAAAAGTTGTTGGTCCGACCCTCGCCAACCTCAATCTGATCTTCGAGCGGCAAGTGGGCAGCGGTGCATCGAACAAGACTGAGCTTGATTACCGCTGGCAGCTCAAGTGGCGAGGTCGGCCCGAGATGGAATTCGGTGTCCAGGGTTTCGGCGGTCTCGGAGCGGTCAGCCATCTTGGCGACGACGACAAGCACAGCGTCGGCCCCGCCCTGTTCGGCGTGAAGCGACTGGCCAGCGGCAACAAGATCGCCTACGACGCTGCTGTTTTGGCAGGCTTGAATAGTGCCGCACCGGATTTGACTCTGCGCTTCACCATTGAGTATGAAATGTACTGAGGGCGCACCGAACACAGGCTCGGATCACTCTCACGCCGCACGGGAAAACTTCAAGCGCAAGATTCATTTTCGACGTTTCGGTGGCGCAGATGAATACCCAATGCCACTTTGCGAGGCCAGTATTCCAATTATGTCTGGCGGTACAGGCTAGCGACCTGCGTTACCCGGTCTTTGGGCCGCGTTGACTCGTCATGGGGCAACCGTCGCTGATAGATGCTGGTAGAGGATTGCTGAGCCAATGCCGATCAGCACGATTCCTCCGAGCACTTCTGCGCGCTTTCCTACCAAAGCTCCAATTACCCGGCCCAGCAAAATCCCCGCCGTAACCATGACGAACGTCGTCGCGCCGATAGCCAGAGCAACGGTCGTTATGGAGACATCGACGAAGGCGAGCCCCACTCCCACCACCATGGCGTCGATGCTCGTAGCGAAGCCAGTTGCCGCGAGACTCCACAGGCCATGCTTCCGAGGAGCGTTCGAGCCCGTATCCGGATCGGTCGTGCTGCCTGCATAGATCATGCGCAGGCCCAGAACGCAAAGCAGAACAAACGCCACCCAATGATCGATCGCAGAGATGTACTTCGCTGCAGTCATACCCAGCAGCCAACCAATGATGGGAGTCAAACCCTCGATCGTCCCGAAGATCACGCCGGCGCGGAGCGCTTCAAAGAGACTCGGCTTTTGCATGGCCGCGCCTTTGGCAACCGCGGCGGCGAACGCGTCGGTTGACATCGCAAGGGCGATAAGAAAGATGGAAATTGGATGCATGGGGCAGTGAATGTCAGGCGGAAATCAAGAGGTTGAACGCACGTCCTTCCTCGGGAAGGCGCTGAAAACGACGCGGCAGTGAAGGGGGAAGACTAGCATTCGACGGACCAACGTTTGGACTGCACCGCGCTGACCTCGCGCTCAGCGCGGACGCGCATCAAGATGAGTCAGATACAGCCGCAGATCGAACTCCAACTGGTGGTAGTCCGCATCCATGTGAGTGCACAGACGGTAGAAAGCCTTGTCGTGCTCGGCCTCCTTCATGTGTGCCAGTTCATGCACCACGATCATCTTGAGAAATTCAGCGGGCGCGTCGCGAAACACGGTGGCAATTCGCATCTCGCGACTGGCTTTGAGCTTGCCACCTTGCACGCGCGATATGGTGGTGTGGGTGCCGAGCGCGTGCTTCATCACTTGCAGCTTGTTGTCGTATATGACCTTCCCCAGCGGCGCCGATTTGCGCAGATGACGGTCCTTCAACTCTTGGACGTAATCGTACAGTTGGCCGTCGTTGCGCACGGCGTGCAGCTCGCCATACTTGTCGCTCAACACAGTGCCGAGCCGGCCTTCATCGATCAACGCTCGCACCTTCACGAGGACGTGGGTTGGGTAACCGGCAAGGTATTTGAAAGGTTCCATCGGCAGCGGGGCAGGGAAGTGCTCAGAAGTAGGCCGGTATGATGGGCCGGAAATCCTAGATAGGAAAATCAAGCGATGGCGAAGGCGAATCGGTTGCAGGAACCGTTGCTCAAGACCGGCTTGATGAAAACGCCCACATGGGAACTCAAATGATCCGAGAACACATCCTGTTGAACGCCGTCCTTTTGTTCTCACTGTTTGGGAGTCAAGCCATGGCCGTTGAGGAACCTGCTTTTACGACGGTCATGAAAGATGGGAAGTTTGAAGTGCGTGACTACCCGGCCTTGATGGTTGCCGAGGTGACCGTCACAGGCAAACAGAAGGAAGCCGCTAACAAGGGGTTTCGCCTGCTCGCCAGCTACATCTTCGGTGGCAACACGCGCCGCGAGAGCATTGCCATGACAGCGCCGGTGGCCCAGCAGCCGACCAACGAAAAGATTGCAATGACTGCGCCGGTCACTCAGACCAAGGAAGGCGAAACGTGGATGGTGCGATTCACCATGCCAAGCGAGTACACCCTGGATGCGCTGCCCAAGCCCGACGATCCGAAGGTGCAATTGCGAGCTTTGCCACCAGAGCGTTTGGCCGTTCTCCAGTTTTCCGGGCTGGCTGGCTCGGGCGATGTCGAGGCAAAATCCAACGAGCTGATCGCATTGACCAAAACGCATAATTTGCGCGCGATTGGCAACGTCTCGCTAGCCCAGTACAACCCGCCTTGGACACTTTGGTTCATGCGACGAAACGAAGTGATGGTTCCCGTCGAGGTTGGGGCATGACCACACACGCTAATGCAGTCGGTGGGATTGCCATGGACCCCGTTGTGCACAACGATGCTGCACACCCATCGACCGGCACTCGCAGCCGGCTCGTGCTGACCCGCCCCGATGACTGGCATCTGCATCTGCGCGATGGCGAAATGCTGGAGTCGGTCTTGCCGGACACGGCACGTCAGTTCGCACGCGCGATCGTCATGCCCAACCTGCAGCCGCCGGTCACAACGGTCGAGCAAGCGCGCCGCTATCGCGATCGGATCCAGGCTGCGGTTCCGCCCGGAATGCAGTTCGAACCGTTGATGACGCTGTATCTCACCGATGCCACGTCACCGGCGGAAATCGAGCGAGCGAAATCGAGCGGGTTTGTGCATGCGCTTAAGTACTACCCGGCCGGCGCAACGACAAACTCCGAGAACGGCGTGACCGATCTGAATCACATATCCGGTGTGCTCTGCGCGATGGAAAAGCACGATGTGCCGTTACTGATCCACGGCGAGGTGACTGATGCCGCGATCGACGTTTTCGATCGCGAGGCGGTCTTCATCGACCGCCACCTGCAGTCGCTGGTCCGTTCCTTTCCGGGACTGCGCATGGTGCTGGAACACATCACCACCCGTGCCGGTGCGCAATTCGTAACCGAGGCTTCTGACCCGATTGCGGCGACTATCACCGCTCACCATTTGCTGCTCAATCGCAACGCGTTGTTCGCCGGTGGCCTGCGACCGCACCACTACTGTCTGCCGGTGCTGAAACGCGAGCAACATCGCCAGGCGCTGCTGGCCGCTGCGACCGGTGGCAGTCCCAAATTCTTCCTCGGCACCGACAGCGCGCCACACCCGCAGCGTGCCAAGGAATCGAACTGTGGCTGCGCCGGCATCTACACCGCGCATGCAGCGATCGAGTTGTATGCCGAGGCTTTCGAGCAGTGCGATGCGCTGGATCGCCTGGAGGCGTTTGCCAGTTTTCATGGCGCAGATTTTTACCAACTTCCACGCAACGCCGACTCCGTCACTTTGGAGCGTCGGCCTTGGACAGTTCCAAAGCGAATCGGAGAAGGGCGGGATGCCATCGTGCCATTCCGCGCTGGCCAGTCGATCGAATGGCAACGCGCTGAGATGGAACCGGCGTGAGCAATGAGATAAGCCAAACAGTCCAGCAGCAAGACACCAGAGGGCTTGGAGCGGAGCCGATATGATGGCCGGAAATCCCCGACAGGAAAGGTGAGTGATGGCGAAGGCGAACCCTCTTCAGGAGCAATTGCTCAAGGCTGGCTTGGTTAAAAAATCCAAGGTGGCCGAAGTGGCACGCGAGCAGAACAAGGCGCGGCATGCGAAAGGGCCTTCCGAGTTCGACCTTATCCACGTGGAAGCGGAGCGGGTGCGCGCCGACAAGGCCGAGCGTGATCGCGCGCTTGCGGCAGAACACAAAGCCAAGGCGCGAGTGACGGAACTCCGCGCCCAGGCTCGACAGATCATTGAAGACAAGAAACTGCCGCGTGCGGGCGAGATTGAATACCGCTTCACCGCCAACGGCGCCATCCGCACCGTGCTGGTCAACGAGGAGGTGCGCAAGATGCTGTCATCCGGCGCCGTGGTGATCGTGTGCGTGGGCGACCGTTACGACTTGTTGCCGCGCTCCGCCGGCGACAAGGTGCGCGAACGCGACGCCAGCATGATCGTACTCGACCATAGGTCGGGAGATATCGCCACGTCATCCGTTGAAACCTCGGATGACGACGCCTACTACGCACAGTTCAAAGTACCCGACGACTTGGCCTGGTAAACGTGGGACGCGACAAAGTTGGATAGCCACGACAGGACAAAGCTCCACTACTAAATCATGGCAGCGGTGTCGTGCTGCCTCCGCGAGCTTCGCATGCTGGCCGGCTTGTGCTTCAGGCGCTATTGCACCGCAACCGGAAAGCATCGTCCACAGAGCATATCGTTGTGACGATACCGCGGTTTGCTGAACGGGCTCTGCACATTCGTGGCACTTCCCGTGTGAATATTCCGCATGCGTTCACGCCGCAAAAGCAATTCTTCACCTCCATTAAACAGCAGGAGAGGAGCACCATGAACTTCATCATTTGGTTGATCGTTGGCGGCATTATTGGTTGGATTGCCAGTATCGTTATGAAAACCAACGGCCAGCAAGGGATAATTCTGAACATAGTTGTCGGAATCGTCGGCGCACTGCTTGGTGGGTGGCTTATCTCCCCTCTCGTCGGTGTGAGCACGATTAATCAAGACAACTTCAGTATTGCTGGATTGGCAGTGTCGTTTGTCGGTGCTGTAATTCTGCTGGCAATCGTCAATTTTTTCCGCCGCGGCTCAAGTCGTTAATTCGCAACGGATTGTTATAAGCCAATCTCACAGAAATAATCGGAGACCAAAATGAACAATAATAATAACGACAATAATCCAAATCGCGATGCTAATCGTGATCCGCTTAGCGGCGCTGCCGGTGCACACCCGGTTGGCGTAGGCGTGGGAGCGGTTCTTGGTGGCGCCGCTGCTGGAGCAGTTACGGGCACGGTCGCAGGGCCAGTGGGCA
This sequence comes from Lysobacterales bacterium, assembly GCA_038236135.1. Classification (GTDB taxonomy): domain Bacteria; phylum Pseudomonadota; class Gammaproteobacteria; order Xanthomonadales; family Rhodanobacteraceae; genus Dokdonella. Next base: position 6,007 of record JBBSTF010000014.1, read on the forward strand.
CTTTGGTTGGAGCTGCGGTAGGTGCGGTCGTGGGTGGTCTTGCCGGCAAGGGAGTTGCCGAGGTCATTGATCCAACGTTGGAAGACGCATACTGGCGCGACAACTACAACAGCCGTCCGTATGTGAAGTCCGGCGCTCACTACGACGACTATGGCCCCGCCTATCGATACGGTACCGATGCCTCGGTGCGTCATCCTGGCCGCAGTTTTGACGATGCCGAGTCAGAGCTTGAGCGTGACTGGGACAAGGCACGTGGCAAGTCGAACCTCGAGTGGCAGCACGCGAAGGCGGCAACTCGAGATGCATGGCACCGGGTAAGCGATACGGTCGAACGTGCAACGCCGGGTGACTCGGATCACGACGGTAAGTAAATTCACAAGGTAGAGGTTGTACGACGGGCGTCTGAAACCAGACGCCCGTTTTCGTTTCTGCCTTTGGCGACCAATGAGCGGTCCTCCGAGGTATTCGCAGTCCGTGGCGCCAACCGCTTTGTCGAAATTTGCGTGATAGTTGTGGCTCTTGACCCACCATCTACGCTAAGGCCGAGCAGGCGTTGCTGTGCAGTTCGGTTGATCGTCTTCGGGTCTAGCGCCATTTTGGTTGGGCGCGAGCAGACCGCTCCCTTACCAACGTGAAAATTCGTTGGATAAAAGCGCAAGTCCGATTCCACCTGTAGATACTTCCGCTCGATGTGCTCGCGCAAGCCCTGGAAACGGTTTGTCGGTTTCGCCGCTTGAGGCTGCGCGACAACCGTGTACAAGAGCTCAGCAGTTGGCCGGCTGCCGCGCAGCTAAATTCACATGGGTGCGATTAGGTCATGAATCCTTGGGTCAGTCCGAGCAACTTGACGGGTCAGACAACATCCACGTGGCCATATAGACCAACCGCGAGCCGGTCCAGACGCCAAGCCGCCTGCGTGGTTTGGGACCTGAGCATCTCGTGCGTGCGTCATCGCCTGTAGTTTGAAGGCGAATTCAGCTCGCCAAGCGACGCCAACGTACGTTGGTCGGTCGTCAGCGCCTGTGTCCGGTAGTACAGCGGACGATCGTAGACAACGACATGCGGCTCATGCGCTGTTGCTCCGATCGTGCAGCTCAACAAATACCTGCCGACGACTATCGATCACTTCACGCACCTTGACCAGGATTTAGGGCGCGAAACCAACGGAGTGATGTGCACGCTTCATGGCCATTCGAGCGCGTAACATCGATCGTGCGCGCGCGTCAACTGCGTGTTACGCAAAAGAAAAGGCGCGCCGAAGCGCGCCTTCTATTGCTACAGCAGCGTCCGAATTTTTAATGGGTGCCGTCGTTCTTCTTCGGGTTCTTGCTGTCGTCCATCGCCGCCGCCGCAGCAGCAGCGGCGTCAGCGGTCTGCTCGGCTTCTTCCTTCACTTCGGCACCCGCCTGGTGCATGCTTGCGGCGGCACGGTCAGCGGCTTGCTGAGCTTCTGTTGCTGCTGCAGCTGCGCTCTGCTTCATCGCTTCGCCTGTCGCGTCTGCGGCATTTTTCATTGCTTGGCCTGCCTGGGCCTGTGCTACGTCAGCGTCAGCTGCCATCGACGCGGCTTTGGCATCTTTCGAATCAGCTTCAGCACGCTTTGCAGCTGCCTGATTGGCATCGGTCTGTGCAGAATCGCAGGCTGCCAGCGCGAATGCGGCGGCAATGGCGATTGAGATGATCTTGGTATTCATGGATGTACTCCAAATGGATTGTGTAGTGCCCCAAAAAAAACGTAATGCCGCCGGAACGCAACGTGGTCGGCCAGCCGGCGCAGCATAAGTTGAAACGTCGAGCACGAGAAGAGCTTGAGTGCTTTACGCCATTTCCGCTTCCGCGGCGGTTCAGCAAAATCCGACGTTCCTTGGAGCGCGAAACGTTCAAAAAAGCCCGTTTTAACAGCGTTAGCGTCTTGGTGGATTTGGCCAATCGACAACAAAACCATGCGTATACGGTGGCTGCGTGAGAACGTCGAAGCAAAGTTCCTGGACGACGCACTGAAAAAATCGATGGCAAAAATGGATCCCCGACATCGGACAAAACAAAGGCCGGAAGCCCTGTTTTATTGGGGTTTCCGGCCATTCTCGGACTGCTTTGGAACTTCAATTGGTGGAGGTGGGGGGAGTTGAACCCCCGTCCGAAGGCGATTGACGCCCAGTTCTACATGCTTAGCTCACCGTTGGATCTCATTCACCGACAGCACGATGTGCAAAGCACGCCGGTGAACCAGCCTGAAAGTTTTAGCAGGTTCCCGTCAGGCGGCAGGTTCCAGCGATCCCGTGATAATGACCCTACACCGACTAGCACGAGCACATGTCGGTTCGGGGCTTACGCCTTAAGCGGCGAGAGCGTAGTTGTCGTCGTTGGCAACTAAAAGTTTGCTACTGGATTAACGAGGAAAGTCGCCCCCTCGGCATGCACCAAACTATCTCACTACCCCCGTCGAAGCCATGACACCCCCGGGGAGGACGATGCTACCACGCTGGCACATCGTCCACGAAACATCGGGCCTGCTGCCTGCATTTCAAGTGGGTGCGGTTCAGCACGTAGCGAAGCGTCGTCTCGCTAGGCCAACTTGTTGTGGATGCGCATGGTTTGCTGTTTCTCGCGGCCCCAGTCGCGTTCCTTGGCGGCGTTGCGTTTGTCGTGTTCCTGTTTGCCGCGGGCGAGGCCCACTTCGATCTTGATGCGGTTCTTCTTCCAGTACATCGCGGTGGGGACAATCGTGTAGCCCTTGCGCTCGACCGCGCTGACCAGCTTGTCTATTTCCGCACGGTGCAGCAGCAGCTTGCGGTTGCGCTTGTCGTCGGCAACTACATGTGACGACGCGGAAATCAGCGGGCTGATCTGTGAGCCGGTGAGATAGATCTCGCCGTTGCGCACGACCGCATAGGCATCGCCGATGTTGATGCGGCCAGCGCGGATGCTCTTCACTTCCCAGCCTTGCAGGGCCATGCCGGCCTCGAAGCGCTCGTCGATGTGATAGTCGTGGCGGGCACGCCGATTCAGTGTGATCGTGCCGGTGCCGCCATCCTTCTTGTCTTTGGTCTTGGCCATGTCCGCTAAAATGACGGCCGTGGCCGCGCTATTCCTGTGCTGGTGGCCGATTGGCCGGAGTTGCTTGTGATGATTGATGTAAAAGGCGTGAACGCGTGATCCAGATTCGACGCAGCGCGCTGGTGCGCCACACGCCCGAGCAGATGTTCGATCTTGTCAATGCGGTGGCAGCATACCCGAGCCGCTTCGACTGGTGCTCGGCTGCCGATCTGCTTGAAGAACACGACGGTGGCCTGACCGCGCGGCTCGGCCTGCGCATGGCCGGCATCACGCAGACCTTCACCACTGAAAACACGATGCAGCGGCCACGTCGCATCGATATGCAATTCGTTGATGGGCCATTCAAGTCCTTGCAGGGCACATGGACCTTTGATGCGCTGGGCAATGTCGGCTGCAAGGTGGCGTTGGCGCTGGATTTCGAAGTATCCAATCCCTTCCTGGGCGCGGCGCTGAAGCTGGGATTGAAAGGCTTGGCTGACCGCATGGTCGACGACTTCTGCCGTGTTGCCGATCAACTTCATGGCTGAGCCAGTCGTTGTCGAAGTCGTCTATGCGCTGCCAGAAGTGCAGCGGCTTTGTCGTGTCGATGTGCCAGAAGGTGCCAGCGTGGCGGCAGTCATTGCCGCGTCTGGCTTGATCGAAGCATTCGGGCTGGACGAGGAAACGCTTGAAGCCGGCATCTGGTCCCAACGGGTGGCGTTGGAGACGCGAGTGAAGTCCGGTGATCGGATCGAGGTCTACCGGCCGCTGAAAATTGATCCCAAACTGGCTCGGCGACAGCGGGCCGCTGCCACCAAACCACCTCGCAAAAGTTGATCAGCCGCCGTTCTTTTCCTGGCGCTGCTTCTTGTGCTTGTCGTCTTCATCGCTCTTTTCGTCCGGATACTGGCGCTTGTACTTGCGCGCATCCTTGATCATCTGTTGAGGATCTTCGGGGAAATAGTCACCTTCGACCTTGGCAAGCTTGTCGTCGGCAAAAGTAAGGATCAAGTCCTTGGTTTCCATCTTGTTGCGACCACGGCGTATGGACGACACGTAGTCCCACCGATTCTGATCGAATGGGCTCACCACCGAAGGCGAACCCATGATCAAGGTGACTTGGCGTTTGGTCATGCCGACTTTCAGTGAGTCGACGGTTTCCTTGTCAAACAGGCTCCCTTGCTGCACATCCAGCTTGTAGACAAAGCTGCAAGCACTGGTGGCGAGGATCACGACGAGGCTGAGTAACAGGTGGCGCATGCGCTTGAATCCAACGGGATAACCGGGGGCCGGATGATACACTAGCGCAGTCATCCAGCCCCGCCTCCGCATGTGCCGTAGACATGCATCAAGGCGCCAGATTAAGGCGCGGCCCACCGCCCGCCGACCGGAGCAAGACTTTGGAAACCACCGATCTGCGTCGCGCCGGCCTGAAAGTGACCCACCCGCGCATGCGCATCCTCGACATTCTCGAGAACGGCGCCGGTCGCCACATGACGGCGGAAGACATCTATCGCCATTTGCTTGACCAGCACGATGACATTGGCCTTGCCACGGTCTACCGCGTTCTGACCCAGTTCGAGGCCGCCGGTTTGGTGCTTAAGCACAATTTTGAAGGCGGGCAAGCCGTCTACGAACTGGATCGCGGCAAGCACCACGATCACATGGTCGACATCGACACCGGCAAGGTGATTGAATTTCACAACGATGTCATCGAGCGGCTGCAACACGAAATAGCCGCAGAACATGGCTATCTGATCGAAGACCACAGCATGGTGCTGTATGTGCGCGCCAAGAAAAAAAGCTGACACAAGTAAGCGTCAGCTCTGGGGAAATAATCAGAGATTCATTGGCCTTGCGGGAGAGCAACGGGCCAGTGTTTTGCATCTCGCAATCAGGCGAGGTCGTAGCGGTCCAGGTTCATCACCTTGTTCCAAGCCTTGATGAAGTCGCGCACGAACACCTCCTTGGAGTCCGCTGAGGCGTAGACCTCGGCCAACGCGCGCAGCTGCGAATTGGATCCGAACAGCAGATCGACCACGGTGCCGGTCAGCTTCAGCTCGTTGCTATGGCGGTCACGGCCCTCGAGCACGAAATCCGAATCGGCGGACTTCGCCCACTTGGTGTTCATGTCAAGCAGGTGCACGAAGAAGTCATTGCTCAATTCATCTTTGCGCTGCGTAAAAACGCCGTGCTTCGCCTCGCCGACATTGGCACCGAGCGAGCGCAGGCCGCCAATCAACACGGTCATTTCCGGAGCGCTCAACGTCAGAAGATTGGAGCGATCCACCAGCATGTCGGCAACGTACTTTTCTGTACCTTCCTTGGCGTAGTTGCGGAATCCGTCCGTGATTGGCTCCAGTGGTTCGAACGATTCGACATCGGTTTGTTCTTGCGAAGCATCCGTGCGGCCAGGCGAGAACGGAACCGTCACGTCGTGGCCCGCCTTCTTTGCGGCGGCTTCCACGGCGGCGCAGCCACCGAGCACAATCAAATCAGCCAGCGAGACTTTCTTGCCGGACGACTGGGCGTCGTTGAACTCCTTCTGTATGGCTTCCAGCTTTGCCAGCACTTTTGCCAGGTCAGCGGGTTGGTTGACCTTCCAATCCTTCTGCGGCGCAAGCCGGATACGCGCACCGTTCGCGCCGCCGCGCTTGTCGCTGCCACGGAACGTCGATGCCGATGCCCACGCAGTCGTAACCAGTTGCGACGTGCTCAGTCCGCTATCGAGCAGCTTCTGCTTGAGCGACGCGATGTCGTTTGCATCCACCAACGGGTGATCGACGGCGGGAACCGGGTCCTGCCAGATCAGCTCTTCCTTGGGCACCAGCGCGCCGAGGTAGCGCGACAGCGGGCCCATGTCGCGGTGGGTCAGTTTGAACCAGGCGCGCGCGAACGCATCGGCGAATTGACCCGGGTTCTCCATGAAGCGACGGGAGATTTTTTCGTAGGCGGGATCCATCTTCATCGCCATGTCTGCAGTGGTCATCATCGGCGCGTTGCGCTTGTTTGGATCGTGCGCGTCAGGAACCGTGCCATCGCCGCTGCTGCCCATTGGCTTCCATTGCTGGGCGCCAGCGGGGCTCTTTGTAAGCTCCCATTCGTATCCGAACAGGTTTTCGAAGTAGCCCATGTCCCATTTGGTCGGGTTGTTGGTCCAGGCACCTTCAAGGCCGCTGGTGAACGCGTGCACGCCGTGGCCTGTTTCAAACGTATTGATCCAGCCCAGGCCCATGTGTTCGATGTCCGAACTCTCGGGGTCAGAGCCGATGTGCTGGCCATCGACTGCGCCGTGGCACTTGCCAAAGGTGTGACCACCGGCGGTAAGCGCGACGGTCTCTTCGTCGTTCATTGCCATGCGCGCGAAGGTTTCGCGGATGTCGCGGGCCGAGCCGAGCGGATCGGGATTACCGTTCGGGCCTTCCGGGTTGACGTAGATCAGCCCCATCTGAACGGCGGCGAGTGGGTGTGAAAGGTCGCGGTCCCCGCTGTAGCGCTTGTCGTCCAGCCACTCGGTTTCCGGTCCCCAGTAGATGTCGACCGCCGGCTCCCACACATCGGGACGACCGCCACCGAAGCCGAAGGTTTTGAAGCCCATCGACTCCAGCGCGACGTTGCCGGTCAAGATGAAAAGGTCGGCCCACGACAGATTACGACCATATTTGGCCTTGATCGGCCAGAGTAGACGACGTGCCTTGTCGAGGTTGCCGTTGTCCGGCCAGCTGTTGAGCGGTGCAAATCGTTGCTCGCCCGAGCCGCTGCCACCACGGCCATCGCCGGTGCGGTAGGTGCCGGCGGCATGCCAGGCCATGCGGATAAAGAAGGGGCCGTAGTGACCCCAGTCGGCGGGCCACCAGGGTTGAGAATCGGTCATCAGCGCATGGAGGTCGGCGACGACGGCGTCGAGGTCCAGCTGCTTGAAGGCTTCGGCGTAAACAAATTCCGAGCCCATCGGATTGGAGCGCTCTGACTGCTGATGCAGGATTCCGAGATCAAGCTGCTCCGGCCACCACCCCGAGTTGGACGGCGAGTTACCGCGCACCTGCGCACGGGCGCCCTCCGCGAAGGGGCATTTCATTTCATTCGACATGGTTTTCTCCGTTGGCTGGATGGATTGCCGCCGTCTTGAACCGCCGATTGAATCGTGGCTCCGGTCGAGTGCAGGCTCGACCTTAGTTCACCAGCCACGAATAAATGAAATTGATTGTTTGACTCGAAATGATAGTCACAGTCAATGAGTCGTCTGGTCCTCGCGAGTTATGCGTCGCCGTCGTCCTCGGCTAGTACATTGCGAAGACGGTGCGTGATGCGTTCGCAACGGTTGACGAACCACGCCGCGCGGACTTGCGTCCATCCCGCGTCAGCCTGCTGCGCGGCCTGCATGTCGCGCACTGCATTTTCCAGTTCGACCGCACCGCAAAATCCCGCCGAGGCCGCCAGCTTGTGCAAACGTTCGTCGAGTTGGTGGTTTGCGTTGAGTTGGTGCGAAATCATGGCCAGTTCGCCAGGTAATCGGTCCAGCTCGGCCAGCAGCAATCGGCGCAAGGCTTTAACCACGACCGGATCACCACCGACAACACCGAGCGCTCGGGCTTCATCGAAAAAAAACACATTCGCATCATCTGCGTCAATACGATCGTATTGGCGCAGTGCGTCGCCGAGGTCGGCAATGCCGATTGGCTTGGGAAGTACGTCGACGAAGCCGGCGGCGAGAAGGGAAACACGCGTGTCGCGATCGGTGCTGGCTGTCGTTGCCAGTGCCGGAGTGTGAGTTGATTTTCCGGGCTCGGCGCGAATTTTTTGCAAGGCGGCAGCACCATCCAGGATTGGCATTCGCGCATCCAGCAGCAACACGTCGAAGCGCTCGCTGGCCGCAAGATTTACCGCCGCTGCGCCATCCGCGACTGCGGTCGCCTGCCATCCGAGTTGGCCCAATGCGGACGCGAGGAAGTCGAGCGTGATCGGGTTGTCGTCCGCGACGAGCAAACGCAGCATGTCCGTGCCTCGTGATTGCGCGAGTGATTGTTGGCGTCAGCTGTCAGAATGGTCGCCCATGTGGACCTCGTCAATCCCTTCGCTGCGTAGACTTTTCCAGTGTCTGGTCGCGTGTTCCGGCGCGCTGCTTGCGCTGCCTGTGAGCGCGCGTAACCTGCAGCTGGAGGTGGAGCGCGTGACGGCTCCGGGATTGATTGCGACGACGCTGTCGCTCGGGCTTGATGGCAATGCACTCTCACTGAAAATTGGTCGCGTCCAGGCCGACGCGATCGGTTTTGACGGCCCCGTTGATTGGCAATGCAAACTTTCCCCGTCGCAAAGCGGTCGGCGCGAGTGCGACGGACCGTTGACTGGCGCCGTCGGCAAGGATGTGCGACTGGCAGCGGCACTTGATGCGACATCGGCAGCGATCACTTTGAGCCGCGACGCGGCGAGCCTTCGACTCGATCTCCCGTTCGCAGCCGGCTCTTCGGTCAACGCTGATTTGCATCGCGCACCGCTGCAATGGCTGGCGCCAACCCTGCGTCGCTATTTTCCAGCGGCGCGGTTGCAGGAAGGTGTGCTCGATGCGCACGTGGTTGCGCGCGTTGGCGATGCGATCGATGTCGACTTCAAGGGCGATGCGCTGGACGTTGATCTGGGATCGTCGCTTGCCTTGCATGGCGTCAACATAGAGGGCAGGTTGCATTGGGATGCGACCCGGGATCTACCCACGCTGAGGTTCGATGGGAACATTGACAGTGGCCGCATCGATACGCCGGCCACCCAGATCCGCTTGCCGACCAAGCCGTCTCCGCTGGCGATCGAAGCGCAGGCGCGTGAAGGCGGACGCTGGGCCTTTAGCCAACTGGACTGGGCCGATGAAGGCGTCTTGGTGTTTACGGCGACCGCCGAAATCGATCCCGACGCTGTCGTCTTAATCCGACGCGTGCGGGCAAAGATCGCCGATCTTGATCTGCAGCCAGTTCGGACACGCTATGCACAACGTGTAATCGACGAGCTGGGATTGGCAGATATTGCGACGACCGGTCACGTTCATGGCGAACTTGACGTCGACAACGGCGAAGTCAGTCGAGTCGATCTGCAGACGTCTGGCGTAGACATTACCGATCCTGCCAGCGAGGTCATGATGAAGGGAGTCGCTGGCCGCTTCGCCTGGGCGCCGCGTGGAATGACGCCGGCTGCCGATTTGAGGTGGAAGTCCGTCGCGTTTGGCGGTGTGAAAATAGGTCCTCTCGCCATGCGGTTGCGCACGAACCACGGCGCCTTCGAGTTGGCGAAACCGTTCACGGTTGCCGTCGCGGGCGGCAGCGTCGAAGCGCGTCGCTTGCGATTCGATCCGCAGGCGAGCGCAGACAAGCCGATGCTCGATGCCGATCTGTCGCTTCGCAATCTTGGCTACGACAACGCGTCTGGAACGATTGCAGCGGCCGGCCTCAGCGCGGCTACGCAGATCACGGTCGCTGATCCATTTGGACTTCCGGACGTCGCTGCCGTGGCGAAAATTACGGGTGGCGAGTTGCTGTACGACAGCGTCTACGTGAAGCTGCCAAAAACTCCCGTCGACGTGGCGGTGCAGATGCAGGCGACCGGCCCGAAGCAATGGTCGATCACCCAGTTTGACTACAGCGACCCTGGCGTACTCGACTTCCGCGCCAAGGCAGAACTCGATCTGGTCGCGACCAAATGGCTACCCGAGCTGAAATTGCGACTCAGCGAAATCAGTTTGGCGAAGGCGGCCGAACGTTACGGCGCATCGTGGCTCGCGGCCAAGGGATACGCCGGCTTGCGTCTGTCGGGAAAGCTGGCTGGCGAACTGGATTTTGATGCAAGCGGCATGCAGCGCTTTGCTCTCTACGCTGACCGGATCAGCGTTGATGATGCCGAAGGACGCTTCGCGATAGACACACTCAACGGCGCGGTCGATTGGACCCACGGCAGCGTCCGGCCGGCGACCAGCATCGCCTGGAAGCGACTGGAGTTCTATCGCATTCCGTTCGGCCCGGCGACCTTGCCGCTAGCCTCAAACAACGGCGCGATTGAGCTGACCGAAAAGGTGCCGATCAATGTGCTCGGCGGGAAACTCATACTCGAAAAACTGAAGGCCGAGCCGCAATCGGATCGCGGCGAACGCTACGGCGGGGCGCTCGCCATCGCGGGCATCGAGATGAGCCAGTTGTCCGAACGCCTGGGTTGGCCGCGCTTCCCTGGCAACCTGTCTGGTGGCATTCCCGATATCAGCCTGGTCGGCGATACGATCAAACTGGATGGTGGTCTGAATCTCTATGTCTTCGACGGCAAGATCGATATCAGCGGCGTCACCCTTGAGCGACCATTTGGCGTTGCGCCAGCGCTCGGAGCCGGCATCTACATTCGTGGACTTGATCTCGCACCGTTGACGAGTGCATTCGAAATTGCCGCTGTCACCGGGCGTCTGGATGGCGATATCAAGAAGCTGCGAATGGTGGACTGGAGCCCTGTGAGCTTTGACGCCTGGCTGCGGACGAATGGCGGCGGTCGTATGAGCTACAAGGTTGTGCAGGACGTGACTTCCATTGGTGGCGGCTTGGGATCGGTCACCGAGACGCTGCAAAACCTCGCGATGAAGGTCGTCGATACATTCGGCTACAAGCGGTTCGGCATCCGTTGCAAGCTGGTCGATACGGTCTGCGAGATGGGCGGCGTCGATGTCGGTACACAAGGCGACAGCTACACTATCGTGGAAGGTGGTGGCTTGCCGCGCATCAGCATCGTAGGCCATCGTCGACGTGTCGATTGGCCAACGTTTGTTGATCGAGTTCTGGAAGCGATCACTGGCAAAGGGCCCATCGTCGAATGATTCACCATCACCACTTTTCCGCAATGAAGGCACAGCCATGCGCAAACTGATTGCAGCGAGTATTTTCACTCTGGCCGGCGTACTTGCCGCCTGCGTGACCATCAATGTCTATTTCCCCGCCGCCGAGGTCAACGCAGCGGCGCAGCAGTTTGTTGAAGATGTGATCAGCGGCGCGCCCAGCAAGGCTGCCCCGCCAATCGAGAAACCGGTTCCCGCGAAAAATCCCGGGTCGATGTTGTTCGATCTGTTGATTCCCAGCGCATATGCGCAGACCGATATCGCCGTGCAGACGCCGCAGATTCGCGCGATCCAGTCGCGAATGAAGGAGCGCTTCGACAGCTCGCTGTCAGGCTACTTGGCAAGCGGAGCGATTGGCTTGGGTAACGATGGCTATGTTGCTGTGCGCGATGCTGCCAGCGTCCCGCTCCCACAACGCGCTGCCTTGAATCAAGCCGTCGCTGACGAAAATCGCGATCGTAAGGCGGTCTACAGCGAAATCGCATCGGCCAATGGCAACGCCGCCTGGGAAGACAAGATTCGCGCCAGCTTTGCCAAGCAATGGCAGCAGCAAGCGAAGTCCGGTTGGTATTATCAGGACGACAGCGGCGCCTGGAAGCAGAAGTAACAGTAAAAGCGTCCATGTCCCGATCAAACCTGAAAACGCGGCCAAAACTCGAAGCCGACGTCGACATCACCAATTTGTCCCACGATGGCCGCGGCGTGGCCCGCATCGGCGAGAAGATCGTGTTCGTCATTGGCGCGTTGCCCGGCGAACGTGCGCGCATTCGGGTGATGCGTGGGCATCGCCACTTCGACGAGGCTGAAGTCGTCGAGTTGCTGAGTCGCTCGCCCGAGCGCATCGAACCACGCTGCCCGCATTTCGGCACCTGCGGCGGCTGCGCCTTGCAGCACCTATCCAGCGAAAAGCAGATTGCATCCAAGCAACAGGTGCTCGCGGAAAATTTCATTCGCATCGGCAAGGTTGAACCCAAGCAATGGTTGCTGCCGCTCAGCGATCAGCGCTGGGGATATCGCCGCAAGGGCCGCTTGTCGGTGAAGTGGGTCGACAAAAAGGAAAAGGCGCTGGTCGGCTTCCGCGAGAACGATCCGCGCTTCATCGCCGACTTGGGCGAATGCCATACCTTGCTGCCCGAAGTCGGCATGCGGCTCGCCGACATCAGCGAACTGATTGGCAGCCTCGATGCAAAACGCGAGATTGCGCAGATAGAAATTGCCGCAGGTGACGATACGGTTGCGTTGGTGTTCCGCCACCTAGTTCCTTTGACTGACGCGGACCGAGAGCGACTGACGGCGTTCGGCCAACGCTGCAACCTCGCCATCTTGTTGCAGTCCAAGGGACCGGACACCGTCGAGGCGCTGTGGCCGGAAATCGTCGATTTATCTTTCCGCTTGCCCGATCACGATCTGGAGATTGCCTTCAATCCGCTGGATTTCGTGCAGGTCAACGCAGGCATGAATCGGCGCATGTTGACGAGCGCAATCGACCTGCTCGATCCGCAGGCGACCGACCGCGTACTTGATCTGTTTTGCGGCCTCGGAAATTTCACCCTGCCGATTGCGCGTCGCGTCGCCAGCATCGTCGGTGTCGAAGGCGAGTCGAACCTGGTCATGCGCGCCGACGAAAATGCCCATCGCAACAGGTTGTCGAACGCCGAGTTCATCGCCGCCGACCTGTTTGCCGATCAACGCAACAGCGACTGGGCGCGTCGCGATTACGACAAATTGCTGCTCGATCCACCACGCTCCGGTGCCGCGCAGGTGTTGGAATACCTGCCACGAAAATCGGTAAAGCGGCTCGTCTACGTATCGTGCCATCCGGCGTCGCTGGCACGTGATGCAGGGACTCTTGTTAATCAACATGGCTTCCGTCTGGTCAAGGCCGGCGTCATGGACATGTTCCCGCACACCGCGCATGTCGAGTCGATTGCGCTGTTCGAGCGGTAGATTATGTTCATGCTGATTTCGATGCGGGCGACGCGACAACTGGCTGCACGACACCACACCAATCTCGTCATTCCCGCGAAGGCGGGAACCCATTTTGATCTTCCGGCTTTTTCATCGAGATGACGCAGATCAAGATGGGTTCCCGCCTTCGCGGGAATGACGAATATGAGGTTTATGCCGCCGTCACCAATTCGGTTGCCATTAACGATCAGATAGCGTCGGATATCATTGAACTTATGAAAGCTCTCAATTCAACACCATGTTGATCATCGGCATCCCCGGAAAAAACCTTACCGACACCGACCGCGAATGGCTGGTTCAGCGGCAGGTCGTTGGTGTGATTCTTTTCACCCGCAACTTCGAAAGTCGCGAGCAGGTGACGGCACTGATCGCAGCCATCCGCGAGCTGCGTGGCGAGCGCTTTGTCGTCTGCGTTGATCAGGAAGGCGGGCCAGTGCAGCGCTTCCGCGAAGGATTCACGAAGTTGCCTGCACTCGCACGCATTGGCGAGGTATGGGATCGCGACCGCGATGCCGCTCTGAAACTTGCCCATGAGCACGCCTGGATCATGGCCAGTGAGTTGCGCGCAATCGGCATCGACCTTTCCTTTGCGCCCGTCGCTGATTTGCGTCGCGGCAATCGCGCGATTGGTGAGCGTGCCTTCCACGCTGAACCGGTCGCGGTTTCGGCGTTGTTGCACGCCTACGTCAATGGCATGCGGCTGGCGGGAATGGCGGCAACGCTGAAGCACTTTCCGGGCCACGGATCGGTCGAGGAAGACACTCATTTCGACACGGCGAATGACCGTCGTGATCGGGCCGAGATCATCGCAAATGACTTGTTTCCGTTCGTCGAAGGAATTGCTGCCGGTGCCGATGCGGTGATGCTGGCGCATGTCGTCTATCCTGCCATCGACACGCACGCGGCGGGGTTTTCGAAAATCTGGATAAAGGACATTCTGCGCGGCGAATACGGCTTTGAAGGCCTGGTAATCGGCGACGATATCGGCATGGCGGCAGTGGAGAGCATTGGCGGCATGGGTGCACGCATTGATGCTCATCTCGCGGCTGGCTGCGATCTGATTCTGGCCTGCAATCCCTCCATCGTTCCCGAGTCGCTGGCCGCAAGTGCGGGCTATCCGCCTTGCGATCCCGATCGCGTCGCTGCGTTGATTGGTGCGGTCGCGCCGAGTTGGGACCAATTCGTCGACAATCCGCAACGCGGTGCCTTCATCGCCAACGTCACGGCGCTGGATGCGGCTGAATCCGCAGGCCTGCCAGCATGAGCGTCGCTGATTACAAAGCCGCATTGGCACGTGCCGACTTGATTCATGATGAAGCTGCGATTCGGTCGGCGACGCAGCGCATTGCTGCTGCAATCGACGCGCAACTAGGCGACGAATCGGCGTTGTTCATCACCGTCATGAACGGCGGCATGATCTTCGCCGGGCAGCTCGCACCGATGCTGCAAGCGCCCGTTCAATTGGATTATCTGCACGCCTCGCGATATCGCGGCGAGACCATCGGAGGCGAACTGAACTGGATTGCGAAACCGCACGTGGAGATGCTTGACCGCACCGTGCTTTTGGTCGATGACATCCTTGATGAAGGCTACACGCTGCAAGCGATTCGCAAACATTGCGTAGAACAGGGAGCGCGCCGCGTGCTGATCGCCGTGCTCTGCGAAAAGAAGCATGGACGCGTCGTGCCGGGACTCATCGCCGATTTCGTCGGTCTGCAAGTGCCGGACCGCTACGTGTTTGGCTACGGCATGGACTACCACGAACTTGGTCGCAATCTGCCGGCCATCCATGCGCTGTGATGTGTCACGCGGCGTCGAGTCTGCATAATTAACGGGAAAGCCATGAAGATTGATCTCGCCATCATCGGTGGTAGCGGCCTGTACCAATTCGGCGGTCTGGACGATATCGAGCGCCACGTGCTGGATACGCCATTCGGTAAGCCTTCCGATCATGTTGTCACTGGCGCGTTTTCTGGCAAGCGTCTGGCCTTCCTCGCCCGCCATGGTGAGTCGCACACCGTTCCGCCGCACCGCGTGAATTACCGCGCCAACGTATGGGCGCTGCATAAGTTGGGCGCCGCTCGAATCATCGGCATCAACGCGGTTGGTGGAATCCGTGAAGACATGGCGCCGCGCGCCGTCGTCGTGCCTGACCAGATCATCGACTACACCCACGGTCGACTCAGCAGCTTTTGCGATGTCGACGGCACAAAGGTCGAACATGTCGATTTCAGTTACCCCTACGACGCCGATTTACGCCGCGAGTTGCTGGCTGCGGCCGCGAAGGCAAATGTCGATTGCGTCGACGGCGGTTGCTATGGCGCGACCCAAGGGCCACGTCTTGAAACCGTCGCTGAAATTGCCCGGATGCGCAGAGATGGATGCGATCTGGTCGGCATGACCGGTATGCCTGAGGCGGTGCTCGCACGCGAGCTGGCGGTTCCCTATTCATGCCTGGCGCTGGTCGCGAACTGGGCGGCGGGCTGTGGCGATGAGGGGGAAATCAGCATCGACGAAATCTTTGCCCACCTCGAACACGCCACCGCCAACGTCGCACCGATCATCAGCCAATTACTGGGTTGAAGCGGTCGCACTGCCGGAAACGCTTGATTTCTGAACAGAATACTGGCGAACTACGCGAGTGCACGGCTTGAAAGGCTGTGGTTTGCTTGGGGGAGTACGCGCCGCGAGCGCAGTTTCCCAGCCGGCTTCCACAAGCAGCATGTCGAATGCACGCATCCGATTGACTGTTGTGGGGGCTCGAAAGCAATGCGTACAGGTACCGTAAAGTGGTTCAACGACGCCAAAGGGTTCGGCTTCATCGCACCCGAAGATGGCGGTGAGGATGTATTCGTCCATTTCTCGGCGATTTCCGCAGCTGGATTTCGCTCACTGCAGGAAGGCCAGAAAGTGACCTTCGAAGTGGAACAAGGCCCCAAAGGCCTGCAGGCAACCGGCGTCGCCGGAGCCTGAGCGAATCATCATCATTGATATGAAAAGCCCCGCTTCGGCGGGGCTTTTTCGTTCCAGTTTTCCGGATAGATCAACTTGCAAACTGAAGTCGCGCGAGATCGGCATACAAGCCATCTTCGCGTAGCAGTTCGGCGTGGGTGCCACTGGCGACAATCCGACCATGGTCGAGCACGACGATGCGGTCGGCGCGTTGTACCGTAGCGAGGCGATGGGCGATGACCAACGTGGTGCGGCCCTGCATCAATCGCTCCAGCGCTTGCTGCACGTAGCGTTCCGATTGCGCATCGAGGGATGAAGTTGCTTCGTCGAGCAGAAGCACTGGCGCGTCGCGCAGCAAGGCACGGGCAATCGCGATGCGCTGCTGCTGGCCGCCCGAAAGGCGCACGCCGCGTTCGCCAAGATACGTTTTGTAACCTTCAGGCAGCGCGGCGATGAATTCGTGCGCTTCAGCGGCGCGCGCCGCGGCTTCGACTTCCGCATCACTCGCTTCAATGCGGCCATAGCGAATGTTGTCTGCGGCACTCGCACCGAAAAGCACCGCATCCTGCGGGACCAGCGCATAGGCGCCGCGCAATTCGGGCAGGGCGAGCGAACGCAATTCGACGCCATCCAGCGTGATCGTCCCATTCTGCACGTCATGAAAGCGCTGCAATAACTGGAACACTGTGGATTTTCCGGCACCCGATGGACCGACCAAAGCGACGGTCTGACCGGGTTTGATTTCCAGTGTGAAATCTTCCAGCGCGGCCTTGTCGGGACGCGACGGATAATGAAAGCCGACATGTTCAAAACGTAGCGCGCCGGTTGTTGGCTTTGGCAGCGCGGTGGCAGGTTCGGCAGAAAGAATTGCAGGCTGAAGGTCGAGCAGTTCACCAATGCGACCCAGCGCGCCGGCGCAACGCAGAACTTCCCCCCAGACTTCTGTAAGTCCGCCTACCGAACCGGCGGCAACCACCGCGTATAGAACGAACTGGGCGAGTGTGCCGGCGTCCATCGCACCGGCTATTACAGCGTGCGCACCTGCCCACAGAACCAGGGTAATTGCGCCGAAGCTGAGCAGAATAACCAGTGCCGTCAAAAACGCGGTCATGCGAATGCGTCGCGCGGCGCTGGCAAGTGCGTTCGCGATGGCAGTGCGGTAGCGCTCGGCCTCGCGTGGCTCACGTGTGTAGGCCTGCACGGTGTGGACCGCGTTTAGCGATTCCGATGCGACCGCTGTTGCATCGGCAATACGATCCTGGGCATCGCGCGACAGTTTTTCGACACGTCGGCCTAGCACGACGATTGGTAGGATCACGGCCGGAATTACCAGCGCCGCGAATCCGGCCAGACGTGGACTGCTAACCACCAGCATGGTCGCCGAGCCGACCAGCAACACCGCACTGCGCAAGGCCAGCGACAGCGACGAACCAACCACGGTTTGCACACGCTCGGTATCAGCCGACAATCGTGATACCAGCTCGCCGGATCGGGTCTGCTCGAAAAAGGCCTGATCCTGATGCAGCAGGTGCGTGTAGAGCATGCTGCGCAAATCATTTGCGACGCGCTCGCCAAGTAGCGTCACACACCAGAAGCGCGACGCACCGGCAATCGCCATCACCACCGCGACGCCAAACAGGCCGATGAAACTCGCGTTTAGCAGTGCAGGGTCGGTTTTGCTGAAACCGCCCTCAACTAAATAGCGGGCTGCGACCGGCAGGGCCAGCGTCGCAGCTGACGACAGTGCGAGAAAAAACAGCCAGCCGCCAATGAGCGCGCGATGCTGCGCCAATAACGGCCACAAGCGGCGATAGGCGGAAAGGCGGCGTTCGCCGGTGGGAATGGGTTCGCGGGGAGGTCGTGACATCGCGATGAAGTGCGGTCGCGCGGCTCGATTGCAATGATCGCGCCGCGGTGCGTGCGCTAGACCTCGTGCCTAAGCGTCCAGCACGGGTTCCACGCGCGCGCGACCTCGCGTGACGTCGGCAACATACGACTCGAACCGCTCGCGCCTCGCCTCGGGCACGTGAATCAACAGAATCGCACCCTCGGCATCAAAGTCTGGTTCATCGGCCTTGGCTTCGTGGTCCTGCAAGTGCGCGAGTAGGATCGGCATCGCGGCGAATTCGCAGTGGACTCGCAGTTCAACTCGATCAAGCAGGACGATGCGAGGTGCATTCCGAAGGCATTCCGCAGCGCTGCCACCGTAGGCACGCATCAAGCCACCGGCGCCGAGTTTGATGCCGCCAAACCAGCGTGACACGATCGCGACGACGCCATCCAAACCTTGCCCTTCAATGGCGGCAAGAATCGGTCGGCCTGCGGTGCCACTGGGTTCACCATCATCGTTGAAGCGATAGTCACTGCCAATGCGATAGGCCCAGCAGTTATGGCCGGCGTCGGCGATGCTGCACTGTTCGATGAAGGCCATCGCCGCATCTACGTCGATGACCGGCGCGACCTGTGCGAGAAAGCGGCTCTTGCGAATTTCCTGACCGAATTCGGCAATTGCCGCCAGCGTTTCGCGATCAGCCATCGAGTGCGCTCAGATCTGCGGGAAGGACGAGATCGGGATGTTGGCGTCGTAGTTGGCGCAAGGCTTCGATTGCCGCGTCGCGCCGTCCAGCAAGGAGCAGGGCGCGGATGCGATCAATCTCGACTGTGACCGCGGGATTGGTCGAGTTCCAGAAGCGCTCGCGACGCACGTCGTCCCGCTCTGGGGCGCTGGCACGGTCGGCGGCGTTTTCGGGCGCAGATTCTGCTTTCTGCATCGGCGCAGGCGCAGGCGCTGCGGAATTTTGGATTTCCGCCGGCATCGATTCGTCGCCAGTCGATGCTGGTGCCGGTCGCGACACGTCTGGTGGGCGTGGAATACCTGTTTGTCCTTCGATCGGTGGCCTCGGGAACGTCGTATGACCGCTTTCAACCGTTCGTGGTTGTCTAGCGGTGGATTTCCTGCCAGCTGCCGTTACGGTTGTTGTTTGTTCGCGTAGTTCCTGGGCGCTGCTGGCGCTCGATCTCGAAGGCTCGGGTGCCAGTTTTTTGACCGCCGGATAGGGTACAAAAACCTTGTCGAGTTTCTGCTTCGTCTGGGCCGCCCTTCGTTCTAGAAGGTTGCTGTTTTCGGGCGGGGCCGTTCGGGGTGTCTTCGCAGCTGAAGCATCGGACGAGTTGTTGATCGGCGCCGGCTCGTCGCTGCTGCGGGCGCTATCGGTAAATTTTTCGTGGGGTTCAACGCGAATTACACCCGCTGGACCTGCGTCGACTGCCGGTGACGACATGGAAGCAGATTCACGCTGTTGCAGCATGTCGTGATTGACGCGCCAGGCGATTCCTCCGGCCAACAGCACGCCAGCAGCGGTGCCAACACCGAGCAACCAGCGCGATGCACGTGACCGTCCATGCACCGCGCGAGATGCTTCTGCCAGCACGTTCCGATCCAGCCGACGTGGCGGCTCAATTTTTCCCAACTTGCGATAACTGGTGCCGATCCTGCCGGCGTCTTCGCTGAGCAGGTCGTCCATATCGCGATCATTGCGTGTCGTCATGAGTTAAACCTCGCACGGACCCGCGCCAGTGCATAGCGCAACCGTGACTTCACGGTTTCCCGGCCGACGCCGGTGATGTCGCCGATTTCTTCCAGTCCCATTCCGCTCTCGACACGCAGTAGGAATGCGACGCGTTGTTCGTCGGGCATATCTTCCAGCGCCAGTTGCAGTTTCCGGCGCTGTTCGAATTCGCTGAGCACGCGCTCGGGTTGCTCGTCTTCGGGCGCATCGAGCTCGCGAAACACGGCGTCAGTCTCCGCGGCCGAAGCCATCGGTCGCGAGCGCCGAAAGCGGTCGATAACCAGATTGTGCGCAATCTGCAGCAACCAGGTCGTGAATTTCGCGTCGGCGCGATAGCGCTCACGTGCGCCGATCACGCGGCTCCAGGTTTCCTGGAACAACTCATCGGCATCGGCGCGATGTTTCAGGCTGCGCAGCAAAAATCGATACAAGGTGCCGCGATGCCGCTTGTAAAGTTGCTCAAACGCGATGACGTCGCCGTGCGCGTAGGCAAGCATCAAGGCTTCATCGGTCCGTTCCGCCGTCATGGCGACGAGGTTAAGCGAAAGCGTCGCGTGCGTCATGGTGCAGGTAACGCAGCTGAGAGGTTGTCGGGGTTTCGCGCCTCGCAACATTCCGCAAGCTGCAGGCCGCCGCTACACTTTCAACATGACAAATGTTTCCCAGCCAGCGCATCGCATCGCCGAACTGCGGCGTCTGATCGACGACGCCAACCAGCGCTACCACGGTCTGGACGATCCAACGTTGGCTGACGCCGACTACGACGCGCTGATGCAGGAATTGCTGGCGCTGGAGGCGCAGTACCCCGATCTGATCACCACTGACTCGCCAACGCATCGGGTTGGATCAGCCCCGTCCGGCGCGTTCGCCAGCGTTCGTCATACCTTGCCGATGCTGTCACTTGGAAATGCGTTTGAAGATAGCGAGGTGGGCGATTTCGTTACGCGTATCGAACAAAAACTAGGTCGCGACGACCCGGTGTTTTCGGTCGAACCAAAGCTCGATGGCCTCGCGATCAGCCTGCGCTACGAGGACGGCCTGTTCGTGCAGGGCGCGACCCGTGGCGATGGCGAAAGCGGCGAAGACGTAACCGCGAACCTGCGGACGATTTCGGTCATTCCGTTGAAACTCCGAGGCAAAAGGTGGCCAACCACGCTCGAAGTACGTGGCGAGGTCTACATGCCACGCGCGGCATTCGAGCGTTATAACGAATCCATGCGTGCCAGTGGCGGCAAGGTGCTGGCGAATCCGCGCAATGGTGCAGCGGGCTCCTTGCGCCAGCTTGATCCACGCCTTACTGCGCAACGACCCTTGGCGTTCTACGCGTACGCTGTCGGATCTGTCGAGGGCGGCGAGTTGCCAGAAACGCACTCGGCGACTTTGGCCCTATTACACGACTGGGGTTTCCCGGTCAGCGATCTTGTTGGATTGGCGACGGGTGAAAAGGGCTTGCTTGCCTACTACGAAAAGATCGGTTTGGAGCGCGACAATCTCGCGTTCGATATCGACGGCGTCGTTTACAAGCTCGATGACTATGCCGGTCAACGCGAACTTGGCTTTGTCTCGCGCGCGCCGCGCTGGGCGCTGGCACACAAGTTTCCCGCGCAGGAACAGACGACAATTCTGGAAGGCATCGACATCCAGATCGGCCGCACCGGCGCAGCCACGCCGGTCGCACGATTGAAGCCTGTGCAGGTCGCGGGCGTCACCGTTACCAATGCAACCCTGCACAACGCCGATCAGATCGCGCGACTGGACGTTCGCATCGGCGATAGCGTGATCGTGCGACGCGCCGGCGACGTGATTCCCGAGGTCGCGCGGGTAGTGCCAGGGATGCGCGCACCCGATGCGCCCGTGTGGTCGATGCCGACGCATTGCCCGGTCTGTGGATCGGAGATCGTTCGCGAGGAAGGGGAGGCGGCCTCGCGCTGTTCGGGTGGTTTGACCTGTTCCGCACAACGCAAACAGGCCATTGCTCATTTCGCTGGTCGTCGCGCGATGGACATTGATGGCCTTGGCGAACGCCTGATCGACGGACTTTGCGAGCTCGGTTACGTCGAATCGGTGGCCGACCTTTATCAGTTGACGGTCGACGATTTCGTTGCCATGAAGCAAAGCAGCGATGAGCGCGATGGCAGCGTTCCGGAATCGGTCAAGTCCGGTAAGGTTGCGACGCGCTGGGCTGAGAAATTGGTTACGGCTATCGACAACAGCCGCAATGCACGACTGGATCGCCTGTTATTTGCCTTAGGCATCAACCACGTCGGTGAATCGACCGCAAAAGCGTTGGCGATGTGGTTTGGCGAACTCGAAACGATTCGCCGGTTGCCATGGCCTTTGTTCACGGTCGTTCCCGATATCGGCATGGAAGTCGCTCAGTCGCTTGGACACTTCTTCGACCAGGCAGGCAATCAAAATGTGATCGACGGACTGCTTTCGGGCGGTGTGAAAGTTGTGGACGAACACGCGCCGTCGGCAAAGCTTCGCGACGTGCTCGATCCGGCCAGTGTCCTGCTCGCGCTGGCGATTCCGAAGATGACACGCATTCGCGCCGATCAGTTGGCGGCCGCGTCCGCAACATTGCCCGATATCGCGACAGCATCGTCATCGGAATGGACGGCGGCAGGCTTGCCGACCGATACGGTGGAGGCGTTGGGAGCATGGCTGGCGAATGACGCCAACCGCAGCTTGTTGCTGCGCAGCGCTAATGCCGTCGATCAGCTGTTGGTTGCCACACCCGCTCAAACGAAGGCTGCGACCGGTGCACTAGATGGCCAGACCGTCGTGCTCACCGGTACTCTGGACAAACTCAGCCGCGACCAGGCGAAGGAAAAGCTCGAGGCGTTGGGCGCGAAGGTGTCGAACAGCGTCTCGAAGAAGACGAGCTTCGTCGTGGCAGGCAACGAAGCGGGTTCCAAGCTCGATAGGGCACGCGAACTCGACGTTCAGGTCTGGGACGAGGCACGCCTGCTTTCGTTGCTGGAGCAGTATTCCTGAACCGGTTTGTCTTGAAATCTATCCATTTAGGGAAATATGGATAAAATGGTCTCCGGCAAAGACAAGGTGAAGCGCCATGAATGCAATGTTGCAGCCCAAGGTGGTGGACGAACTTCCACGCACGCCAGCATCCGACCTCAAGAAACTGGGTTGGCGTGGCGTAATGAACCAGGTCCACGCGAATGGCAAAGTGGTTGTCAGCAACCACGATACGCCGCAAGCCGTCATTCTCAGCATCGCCGAATACGAGCGCATGGTCGACGCGCTGCGACAGGCATCCGAACGGACCCAGCCCGCGTTGGACGCGTTGCGTGACCGATTTGATCGTCGACTTGCATCGCTGCAATCTGCGAATGCCGGCGACGACCTGCGTGCGTTAATGGCGCAACCCGCCACGCTCAATGGCAAGATCAAGGTTGCAAAGAAAGCAAGATGAAGCGGCCGGTCCTGTTCGTGCTCGCCGGCGTAAACGGCGCGGGCAAGAGCTCGATTGGTGGCCATCTGCTGAAACTGGCAGGACATGCTTGGTTCAACCCGGATGACTATGCGCGACAACTGATCGAAGTTGTTGGTTGCGACCAGACGCAGGCTAACGCTGCCGCGTGGCAGGAGAGCGTGCGACGACTCGATACCGCGATCGACAATCGAGAAACCTATGCATTCGAAACCACGCTTGGCGGTACGACGATCCCGGCGCGAATCTTGGCCGCAAGTGTCACGCACGATGTCCTGATGTGGTACTGCGGCCTGTCCTCCGTCGACCTTCATCTCATCCGCGTTCGTGCGCGAGTCGCCGCCGGTGGACACGACATAGCCGAACAGAAAATCCGCGAACGCTGGACCAGTTCACTGGAAAACCTGATTGCATTGCAACCTCGCGTCGCCCAACTTCGGGTCTACGATAACAGCGCCCAAGCCAAGCCTGGCCAACCGATTCCCGATCCTGTACTGGTTGCCGATATGGTTGCTGGCCGACTGCTGGCACCCCGTGACGTGAAGACACTGAAGAGCACGCCAGATTGGGCAAAACCCGTACTCGAAGCTGCGCTGATGATGGATGAACCATGATGTCGACGATGACCCGACATCAGGCATTGCAGCTGCGGGCACGACTCTACGCGATGATCCGAGAGTTCTTCGCGCAGCGCGACGTGCTTGAGGTGGAAACGCCGATGCTTTCCACGGCCGCCAATACCGATCCGAATATCGACAGCTTTTCGACAAATTTCAACGGTCACGTGGATGCCGGTTCGCGCGAGCGCTGGTTGCGCACGTCGGCCGAGTTCCCGATGAAACGATTGCTTGCTGCGGGTGTAGGCGATTGCTACGAGCTGGGACGCGTTTTCCGCAACGGCGAAGCGGGTGGCCGCCACAATCCCGAGTTCACGATGCTGGAATGGTATCGGGTTGGCTGGGATCACCATCGCTTGGCACAAGAAGCCGTTGAACTTGTACGTTGCGCGCTGGCGTTGGTTGGCAAGCAGGTCGAGATCGTGGAGTACAGCTACTGCGACCTGTTTATCGCACATGTGCAGGTAGACCCTTTCAGGTCATCGCTGGACCAATTGATTGCCGCTCTCGGCGAGCTGTCGATCGATCCAAAGCAGATGACGCGTGACGACTGGCTTGATCTTCTGATCACGCATCGCATCCAGCCGGCCTTGCCAAGAGATCAACTGACGCTGGTCCATGACTGGCCGGCCAGCCAATGTGCGTTGGCACGGATACGCCCCGGTGACCCGCCGTTGGCGCAGCGCTTTGAGCTGTATCTCGGCAACCTCGAACTGGCCAACGGCTATCACGAACTGATCGACGCCGACGAACAACACGAGCGATTCGAAAACGACAATCGCCGTCGTCGCGAGCGCGGGTTGTGTGAGCTGCCCATCGACGACAAGCTTTGCGAAGCGATGCGTGATGGACTGCCGGATTGCGCGGGCGTTGCACTGGGCATCGAGCGGTTGCTGATGGCTATGGCCGATACCGATTCGATCGGCGATGTAGTCGCTTTCCCGTTTTCAACCGCGTAATTTCGCGGTTTTTGGGCTGTCGCTGG
This sequence comes from Lysobacterales bacterium, assembly GCA_038236135.1. Lineage (GTDB taxonomy): Bacteria > Pseudomonadota > Gammaproteobacteria > Xanthomonadales > Rhodanobacteraceae > Dokdonella. The sequence goes on from JBBSTF010000014.1 coordinate 30,437, forward strand.
CGGCGACCCATTTTGATCTTGCGTTTGATGTGGCGTCTGCTGCTCGTAGGTTTTCGCCCATCTGGTCGAGCGTTTCGGCGGGCTGACGCGTCGCTCCTGTTGTTGGCTGTCGCCAAATTGGTCAAGCGTTTCGACTGACAACCGCCCGCCGCTTCCTTCTCTTTGTTGGCTGTCGCCAGACTGGTCAAGCGTTTCGCCGGGCTGCCGCCCGCCGCCCTACCTTTCTCCTCGCAGAGAAAGGTAGGCCAAAGATGCGACCCGATGGCCTGTCGCCCGCACGGTGAAGCCGTGCGGGTGCGCAAGCACTGGCCGGGTTCGGCTGAAGGCACATCCTGTGCCGCAGCCGAAGACGCGCTCCCAGCGCGTCCCGCGAGCGGCTGATCCGTCCAGCACTTGCCGACAGGAACGGGCGGGTGAATCAGAAGACGAAGCATCCGCCGCTGGCGGCGGACAACGCAGCAACGCTGCGTGCCTTTGACCTTCATCCCGTTTCGGGGAGGCGAGTTGGCGGAGAAAAGGCCCGCAGGGTGGCCCGAATGGATTCGGGCCAGTTCGCTGTCAGCACAGGGATGTGCTGTCAGCGAACCCCGGAGCCAACTCGCGTAGTCGTGCGGCTTCATCGCACGACCGACCCGCCAAGGGCGCATCTTTGGCCTACGTTTCTCTGCGAGGAGAAAGGTAGGGCGGCGGGCGGCAGCCCGGCGAAACGCTTTACCAGTCTGGCGTCAGCCATCGGAACTGAAGCGGCCGGCCGCCGCAAGGCAAAACGCTTGTCCAGATTGGCGACAGCCATTGACAGGGCGACGCCCTAATAAGGACGTATAGACGGCTAAACAGAGCGATGATGAAATCTTCGCAACAATGTGAGGTGTCGCAGGAGCCGGACCCTCACCCGCCGCTGCGCACCACCCTCTCCCCGCGGGAGAGGGAAGAAAAGCGCGGGCGTTGCGCAAGTGCGGGACCCGCATCCCCAACCCATCTCCCGGTGGGAGAAGGGAGCAAAAAAGCAAGGGAGACTACGCCGTTGTCTCGATGCGCTCGACGCGTTGCAGACCTCGCGGCAACAAGCGTCCACGGGTTGCGCGGTTGCCGCCGTAGTCGACCAGGTCGTTCCAGCGCAGTGACAGTTTGCGTTGTCCGGCATACAGAGTGACTTCGCCTTGGCCTTCGGTGACGACGCTGACGCCGGCGACTCGCACGCCTTCGGCGAGTTTCGACTTGCTGATGTCGATCAGTTTGTTGCCCTTGCCGCCGTTGTCGAGCTCGGGCAGTTCTGCGACCGAGAACATTAATAAATGCCCGACGTTGGTGACGACGACAATGCGGTCGCGTGCTGCATCGGTGACCAGCGCAGGTGCGAGCACGTGGGCGTCCTGGGCGATGTTCAACAACTGTTTGCCCGCCTTCTTGTTGGCGAGTGCGTTCTCGAAGCGGCTGACGAAGCCATAGCCATGGTCGGACGCGAAAACGAATCGCGTCCCGTTGTCTGCAATCGCGATGGCGTCGAACCGCGCGCCCGTTGGAATGCTGAATCGACCCGTCAAGGGTTCGCCGTTGCCGCGCGCTGATGGCAGTGTATGGGCCGCTGTCGAGTAACTGCGGCCAGTTGAGTCGATGAATGCGGCCTGTTGCGTGGTGCGGCCTTTCGCCGACGCAAGATAGGCATCGCCTTCGCGGTAGTTGAGTCCCGGTGCGTCGATGTCGTGGCCCTTGGCGGCGCGCACCCAACCCTTTTCGCTGACGACAATAGTGACTGGCTCGCTGGCAACCAGTGCCGATTCGTCGAGTGCCTGCGCGACGCTTCGCTCAACCAGTGGCGAGCGGCGCGGGTCGCCGTACTTCTTAGCGTCATCGCGAATCTCGTCCTTGATCAGCGTTTTCAGGCGCGCCTTGGAACCGAGCAATACGTTGATCCTCGCGCGCTCTTCTTCCAACTCGTCGCGCTCGCCATCGATCTTAATTTCTTCCAGCCGCGCCAGCTGGCGCAAGCGGGTTTCCAGGATGTAGTCGGCTTGTTCCTCGTCGAGCTTGAACCGCGCCATGAGCACCGGCTTGGGTTCTTCCTCGCTGCGGATGATGCGGATGACTTCGTCGAGATTGAGGTAAGCGATCCGCAGCGCTTCGAGCATGTGCAATCGCCGCTCGATCTTCGCGAGGCGATGCTGCAACCGACGCGTGACCGTATCCTGGCGGAATTGCAGCCACTCGACCAGGATCATGCGTAGATTCTTTACCTGTGGCCGGCCATCCAAGCCGATCACGTTGAAGTTGGCGCGATAGCTTTTTTCGAGATCTGTCGTGGCGAACAAGTGCTGCATGATCTCGTCGGCATCGGCCCGACTGGAGCGCGGGATCAACACCAATCGAGTTGGGTTTTCGTGATCGGACTCGTCACGCAGGTCTTCGATCATGGGCAGCTTCTTCGCACGCATCTGCGCGGCGATCTGCTCGGCGATCTTCGTCGACGACACCTGGTAGGGAAGGGTGGTGATGACGATGTTGCCTTCCTCGCGTATGTAGACAGCGCGACAACGCACCGAGCCGAGGCCGGTTTCGTAAAGCGACAGCAATTCGCGACGCGGCGTGATGATTTCGGCGGCCGTGGGGAAATCCGGGCCAAGCACGTGTTCGCACAGATCGGCGACCGTCGCGTTGGGTTCGTCGAGCAGACGGATACACGCGGTCGCCAGTTCGCGCAGGTTGTGTGGCAGTACGTCGGTGGCCATACCCACGGCTATGCCCGTCGAGCCGTTTAACAGAACGTGCGGCAGGCGCGCTGGCAGCCACGACGGCTCATCCTGGGTGCCGTCGTAATTCGGAGTGAAATCGACTGTGCCTTGGCCCAGCTCGGCGAGCAGCATTTCCGCGATCGGGGTCAGCTTGGCTTCGGTGTAGCGCATCGCCGCGAACGATTTTGGATCGTCCTGCGAACCGAAGTTGCCTTGCCCGGTAATCAGCGGATAGCGATACGAAAACGGCTGTGCCATCAGCACCATCGCTTCGTAGCAGGCGCTGTCGCCATGTGGATGGTATTTGCCCAGCACTTCGCCAACGGTAAGCGCGGCCTTGCGTGGCTTTGCAGCAGCATTAAGACCGAGCTGGCTCATCGCGTAGACGATCCGTCGCTGTACCGGCTTCAAGCCATCGCCAACAAACGGCAGCGCACGGTCGAGCACCACGTACATCGAGTAGTCCAGATACGAGCGCTCGGCAAAATCCTTGAGCGCAATCTGTTCGAAATTGGATTGCAGGTTCATCGTGTGAATGGGTTCCGGGTCAAACGACGAGGGGAATGAATTCAGTCAAGGCTGACCCGCATCGACAGGTCAATCGCACGTACATGCTTGGTCAACGCGCCGACAGAAATACAGTCGACGCCGCTTTGCGCGATTGCTGCAATACCTTCAAGACCAAGGCCGCCCGATACTTCGAGCAGGCACCGTCCATTATTGCGACGTACCGCTTCGGCGCGATCCTCGGCGCTGAATTCATCGAGCATGATGCGATCGGCTCCAGCGTCGAGCGCCTGGTCGAACTCGTCAAGTTCTTCGGTTTCCACTTCGACGAACACGCCCGGATGCAAGGCGCGTGCTCGCGCCACGGCGGCAGCAATTGAGCCGGCGGCAGCGATGTGATTTTCCTTGATGAGGATGGCGTCGTAGAGACCCATGCGATGGTTGTCGCCACCGCCAACGCGCACCGCGAACTTCTGTGCGAGCCGCAGACCCGGGATCGTCTTGCGTGTATCGAGGATGCGCGTTGCGGTACCTGCGGCGGCATCGACGTACGACGCGGTCACCGTTGCGGTAGCCGACAGCAATTGCAGGAAGTTGAGTGCACAGCGTTCGCCGGTGACCAGGCTACGCGCCTTGCCGCGCAAGTCACAGAGTGTCTGGTTGGCTTCGACGCGTTCGCCTTCGCGCACACGCCAGACGATTTCGACGCTGTCGTCGATCAGTGCAAAGCAGCGTTCGAACCAGGCTTGTCCGCAGATGACAGCAGCTTCGCGGGTGATAACGCGCGCCGTTGCTGTCGCGTTGGCGGGCAACAAGTCAGCGGTCAGGTCGCCACTGCCAATGTCTTCCGCCAAGGCGCGGCGTACGTCGGTGTCGATGTCGGACAGTGGCGGCAATGGCGCGCCCTCAAGACTCGCCGTCATGCGATTTCCTGCAGAGCGGCGATAGCTGGAGCGACCTGGTCGAGACGACCGAGCGACTGCCCGACGCGCTGCAATCGATCTGCCAGTTCGCCCGGATCATCGCCGCACAGGGTGGCATGACCGACCTTGCGCCCTTCACGCGGACTCTTGCCGTAGTCGTGCCAATGCGCGCGCGGTTCCGACAGGATTGCGTTGGCGTCCGGCAGTTCACCGATCCAGTTCAACATGACGCTGTATCCGAGCGCGGATGTGTCACCCAACGGCATGCCCAGCACGGCGCGAACGTGATTCTCGAACTGGCTGCACGACGCGCCTTCGATAGTCCAATGACCGGAGTTGTGTACGCGCGGTGCCATCTCGTTGCCGAGAATGCGATCGCCGATGACGAAAAGTTCCAGCGCGAACACGCCGACGTAATCAAGGCGTTCGGCCAATGCGCGTGCATGCGAGACGGCGCGTTGTTCGAGAGCATCGTCGGCGATCGGTGCCAAGCTGACGGAGAGGATTCCACTGGCGTGCCAGTTGCGGGTCAGTGGATAGTGTCGGAACTCGCCGGTTGTTGACCGTACGGCGATCACCGAAACTTCGCGCTCGAACGCGATGAAGGCTTCGAGGATCAGAGCCGAGCCGCCGAGTTCGTGCCACGCGCGTGCGATGTCGCCGCTGTCGCGCAGTACGAACTGGCCCTTGCCGTCATAGCCCAGCCGTCGGGTTTTCAGTACGGCAGGCAGGCCTATTCGTTCGACGGCAGCCACCAGATCGTCGCGTGTGTCGATGGTCGCGAATTCCGGCGTCTCCAATCCGATTGATCGGAACAATGTCTTTTCGGTGTAGCGATCCTGCGCAACTTCCAGGGACGCGACATTGGGGTGGACGCGGGTTCGTTCGCTCAGCCACTGCGCCGTCGCCGCAGGAACATTCTCGAAATCGAAGGTTGCTACATCGACACGTTGAGCGAAATCCTTGAGTGCATCGAAATCACGCCAATCGGCCTGCACCAGTGGAGCGAATTGCGCCGCGCAAGCATCGGCCGAACTGTCGACGACGAGAAAGCGCTGTCCCAACGACGCGCCGGCAAGGGCAAGCATGCGGGCGAGCTGGCCGCCGCCGAGAATGCCGAGTGTTGCCACGGTCAGCCGATACTCGTGGTGGGCTGGCTCGGGTCAGGCCGGCTTGGATCAGGATTGTCGAGCACGGCGCGGGTTTGTTCTTCACGCCACGTATCAAGTCGCTGAGCAAGCGACGCATCGTCTCGCGCCAGCATCGAGGCTGCGAACAGCGCGGCATTCACCGCGCCAGCACGACCAATGGCAAACGTGGCGACAGGAACGCCTGCCGGCATTTGCACCATCGACAGCAATGAATCGATGCCATTGAGTGCATTCGATTGCACCGGGACGCCGAGTACAGGCAGCGAGGATTTTGCGGCAAGCATGCCGGGCAGGTGAGCCGCACCGCCGGCACCCGCAATGAGGGCGGCTAGTCCACGCGACTGGGCGCTGCCTGCGTACTCGAACAACAAATCGGGCGTGCGATGCGCCGACACCACGCGCACTTCGTGGGCGACGCCCAGGAAATGCAAGGTTTCAACGGCGTGGCGCATGGTTTCCCAGTCGGAACGGGAACCCATCACGATGCCGATGCGGATGGCTGCGTTGGCGTTTTCGGTCATGGCCGGCAAGCTGTAAACGGGCTATTGTAACGACAGTCGCGGTCGAGACCGAGGCTGCATTCCTTTCGGCTATCTTGAGTCCATGGACAAACGCCTGCTAGACATCCTGTGCTGCCCTTCTACCCATCAGCCGCTGCGATTCTTGACGCGTGGCGAGTTGGAACTGCTCAACAAAGCCGTCTGCGGTCGCGACCTGATTCATGCCGATGGTTCGGCTTGTTTGGAGCGCGTGTCCGCGGCTTTGATGACCCGCGATTGCAGCCGAATTTACCGAATCGAGGACGATATCCCGGTGATGCTTGCCGATCTGTCGATAGCCACCGATTCGATCGAAGGAATGTCTGCCGCAAACGGCTGACGACGAGTTTTGCCCCTCCAAACTTCGTGAGTGTGAGGCTCGTCACGAAACCGCGATGCAATGGGCCCCTGTTTATCCTCTGTCGCCCTTTGTTGTGCAACGCTACCTACCCGAGCGTACATGGTGACGTTCTGGAAGCCAGGGACTTTCGGCACCGACAACGGAAGCGGAATATCGTCATGAGCACGAGTTCGTCCAACGAGCGAAACGTGGTCCGGTTCAACGAGCGGACTGCAGGACGTGAGCCGGCAGCGAAGCCGATGGGAGACCTGCTTGATCGTGTCTGCAAGACCGTAATCAGCAGGCTGGAAACGGTCATTCGCAGCGTGTTCGACAATGTCGACGATGTGCTGTTCGATCTCGCCGAGAAAGCCGCGAGCAACGCGTCACAGGTTGAATTCTTCGATGGCATGCGCGAGCTACGGAAATCTCGGCCACGGATCGAGCGAAAGTTCATCGGCAATATCGAGCAGAATTTCGTACGGTTTTCGGGCGGCAATGGCGTCGCCGATGAAAGATCCGAGACGCGCGGCGCATCGTCGGAAAATCTGAGTCTGGTCGACGAGATGGATCTGGAAGAAACCTTGGCCATTGCTGGAATGGCAGCCAAGGCAGAAGGACGCCTGTCTGGCCCCCTATTCGCCATCAATCAGCGGCTGGCCATCATCAACGGCGGCGCTTTGGTCGGAAGCCAGGACAGTCCGCTTGGACCAACCGCCATCGGCGAGGCATTTCGACGAGCGATGTCGGACGTGCAGGTGCAACTTCAAATAAAGCTGATCACGTTCAAATTGTTCGAACGCTTCGCCACGACGGCGTTTCAAAAACTTTACGAAGACCTCAACGCGGATTTGATCGGCTTGGGCGTGCTTCCAAATGGTCCGCAAGGTGGCCCCAGAACGAGCGAAGGTCGCGCTTCGGACAATCGCTCTTCTGATCGTTCTGAATCGAACAATCAGGTAGAGCGCCTGCCGCCAGGTTTTGGAACGGCATCGGCTCGCGGCAATATTGAACTGTCAGTTGAAATGTTCGACTCATTGCGTAACCTGCTCGCGCAACGGCATGCGACCGGCCACGCGCCGTCGGCCGTCGACGCTTCGGAATCGTTGGCCGACACCCACGAATTGCTTCGCTCGCTGTCATCGCTGCAACAGCAGTTCAATGCCCGCTCCGAATCGCATTCGATGGATTCGTCTGAAGTGTCCAGCTTGCTTCGCCAGGTCAAGCAGAACCTGATCGATCAAGTATCGCGCCAACGCGGCAGCGATGCGCGGCCTCGTGCCGTTTCATCGGCTGATGAAGACACGATTGATCTCGTCGGCATGTTGTTCGAGTTCATCCTGTGTGATCGCAACCTGCCAGCTCAATTCCAGGCGATCCTCGGACGGCTGCAAATTCCGTATCTGAAAGTCGCGGTGCTCGACAAGCATCTGTTCGCGCAGGCATCGCACCCTGCGCGCCGACTGCTCGACACGCTTGCGCGCGCAGGATTGTCGTGGTCGGAAGAGTCGGATCCTGGCAACCGCCTGCTCGACAAGGCAAGCATGGTTGTCGAACGGATCCTGGCCGAGTTCGTCGATGATCTGCAGATCTTCGACAGCGAACGCGCGGATTTCGAGCATTTCATGAATTTGTACCGCAAGCGATCGGATGTTGCCGAGCAGCGTGCGGCGGAAACTGCGCGCGGCAAAGAGAAAATGAGCGCGGCGCGCCGGCTTGCTGCCGACGAAATGTTAAAGCGGATCGATGGCCGCCAGCTGCCGCGAATCGTTCTCGACATCCTGTCGCGGCCGTGGGCGAACTATCTGGTGCTCACCTTGCTGCGCAGCGGGGAGGATTCGCCGGAATGGCGAAACGGGCTGCGTTTTGCCGACGAACTGGTGTGGAGCGCGCTGCCGAAGGAAACGTCGCTCGACGCGGAGCGCTTGCAGCGATTGCTGCCTCAGTTGGAAGCAGTGCTGCGCCATGGTTTGACTACGATTGCCAGCCATGATGACGATGTTCATCGTACCTTGGACGACCTGTCGAGCTACTACGCCGCCGCCGTGGCCGGCGCGCCCGTCGCTCTGAAAAGCGTGCGAGAAGTCTGCGGTGAACGCGTTAACGAAATGGCGGGAAGCCATGGCGATGATGGCGAGATATCCATCGACCACGGATTGCGCAGCCCGGTTGAGGAAGCTATTCGTTGCGTTGACGGTGAAGCTGCTGAGAATGTACTTGCGCCAGGCATTGCCGAAGACGATCCGTTCTTGATCCAGGCACGGGGATTCAAGTCAGGTGCGTGGTTTGAGTTCAAGCTTCCCGATGATGATTTCGAACGTGCCAAGCTCTCGTGGATCAGCCCATTCACGTCGAATTTCCTGTTCGTCAATCGACGCGGCTTGAAGGTGTGCGAGCGCGCTGTCGAGGAACTCGCGCGTGAGCTTCGTGATGGTCGCACCGTTCTTTTGGAGCAAGCGCCGTTGTTTGACAGAGCCTTGGGCGCGGTGGTCGCTCGCCTGCGCAGTGATTCGGTCAACCCAAGGATGGACGACGTTTTAGCCAAATGACGCGAAGCAGATGGGAAAAAGGAAAAGGCCGCTCGACGCGGCCTTTTTGATGCCCGATAGAGCGCTGAAAAGCTTTGTGTCAGCGCAATTGACGGGCAACGAACTCCCAGTTCACCAACTGCCAAAATGCCTCGACATATTTCGGACGGGCGTTGCGGTAGTCAATGTAATAGGCGTGCTCCCAGACATCGCAGGTCAGCAGTGGCGTGTCATTGCCGGTCATTGGCGTGGCCGCGTTGGACGTGCTCACCAGTGCGAGGCTGCCATCGGCGCGTTGCACCAACCAGCCCCAGCCAGAGCCGAATGTGCCCGTTGAAGTCTTGGTGAACTCGTCCTTGAAAGTGCTGAAATCACCGAACGCCTGGTTGATCAGGTCGGCCAGTTTCCCGGTCGGCTCGCCACCGCCGTCGGGAGACATGCAGTTCCAGTAAAACGTGTGGTTCCAAACTTGCGCGGCGTTGTTGAACATGCCGCCCGAAGCTTTCTTGATGATGGATTCAAGATCCATCTTGTCAAATTCCGTTCCCTCGATCTGTTTGTTGAGGTTGGTTACGTAGGCTTGGTGATGCTTGCCATAATGGTAGTCCAGCGTCTCTGCCGATATGGTCGGCGCAAGCGCGTCGCGCGCGTAGGGAAGGGGGGGAAGTTCAATTGCCATGGAAGTCTCCGGTCCAGTAGTTGAGTAGAAATCGCGGGGCATCAGCCAGCGTCGGAACGCTATGACCTTGAATGGGAGGCGTATCATCCCCACCCTGCGTGGCTGCGCCAAACCGTTGTCACCATACAGGTGATGGTGGTCAACAAACGAGGTGAACATGGACATCAACGAACGCATTCAATCCATCGTCACGGGACATCCTATCGTCCTGTTCATGAAGGGTACCCCGCAATTTCCGATGTGCGGCTTTTCCAGTCGCACGGTGCAGGCGCTGAAAGGCGTGGACGCAAGCTTCCATTCGGTCAATGTGCTGGAAGATCCGGAAGTCCGCGCCAACCTGCCGCGCTATTCCAATTGGCCAACATTCCCGCAACTTTTCATCCAGGGCGAACTGATTGGCGGATGCGATATCGCACTGGAACTCTACGAATCGAACGAGCTCGGCCGGATGGTCAAGGACGCCAACCAGGCGTGAGCTTCTCACTGCCGCTTCGGCGCGCCGAGATCGGGCTGGCGGCGGCTGACCAGTCACTCGCCGGCCGGTCGGTACTGGTTACCGGTGCATACGGTGGGTTGGGACGCGCTGCGTCGATTGCTGCCGCAAAGGCTGGGGCCAGCGTCGTCCTGTTGGGCCGAAAGGCAGCGGCTCTGGAACCGGTATACGACGAGATCATGGCGAATGGCTGGTCGCAGCCGGCGATATTTCCGATGGATCTTGCCGGCGCCGCGCCGGAAGATTTCGACGCCTTGGCAGACAGTATCGAGCGCGAGTTCGGCAGGCTCGATGGAATCATCCATGCAGCAGCGGCGTTCGAGGGACTGAAACCGCTGGAACAGCAGAAACCCGACGAGTGGCGACGCATCCAGAACGTTGTGCTGACCGCGCCGTTCCTGATGCAAAGGTCCTGCACGCCGCTGCTCAAGCAATCACGGACGGCAGCCATCGTCCATGTGTTCGATGATCCAGGTCGTATGCAGAATGCGTTCTGGGGCAGCTACGGTATTGCCAAGTCGGCGCTTGCTGCGATGGTCGCGATTGCCCACCAGGAAGGCGAACGTAGCTGCGTGCGAATGCATGGACTTCTGCCCGCACCCATGCGTACCCAGCTTCGCCGCATGGCGTGGTTTGGCGAAGACACGATGCAGTGGCCGTTGCCTGATGCAACTGGCGACGCTGCCGCTTTCCTTCTCACCGATGCCGCCGAAGAATATCGCGGCCAGGTGCTAGACCTCCGCCTGAACGAGCCACAAGGGTAAGTTCGACAGTTTCAGGCGTACTGATCGCCGTTAAAGTAATTGAGGTGGGAGAAGATCGATGGAAGCTGCAATGAGCACCTTGTCAGCAGGCATCCTGCTGTTTCTGATCATGGACCCGCTCGGAAATGTGCCGTTCTTCCTGAGCCTGCTGAAAGGTGTTGCGCCCGAGCGCCACCGCATCGTCGTGGTGCGCGAGTTGCTGATTGCGCTGGTTGTGTTGTTTCTGTTCCTGTTCGGCGGTCGCTACATCCTGGCCGGGCTGCAACTCAAGCAGGAGTCGGTTGGCATCGCCGGGGGCATTGTGTTGTTTCTGATCGGCATCCGCATGATCTTCCCGCCCCCGACCGGCGGAATTTTCGGTGGCGAGCAGACGGGTGAACCTTTCATCGTACCGATGGCGATTCCAGGCGTGGCCGGTCCGTCCGCAATGGCCGCGGTAATGCTGATGGCCAACAGCGCTCCCGGACGCACCGTCGACTGGAGCATCGCCTTGTTCGGCGCATGGCTTGGCACGGCGGTGATTCTTATGTCGGCCACGTACATCTACCGTTGGCTGGGCCAAGGCGTGTTGATTGCGATGGAGCGCTTGATGGGCATGCTGCTGGTGGCCCTGTCAGTACAGATGTTCCTCGACGGCGTGGTCGCCTACGTGAGATTAACCACCGGATAGCGCCGGACGGGCTCGATTGTCGCGGCTGCGCTGCCATCGCGACGGGGTTGCTGATCTTGGGCATTCTCCAAGCCACGAAAACGCCTAAGCGAACCGAAATCTGGTTGTCACAATCGACGGTTAGCCTGTTAAGATGCCGTTTAACTGGCGCCGGGGATGGCGTCGCTGGAAAGATTTTGGGGGCAGGGTTGCCAACAGGGCTTGCGGACCGCAGGAGGCGGCTCGCCATATCGAAACTTTCACCCTTTTTCAAACTTGAACAGGTCTTTGATCACGATGAATAGCCATCCGATCCGGCGCTCGCGCCTGTGTGTCGCCCTCGCTGCGGCGCTGCTTTTCTCACTACCAGCCATGGCCCAGGACACCTCATCTGGCGTCACCGGTCGCGTCGTTGACGCATCCGGCAAGCCGGTTGCAAACACCCCGGTGGAAATCATCCACGTGCCGTCGGGCACCAAGTCCGTCTCGACGACTGATGCGAATGGTCGCTACCAGGCCCAGGGTCTGCGCGTCGGCGGTCCGTACCGGGTGGTGCCAGCCGGCGACGATGCATCGGCAATCAACGACGTTTATCTGCGCCTCGCAGAAGTTACGACGGTCAACATCACCGAGGGCGCCTCGTCAGGCGCGACGACGCTTGAAGGCATCGTTGTCACCGCGTCGCCACTGCTCAACACTTTCTCGGCTGACAACAAGGGCGTCGGCACCAACCTGTCGCAGCGCGACCTGATCGCGATGCCGCAGCCGGACCGTTCGATCCAGAACGTCGTGCGCGCCGATCCACGCATTGTTATCACTGATCGCGATCGTGGCGCGTTCTCGGCATCGGGCCAGAACTTCCGCTACAACTCGATCACCGTCGATACGATTAATGCTGGCGATCCATTCGGTTTGAATGACAACGGTCTGCCGACCAAGGGCACACCGATTTCGCCGGACGCGATCGAGGAATACAACATTTCCGTAGCCAACTACGACGTGACCACGCGTCGCGGCGTCGGTGCGACGGTCAACGCCGTCACCAAGAGCGGTACCAACGAATTCCACGGAAGTGCCTACTATCAGTATCAGGACACTGACAAGATGATTGGCGAGCGCGACGGCGCCAAATACACCGGCTACACCAGCAAGTACACCGGTGGTTTCACCGTCGGCGGCCCGATCGTCAAGGACACGTTGTTCTTCTTCCTCTCATACGAAGAAGGGAAGAACAAGGCACCGGGTTCTACGTTTGGTCCGGAAGGCTCCGGTGCCACCAATATCGTGCGAAACCTGACCCAGGCGCAGGTCGATCAAATTTCGGCCATTGCTGCAGGCTATGGACTCGACGCTGGAAGCACGCAGGCATCCAACGTGGATCTATCGACCAAGCGTGGGTTGGCCAAGATCGACTGGAACATCAACGATTCACATCGTGCCAGCTTCCGCGCCAGTCGTACTGAGGAAGATGAGCCGATCATCACGAACAGTTTTACCGATCTGTTGAAGTTGTCCAGCAATTACTATCTGGTCAACAAGCGCAACACCAGCTACGCGCTCAGCCTTTACGATGATTGGTCCGACACGTTTTCCACCGAAGCTTCGTTGGGCTACAACAACTTCCAGCAGTTGCGCGGCCCGTTGAACGGGACGTTTTCGCCAGACGTCACTGTCCGAACGAATGGTACCGGCTCGTCGGCTGTGGAATTTGGAACGGAACTCAGCAGCCAAGCCAATCAATTGGGCGTGAAAACGTACAACGGCTACTTCGCCGGCAACTGGTTCATGGGTGAGCATTCGATCAAGGCGGGCATCGACTTCCAGCGCGACGAGTACTACAACCTGTTCTTGCAGCGTTTCAATGGTGCATACGAATTCGACTCCATTGCCGATTTCGCCAGCGGAACGTATCGGCGCTATCGTCTGGCCCAGCCGGCCCCGGGCTTCGATCTCAACAACGTCGCTGCCGTATTTGATATCAATCAGATCGGCGTGTTTGCCCAAGATACCTGGCAGGCGACCGACCAGTTGTCGATCCAGTACGGCCTTCGCTACGACGTACCGAAGATCAGCACCGATCCGACCGCCAACCCGTGTTTCTCTGCCGCGCCAGGTACGCTTGGCAATCTTGGGCCCTGCGGTCTTCGCGCGCCCAGTTCGTCGCAGAGTCCGAACGCTGCACGCGGCGGATTCGGCTTCAGCAACCAAAACACCGTTGACGGCAACGGCGTGATCCAGCCACGCTTGTCCTTCAACTATGCGTTCGACAGCGAGCGCTTGACCCAGTTGCGCGGCGGTGCTGGCCTGTTCATCAGCCAGGCTCCCAGCGTCTGGCTGGCGAACCCGTATTCGAACAACGGCGTGGCCGTTGCGGCTTACGACGTCAATCGGCTTCGCCAACCCACTGATCCGGCCTTCAGCAGCAACCCGTTCGGCCAGAACATTCCTGGTGGAGCCCTCACGGTGCCAGGTCTGGGTAACTCGGTGCAGAACGTCGATAGCCTCGATTCCAATTTGCGTCTTCCCACCGTGCTCAAGCTGAGCTTGGGCTTCGATCATGAGTTGCCTTGGTGGGGCCTGGTCGGCACCGCCGATTTCGAGTCGATCAATGTCAACGACGCGATCCAATACCAGCAGCTCAACCTCGGTACACCGACTGGCACGCTGCCGGATGGTCGCTTGACCTACTCGAGATTGCCCGGAGCAGCACCGGGCAGCAGCAATAACACGCGCTATAACGCCAACCCCTCTTTCGGCACGGTCACGTATCTGACCAATACCGACAAGGGCGGGTCGAACAACCTGACTCTTTCGGTGAGAAAACCCTTCTCCGAAAACTGGTCGGGCACAGTTGGCTTCACCTATAGCCGCGCTACCGAAGTCAGCCCCGGCACGTCAAGCGTCGCCAACTCGAACTTCTCGAACCGTACCTACACAAACCCTAATGACGCTGAGGTCAGTATCTCGAACTACTCGATCCCGCGTCGTGCCATTGCGTCGCTGAGCTGGTCGAAGAATTTGTTTGGCGACTACGCGTCGGCCGCCAGCATGTTCTATGACGGACACTCCGGTGCGCCCTATAGCTGGGTCTTCGGAAACGATGCCAATGGCGACAGCTTTTCCGGACAGGATCTGGCCTTCATCCCGGCCGACCTTGGCTCGATTGGTTTCGCTGGCCTAGCTCAGAACAACCCGGCCCTGCAGCAGCAGTTCATCGATTACATCAAGCAGGACAACTATCTGAGTGACAACCAGGGTCGCATCTTCAAGCGCAATAGCGCGCGTGCTCCATGGTTCAACCAGATCGACGTTACCCTGCGCCAGGAAATCCCGGGCTTGTTTGCCGGCAACAAGGGTGAAGTACGCTTGGATATCTTCAATTTCACCAACCTTTTGAACAATGATTGGGGTGTCGAGCGGCGTGCCAACTTCCCGTTGAGCCGCCGACTCGCCAACTTTGGCGGCGTCGATCCCCAGGGCCGCCCTATCTATAACATCGACAATCAGGTCCGGAACGGCGTTTACAGTCCTGATGCTCTCGGTGTCAACGAGTCGCAGAACCCGTCACAGCGCTGGTCTGCACAGCTCACCGTTCGCTACAAGTTCTAATCCAACCTTTCAACGCATAAGCCGACCGGCGTCCGCAAGGGCGCCGGTTTTTCTTTTTCGACATTGCGGGCATGCTGCAGATGGCGTTCAATCAGCAGTGAGCACGGGAATCAATCCCAGGAGTTTTTGATGGCTGTCACCCACATTCCGACCATTTCCAGCGCCACGGTCAGCGCACGCATCACGCCGGCAGCGGGCCTCGACGTGTTATCACGTGACGAAGTAGCACGTCTGCGCGACGTGAGTTCCGGCGGCTTGCATCAACTGCTGCGCCGCTGCGCATTGGCAGTGTTGACCCAAGGCCACGTGACCGACGATCCGCGTGCGGCGTCCGAACGGTTTCCGGACTTTGAAATCCAGGTGTTGCAGCAGGATCGCGGTCTGGTGCTGGAACTCAGCAACGCGCCAGCCGACGCCTTCGTCGATGGACGCATCATCAAGGGCGTCAGCGAACTCCTTTACGCGGTCGTGCGCGACATCGTCTATGTATCCGCACAGATCGAGGCAGGAGCCTTCGACCTCGCCGATTCTGAAGGCATCACCGATGCCGTGTTTCAGATTCTTCGCAATGCGCGTCTGTTGAAACCGAACGTCGAGCCGAACCTGGTCGTGTGTTGGGGCGGCCATTCGATTTCGCGTCTGGAGTACGACTACACCAAGGACGTGGGCTACGAACTCGGCTTGCGTGGCTTCGACATCTGCACCGGTTGCGGACCGGGTGCGATGAAGGGGCCGATGAAAGGCGCCGCACTCGCGCACACCAAGCAGCGTCGCACCTTGAACACTTACATCGGGCTGACCGAGCCGGGCATCATCGCTGCCGAGTCACCGAACCCGATCGTCAATCATCTGGTCATCATGCCGGACATCGAGAAACGCCTTGAAGGGTTCGTGCGCATGGGCCACGCCATCATTGTGTTCCCCGGTGGCGTCGGAACGGCGGAGGAAATTCTTTACCTGCTCGGAATCCTGTTGCACCCGGATAATGCCGGCACGCCATTCCCGCTGATCTTCACCGGCCCGCGGCAGTGCGCTGCCTACTTCGAGCAGATCGACCAGTTCCTGCGACTGGCTCTTGGCGATTCGGTCGCCGAGTATTACCAGATCATCATCGACAATCCGGCCGAAGTGGCGCGCCAGATTCGCAAGGGCGTGGACCGCGTTCGAATCAATCGCCTGGACACCAAGGATGCTTTCTACTTCAACTGGGCGCTGACGATTGAGGATATTTTCCAGCAGCCGTTCAAGCCGACCCATGCCGCGATGGCCGGGTTGAACCTGCACCGGGAGCAGCCACGGCATGAGTTTGCCGCAGACTTGCGACGCGCGTTCTCCGGGATCGTCGCCGGCAACGTAAAGGAAGATGGCGTCCGCGAAATTGCCGCGCATGGCCCCTTCCAGATCGACGGCGACCGCGAAATCATGCAGGCGCTTGATGCGTTGCTACAAAGCTTTGTCGAGCAACAGCGCATGAAGTTGCCGAGCGGAAAGCCTTACGAGCCGTGTTACCAAGTGAAAGTCGCATAAGAAAATGCGGCGTCAATGCAAGCTGACGCCGCTTCGTTCCTTCTACGCGGTTTGCATCGACTTGTTCTTCGGAGCATCCGGCATAGTCAAACTACGTACCGAGATTTCGCTCTGCGGGAACGGAATGCTGATGCCTTCGACGTCGAAGCGTTCCTTGATGGCACGTAGCACCGAGGTGCGTACGCCCCAGGCATCGCTTGCCTTGGTCCATGGACGTATGCCGAGATCTACGCTGGAGTCGCCGAGGCCAACGACCATTACCTGCGGTGCGGGATCGTCAAGGATGCGTTTGTCCTTTCCCAGCACGTCCATGGCAGCGGCAATAGCGATGCCGATGTTGTCGTTATAGCTGATGCCGACCACGATATCGATGCGACGGGTACCGAGCGCGCTGTAGTTGATGATGGCGTCGCCGGCGACCTTGCCATTCGGCAACGTCACTTCCCGGTTGTCGACAGTTGTCAATTTCGTGTGCATCAAGGTCACCGTCGAAACCATGCCATCGACACCGGCGATTTCAACGAGGTCACCGACCTTGAACGGGCGGAAGATCATTAGCAGCACGCCAGCGGCCAGATGCGAAAGCGATCCCTGCAAAGCCAAGCCAACCGCCAATCCAGCCGCACCCATCAGGGCCAGCAATGACGCGATCGGCACGCCGACCCGATCCAGAGAACCGACTACGACAACCGCCAGCAACACCACGTATGTAATGTTGCGCAGAAAATTGCCCAGCAGCGGATCTGCGCCCGTGCGGGTCATTACGTTGCCGAGTCCACGCGATATGCGTCGGGCGAACCACCAGCCGATGAGCAATATCAGCAGTGCGATCAACAGGCGCATGCCCCAATCGGCGGCGACGGCGAGCCATGGGTGGTTCTCGACGCTGCTGAACCAAGATTTCAAGAAATTCATTCTTCCTCCGCTACAAAACGATCGACAAAGGTTAATGGGTTCTGCTTTCGAGATCCTGAAACACGGATGGCGGAACATGCATCCGCCCCCCGATTGCCCGTATTCTGTACGCCTTTCCCTCAAGGATGGTTGTCATGTACACGCTCTACTATTCGCCCGGCTCGGCCAGCATGGTTGTGCACTTGGCGTTGCTTGAACTTGGGCTGCCCCATGAGCTGCGACTGGTCGACATGGAAGCTCGTGCACATAAGGACCCCGAATACCTGCGCTTGAATCCGAACGGCTTGGTGCCGACCTTGATCGTCGATGGCGCGCCGGTATTCGAATGCGCTGCGCTGTTGTTGCTGCTTGGCGAGCGCCACCCTGATGCCGATCTCGCACCCACCGCGGGCGATCCTCACCGAGCGCAATACCTGCAATGGACCGTACATTTTGCGAACACGCTGATGCCGGCGTTTCGGCAATGGTTCTATCCGCAGGACTTTGCGCCTGCCGACGTCGAAGCGGAATCAAAAGCGGCTGCGGCAGGTCGTATCGAAGCAGCATGGGATCGTGTCGATAGGCACTTGGCGGCCAACGGTCCGTACCTGCTTGGGGAAAAGTTAAGCCTTGCCGATCTATACCTGACGATGCTGATGCGCTGGTCACGAAATATGCCCAAGTCGGCCGATTGTTGGCCGGCGCTTGCAAAGCTGGCGGGGTTGGTCAAGCAACGTCCGGCGTGGCGTGAGCTGTATCGCGTCGAGCAGCTGACCGACTGGATCTGAATTCAAACGGTAGCGAGGAAATTGCTGATCGCAGCACCGAAGTTTTCAATATCGACCAGGAACGCATCGTGACCCTGGGGGCTGTCGAGAGCGACGAATTCCACGTCCACGCCGCCAGCGGCAAGGCCATCCGCAATCTGCTGCTGCTGATCGAGCGGAAACAGGATGTCGGTGCTAACGCCTATCACCAGCGCTTTTTCCACGCAAATGTGGCGCAACGCATCGTGGTCTGCGGGGCTGACGCATTCGGCGATATCGAACCAGTCGCTGGCGCGTGATAGATACAGATAGCAATTGGGATCGAAGCTGCGCACGAAGCGTTTGGCGTGGGCGATCAGGTATGACTCGACCTGGAATTCCGCCGCAAATGGCTCATCGTCACGCTGTTCGGAATCCAGCCGGATGCGGGCGAAGCGCCCCGTCCATTCCATCGCCGAGCGGTAGGTGATGACACCCAGCTTGCGCGCGATGCTCATTCCCGCTTCCGGGTAACAATCTTCGGTGTAGTGGCCGTCATTCCAGTTCCGATCCAGCCGGATTGCTTCACGCTGTAGAGAACGGATCGCAATGGCAAACGGCTGCGCCTGCGGCGCGGTCGAGATACTGATGTGATGACGCGCTGATCCTGGGTGCAGCAGAAGATAGGCCAGTGCCGTCATGCCTCCCATCGAGTTGCCGACCAGGCAGGCGAGGCGCTCGATGCCCAACCCACGAATCAGCTCATGCGATGCGTTGGCAGCGTCGTCGAGCGTGAGTTCGGGAAAATCGATGCGATAGAGATCGTTCGACAAAGGATTGATCGACGCCGCGCCAGTCGAGCCCTTGCAACTGCCGAGCGTGTTCACACAGATAACGAACCAGCGCGTGGTATCGATAGCCTTGCCAGCCCCGACGATACCTTCCCACCAACCTTCGTCGGGATTCTCGGCGCTCGATGCCACGTGCGCGCCGGGCGACAGACCGGTCAGGATCAGGATGGCGTTGTCACGCTCGGCGGTGAGTTCGCCCCAGGTCTCGTAGGCCAGTTGAGCACCATGCAACACGCCGCCGCGCTTCATTGGAAACGGCGAAGACAATTGGAAATAGCGACGGGCGTCAGGCATTGCGCGTGGGGTGTGCGGCGGGTGCGCAATGTAACGCGTGCATTCGATGCCGGCCAGCTTCCGGCGACCTTTCAGTCACTCGCAGGGCGGCAAGGAGAGTGCGTCTGCCTCCGCCCACGCTACCTGATGCGGATCGAATCCGCTCATCAGTGTCGGCTTGATGATCTGGAAATACGGCGACACGTCGAAGTCGCGCGGCATGTACAGACTGGAGTGACGGATATGCAGGATTTCGCGAGCGTGACAAAAGCCGTCGTGACCGCGACGTTGAACCACCTCAATGTCAGGCAGAACGGGATATCGCACCGATGCGAATGCCTCGGCGATCAATGAAGAACAAATGGCCCGCGTCGGGTCGCCGCTACCCAGCGCAAGCATCTGGCGTCGCATTGACGTCGGCACCGGTGGCGTGCTGATGAGATAACGCGCGAGATCGACGATGTTGCGCATATCGTAGCGGTTGCCGACGCGACCCAGCGAATAACTGGCCACTCGATCAATTTCGTCCGCGTCGAGGCCGACCGGTCGACAGATGCGAGTGTGCCGCGCGGCGTAGTTGCGGACCGACACAATGCGTACGCCTTCATTGATGTCGGCCTCAACCAGCCACGGGCCGCCGTCTTCGTTGTGAACGTCCGGTGCGTTGCCAACGCAGAGTGCCGCATGCGACCAAGTTGACTGAGTCAGGTAACAGATTGCAGTCGAGAAGCGACTGCTGCCCTCGACCAGCAAGACATCGCCCTTGAGTAGTGTCTTGCCGAGCAGCTCCGGCCGACTCGTGGTTCCATGGGATTCATCGTCACGCGGCTCGGACAGATATCGCGCCAGAGCAGCGCCGAGCCATTGCAACGGGCCGCCGGGCATTGGCTACGGGACGATCTGATCGATGGTCAGCACGATCGTTTCCTTGCGCTTCGTTTCAACAGGATCGGACAGCGTTTGCCAGTCGCCGCTCTTGGCCAGTGGATCGCCACTGCGAGAAATGCGCGCACCGATCACCACCTGCGGGAAGTCCGACAGTTTCATGTTCGGCAGCATGCCATTGCTATCGTCCAGGGTAATCGTCGTTGGCAACTGGCTGACCGTGAGGCGCTGGATTGCCAAGGGCATCGGCGGGCCACTGACTGCTCGGGCAAACACGAACACGGTCATCGTGGGCTCCACTTGATCCGCGAAGGTAGGATCGAGGCTTACCGATACCGTGAGTCGTGGCGAATTAGCCACGCTGCTCTCAGCTGTCTGAGGTGAGGATTGCACGCTGGCTTCAACGGCTGGCAGGCCAGCCTTGCTACGCGCTTCGTCGATCTGTGCCTGCACGCTGGTGGCCACCGGCGAATTGTGTGGCAGCAAGCCAAGCAAGCGCGTCCATGTCGCGATTGATGCGGCGTGCTCACCGGCCTGATATTCGGCAACACCGCGCAACCACAGTGCGCGCTGATTATCGGGCTGGATCGTCAGTGCCCGATCCAATAATTGCTTGGGTTCGCCGGAGAAGTCCTTGCCGCCAGCCATCACCAGCGCCTGTGCGTAGTCGGCCATCAGGTCGGGATCGTCTGGCAGCAAGGCGCGGGCATGCTTGAAGGCGTCCATCGCCAATTCGGCCTTCTGCATGGACTGGTAAGCACGTCCGAGCAGCGCCCAACCCTTTCCATCGTTGGGGTCCTGCTCAAGTTTGGCGGCAAGTCCGGCGACGGCCTGGTCCATGTCGATGCCAGCGCCGGCATCGCCCGCAATTGGCTGCGTTTCGGTGGTATCCAACGCCTGTGGTCGGCCGACTTTGGCATAGGTGAATAGTGCGATTGCCGGCAGCAGCAAAACGGTCAGAAGCAGCGCCACGTAGCCGCCTCGCGATCGCACGGGAGGCGCGTTCGCATCGGTCGCTAGTTCTGGAGTGAACGCTGCGAGCTTGGCAGCATGTTCGTCGGTGCTGAGGGCGCCACTCGCCAAAGCGCGATCCAGTGCAAGACGTCGTGTTGCCAACGGATCGGCCTCGCGATGCGCTCGCAGCAACGGCACGACGATGAATGACAGTGCGATCAAGGTCATCACGGCGGCGCAGAAAACGAAGCCCGTCATGCCCAGTCCTCATCTCTCATCGATTGAGTTGACTCCGCTATGCGGGGCAGACCGCGACTGCGCCGCCGCACGATCATCGCGACGACAATCGCACCAATCAGCAACAACACGAACGGGCCAAACCAGAGCAACATCGTGCCGCCGCGCAACGGCGGGTCGTACAGCACGAAATCGCTGTAGCGGTCAGTCAACCATTCCTTGATCTGCGCATCGCTCTTGCCGGCCTGCATCTGCTCGAATACCTGCAAGCGCAAATCCTTGGCCAACGGCGCATGCGAGTCGGCAAGATTTTCGTTCTGGCAAACCAGGCAGCGCAATTCACGGGTCAATTCCTGGAACCGCAGTTCTTCGGCGTGGTCCTTGAACGGCAGCGGATCAACGGCGAACGCGGGCAACATGATCATGGCCAGCATGGTTGCAAGAACCACTCTCGACAGGAGGGTCATGGCAGCGCCTTCAGTGCAGCAATCGCAGGCAGCAGTTCGTCGCGCAGCGAGTCGGGTGTGGTCGGTCCGATGCGCTTGTAGCGAATGATGCCGGCCGCATCGACGAGGAAAGTTTCCGGCGCGCCGTAGACGCCGAAATCAATGGCTGCTCGTCCGTCGTAGTCGACGATCACGGTGTCGTACGGATTGCCGAACTGCGCCAGCCAGCGTTTCGCGTCGGTGGGTTCGTCCTTGTAGTTGAGACCGACCAGCGGCACACCGAGACGCGCACCTTCCGCCATCAAAAGTGGATGTTCTTCGCGACAGGCAATGCACCAGCTTGCGAACACGTTAATCAGATACGGCTTGCCCCTGAGGTCGGCAGTGCCGTAGTTGCGCGACGTTTCGCCGAACACCGGCAACGAAAATTCCGGGGCAGGTTTGCCGATCAACGGCGACAGGACCTCGCGCTGGTCGTGATTCATATTCCAGCGGATACCGAACGCGAACAGTGCTACCAGCGCGATCAATCCAATCAATGGCAATAGGCGCGAAAATGTCACGGTCGACCTTCCAACACTTCGGCAGCGACTGGCGCTCGCTCATTCGCGCGCGCGCGGAAGCGTCGATCCGCAGCGGCGACGAATCCGCCGAGCATCATCAATAGTCCACCCAGCCAGACCCAGCGGATCAGCGGTTTCACGTAAATGCGCACTGCCCACGCGCCGTCATCGCCCAGCGGTTCGCCAAGCGCGACATAGACATCGCGAAACAATCCGGCGCGGATCGCGGCTTCGGTCTGGACTTGGCTGTTGGTGCCGTACTGGCGCTTTTGCGGATGTAGGGTTTCGATTTCCCGATCACCGCGACTGACTACGATGCTGCCTTGGTCCGCCTTGAAGTTCGGTCCTTCTGTGTGTTCGATACCGTCGAAGCGAAATCCGAGATCACCAACCTGCACTGATTCGCCTGGTGCCAGTCGCACGTCTTTTTCGACACTGGCGGCGCCAGTGATCAACACGCCACTGACGAAGATGGCCACTCCTGCGTGCGCAATAATCATCCCCAGCATCTCCAGCGTGTAACGCTTGCCAGCCGGCGCCAGCCGCCAGCGCTGCACCACGAAAGCGAGAACACCCAAGCCGACCCAAAGTCCAGCCGCGGTTCCGGCAATCGCTTTGAGGCCAAGGTCGCCAACCAATAGCGCACTCGCCATGGCTCCCAGCACGACAACCACGAACACAGGGAGCAGCAGTCGCGTCGCTCGTTGTCCTTGCCCTTCGCGCCAACGCAGCAGCGGTCCGAACGGGAGGAGCAGAATGATCGGCGTCATCAGCACAACAAAAAGAAATCCAAAGTAGGGCGGCCCGACCGAGATGCGGCCTAGGTTGAGTGCTTCTCCAAGCAAGGGATACAGGGTGCCGATCAAAACCATTGCGGCAGCGCAGGTGAACAACAGGTTATTCACAAGTAATGCCGTCTCGCGCGAGACAGCTGCAAAAGGCTCGCCTCCGGCAACGCTGGGCGCACGCAAGGCGTAAATCAACAGCGACCCACCGACAGTTATGGCGAGGAAGGCAAGAATGAACAGTCCGCGCTCGGGATCACTCGCAAACGAATGCACGCTGGTTAACACGCCGGATCGGACCAGGAATGTGCCGAGTAGCGAAAGTGAGAATGCAATGATCGCCAGCAACAGCGTCCATGCACGAAATGAACCGCGCTTCTCGGTCACTGCCTGCGAATGAATCAGTGCGGTTCCAATCAACCATGGCATGAACGACGCGTTCTCGACCGGATCCCAGAACCACCAACCGCCCCAGCCCAGCACGGAATACGCCCACCACGATCCAAGCGTGATGCCAAGGGTAAGAAAGGCCCAAGCGACGTTGGTCCATGGCCGCGACCAGCGCACCCATTTGCGATCCACCTTGCCGCCAAGTAAGGCAGCGATCGCGAAAGCGAATGCCACCGAAAACCCGACGTAACCCATGTAGAGCATCGGCGGATGAATGATGAGTCCCGGGTCCTGTAGAACCGGATTCAAATCCATGCCATCGACCGGCGCTGGTAGCGCGCGATTGAAGGGATTGGAGGTAAGAATGGTGAACAACAAGAAACCCAGGCTGACGAAACCCATCACACCGAGCACACGCGCCATGAATTCCTGCGGCAGTCGTTTTGATCGCAATGCAACCGCAAGCGTCCAGATGTTCAGGATCATGATCCACAGCAGCAACGAACCTTCGTGCGCTCCCCAGACGGCCGAAACCCGGTAGTAAAACGGAAGACGCAGATTCGAGTTCTGGGCGACGTAAGCCACCGAGAAATCCTGGCTCAGGAACGCAACCGTGAGCAGCAAGTACGCAAGCGCGACAAACACGAACTGGCCGATCACAGCAGGGCGCGCAACGGCCATCAAGGCCGCGTCGCGACGATGCGCGCCAATTATCGGCAACACGCACTGCGCCAGAGCCAAGAGGGCGGCGAGGATGAGAGCGAAGTTACCGAGTTCGGGCAGCATGGGTTCGTCGCGAGGGATGGAGCGCGCGCTGCTTCGCAAGTGGCAGCGCAACAACGAAGACTAGCAAAATTCTCCGTCCATTCCCGGTGGAAAAAGGCTTGCGCGACTGTCGCGACGAAACGCCTCAGCCGTCGCAGCGGTTTCCGTCATCTCGACTGCGAGCGCACTTTTCCGGGCCCGACTCCGGCGATTCGCTTGAACAATTTGCGGAATGCGGGCTCGCTCTTGTAGCCCAACTGCTCGGCGATCGCAGCAACCGACAACTGCCGATTCTGCAACATGACCTTGGCTTGGCTGACGCGCCACTGGGTAACGTATTGCATCGGCGGCAGTTCAAGCAGACTGCTGAAGCGCTCGGCGAACGTGGTGCGCGACATGCCCGCCACACTGGCCAGCGTGGCGATCGACCAGTCATCGCCTGGACGTTGGTGGATCGCATGCAGCACCTTGGCAAGCTTTGGATCGGCCAACGCCGCGAAAAGGCCGCGCGGATCGGCGCTCTGCTCGGCAAATTCACAGACTGCGAGGATGAACAGGCTCGTTGCGAGACTGTTCAATAACACTTGGCGGCCAAGCCCATCGCGTCCCAACGTTGCAATCAGCAGCGCAGCCAGGTGCTGGAACGATGCGCTGGCGTCACCAGCGCGGACGATCACGCAGTCAGGCAACGCACGCAGAACCGGGTTGTGGGTACCGATCATGAAAACGAATTCGCCGCACAGTAAGCTGGTATAGCTGGGCTTGTCGGCGTCGACAGTCAGGCAGGATGACGAACGAATCAGGTGGCCGCCACCATGCGGGAACATGACCAGGTCGCCGCTATGCAAGGTGACGGGCTCCGCCAATGCCGGTGACTCGACCACGCACTCGCCTTCGCCAATGACGTGGAACGCGCCCTGTGTCGCGGCGTGCTCACGTTCCAGCCACTCACCGCAGTAGCTAGGGTTGGCAACGATTTCGACGCGTAGCTGGAAGCCGTTGAGGGCCGATTCCAGAACCTGTTCGATGGGGTCACGCTGCATGGAAGGCGCCGATGCGAATCAACGTCGAACTGTAGCGGAAGCATGGTTCAGGCGTAACCTTGAGCTAGGGATGCTCTGATCAACCCCGCACAGGCGTCACCGATCTGTCTGCTCGCGGCTCAAGGCGCGTCGGCGAAGTAAGACTTGCCGTCTGCCGAGCCGGCGCAACGCGGAGCCGCGAGCAGACAGATCGGCCCCAACGTATCGATATTGAATGACGGGTGATGCCCGAAAGGTCCCCAGATCGACGCGCGCGGCTTGTCCAGGCGGCCAGCCTGCACTGCGCCACACACCCCAATCTGGGAACCTTTCGGACATCATGCCGCGTGCGCGGGTTTAATCAGAGCGTCCCTGGTTCGGAGCGCCGTCGGGCGCGGTGACTTGCACGTCGGCGATCCAGCCGGCCGCGAACCAGCGTTGCAGCAGGAACACGGCACGAGGTACGACGGCGTCCTGGGCGTGCCACTCGCAGAGCAACTCGCACACTTCCTCAAATGTTCCGTTCGCCCGCACGGCAGATAAGGCAACCGATTCGTCGGTATCGAGGCGTCGGTAACGCACCCCGAAATCCTTGCGCCAGGTCACCAGTTCCACGTCATCCACACTTTTCAGTTCCGGGGCAGGAGTGTGGATGTCGCCGATTGCCAGTCGAATTGCGTCGACGTTCCATAGCATCGGCATCACTTGCACCGCCGGATGGATCGTGAATCGCACGTTCGGCCATTGCTCGGGCGCCACGGCAGCCAGGATTGAGCTGTCGACACTGGCAACGTCCGGCGCATCGAACGACGTAGACAAGGCCCAGTCGAGTCTTGCCATCGCGGCCAGTTCGGGGCGCGACGTGTAATCGGCATCGCGCTGGAGCCAGTCGACCATGTCGCGACCCAACCAGCGCACGTTGGGATGCCGCGACGGGCAGGCGCGAATGTAGTGGTCAAGCAGTACGTTGAAAGCCTGGTCGCCGCTCAGCGCCGCAAGTCCCGGAAATTCGGTGCGCAACGCTTCACGCAACCGTTGACCGTAGCCGAAGCCATAGATTCCAAGTCGCTCTTCGCTATCTTCGGTGGACAGACTCGTTACCGACTGGGAAATCGAGGTATCGCCGTCGAGCAAATGCGCCTTGAACCGAGTCTGCAACTCCCGTAGCGAAATCACGCCGCCAGCGCCAGCGTATCCCTGGAAATCTCGCGAGCCTGTTCCAACTCGGCCATCAATTCGGCCAATGGCGGTATGTGGTCGTCGCGTTCGATCAGGCAAGAAACGGGTCCATAGCGCTTGAGCGCTTCGACATAAAGTTGCCAGACCGGATCGGAAATGCTCGCGTCGTGGGTATCGATAATCAGTCGCTCGCCTTTCAGGTGGCCGGCCAGATGAAATTGCTGCACGCGTTCGGCGGGCAAGCCATCGAGATAGTCCAGCGCATCGAAATCGTGGTTGACGCTGCTGACATAGACATTGTTGACGTCTACCAACAACAAGCAGTCGGCAGCCTTCGTGATGGCGCTGATGAATTCCCACTCAGGAACCTGGGAATGCGTGTAGCCAACGTAGCTGGATACGTTTTCGAGCAGTATGCGGCGGCCGAGAAAATCCTGTACCTGACGTACGCGATCAACCACATGTGCGATGGCCTCGTCGGTATAGGGCAAAGGCATGAGGTCGTGCAGGTTGACACCTTCGACGCCAGTCCAGCACAGGTGATCGGATATCCACGCCGGCTGCACATGATCTGCGAGCTGGCGTAGGGATTTAAGGTAATCGCGATCCAGCGGATCAGTGCTCCCAATCGACAGCGACACGCCATGCATCACCAGCGGGTAGCGTTCGCGGAACCGTTCCAGATAATCAAGCGGGCGACCGCCAGGAACCAGATAATTTTCGGAAACGATTTCCAGCCAGTCGATGGCGGGCTTATCTTCAAGGATGGCGTCGTAGTGGTCGACGCGCAGGCCAAGACCATGGCCCAGATAAGGATAACGCAAGGATGTTGAAGTATTTGTCATTGGCAAAACCGACCGCGCCGGGGAAGCCCCGGCGCAGTCATCGAATTACATCTTCTTTTCTTCCATCTTGGCGTCTGCCTGTGCCTTGTCGCAGGCAGCCTGCGAATCCTGCATCGTGAATGCTTGGCCCTTGCAGGCGTTCATGCCTTTGCATGCGTTGGCTTCGCCTTTACATGCGCCGTGGCCCTTGCAGGCGGAAGACGCTTCGCACTTGACCATGCCGTCATGACCATCGGCAGCAAAAGCGCTGGACATCGTTGCGGTTCCGAACATGCCGGCAACCAGAGTGGCCAGGGCGACGCCGGTAAGCTTGGTGGTATTCATGATGAACTCCTTGGAGGATTGGAATGGGGTTTGCGTAAAACAACGGTGAGACCGAACATCAATGACACTCAACGAGCACGGTCATCAATTTGTACGGTGCGGAGGATTCTACGGATGCGACGTGAAGGAAGTACTGCGAACTATCCACCGATTGTGTCTGTGCGTCCGCCCAAACTACATCGGTAGGGAAGCGTTCAGCGGCTTTACGATTTTTTCACGCTGTCTACCTTTCCAGCAACCTTTTCAGGGACAGCTTGCCGCAAGCTGCGGACGCACGGACCTATTGCCGTTAGCGAGGCACCGTCACGCTAGTGCGCCAAACTTCGTCGCCCGGAATTGACCCATGCAACCCATCATTTCATTGTGTCGCTCATTGCTCGCGTTCGCCAAATCCATTTCATGGCTCGGTCCGCTGCTGGTGCGATTGACATTCGGTTACTTCTGGCTGGAGACAGGCTGGGCCAAGTTGCAAAACCTTGATGGCTTCACCCAACGCTTCATTGGTTGGGAAATTCCGTTTCCCGCCTTCAGCGCGGGTTTGTCCGCCTGGACCGAATTGATCGGCGGCGCGTTGCTGATGCTGGGCCTGTTTACGCGCCTCACCTGTATCCCGATGGCCATTAACATGATCGTCGCGATCGCGTTTGTCGTCATCAAGAACGTCAGCGGCATCGACGAATTCGTCGAACTCGACGAGACGCTATACACGCTGGTTTTTGTTTGGTTGATGTTGGCAGGACCGGGGAAGGCCAGCCTCGACTACTTCATTGCGCGTCGCTTGGGTTTGCCAATCGCCGATTGATTTTCGTCGCTGCGCTCGGGCTTGCGGCTGCGCTGCGGGTTTTTCCCTTTTCGCCGTTTGGCGTGAATTGACTGGTGCCAGACCCGTCGAACGTTTATAGCGCCTGCCGCGTTGCCCTGGTTGCTGGCTTGCACCAGACTGGTCAAGCGTTTCGCCGGGCTGCCGCCCCCGTTTTTCTCTTGTTTGGCTGACGCCAGATTGGTCAAGCGTTTCTATCGCCTGCCGGCGAGCGACCTACCTTTCTCCTCGCAGAGAAACGTAGGCCAAAGATGCGACCCGATGGCCTGTCGCCCGCACGGTGAAGCCGTGCGGGTGCGCAAGCACTGGCCGGGTTCGGCTGAAGGCACATCCTGTGCCGCAGCCGAAGACGCGC
>JBBSTF010000015.1:0-58485 GCA_038236135.1 Lysobacterales bacterium
TCGACGCCATACGAGCCATCGGATGGAATGCCCATCGACACCCAATCACCGTCCGGCGTACCGAGTGCCCAGTCGCGGATATGGTCGATCGCTGCGGACGCCGCGGATGCGGCTGACGATGCGCCACGCGCCTTGATGATCGCCGCACCACGCTGCTGCACGGTCGGGATGAAGTCGTTCTCGTACCAGGCATGGTCGACCTGATCCATTGCCGGCTTGCCTTTCACTGTCGCCTGATGGATGTCCGGATACTGGGTGGAACTGTGGTTGCCCCAGATCGTCATGTGCTTGATGTCGGTGGTGTGCGCACCGGTTTTTTCGGCAAGTTGGCTCAAGGCACGGTTGTGGTCAAGGCGAACCATCGCGGTGAACTGGCGCGGGTCCAAGTCCGGCGCGTTCTGCTGTGCAATCAGGGCATTCGTGTTGGCTGGATTGCCAACAACCAGCACCTTCACGTCGCGCTTGGCGTGATCGTTCAGTGCCTTGCCTTGCGGACCGAAGATCGCGCCATTGGCTTCTAGCAGGTCTTTGCGCTCCATGCCCGGCCCACGTGGGCGGGCACCGACCAGCAACGCGTAGCTCGCGTCCGCAAAGGCGACATTGAGATCATCGGTAGCAACCACGCCTGCCAGCGTCGGAAAAGCGCAATCGTTCAACTCCATCACCACGCCCTGCAATGCCGGCAACGCAGGTGTGATTTCGAGGAGATGCAGAATCACCGGCTGGTCCTTGCCAAGCATGTCGCCCGCGGCAATTCGGAACAGCAGCGCGTAGCCAATCTGGCCAGCGGCACCGGTGACAACGACACGGACGGGAGCTTTCATGCGATCAACCTCGTAGTGGAATCAAGTTTTTGGGAGCAGCCCGGCGCGCTGCAAAAGTCGCTGCGTTTCATTGCGCGAATAGCCGCGCTGCACTTTTTCGTTGACGAGCAGCAGCGGAATCGACCGCGCGTTCAACAGGCGATAGGCGCTTTCGCCAGGCATCGTGGTTTCGACATCGAGTTCGCGAAACGGAACGCGCCACTCGACCAGATCGCTGCGCAACTTTCGGCAGTAGCCACACCAACTCGCTGACAGCAGCACGACAGGCTCGTTGCCAACCAATGCGCGCAACGCGGCATGGTCGACCGGGGTGCGTTCACAGCCACTGGTCAGCGCGACCAGTAGCAGCATCAAAACAACGCGAAAGGCGTTTGCCATCAACCCAGTTCGGCGAAGAAGTCCTGGATGCGCTTCAGGCCTTCTCTCAACATTGGCTCGTCGCAGGTGTAGGAGATGCGCAACGCGCGCGGCTCGCCAAATGCACTGCCCGGAACGCAGGCAACACCCTTGGTTTCCAGCAGCGCATCACAAAATGCCACGTCGCTGTTGATGAGCACGCCACCGTGCAGCTTGCCAAATGCGACCGAGATATCCGGGAACGCGTAGAACGCGCCTTGTGGCCGTGGACACACAACGCCGTCGATTTTCGCCAGCGCGTCAAGCACGATGTCTCGCTTGGCGGCAAACTCGATGATCTTCTGGTCGGTAACGTCCTGCGGGCCGGTCAGCGCTGCGACGGCAGCCGCCGTGATCACTTCGGGCAAGCTGGTGATGTGATTGGAATTGAGGATGACAACCGCACTGATGACCGATTCCGGCCCGGCCACGAGACCAACCCGCCAACCCGGCATGCCGTAGGTCTTCGAGAGCGAATCGACGACGATGGTGCGGTCGGCCAGCTCCGGTCGAACATGCAGGAAGTTGTGATAGCCAATGCCATCGAAGGTGAGCCGATTGTAGATGTCGTCGAGGATTACCCAAGTGTCGGGATATTTGGCAACCACGTCGGCCAGCGCAACAATTTCGTCGCGGCTGTAGACCATGCCGGTCGGATTCGACGGATTGTTGAACAGGAAAACCTTCGGCTTGCTGGCCAAAGCGGCATCGAGCTGCGACGGCTTCAGCTTGTAATCCTGCTCTGGCGGGCAAGGCAACAGCAAAGCCTTTGCGCCGACGATTTCGGCCAGGTCCAGGTAAGTCGTCCAATACGGCGTGGCGAACGCAATCGTGTCGCCTTCGTCGAGCAAGGCTTCAGCAAGGTTATAGAGCACGTGCTTGGCGCCGATGCCGAACGACACCTGCCGGCGCGTGTAGCCCGGCATGCCGTTTTCTTCAAGATGATTGATCGATGCGTCGAGCAGCGCTTCGCTGCCGCGATTGGAACCGTACTGACCGGAGTCGTTCTTCAGCGCCTGCCGAGCCGCCTCATACACGTGCTCGCCGGGCAGGAAGTTGGGCACGCCAATCGAGAAACTGATGATGTCTCGACCGGCCGCTTTGAGCTGCTTCGCCTTGTCGGCGACAGCCATGATGGCGCTGGGCTTGGCGCGACCAATGCGCGTGGCGAGACTGGGCATGAATACCTCGGTGTAGAAAAAAGCGTGAAAAAAGCCGCAGAATTCTAGCATGCCGCCCCTGACTTCACCGCGATGCAGCATTGCCTGGATAACGAAATGTTGTGACGGCTTCAGTCATCCTGTCGCCCAGTTTTCTGCACACTTGGTTCTTTCGCCGTCCTGGAGTAATCCGATGAAAACCGTTCTCTGCGCCGCCGCAATTTTTCTCAGCCTGCCCTGCCTGGCAAATGCGGGTAGTCGTGTTACCTATCGTGGCATCGATGGCGGCGGCAGCTCGACCGTGCTGGTCGGCGCCAATCACGTCCGTATCGATGCCGACAGCGACACTCGGGTCATCATCGATCCGGGCAAGGCCAGTTTGCTGGTCTTGCACCTAGCCGAGCGCGAGTACACGCGGATGGACGACGCAACGTTGCGTCGCCTGACCACGCAGGTAAACGCCACGCTCTCGCAGCTCGACGACGTACTCGCCAACATGCCCGAGGAGTTGCGCGGTAGTGTCGGTGACTTGATGGGCAAGGCCGGCGCGGGTGCTGGGCTCGACCACGTGAGTCTCGTCAACACCGGTCGTGCCGAGACGGCGAGCGGCCAGCCCTGCGTGATCTGGCGCACCCAAAAGGCGCACGAAACAATTGCTGAAGCCTGTATCGGTGGAATCGGCGCATGGGATGTCGAACGCGCCGATCGCGCGACCGTGGAAGCATCGATGAGTCTGCTGCAGGGCTGGTCGCGTCAACTTCAAAAGGGAGCGCTTTCACGCTATTTCAAGGCGACCACATTTCCAGTCGATCAGGTTCCGTTGCGAGTAACGCAGTTCGATGCCGGGCGCCCCAGCACATCGGAATTCTCTGGCAGTGATCGTATTGACGTTTCCGCAAGTGACTTTCAGATACCGGCCGGTTTCCGCGAACGAGCCGTCGAAGTGCCCGCATTGGGCCGCTGATCAACCGGTTCGACCCGGGTTGCGTCATCGCAGAACTAACGTAACACTGTAGCCGCGTCATCTGCAGTGAGGTTTCAGGGGCGCCATGCCAGTTCCGGCGCGGCGCGCATCAATCAACCCAAGAGGATTGCACGATGGAACACGGCATCATCATGACTTTCATCATCGGCCTGGTGGTCGGTGTCATCGCCAAGCTGCTCAAGCCCGGCAAGGATCCCGGTGGTTTCATCATCACCGCATTGATCGGTATCGCCGGTGCGTTCGCCGCCAAGTACGTCGGCCAGGCCGTGGGCTGGTATCGACCTGACCAAAGCGCCGGATTCATCGCATCGGTCGTCGGCGCGATCATTCTGCTGGTCATCTATGCGATGGCGACACGCAGGCGCTAGTCGACTTTGGTTCGACAGGGAATGCAAAAGGCGCGCCGTCACTGGCGCGCTTTTTCTCGGACCGAGAATATTCAGCATCGATTCGCGTCGATCTGACTGTGCCCTTGCCGAGCCTCGCCCTTCGACCGCCGCTGGAGTGCAGTGTGTAAATAGCGGCGCCGTGATAGGAGTCAGAATATGCCATCCCTCTTGTCAAGGACGGCGTCTCGACCGCGCTATTCGAAACAACTCCCGAACAACGTCTTCCATGGCGATTTGGAGCGAGTAGATCCGTCAGGGTAGCGTGACTCTTATCAATCGACTGGTTGGCGTAAAGGCTACGGGAGGTACCCCAGGCACTCCCGAAGTCAGGTTTGTCACGTTCTCCAAAATCCACGACTGATTTCCCACTTGACGAATTCTCTCCCAACCGCGCCGTTGGTTGATCGTCGTCGACCCGCTGTATGTGCGTGTTAAGAGAAGTCGGCCCGTATCCGTTCCTGCAGCCAAGCTCCAGTTTCCAAAGAGCTCCATTTCTGGTAGTCGTGTCACGGTATTGTTTGATGCCAATAGCCAACCGTTTCCTTCATAGCAATTTGTATATGAAGCCAGGATTGTGACTCTACCTAGCGGTCCTGCACAGCTGCCTCCGTTGAGTTCAGCTAGGAATTGACCGACGACATTGCCATTGGCGAATGGACTGCTGCCGGTAGCCTCAAGCATCAGACCCGACACCACGGCGTCAATTCCGTTGCCGGAGACGCGGGATTCAACCCGCCATATTCCCGGATCCTCCTCATTGATGTAACGAACGTTCGCGACGAATGAGCCATAGTTCACCAGAAACCCGTCTGGAGTTACCGAATAGGTGAAAGGGAGATTTGAACGATCTGTATAACCGCTCGTTCCCGCAGAAAAATGGTGAATGTCATAACCGATAGAATTTGTCCAAGCGGGATCGCTGGTCTGAAGCTGTCCTAGTGGGAGCAACAGGCGCTTTCCTGCAATGGAAGGAATCGCAGAGACGAGAACCGACGGCATGGCATCACCCCCTATATGCTGGGGTAGAGCCAAGTACTCGTAATTTACTGGTGCCAAATCAGGTCGGCTTGGCCAGATCGTTCGATACGCATAACCGATTCCGTGCTCCGTCTGTCCAGCGGGCCCAATTGATGGCCTTACTTTTAGTGCCATCGTTTGAGCGATGGCCTGAATTGGCGGACTATATTGCCAGTCTAGGTACGACTCCTGACTGAGAGGCGTGCCATCAGATTTTTCGAGCCTTAGAATTCCGTTTCCGGTAGATGCTACGTTCACGGTAATTGCCATGCCATCTTGAGTGTAGAAAATCGCCGCACCTGGTCCTGTAAATCGATAGGCTTGCGTTGCACGGCTCGAACTGTCGTAGCCACTATACGGCGAGTAGTCTATGAAGTTTGATACGGTTGTAAGCGGTGAAACGCCATCGTCGACCGGTAGCGAACTTGTAACTTGGCAATACGGCAGCTGCGGAGACACCGTGCAGTCGACCCCGGCGTCGTAGAAACTCGCGTACAACTGCTGCATGGCCTGTAGTGAATTTACTGCGTCGAAATAATTTGTGGCCGACGCGGGAAGGGTCAGGGCACCTTTGGCAGCGAGAGCCAAGGCCAAGGAAAGATCGCTGACATGGTGTTGGTAGCCTCTTGCAGCGCGGTAGTAGGATGCTTCGGTGCTTGCCGGCATAAATCCACCGTAGGCGCGAATGGCGCCTGCAATCGCAGTTGTGCGAGGAGTCAAATTGACGAACGGGTCGATACTGGCGTTCACGCGTCCCACTGAGTTGGCTACGGATCGCAAACGGTCCAAAGGACCGATCGGGCTCGCCCATACCTGTTGCGTATTCGCGCCTGTGCCGAATCCTATGAGCTCCACGATACTGCCGACGGGCAGACCGGGAAGCTCAATGCCCAGCGAGTACGTCCCATCCGCTCGGCTGCTAGCTGTAGCAACTCGGCCTGCGAACCTAGCCTCAATAATTGCGCCGGCGAGGGGGAGCGGATAGCCGATCTTCCCCTCAATGACGAGTTGCGGTTCTGCACCACCCGCGAAAATAGTGTCGCTCAATGACACTCCTACGGCGGGGGTCACAACAGCAGTGAGCAGAAGCGCACTCAGCCAAAGTTGCGTTGCTCGTCTTGAAATTGCTTTGTTTTGCGTCTGCATTGTTATGTTTCCCGTGGATTTGTAACGTGGGTGGCTATCGAGCTTTTCTTCGAGCGAAGTTGCGTGATACGCAAGATCACGGAAACGACAAAAAAAGGTCACAAAAAGTCCTCTTTTTTGTCACTCGAAGTTTGATAGTTTGGTCGGATTGGTAGACGGCCCCCGTATTAATTGCCGGCGTTGCGAACAAAGCACTTAGCGTATCGTTGCCCAGAAAGGTACTGATCGCGCCTCCCATTTGGGGTAGATTGTTCACTGTAGAGGCGAACATCGTTGGGAGATGCGACATGAAGGGTGAGGTAATCCCCCCACAGGTTAGCTGACGCCAGAAGTGGAATTTTCTCGTAGTCTTTCCCGAGGAGGTTCCATGAAAAAGTCCCGTTTCACCGATAGCCAGATCATTGGCGTACTCAAGCAGTTCCAAGCCGGAACCACGGTCCCAGAACTGTGCCGCGAGCACGGCATCAGCACGGCCACGTTCTACAAGTGGCGCAGCAAGTTCGGCGGTATGGATGCGTGGTTGATGTCCCAGCTCAAGGAGCTGCAGGATGAGAACCGGCGTCTGAAGAAGATGTACGCCGAAGCGCAGCTCAGTGCGGACCTGCGGAAGGAAGCGATGTCAAAAAAATGGTGAGGCCATCTCAACGCCGGGAGATGGCCCGACGCGTGGTTCAAGGCGGACTCACGAGCATCCGACATGCCTGCCAGACCTTCGCTCTGAGCGAGACCTGCTACCGCTATCAGGCCAAGGCGAGCGAGGAGAACGCACGGATTGCGGACTGGCTGATACGGCTCACAACGGCCTACTGTGATTGGGGCTTTGGTCTGTGCTTTTTGCATCTGCGCAACGTCAAGCGCTTTGGCTGGAATCACAAGCGGGTCTATCGCATCTACCGGGAGCTGGAGTTGAACCTGCGGATCAAGCCGAGGAAGCGGATCGTCCGGGAAAAGCCGGAACCGCTGGCAGTGCCAGCGTCCATCAACCAGGTGTGGTCGATGGACTTCATGCACGACCAACTCAGCGACGGTCGCAGCTTCCGGCTGTTCAACGTGCTGGATGATTTCAATCGCCAAGGACTTGGCATCGAGGCCGATCTGTCGCTGCCGGCAGATCGCGTGATCCGGTCCTTGGAGCAGATCATCGAATGGCGCGGCAAGCCACGGGTGATCCGCTGCGACAATGGTCCCGAGTACATCAGTGGAGCGCTGCTGGGTTGGGCAGAGCAGCACGGCATCCGGATCGAGCACATCCAACCGGGCAAGCCGCAGCAGAGCGCCTATGTCGAACGCTACAACCGGACTGTGCGCTATGCATGGCTGGCCAGAACCCTGTTCGACTCCATCGAGCAGGTACAGGACACCGCCACCGGCTGGCTATGGACTTACAACCACGAGCGCCCGAACATGGCTCTCGGCGGCATCACCCCGATACAGTTGTGGCCCTTACCGATTAGCAGGCTGCTGAAAAACTAGGTATTGCGACCACGGGAATGGCTGTCTTGGAGCGCGTGGATTGCTCGGGATCGTAAGTTGCGGGACAGATCGCGCTTTTCACGCGCTGGGTTCCGTTGACGGGGTGCGTTTTGGTGCTTGGAGTGGCGTTTTCGCTCACCGCAGGCGCACCTTTCCTACGCCGGTGCCGCCCGCGACCAGCCAAGCACGTTGCCCATGCGCACCAAGTTGTAGGCGGCAAACGTGAACAAGGCTTGGGCACTGACACGGGCCAAGCCAACAAAGCGCGTTTTGCGCATGCCACCGATGGTCTTGATCCAGCCAAAAGCTTCCTCGATCTGTTTACGCTTGCGCAAGCTGGTCGCGTAGCCCGGATGTCGGGTCGTTCGCGCGTCGATCGCGCTGCGGCGGTTGCTGGTGTTCTGGGCGACGTGTGGGGTAACGCCGTGCTTTCGCGCACGCGCGACAAAGTCTTTGGTGTCGTATCCCTTGTCACCGCCGACGGTGGCAGTGGGCTTGCGAACGTGGCGTTCCAGCATCGTGAGCGCCGCATCGCGCTCAGCCGTGCCGGTTGCCGG
Source organism: Lysobacterales bacterium (assembly GCA_038236135.1). Classification (GTDB taxonomy): domain Bacteria; phylum Pseudomonadota; class Gammaproteobacteria; order Xanthomonadales; family Rhodanobacteraceae; genus Dokdonella. The sequence continues at coordinate 7,948 of JBBSTF010000015.1, forward strand.
CGTGGTTTGCACATCCACGATAAGGCCGTTGCGGTTCTCCATCAGACCGTGTGCCAAATAGCCCAGCACTGCGGGCGCTGCGTCGCTTTTGCGATACAGCCGTGCATCGGGATCGGTGGTGGACGCGTGGGTCGCATTGCTGCGCTTCTCGCCCTTGAAGTCGACCTCAACATTGCGCCCGCTGTTGGGCGGCGTTTGATCACCTTCGCCATCTTTGGGCCTGAAGCTCTTGTGCGATGCCCACGCCTGGATCAGCGTGCCGTCCACGCTGAAATGCTCTTGGGAGGAAAGCCCCTGCCACTGCGCCAACGCCAGCACGCGCGAGAAGAACTCCCGCGCCATGTCCTGGTTCAGCAGCCGCTCGCGATTGGCAGAGAATGTGGAGGCATCCCACACCGCTTCATCCATCGTCAGGCCGACGAACCAGCGGAACAGCAGGTTGTAGTCCATCTGCTCCATCAACTGCCGCTCGCTGCGCACGGTGTACAGAATTTGCAGCATCAGTGCGCGAAACAACTGCTCGGGCGGGATCGATGGGCGGCCGACTTTGGAGTAAAGCGCCGCGAACTGCGGGCTCATCGACTCCAGGATCGCGTTCACCACCACGCGAAGCTTGCGCAGCGGGTGCGCGGCTGGAATACGCGCCTCCGTCAGCACCACACTAAATAACCGATCCTGCCGAACATCGTCACCGCGCATGGATCACCTGCGTTTAGCCGTAAAGACGGCCAATTGTATCAAAAGGGTGAGTTTTTCAGCACCCTGTTAGCTCCACTTTTGATGTCAGTTGAAAATGGGGGGATTACCGTATCACCCCTCGGTAAGCGATGTTTGAAATCCAAGACTTACGCTGATAAACGCAATTGCGACAGAACGTCCAATTGTCGCGTCTGGGTTTCCGCTTAGCTAGTTAACTGATCAGTGCAACGCGAGAGCAAAAAATGGAAATCGCGCGATGAAGAAAACATTGCTACTGACTCAATCGCATTTGACCAGCCAACTCCTCAGCCTTGCGCCGAATTACATCGAATGGAACGTCCAACTGATCAATCTTGACCGTCGCTGGGTTCCCACTACTCGCCGCGTCGGTTGTCGCTGACGCGCGAGACACCGCGCTTGTCTCGAAGGCTGCTTCAACATCTTGAGTCGGCCCGGCGATCGCTGGGTGTTGGGCAAGAGCAGCTTCTGAAAACACGCGACCGAGGGAGCGATTTCCAAAACTGGGTAGTCCATCCCCACTCAAGGATGAAGTCTTCAAATAGGTCCAAGTTCGACCGAACCAATGGTCTCCACTCGGTGTAAAAGCAATCGCGGTGTAGTAGTTCGCGGATGTGTCTATCAGAACAAATATCGCGTTCGAGGAACCGTCCGGCAAAGAGCTTCCCAAAAGCTGGCGGGTGGTGTCTGTTCGAGTACCGCTAAAGCCATTTGTCGTCGATGACGAATCATTCGGATAACGAAACCATAAATTGTCACCGAAATAGAGACCTGCCGCACCGCTTGTTTCGTTCCAAATCCCATAAAGTTCGTCTCTACTATTCCACGTGTTGCCTACTCGCAAGACTGACCGATCAATTTTTATGGGTGAACCAACTCCTGGAATAAAGACGCGCCCTGACGTCCTACTCGTAAACTCGAAGCGTACCTGACCCAAATCGGTCAGTTGGGGATCTCTGTGTGGACAACCGTAGCATTGTCCATTCTGAGCGGCCGCAAAATATCCCGTCATCACCCCAGTCGCTGGATTAATTTTCCCCAGCGATGTGTAGAACGCGGACTTGACTCCATCCGGCTGATATCCATAGTACGTGACGAACATATTGTCGTCTTGAATTTCGATGCTGAGTCCTCGACCGTTCTCTCCTGGGCCACCCCATAGACCAGGCTCTGGACTAAGTACGTGGGCCGATGTCTGGGCCTGCACGTATGAGCCAATCAGCAAATAGGCCTTTTCCTCAGCGCGAAGGTAAGTAGTAGCGGGAAATCTGTAATAAAAGCCAGACCACATCAGTGCGTCGGAGTCGCAACTGGGTAGGCCGGCGTCGCAGCCTGGCGGGTGAGGTAAACCGTAGGCATGGCCGAGTTCGTGTCCTTGTCCGCCAATCCAACGCTGCGGTGTGAATGCGAGACTCGGATCCGAAACGCCATTGCAATCAAGATACCAACCGCCGATCAGGCCTCGAAGATCGTTGTCCGACATCACCGCGATACCGCCGCCGCCGCCCCCGCCCAATTGCCCGCAGCCTACAGGCGCATCAACCAGAAATATCCATACGTTGCTCGGGTCATTGAATGCGCCGCCAGTTTTCGGGAGTGCTTCATTGAGGACGTTTTGATAGAAGCGGAGATACGTGCTTCCACCAGGATCATTGGTTTTGTAGAAGCTCGACTCGTGATCGAGAGGAACTGCCTGAACCACAGGATTTGGCAGAATAGGACTAGCTCCACCCAGTTGCTGGGAGAACCAATCCCGAAGCGTTTCTGCGGACCACTTCACGGCGAGAGCATAATCCTGGCGCAGTGGGCGATCAGTCGGATACAGATAAACGAAGTGAGTGATCCCGGGTCCAGTGGTCAGAAGATGTGGACTTGGGTGGGAAAGCGAAAGCTCCTCTCGCGCCCAAGCGGGGATTTCTGATGCTGATGCTTCATGCGAGGAGAACGAAAGAAGCGTTGAGCACGCCACCACGAATGCCAATGCGAAGATGTTCATGCAAGTTTTTTCCTTGGGCAAACGTACGGTAACATCCCACTTCTGGCGTCAGCTCACCTGTGGGGGAATTACCCCCTGATTGGCGCGCGCTCATGTTCACTCAAATCCGTTGGCGAATATATACTGACCCGGGCCTTGTAATGCATCAACCGGGAAGGGGCGTATCCCGCCCGTTCCATTGCCGAGCTGGCCAGCGACATTGTTGCCCCAGCACTTGACCCCGCCGGCGCTGGTCAGCGCACACGTGTGGCCGAGTCCCACCCCAGCCGCGATCGCGGCCACGCCGCTTGTGAGCCCGCTGACATCCACCGCGGTGTAGCGAGTCATAGTGCTGTTATCGCCAAGCTGGCCGTCGCTGTTGTCACCCCAGCACTTGACTCCGCCGGCGCTAGTCAGCGCGCACGTGTGCCTGTTAGCTGTCGCGATCGCCGCCACGCCGCTGGTCAGTCCAATCACGTCCACCGCGGTCAGGCGCGGCGTTGCGGTGCCGTCGCCCAGCTGGCCAAAGCCGCCGTAACCCCAGCACTTGGCCCCGCCGACGCTGGTCAGCGCGCAGGTGTGTTGGCCTCCGGGCGCAATCGCCGCCACGCCGCTGGTAAGGCCGCTGACATCCACCGGGGTCAGGCGCTGCGTCGTGCTGTTGTCGCCGAGTTGGCCATCGGCGTTTTTACCCCAACACTTGGCCCCGCCGGCGCTGGTCATCGCGCAGGTGTGGGCTTGCCCCGCCGCGATTACCACTACACCGCTGGTGAGCCCACTTACATCCACCGCCGTCAGGCGAAAGGTGATGGTGCCGTCGCCGAGCTGGCCGTTGGAATTGTAACCCCAGCACTTGACCCCACCGAGGGTGGTCAGCGCGCAGGTGTGGTCTTGGCCGGTCGCAATCGCCACTACGCCGCTGGTAAGCCCAAAGACATCCCCCGCCATCAGGCGGTCCGTGCTGGTGCCGTCGCCGAGCTGGCCAACTATATTGGAACCCCAGCACTTGACCCCGCCGGCGCTGGTCAGCGCGCAGGTGTGGCCGTTTCCTGTCGCGACCACCGCCACGCCGCTGGTGAGCCCACTGACATCCACCGGCGTCATGCGCTGCGTGGTGCTGTTGTCGCCGAGCTGGCCATAGGCGTTGAAACCCCAACACTTGGCCCCTCCTGCGCTGGAAACTGCGCATGTGTGGGCGTTTCCTATCGCGACCACCGCCATGCCGCTAGTGAGTCCGCTGACATCCACCGGAGAAATGCGCACAGAGGCGGTGCCGTCGCCGACCTCGCCATTGCGGTTGCCGCCCCAGCACTTCACCCCGCCGGTGCCGCGCAGCGCGCAGGTGTTGCCGTATCCTGTCGCGACCGCCGCCACGCCGCTGGTGAGCCCACTGACATCCACTGGGGTCAGGCGGTTTGTGGTTGTGCCGTCGCCCAGCTGGCCGGTGATATTATAACCCCAGCACTTGGCCCCTCCGGCGGTGGTCAGCGCGCACGCGTGAGAGTTTCCCGCCGCGATCGCCACTACGCCGCTGGTGAGTCCAATGACATCCGCCGCGGTCAGGCGCTGCATGCCGGTGCCGTCGCCTATGGCGCCAAAGGCGCCGTGACCCCAGCACTTGGCACCTCCGGCATTGGTCACCGCGCAGGTGTTGGCTCGCCCTGCCGCGATTGCGGCTACACCGCTGGTCAGGCCGCTGACATCCACAGGAATCAGGCGCTGCGTTGTGCTGTTGTCGCCGAGTTGGCCAACGGAATTGGCACCCCAGCACTTGGCCCCGCCGGTGCCGGTCACCGCGCAGCTGTGGTAGCTTCCCGTCGCGATTGTCGCTACGCCGTTGGTGAGGCCGCTCACATTCACCGGGGTCAGGCGCTGCGTCGTGGTGTTGTCGCCGAGCTCGCCTTCAGTATTGCGACCCCAACACTTGACCCCGCCGGCGCTGGTCAGCGCGCAAGTGTGGAGTAGACCCGACGCGATTGCTACTACGCCGCTGGTGAGGCCGCTGACATCCACCGCCGTCAGGTGGTCCGTCGTGCTGTTGTCGCCGAGTTGGCCAGCGCCGTTGAAACCCCAACACTTGACGCCGCCGGCGCTAGTCAGCGCGCAGGTATGGAACAGACCCGACGCGATTGCCACTACGCCGCTGGTGAGCCCACTGACATCTACCGCCGTCAGGCGCTGCGTGCTGGTGCCGTCGCCGAGCTGGCCGTAAAAATTGGAACCCCAGCACTTCGCCCCTCCGGCGCTGGTCAGCGCGCAAGTGTGTTGGCCGCCAGCAGCTACTTGGACCGCGTTACTAATGGGAACCTGCGACCATGCGGCGGACGAAAAAACCATCCCGAGCATTAGCACCAGCCACATTGCACCGTTCGCCTTATTTGATACTCGACTCATGACCCACCCCATCTTTTGTGCTGGAAGTACTAAGGGAAGCTCTGATTTTGCGTAGAACATCCCTGCATCGATTGCCGACGTTCCGATCCAAGAACTTGGCACATTCTTATCCAGCAAGTGAGTGACCGCGCCCCCCATTTGGGGTAGATTGCTAGCTTAGGAAGCGGATGTGTTTCGGAGATGAGGCATGAAGGGTGACATCGAGGGTACAGCGCTTCAGCTTCTCGCACCGCTTTACAGCGCCGACCTGATCCAAGACGGATGGACCGTGTTTTTGCAAGCGCTCAGCACGGTCATTGCGAGCGATGTCGCGATCGCAGTATGTCTGGACGTTGACGGGCGGCCGCTCGAATTCATGTGCGAAGGCTTGTTTTCCAAGGACATGATAGCGAGCTACGAAGCGCACTTCGCGGCGATCGATCCTTGGGCCGAGGCCTTCCTCTCTGGCAGCAGGCCCTTCGGCAAGATTGTCTCGTCCAATGAACTTTTGAGTGCGAGCGAATTCGAGAAGACCGAGTACTACAACGATTTCTGGCGTCCGAATGATGACCTCTTCTACACCTGCGGTGCCTTGATGAAGGTTGGCGATGGTCTAGCCAATGTCGGCATGCCACGATGTCGGGATCGCGGTGACTACGACCAATCCGACATCGCGTTGTTGGACATTCTGGCGCCGCACATCGGAATCGCGCTGGAGATGCACCGAAGGTTGGGGCGCGCCGATGAAATGACAGCCAACGCGGAAGCTGCGCTTGATCAGTTCGGCGATGCGATGTTGATTCTTGATGACGTTGGCCGAATTCTGTATTCAAATTCCGAAGCTGCTGCAGAGTTGAAATCTTCTGCACGGGTGGCGTCTCGACGCGGGCGCCTGGTGGCTGGCAATTTCATCGCCACGAGCGATTTCGAAGAATCCTTTCGCACTGCGCAAGCCATCTCAAGATTGGCCCCAGCACAGGCTCCGGTCTCGTTGGTGAGTCGGGAGCCCGATCCAGAAATGCGCGCTTCAATCACCTTCCATCCGCTGCCGCAACGCGGCGTCGACGTAGCGAAGGTTCCGATTGGGTCGAGCGTACTGGTCGTGATTTGTCGAGCGCATATCGCTCCGGTTGGATCACCGACCCTGTTGCGCCGCCTCTACGGCCTGACGCCTACGGAGGCGCTCGTCGCCTCCCATATGTCATCAGGCATCAGCGTTGAAGACGTTGCCGTGACCATGCAGATAAGTCTTGGCACTGCACGCGTACACCTCAAAAACATTTTTTTGAAGACCGGAACCAAGCGACAGGGACAGCTCGTTGCGCTGCTTAACGCCGTTTCGCCTAGAGCCCGCCGAAATGATGCCCCGTTGACTTGAAGGCTACGTCGACAGGTGATTCAAAAGCGAAAAAGGCGCGCCATTGCTGGTGCGCCTTTTTCTTGCATAACACTTGTCGATCTACTTGTTGGCTTCCATCGCCGCGTTCCAGCGCTCCAGATGCGCCTTGTTTTCAGCGAACAGGGCGTCGACGTCGCCTTCCAGGGTAATCGATTCGATCACGTCGTCCTGGCGTATGGAATTGACGACCTTCTGGTCTTCCGGACTGTCGACTACACCGAACACGGTGTGCTTTCCATCCAGATGTGGCGTGGCGGTATGCGTTATGAAGAACTGGCTACCATTAGTGCCGGGGCCGGCGTTCGCCATCGACAGCACGCCGGGCGTGTTGTGCTTGAGCGAAGAGACGATTTCGTCGTTGAACCGATAGCCCGGACCACCGGTTCCGGTACCCTTCGGGCACCCGCCCTGAATCATGAAGTCGTTGATGACGCGATGGAAGGTCAGCCCGTCGTAATAGCCGCGCTTGACCAGGTTGACGAAACTGGCGACCGTGATCGGCGTCTTCGATGCGAAAAGCGTCGCATGGATCGGACCACGTGACGTATTGAACGTTGCCTTGATGTCGTTGATCTCGCTCATAGCGATGTCCTTTCGAGAAAACTGGGGGGCGCAGCCTAACCGATCTTGGTACTTCCCGCCGGGATTCACCTTAGGCCGAGATGGCTCGCGTCGAGCGGACCTTCGCCGCGAGGAGTTGCCGTCGGCGCCTGAAGTGCTGGAACCTGTCGACTGCCAATCAACGCCGCCAACACCTTGTCAAATGCCGCATGCGCATAGGGCAACAGGGGAACATGGCGATCACCGAATCCCGGAAATGCGAGGAAAGCATCAAAATGCTGGCCGGACGTGATCGGCCAAAAACTCGGTGCGCGGTCGTTCTCGCGCAGCCAATCTATATAGGCGCCGCCGCTGAATGCCATCGGTATCAAGCCATCGGCGGCGCCATGTATGACGACGATGGGCAGATCCTTTCGCGGGAGTTCGGCAAGCGTTGCATCGACTGCTGCAGGCAGCGGCGAAGTTCCGTCTGTCCAGAGCTTGCGCAGGCAGTTCACGCCGACCAGCGTCGGATCACCCGTGTCGCTGGACGGCCCGATCAACCCAACGCCAGCGCCTGGCGGAATGCCGCTGGCGTCGGACCACCATGCGGCACGCTGCGCTTCATCATTCGCAGTGATTGTTCCGTTCGCGTCGATGCCATCAAATCGGAATCCACAGGGCATTGAACCAACCGCTGAGCGCAAGTACGACGACGCGTACGTCGCCGCGACGGCTCGCCAAAGGTCGAACTGGGTGCTTGCGGCCGCACTGGCAACGGCGTCATCGGTCCATCCCGATGCATGCAGGGTCGTAAGGGCATAAGCAATCGTCGATGCGGCGCCGGCTCGATCGTTGTTTCGCAGCGATGTGCAGCGCGACTGCCACAGCGCCGGCTGCACCCCGTTCACTCGTGCAAATGGCGTGTCATCGAAGCGCGAATCAAGCAAGGCGCACGGCATGTAAATAGCTGCTTCAGTGACGTAGTCGTACAGCGCCCGTCCCTGCCCCGGAACATGGATGTTGGGCGCGACCGCGATGACCGCATCCAGCAGTCCGTCGTCTTGTCCTGCCGCCCGTAATACCGCTCCGCCGCCGTTGGATAGTCCCAGCGCAATAACACGCGTGTTGTCGGTATTGAACGGAGCAAGTTCTGGATAGGCGCGATCGAGCATGGCGAGTCCGAAGCGCGCTGCCTGCAGAACGTGAACGCCCCAATCCGCTTCCGGATTATCCTGCGAATGCGCGTGTTTCACGGCAATGCCACCCGCGTTGGAAAACTCGGTGCTGGGCTCAAACTCCAACGCTGCTTCGCCTGTCCGTGCTCGCGTGCCATCCAGCGCCACGCCGGTACGAGTGGTCGTGTCGAAATAGCCGCTCCCCGTACCTTTGTCGGTATAGGCAACGGCGCAGCCGCGCGGCAAGCCAACGGCTCCCGCCAGGGCAATCGGCCCATAGATGCCACGTGATCCCGACGACGCGGTGACAACAAGACAGCGCGCCTTTTCGTCGAAGTTGTCGGGCGCCTGCAACAACACCCGATGCGGCGAGTTTGCGCCGGGGATGCGTGCGAACGCCTGAAACTCCCGACCAGGGACAGCGGCGGTACTGCCATACAACTCGCCGTAGCGACCGAGTGGCCCAAGATCAGCAATCCCTTTCCAACTGGTCTGGATCGCGCGTTGTCGAAGCTCTTGAGGCGTGGGGTTCGTCGGATCGACAAATGCCACCGGCGCTCCGCGCAGACCGGCCAGACCCAGACCGGCGGTCAGCAGATCGTCACCGCCTTCGTGACGGGTTTCGCGAATCGGGCTGGACAGGAAATTGCTCATTGTCACATTGCCGTCAGATAGGTCGGGGCGAGACGGCGCAGTCGAGCACGCGCAAAGTACTGCAAGCGAAAGTGTGCAAACGACAGCGGTAGGTTTCATCCCACTACGATACCCGCCACATCGTTTGGATACATCGTACGAAAGTGCTACTGATCCTCGCGTGTATCCTCGACAGCTTCCGCAAATAGCACCGCAAACCATGCTGCACATTCTGATTGCCGACGATCATCCGCTGTTTCGCCTCGCCCTGCGCCAAGCCGTGTGCGGTGTCGCTGCTGATGCACACATCGACGAGGCTGACAGTCTCGAGGCGGCGCGAACAAAGCTGCAAGAACGTCCGGATACCGATCTTGTCCTACTGGATCTGCACATGCCCGACAGTCACGGCCTGGTGGGTCTTGCGTCGTTACGGGCCGAATTTCCAACCTGCGCCGTGGTAATGATTTCCGCACACGACGATCCAGCCACGATCCGACGCGCGCTCGCCTACGGTGCAGCAGGCTTCATTGCCAAACGCGCTGGTCTCGATGAGTTGCAGACTGGTCTGCGCGCCGTGCTGGCATGCGAACAATGGCTGCCGCCCGGTTTACGCGAATCGGTCGCTGGATCGCCCTTGGCATCGGCCGACGACGCGCTCGCCGCGCGCTTGAACAGCTTGAGCCCACAACAGTTCCGCGTGCTGGCGCTGATCGCAAAAGGTCTGCTCAACAAACAGATCGCCGATGCCCTGGCGATTCAGGAGCGCACGGTGAAAGCTCATGTCACGGCAATTTTCGAGAAACTTGGCGTGCGCAACCGCACCCAGGCAGGCGTCTTGCTTGGCTCGTTGCACGTGCCCGACGGCGTTGATCAAGCGAGTTGATCGCCTTCCTGCGAAAAGGCCGAGCGGTCTACCAGCTCGGCCCTTTTGGTCATTCGCGTTTCCAGCTACGAAAACCTATTCGACGCACGCGTCGAGCATGCGCTCGGTGATAACCCATTCCTTGCCTTCGTTGAATTTGGCGTCTTCCACTTCGCACTCGGTGTCGTCTTCGGCGACGATCTTTACATCGAAGCGTCCACGCTCGATGTCCGTCAAGGTGAATGTGTCGCCGGGTTCGACCACATCCTTGCTGCCATCGCCGAGTTGGTCGGGCCCCCAATCTTTGTCCTTGGTGGAAGACAGATACAGGTGATGGATCGCGGTCTTGGACTTGTTGACGACATCCAGATCATAGGCGTGGGCGACGGGTGCCACGGCAAACGTCAGCAGCGCGGCTATTACGACGTAACGCATTGAATTTCCCCTTCGGATAGCTTCGCCGAAAATGGCGAAGGGAGGTGATCGTAGCGGGAATTCAACTACAGCGCCCACCAATATTCTGTCATTCGTTGATAGCGTGATTCAGCCGTTACCTACACGACCCAGCGTATCGAGGCGACGCATGATCGATTGCACCATTTCGCGTTGTAGCTCCTTTCGCAGCAGGTCTTCCTCCGCGGCGACCGCGGCAGCTTGGAACGCATCGAAGGTGTATTCGCGGCTGAGTTCGATCACCTGCTTGTCGAGGATCGCCTTGCCGGCGTTGTCGGTTACGTTGAACTCGACGTGGTAGCGCATCGAGTACTCGTTAGCGCGCGCATTGCCGCCGACCGATAGCACATCGGTCGACAACTGATTGGCGGTAATGTTCATGACGGCAACGCCGTCGCCAACTTTCTCTACGACCGTTGAACCGGCGCGATCCAAGGCCGCAGCAAGGTCGCGGCCAAGCGGACTGAACGGGTCGGCGCCTTGCACGACGACCGCACCCATGCCAGACGGTAAAACCGCCTCTTTTCGCAGTTGGAACCCACAAGCGCAAAGCAAAGTGACCAACGCGGTCAGGACGACGATTCGGAGTGCGGACATGGCGAGCCTTGGTTGGTTATGTTGGGAATCAAACAACAATGTTGACGATCTTGCCCGAAACGACGATGACCTTCTTTGGCGGATTGTCGCCGACAAGCGCTAGCACCGATGGATGAGCTAACGCCGTGCGCTCGGCGTCTGCTCGGCTGGCGTTGGCGGCGATCTCGATGGTAGCGCGCAACTTACCGTTGACCTGCACCGCCAACGTGACCAAGTCGCGCACCAGCGCGGTAGCGTCGGCCACTGGCCAAGCAACATCTTCAATCAGTTCTTCCGCATGGCCCAGAACCTGCCACAACGAGTGCGCAATGTGTGGCGTGATCGGGTTGATCAGCAGCACCATTGATTCGAACGCTTCGTGGCGGACTGCCCTGCCTTGGTCGTCCATGTCGGCAAATTTGGCGACAGCGTTCAACAACTCCATCAGTGCGGCAATTGCGGTGTTGAAAGCGTGGCGGCGGCCGTAGTCGTCGGAAACCTTGGCGATAGTCTCGTGAACCTGACGGCGTAATGTCTTCTGCGCTGGCGTCAATGCAGCCGCGTCCACGACCGGATGATCGGGTTGTGAAGCATGCTGGTTGACGTCGCGCCACAAGCGCTTCAAGAACCGCGCCATGCCTTCAACGCCGGCTTCGTTCCACTCCAGGGACTGATCCGGAGGCGCGGCAAACATTGAGAACAGACGCACGGTGTCAGCCCCATAGCGACTCACCATCGCCTGCGGATCAACGCCATTATTCTTCGATTTTGCCATCTTCTCGACGCCGCCAATCTGCACTGGCTGGCCATCCGATCTCGCTACCGCGCTGGTGATATGGCCGCGCTCATCGCGATGCACGTCGACATCGGCCGGGTTGATCCAGTCGCGACCTCCATTCGCGGTTTCGCGATAGTAGGTATCGGCAATCACCATGCCTTGGCACAGCAAATTGATGGCCGGTTCGTCGGAATCGACCAGACCCTCGTCACGCATCAACTTGTGGAAGAAACGGAAGTACAACAGATGAAGGATGGCGTGCTCGATGCCGCCGATGTACTGGTCGACCGGGGTCCAGTATTTGGCCCGTTCGTCGACCATGTCGCTGGCGCCGGGCGAGGTGTAGCGGGCGTAGTACCAGCTCGATTCCATGAAGGTATCGAAGGTGTCGGTCTCGCGCTCGGCGGCGGCGCCACAGGTTGGGCAGATTGTCTTGCGCCATTCCGGATCCGATTTTATCGGTGAACTCACACCCGTGAATGCGACATCTTCCGGCAGCACCACGGGCAACTGGTCTTCCGGCACCGGCACCGCGCCGCAGGCATCGCAATAGATCACCGGGATTGGGCATCCCCAATAACGCTGGCGGCTGACGCCCCAATCGCGCAAACGATAGTTGGTGCGGCGCGTGCCTTTTCCGTCGGCTTCCAGCCGCGTCGCGAGTGCTTCAAACGCCTCGCGGAAATCCATCCCGTCGTAGTCGCCGGAGTTCACCAGATAGCCGTAGTCAGTGTACGCACCCTCGGTGATCACGTTGCGTTCGAACTCGTGCACGATGTCCACGGCAGTTGGTTCGATGACGTCGAGAGCGGGATTGACGCCCAGCGCTGTGCTCATCACGTCGGCGTTGTTCTCTACATCTTTCGCCAACTCGCGCACGGCATCGCGAACGGCCGGACTGACGATGACCATCTTGATAAAGAGGTCGTACTTCGTCGCAAATTCCCAGTCGCGCTGGTCGTGCGCCGGCACGCCCATGACCGCACCGGTTCCGTAATTCATCAGCACAAAGTTGCCGATCCACACCGGGATCTTTTCGCCGGTTACTGGATGAGTTGCAGAAATGCCGGTATCGATGCCTTTTTTTTCCTGGGTCTCTACATCGGCTTCGGCGGTACTGCCGTGGCGACACTCTTCGATGAAGGCGGCAACCTTCGCACTATCCGTTGCGGCTTTGAGTGCCAGCGGATGCTCGGCTGCGACGGACAGGAAGGTCACACCCATCAATGTGTCCGGTCGCGTCGTGAAGACGGTGACCGGCGCGTTGTCACCCTCAACCGCAAACTGGATTTCCAGGCCTTGCGATCGTCCGATCCAGTTGCGTTGCATGGTCTTGACCGAATCGGGCCATCCCGGCAAATGATCCAGTCCATCCAGCAACTCATCGGCATAAGCGGTGATCTTGAGGAACCACTGCGGAATTTCGCGTTTCTCGACAACCGCGCCGGAACGCCAGCCGCGACCATCGATCACCTGCTCGTTGGCCAGCACGGTCTGGTCGACCGGGTCCCAGTTCACCACCGAGTTCTTGCGGAAAACCATGCCCTTTTTCATCAAGCGGGTGAACATGCGCTGCTCGTGGACGTAGTAAGCAGGCTGGCAGGTAGCGAATTCGCGCGACCAGTCGATTGCGTAACCCATTGTCTTGAGCTGCTCGCGCATGTGATCGATGTTGGCGTACGTCCACTTCGCTGGCGCAGTGTTGCGGGCGATCGCTGCGTTCTCCGCGGGCAAACCAAACGCGTCCCAGCCCATAGGCTGCAACACGTTGCGGCCCGTCATCCGCTGGTAACGACTGATTACGTCGCCAATCGTGTAGTTGCGGACATGTCCCATGTGCAGTGCGCCGGACGGATACGGCAGCATGGATAAGCAGAAGAACTTCGGCTTGGACGAGTCCTCGACCACCTCGAAGGCACGGTTGCTGTCCCAATAGCCCTGCGCGGCAACTTCGACGGATTGGGGATTGTAGGTTTCGTGCATGGTCGGGCGTGGCGCGGTTGCGCACAAGTGGGCAAGGAATGTCGCCAGCCTAGCGCAGCATGATGCGGTGCGACAACGATTTGCCCGGCGATCGTTGCCGACCTGCCGAATGGCAGGTGCCGCCAGGAGCGATCACGCGCTATCGTGAGAAATGACCGTCACTCGCATAACAGTCGCGCATTTCAATCGTAAAGGGGAAAACCATGACCGCACTCCGCCCACTCGCACTCGCCACCATGTTGTTCTGCATCCCCGCCCTGGCGGAATCGCCGTCGCCCACGATGGTCGCCGGGTTAAGCGTTTTGCGTTGCGGTCGCCTGCTCGATCCGGTCGCCGGAAAGCTGCTCGGCGAGACCACTATCGTCAGTCAGGGCGAACGCATCACCCGCGTGGAAAGTGGCAAGGTGAACGTTCCCGGCGCCACCATCATCATCGATTTGCCGACCGCGACCTGCATGCCCGGGCTGATCGACAGCCACGTGCACCTCACATTTGAAACCAGCCCAAGTGGTTTCAGCGACCAGTTTCGCTGGAATGTCGCTGACTATGCCGTCCGCTCGACCGTCTATGCCAAACGCACGCTCGACGCGGGATTCACCACCGTTCGAAACGTGGGAGACGGCCAAGGAGAATCCATGTCGCTTCGCAACGCGATCAACGCCGGGGTGCTGCCAGGCCCCCGCATCTACACCGCTGGCACGGCAATCGGCTCAACCGGCGGCCACGCCGATGGCACCGACGGCTATCGCAAGGACTTGATGGGTAATCCGGGTCCCGAGAACGGCATCATCAACAGTCCGGAAGATGCATGGAAGGCCGTCCGACAGCACTATAAAGACGGCGCCGAACTGATCAAGATCATGCCGTCGGGCGGCGTGCTCGACGAAAGCCAGAGCGCCGACAATCCACAGATGACGCTGGAAGAAATCAAAGCCGTCGTCGCTGCCGCGCACGACTACGGATTCACCGTCGCCGCGCACGCACATGGCGCAGAAGGTATTCGCCGTGCGATTGTGGGGGGCGTCGATTCGATCGAGCACGGCACGTTCATGGACGACGCCGATATGAAGCTGATGAAGGAACATGGCACTTGGTTCGTGCCAACCATCATCGCCGGAAGGTTTGTTGCCGAGAAAGCCGCGGTGCCCGGCTACTATCCGGCGCGAATCGCCGAAAAAGCAGCCGCTGTTGGACCCTTGATCCAAGCCACAGCCGGTCGTGCATACAAGGCTGGCGTCAAGATCGCATTCGGCACCGACGCGGCGGTCTACCCACACGGCCAAAACGCAAAGGAATTCGTCTACATGGTCGAAGCCGGCATGCCGGCGCTGGCCGCGATCCAGGCGGCAACGATCAACGCCGCGCAGTTGCTCAAGCACGAGAAAGACATCGGCCAGATTGCGCCGGGTTTCTACGCCGACGTAGTCGCCGTCAGCAATGCCAACCCCCTCGACGATGTCGCGGTGCTGCAGAAGATCGACTTCGTAATGAAGGATGGCGTGGTCTACAAGCAGGACGGGCACGCCACCGCACGTTGATGCTTTGCGCCTCTCGTCGCTACTGTTCTCCACGCCCACAGCGAGTGCGGGTGCAGCGCCAAACGCGAGGGTAAAAACGACGCCACGCGTCGATGTCGATGTCACACAATCTAAATCGGCCAATTAACCATGAGAATTTTCGGTTTCGCACTATTTATAGCAACATTAATTTATTTACTATCACTATCATCACTAGAACGATCAATCAAGTCGCAATATCCGGAGTATTTTCGGAGTCTTGATAGGACGTTCTTTAACTCCATACGTTTATCTGATCTCCTTTCCCGTACAAAGCTACCTTCTGAAGCTTACGAAAATAATCGAACTACGATCGTTCTAATAAAACTTTTATTGGCTGCACAGTTCGTTGCATTTCCAATTCTCGCCTGCCTCATCTATCTAAGCATCTAAGCATCTAAGTTCGATCTCAATCGTCGTGACGAGACTAGTGACCTGTTTTATCAGAACTTCCGAATGGATGCAGACTTCCGTGAGGCTAGTTGCTGCCAGCTATCATGCCGTCTCCTGCAACCGTGATCGTATAAATGCTGCGAATCACTGAGATCAAATTGCTGCTAGACCATGACGTCGCGGCTTTGCGCGCGGCGATTTTGGCGCGGCTGGGCTTGAGCAACGACGAGTTGCTTGAATTCATCGTGTTTCGGCGCGGCGTGGATGCGCGGCGCAAGTCGGGAATCCTGTTCACATACACGATCGACGTGGCGACGACACGCGATGCGGATGTCCTCGCCCGTTATGCGGATGACACCCAAGTGATTACGACGCCCGACACAAGCTACAAGCCCGTTGCGGACGCTGGAACCCGCCCAAATCGTAATTTGGCATTGCGTCCCGTCGTCATCGGTAGTGGCCCATGCGGAATCATGGCTGGGGTGATCCTCGCGCAGGCTGGCTTGAAGCCAATCATCATCGAGCGCGGCAAGGCTGTGCGCGAGCGAACCCGTGACACTTGGGCGTTCTGGCGCGAAGGCGTGCTTGATGCGGAATCGAACGTACAGTTTGGCGAAGGCGGTGCCGGCACGTTTTCCGACGGCAAGCTGTACAGCCAGATCAAGGATCCCAAACATTACGGGCGCAAGGTGCTGGAAGAATTCGTCAAGGCGGGCGCGCCGGAGGAAATCCTGACTGTCAGCAAGCCGCATATCGGCACATTTCGACTGGTCAAGATGGTGGAACACATGCGTGCCGACATCGAGGCGCTGGGTGGCGAGTTCCGGTTCGGTCAACGCGTCGACGATGTCGTCATCGAGGACGGTCAGATTCGCGGGCTGCGCTTTACCGATGGCAGCGACTTGCGTAGCGACCACGTCATCCTGGCCATCGGGCACAGCGCACGCGACACCTTTGCGATGCTGCACCAGCGTGGCGTTTACGTGGAAGCCAAGCCCTTTTCGATCGGATTCCGTATCGAGCACCCGCAAGGCCTGATTGATCGCGCTCGCTACGGCCCCAGCGCCGGTCATCCGCTTTTGGGCGCGGCGGACTACAAGCTGGTTCATCACGCCAAGAACGGCCGTTCGGTCTACAGCTTCTGCATGTGTCCTGGTGGAACCGTGGTCGCAGCGGCATCCGAACCGGGCCGCGTCGTCACCAACGGCATGAGCCAGTATTCGCGTGACGAACGCAATGCGAATAGCGCCATCGTCGTCGCAATTACGCCGGAAAAAGATTATCCCGGCGACGTGCTTGCCGGAGTCGCCCTTCAAAGGCACTGGGAAGAACGCGCGTTCGAACTCGGGGGTCGCGACTATCGCGCACCAGCGCAGAAAGTTGGCGACTTCGTTGACGGCGTCGCTTCAGGCGAGCTCGGCTCGGTGGTTCCATCGTATACGCCGGGCATTCGGCTGGTCGATCTTTCCACCGCCCTGCCCGACTACGCGATTACGGCGATTCGCGAAGCACTGCCTGCGTTCGACCGTCAGATTCGTGGCTTCTACCAGCGCGATGCCTTGTTGACCGGCGTCGAGACGCGCACCTCGTCGCCCATTCGCATCCGTCGCAACGATGACGATCTGCAAAGCATCAACACACGCGGCCTGTATCCGGCGGGAGAAGGAGCGGGCTACGCGGGCGGAATTCTTTCAGCAGCCGTTGATGGCATCAAGGTGGCCGAGGCGGTTGCAATCAGCATGATGCGCGGCGCCGAGTCACGCTGAACGGTTGAATTCCGCTGTTGCGGACCCGACTTCTGCCCCGACATTTTCCATGGAGCTTGCCGTGACCAATCCGCTGCCGAACCTGCCCATCATCTTCGATGCCGAGACGGCCCAGTTCGAGACCGAGGTGATCGATGCCTCGTTTGATACGCCGATTCTGATCAACTTCTGGTCTGCACGCAGCCCCGTCAGCGCGACACTGGATCCCGTACTCGAAAAAGTGGTGACTGGTTTCAACGGCAGCGTCCGGATGGCACGTGTGGATGTCGACAAGCAGGCTCAGCTCGGCGCGATGTTCCAGATCCAGAGCATTCCAACCGTAGTCCTGATGTCGCAAGGCCAGCCGATCGACGGATTTGCTGGACCGTTGCCGGAAGTTCAACTGATCGAGCTCCTCACGCGCCATGTGCAACCGGCAGCCGCCTCGGAGATTGATGAAATGCAAGCCGCTGTGGTCGAAGAATCGGCTGAGGCTGCCGTTACTCGCCTGCAGGCATTGGTCTCTGCCGAACCGGATCGCGCCGAGCATCGACTTGACCTTGCTGTCGCCTTGATGAAGTCCGGCGATGGCGCGGCTGCGACTGCACAGTTGGAATCCCTGCCGGCGAATCTTGAATCCGACGAGCGCGCCGTCCGCCTTCGCGGACAGCTCGAGTTCGCAATGCTGGCCGCCGACGCAGCATCCGTTCTAGACCTTCAAGCGCGGATCGATAAAGACGAGCGCGATTTCGAAGCACGCGACCAGCTTGGTGTGAGACTGGTTGCAAGCGGCGACGCCGAGGCTGGACTCGACGAGTTCCTCGCCATTCTCAAGGCGGATCGGCAGTGGAACGACGGTCTTGCCAAAAAGCGGATGATCGCTGCGTTCGCGATCATCGATGACGGCGACGTCGTTTCAAGCTATCGCCGCAAGATGTCGTCACTGCTATTTTGACGACTCCACGATGAAGTTCACGCCGAAGCGAATGCGTTGGATCCTCAACCTGTGGCCGCCGTTCTTCTTCAATGCGATCCGTGTGCTTCATATCGGTGAGGATTGGCGTTCTGCGCGTGTGGTGCTCAAAAAGCGTTGGTACAACCGCAATTACGTGAATACGCAGTTCGGTGGCAACCTCTTCGCGATGAATGATCCGTTCTGGATGTTGCTGGTCATGCATCTGCTGGGCCGTGACTACATCGTCTGGGACAAGGCAGGCAGTATCGAATTCGTGTCGCCAGGTCGCGGCGATGTATTCGCCGAGTTCAGCATCGATGATGCGCTGCTGGAGACGATCCGCGACGCGACCGCCAATGGTGAAAAGTATCTGCACTGGTTCGAAAACACAGTGAACGACAAGGCTGGCGCGGTGATCGCGAAGGTTCGCAAGCAAGTCTATGTGCGTCGCAAACCGCCAAAACAAGGGCCAACGTCGGCTAAACGAACCGCTGGTTAAGCCGTTCGAGTGACTTCTGCCACTGTCGCCACAGACGGCGTGCACGTCACGCTTTCCTGGCTTCCGAACGCGGATCAGCCGTCGTTGTTAATTGCGCCCGCAAGCTCGCAAATCGACTTCCGCCCATTCCGCAACCGCCCGTCTTGCCGATCCGGCAGGACCCATCACCGAGATCCAGTCATGAAACAGTTGTCTCTAAAACCCCTCGTCGCCGCGCTGGCGCTGGCCGTAGCGTTGGTAGCGTGCGCGCCGGTAGTCAAGCGCGATACGGTGGCCACCGACAGGTCCACCGATATTTCCAACGGCGCATTCGACATCAGTGAGCTGGACAGCAACGCCAACGCGTGCGCCAATTTCAGTGACTACGTCAATGCCAAGTGGATCGCCGCCAACCCGATTCCCGCCGACAAGTCGCGCTGGACCACGTTCGATGTCCTGCGCGAAAAAAGCCTCGATACGCAGCACGCGATTGTTGAGCGCGCAGCCGCCGACGCCAACGCAAGCGGCAACGAACAGAAGATCGGGGCGTTCTGGAAGTCCGGCATGAACGAAGCGGCCGTCGATGCAGCCGGGGCCACGCCGATCCAGCCGGAACTGAAAAAGATCGCGGCAATCAAAAGCTCAAAAACATTGGTCGCCTACCTTCAGGACAGCTTTTCGCGCGGGGTCGGCATTCCGTTCTCGTTCGGCGCTGAGGCAGACTTCAAGAATTCATCGCGTCGCATCGCCTATGCATTCCAGGGTGGTTTGGGATTACCAACGCCCGATTACTACACGGCCGACGAAAACAAGGCAATTCGTGATGCCTACGTCGACCACATCGCCAAGACCCTGCAATTGACGGGTATCAGCGCCGCCGATGCAGCCAAGCAGGCGCAGCGCGTGATGGCATTTGAGACCAACCTGGCCGGAGCTTCGCTGAAGCCAGTCGAGTTGCGAAACCCCGATAACCAGTACCACTTCGTCACCATCAAGGAAGCGAACAGGGTGACGCCGCATTTCAACTGGTCGACGTTCTTCAAGGCCCAGAACGCCAACGTCACTGACGGATTCTCGCTCTCCCAGCCCAGGTTTTTTGCGGCACTCGATAGGGCCATCGCCAAGACGCCGGCTGCTGACTGGCGCGCCTACCTGCGCTTTCACTACGCAGATATGGCGTCGCCTTACTTGTCGCAACCGTTCCAGCAGGAACACTTCGCCTTCCACAACAAGACGCTGAGTGGCCAGAAGGAAATGGAGCCGCGCTGGAAGCGCGTGTTGCACACCATCAACGGCAACATGGGCATGGCCATGGGAGAACTGTACGTCGCCGAAGCATTCCCACCGGAAGCAAAAGCGCGTGCGGAAGAACTGATCAACAACATGCAAGCTGCGCTCAAGCTGCGCATCGAGAATCTCGACTGGATGAGTGCCGAAACGAAAACCGAGGCGCTGGAAAAGTGGAAAACCTTCCTGCCCAAAATTGGCTATCCCGAAAAGTGGCGTGACTGGAGCGGCCTGACGACGACGTCGGACAGCTATTTCGGCAACGTCGAGGCTGCGAACCAGTTCAACCACGACTGGGACATCGCCAAGATCGGTACGCCGACTGATCGCAAGGAATGGGGCATGACACCGCAGACCGTGAATGCCTACTACAACCCCACAGACAACACGATCAACTTTCCTGCCGCGATCCTGCAGCCGCCGTTCTTCAATGCGAAGGCCGACGACGCCATCAATTATGGAGGCATCGGTGCCGTCATCGGTCACGAGGCGAGCCACGGTTTTGACGATCAGGGCAGCCAGTTCGATGCCAAGGGAAACCAGGAAAACTGGTGGACCGATGCCGACAAGGAAGCCTTCAAGGCGCGCACAACCAAGCTGGTCGATCAATTCAATGCGTACGAACCCTTGCCGGGCAAACACGTCAACGGTCAACTTACCTTGGGTGAGAACATTGCCGACCTTGGAGGCCTCAGCATCGCATGGGACGCGCTACATGTCGCTCTCGCGAAGAATCCGAAGGAAGCAAATCAGAAGATCGACGGCTTCACCCAGGAACAGCGCTTTTTCATGAACTGGGCGCGAGTATGGCGTGGCTCGGCGCGCGATGAACAAGCTGCGGTGTTGCTGAACACCGATCCGCATGCGCCTGCATCGCTTCGTGCCATTGGTGCGCCATCCAACCTGCCTGCTTTCGCCACCGCGTTTTCCTGCAAGCCTGGCGACGCTATGGTCCGATCGGATGCCACCCGAGTGAAGATCTGGTAAACAAAAAGCTGATCGATCCAGCTGGCAAGCGCCCCGCCGATGCGGGGCGCTTTTATTTCAGACCGATGGTGCGCTGGCCAAACCTTTCCGCGTGATCAGCTTGCTGTGCGACACTTCCACCATGCCATCCCACTTGCTCGCCCTGTCCGCGATCGTCGCTTATCTCGCAGCTGCCGCAACGGTCGTGTTGCCGCAATTCGCGGGCGATCGACGCACCCAGCGACTGGCACTGATCGTTGCGGCACTTGCAGCGCTGGCCCACGCCACCCTGTTGTTCGGGCTGCATCGGGGCGGCCTGGACCTACACTTCTTCGCCGCGCTTTCGCTGGTCGCATTTGGCGTGGTGGTGCTGACCTTGGTCGTCAATCTGTTTCGTCCGGTTGCCGGCCTGGGTGTTATCGTTTTTCCGTTGGCCGCAGTACTGCTGGCCATCGACGTGTTCGCAGCACCACCGACCCTGCCCTCAAAGCTCGACTGGCAGATCAACCTCCACGTCATTCTTGCCTTGATTGCATTCAGCCTGCTTACGATCGCCGCGTTGCTGGCCATCCTGCTCACGCTTCAGGATCGAGCGCTGCGCAATCGGCGGCTCGACTCGCTATTGATTCGCTCGTTGCCACCGCTGACGCTGACCGAGTCAATGATGTTCCGCGTGATCGCGGCGGGCTTTGTCGGATTGACCCTGACCCTGCTTAGCGGCGTGTTGTTCGTCGACAACCTGTTCGCACAGCACCTGGTCCACAAAACCGTGTTGTCGATCGTCGCCTGGATCGTGTTCGGCATCCTGCTGTTCGGACGTTGGCGCTGGGGCTGGCGCGGCAGTCGCGCGGTGCAACTGACCCTTGCCGGCATGGCGATTCTGTTACTGGCGTTCTTTGGCAGCAAGTTCGTGCTGGAAGTGATCCTGAAACGCGTCGCTTGATCGCGCGAGTCAGACTTCGGCCAGCGCATCAAGCGCGTCGCTGAGCCGATCCACCCCAATGATGTTGAGTTCACCCATGCTGCCGCGCTTGGGTGCGTTGGCCTTTGGAACGATCGCATTGCGAAAGCCGTGCGTGGCCGCTTCGCGCAGGCGCTCCTCTCCGTTGGGAACCGGGCGAATCTCGCCAGAAAGGCCGATCTCGCCAAACGCGACCAGCTTGTCGGGCAAGGGTCGATCGCGAAAGCTCGACAGCACTGCCAAAAGCACGGGCAAGTCGGCTGCCGTTTCCTGCACCCGAATGCCACCCACCACATTGACGAACACATCTTGATCGTGGACGGCAGCGCCACCGTGGCGATGCAACACGGCCAGCAACATGGCCAAGCGGTTCTGCTCCAGCCCCAATGCGACCCGTCGCGGGTTTGGCATAGACGAGGCATCGACCAGTGCCTGAACTTCCACCAGCAACGGTCGAGTGCCTTCGCGGGTGACCATTACCGCGCTTCCAGCCGTCGGTTGCGTGTGTACAGAGAGGAAGATCGCCGATGGATTCGGGACTTCCTTCAATCCTGTACCAGACATCGCGAACACGCCCAACTCATTGACCGCGCCGAAGCGGTTCTTGAAGGCACGCAGGATGCGAAAGCGACTACCCGATTCGCCTTCAAAATAGAGGACTGCATCAACCATGTGTTCGAGCACGCGCGGCCCGGCGATGCCGCCTTCCTTGGTGACGTGACCGACCAGAAACACGCTGGTACCGCTCTGCTTGGCGTAACGCACCAGCCGCGCCGCCGATTCGCGGACCTGACTGACCGAGCCTGGCGCTGCCGTCAGCATTTCGGTCCAGATGGTCTGGATCGAATCGATGATGACGACCTCGGGACGGCTGCGCTGGCACTCGGCGAGAATGCGTTCGATGGAGGTTTCGGCCAGCCCGTTCAAGCCATCCAGCACCAGGCCCAATCGCTGTCCGCGCGACGCGACCTGGGCGAGACTTTCCTCGCCGGTAACGTAAAGGCTGCGCATGCGCTGGCCGATTGCACCCAGCATCTGCAATAACAGCGTTGATTTTCCGATGCCGGGATCGCCACCGATCAGCACTACCGAACCTGCGACCAGCCCGCCACCTAGAACCCGATCAAGTTCGGCGATACCGGTCGGACTGCGGTCCTCGGCAGCGCCGACGATGCCAGCCAGCGCAGTGACGACGGCCGCTTCGATCTGTGCTCCGGCATATCCGGAATGCGCTGCCGACGTGGCCTTGCTGGCTGGTTGCACGACGAATTCGCTGAGCGTGTTCCACGCGCCGCAATCCACGCACTGGCCCTGCCACTTGTTGTGCTCGGCACCGCAGTCCGAGCAGACGTAAGCTGTTTTTGCCTTGGCCATCCCGATTCCCTGTCAGTCTTCTTCGACGAAACGAACCCGGCGGGTCATGCCGCAGACCAGCTCGTAGCCAATGGTGCCAGCGGCCTCAGCGACTTCCTCGATCGGCAGGCCCTGCCCCCAGAGCACCACCGGATCGCCGATTTTCGCGTCGGGCTGGTCAGTGATGTCGATGGTGGTCAGGTCCATCGAGACCCGACCCGCAATACGTGCGAGCTTCCCGTTTACAAGAACCGGCGCACCGTTCCGCACCGCGCGCGGATAGCCATCGCCATAGCCAATAGCGGCAACGCCGATGATGCTGTCGACCGGACATTCCCAGGTCGATCCATAACCGACCCGATCACCGGCTTTCAGTCGATTCACGGCGATCAGCCGGGTCGACAAGGTCATGGCCGGTCGTAGCCCGAAATCCGCGCCCGGCTTGCCCGCAACCAGCGATATTCCGTACAACGCTCCACCAACGCGGATCCAATCGCCGTGTGCTTCCGGCCAGCCGATCACGGCGGCGGAATTGGCCAGGCTGCGCTCGCCAGTCCGTCCGACAATCGCGCGTTCAAACGTATCGGTCTGCTGGTGCGTGAGTTCGTCGTCGAAAACGTCCGAGTTCGCAAAATGCGTCATCAGGACGATGTCTGATGCGACGCTGGGCACAGACTTCAGGCGCTCAAAAATTGCTGCTGCGCGCTCGGGTGGGAATCCGAGCCGGTGCATGCCACTATCGATTTTCAACCAAACCCGGATCGGGCGACCGTTGCCTTCATCGGCCAGCCAGCCAATTTGCTCCTCGCTGTGAACGACGCTATCCAGATCCAGCCGGCGCATTTCCACCACATCGTCGGGATGGTCGATTCCCGCCATCACCACGATGCGCTGGCCGAAGCCGGCAGCACGCAAGCGCTGGCCGTCCTGGATGGCGGCGACGCCGAACGCGTCGGCTCCTTGCAGCGCCCTTGCGGCACGTTCCAAGCCGTGACCGTAGGCGTCGGCTTTGACGACGGCCAAAACCTTCCTACCGGGAGCGAGTTCCTTTACGCGACGCAGGTTGCTGCGCAGCGCTGCCATATGGATGGTCGCGCAGGTTGCACGCATCGCTACAACCGTCCTCGACGACGCACGTTGACGGACTTAGCCAAAGTGACTGGAGTATGCATCCGAGGCATGGTTCTCGAACTTGGTGAACTGGCCGAGGAAGGTCAGCTTGACCATGCCGGTCGGGCCGTTTCGCTGCTTGCTGATGATGATTTCGGCAAGGCCACGGTCCGGAGAGTCCTTGTGGTAATAGTCGTCGCGGTAAATGAACATGATCAAATCGGCGTCCTGCTCGATAGCGCCGGATTCGCGAAGGTCGCTCATCATTGGCCGCTTGTCCACGCGTTGTTCCAGCGAACGATTGAGCTGGGAAAGGGCCACCACTGGCACATTCAGTTCTTTTGCCAGCGCCTTGAGGCTACGCGAAATCTCAGAGATTTCGGTGGCACGGTTTTCCTTGCTTCCGGGCACCTGCATGAGCTGCAGGTAGTCGATCACGATCAAGCCGACATCGTGTTCGCGCTTGAGTCGACGCGCCTTGGAGCGCAGGTCGCCGGGCGACAAGGCAGGCGTGTCGTCGATGAAAATCTTGGCGTCGGACAGCATGGTGATGGCGCTCGTCACGCGCGGCCACTCCTCTTCTTCGAGGTCGCCGGTGCGCAGATTCTGCTGGTTAATGCGGCCCAGCGACGAGATCAATCGAAACGCCAGCTGTGAGGAAGACATTTCCATCGAAAACACCGCGACTGCTTTCTTGCCACGCAGCGCGGCGGTCTCGGCAAGGTTCATCGCCAGCGCGGTCTTGCCCATGGAAGGGCGCGCAGCGAGGATGATCAGGTCGGACGGTTGCAAACCGGTGGTCAATTGATCGAGATCGGTAAAGCCCGTAGAAAGCCCGGTGACCTGGCCCTTGTTCTCGAAACGATGATGCAGGATCTGAAACGCTTCCTTGACCGCCGTGCGCATTGGCACCCAACCCTGCCTCCCGCGAGCACCAGCTTCGGCGATCTTGAACACTTTCTGTTCGGCAACCTCGAGTACTTCCCGGCTGGATCGGCCCTCGGGCTGGAATGCATCGCCGGCGATCTCGGTGCCGGCGTCGATCAACTGGCGCAGCACCGATTTCTCGCGAACGATATCGGCATAGGCCACGATGTTCGCCGCACTTGGCGTGGTGTTGGCCAGCTCGATCACATAACTGGAGCCACCGACCGTATCAGCCAGGCCTTTGGAGTCGAACCAGTCGCCCAGCGTCACCGCGTCGTACGGCATGCTTTTGCTGGACAGATCACCAATCGCTCGAAAGATCAGGCGATGGTCGCGGCGATAGAAATCATCTTCGATGATGCGATCCGAGATGCGGTCCCAGGATTCAGGCGACAGCATCAAGCCGCCCAGCACCGCCTGTTCAGCCTCGATGGAATGTGGCGGCACGCGCAACACATCAACGCTGCTGGCGGAGGTTTTGCGTTCAGAGAGAGCGGACATTGGCGGCAACTTCGTAACGTGGACTCCGCCATCATCGACGCCGGCGTCTCAGCTGTCGAGACGGAATGCTGTGGATATCCTGTTGAAATGTTTTGGTCACAACAATCGCGCCATTTCCCCAACAAAAAGGGCGCCGTAAGGCGCCCTTTTTAGTTCAAGCATGTGGCAACAATCAGGATGGATTGACCGTGACCTTGACGGTGGTGTGCACTTCGGCGTGCAGCGCCACTTCCACTTCGTAATCGCCGATATGGCGAATCGCGCCATTGGGCTGCAGCACTTCATCCTTGCCCAGTGCGTGTCCAGCTTCGGTGAAGGCTTCGGCGATTTCGCGCGCGCCGATCGAACCGAACAACTTGCCTTCCGGCCCGGCATTGGCGGACAGCGTAATCGCGGCACCTTCCAGCGCTGCCTTGCGTGCTTCTGCTGCAGCAAGCTGCTGGTTGGCCTTTGATTCGTACTCGGCGCGGCGCTTTTCGAACTCGGCCATGTTGGCCTCATTCGCAGGGACTGCCTTGCCCTGCGGCACCAGATAGTTGCGACCATAACCCGGCTTCACATTGACCTTTTCGCCAAGGTCGCCAAGGTTTTTCACTTTTTGCAGAAGAATCAGTTGCATGGGTAACTCCCGTTCGTTAGCGCCGGATAGCCCGACGCAGCTTGCGCTGTCCGATTGAAGCCTGTGCAGGTCTTCGGGTAGGGCTGTTGATGGCCGGCGACAAGGCCGGCTCCGCTATCAATGAGCGTCGCTGTATGGCAGCAACGCGAGGAAACGTGCACGCTGGATGGCGGTCGCCAACTGACGCTGATAGCGTGCCTTGGTTCCGGTGATCCGGCTCGGCACAATCTTGCCGGTCTCGGTAATGTACTGGCGAAGCACGGTGAGATCCTTGTAATCGATCTCGACGACGTTCTCGGCCGTGAAGCGGCAAAAGCGCTTGCGGCGAAAGAACGTCTTGGAAGCGGGTGGCTTGCCCTTGCCTTTAGCGGGCGGTCGACGCGGGCTCATTCTTTGCTCTCCGAGTTGGAATCGTCATCGTTGCTGTCGTCGTCACTGTTGTCTGTACTGTCATCGGTCGACGAGCCACGGCTACGACGCGGACGCTCATCGTCAAAACCACCGTCAAAGCTGTCATCGTCACGACGGCGACGCTCGCCCTTGTCGTCCTTGTTCTTCATGATCGCGGACATTTCAACGTCGGCGGCATCGCGCTTGATGATCAAGTGACGCAGCACGGCATCGTTGAAGCGGAAGCCAGACTCAAGCTCATTGAGCGCGTCCTGGCCGCACTCGATGTTGAACATCACGTAATGCGCCTTGGCGAGATTCTGGATCGGATAGGCCAGCTGGCGTCGACCCCAATCTTCCAAGCGGTGGACAATGCCGCCGTCGCCTTCGATCAGCGTCTTGTAACGCTCGATCATGGCTGGCACCTGTTCGCTCTGGTCCGGATGGACCATGAACACGACTTCGTAGTGACGCATCGAATTTCCTCGTGGGTGTGTCCCGCATTGGCGGAACGGACAGCCCCCGGCAAAACTGCCGTGGAGCAAGGGCCCGGCATGAGACCGGGCAGCCGCGCATTATAGGCAGCGCAACGCGTTCTGGCAATCCAACGGCTTTAATCAGCCTGACAGCCCAGCGAGCGAATTATCCCGCTTGCCGGTGAGCATCGATGGATTCCAATCGCTGACGACTGGCCGAGGACAAAATCGAAGTCCACGCTTTTGGCCAACTGCGCAGCTAGTCCTTGCAGCGCTCGGCGATAAAGCTGCGGGTCGCTTCCGCCAGTTGCGGGTCCTCCAACGCCATGTGCAACGTCGCCCTGACCAGCCCAAGTTTGTTGCCGCAGTCAAAGCGCGTCCCGGCAAAACGATAGGCGTAGACCGGGTCCAGGTGCAGCAGCGACTCGATGGCGTCGGTCAGCTGGATTTCACCACCGGCGCCCGGACGAGTTTTTTCCAACAACTCGAAAATGCTGCCCGGCAACACATAGCGACCCACGATGGCAAGGTTCGACGGTGCAACTTCAGGTTTCGGTTTTTCCACCACCAAGCGGATTTTTGCAGCACGCCCATCCATCGCTTCGGCATCAACGATGCCGTATTTGTTGGTGTCCTCGTGCGGGACTTCCTCCACCGCGAGAACGCCAGCACCGTTTTTTTCAGCGGAAAGCTGGGACATCTGTCGCAGCGCACCGGGCTTACCAGCGTCCGAGGCGCCATTCCAGATCAAATCATCGGCGAGAATCACTCCGAATGTTTCATCGCCAACTACCGGTCGCGCGCAAAGAACGGCATGGCCGAGGCCAAACGCTTCGGGTTGGGTTACGAACACGCAACGCACATTGCGCGGCAGCGTGCCCTGCACCAGCGCCAGCAACTCGTCCTTTCCGGCCTGCGCCAGTTTGGTCTCAAGCTCGTACGCCTTGTCGAAATAGTCGGCAATCGCGTGCTTGTAGCGATTGGTGACGAAGATCAGCGTGTCGGCGCCGGCATCGACGGCTTCATCGACGGCGTACTGGATCAAGGGCCGGTCCAGTACCGGCAGCATCTCTTTGGCGACCACTTTGGTCGCGGGCAGAAAACGCGTGCCGAGGCCGGCGACGGGAAAGACAACTTTGCGCAGACGTTGGGACATGGATTTGCTCAGTTTCGGAATTCGGGGCCGACGTGGCGGCGTGGCAGGTTGACGATGGTTGCGGCCTCGTCGCGCGGTGCGCTGCCGAACTCCGGAAGCAGCGTTTCCAGAATTTGGCGCAACTGCGGTTCGTCGTAGGCGTGCACGGCGGCGGCGGCTTGTTTGAGCTGGTTCAACAACAGCGGCCAAGCGACGTTGCGGTGTTGGGCCAACAAAATCTTGGCATGGGTGGTGCTCTGGTAATTCTCGTGCGGATGGAACAGCTCTTCAAAAAGCTTCTCGCCGGGCCGCAAACCGGTGTAAACGATGGCGATGTCGCGCTCTGGCTGCTTTCCGGCAAGACGAATCATCTGTTCCGCCAGGTAACGGATCTGCACCGGCTCGCCCATGTCCAGTGCGAAAATCTCACCGCCGTTGCCGAGCACGGCTGCCTGCAGGATCAGCTGTGATGCCTCCGGGATAGTCATGAAGTAGCGGGTCATTTCCGGATGAGTCACGGTAACCGGCCCGCCATCGCGAATCTGTTCGCGGAACAACGGCACCACGGATCCCGCCGAGTCGAGCACGTTACCGAAGCGCACCGTGATGTATCGCGTCGCCGATTGCGCCGCGAGGCTTTCGCAGTAGATTTCGGCGACGCGTTTGCAGGCGCCCATCACGCTGGTCGGGTTGACGGCCTTGTCGGTGGAAATCAGCACGAAGCAGGCAACGCCATGGCGATCGGCTGCCTCGGCGACAGTACGGGTGGCCAACACGTTATTGCGAAACGCTTCGCGCACCTGACCCTGCAGCATAGGCACGTGTTTGTATGCTGCCGCGTGGAACACGACCTCCGGGCGAGCTTGCGCAAACGCGTGTTCGCAGGCGGCCGCGTCGCCGCAATCGCCGATACGTGTGTCGAGTAGCAGGTCAGGAAAACCGCGTCGCAATTCTTGGTCGATCCGATACAGGTTGTATTCGCCGTTGTCGATAATGGTCAACGACGAGACGCCGAGCCGCGCAACCTGGCGACACAGCTCGCTGCCGATCGAGCCACCGCCGCCGGTCACCAGCACGCGACGGCCGGCCAGCGTGGTGCGAATGGCGGTCCAGTCGAGTTGCACCGGATCGCGACCGAGCAAATCCTCAATCGCAACTTCTTTGAGTTCGTTGAAGCTGGATCGACCGGCAACCACGTCGTCCAGTCGCGGCATGGTCCGGAACGGCAGTGCGCTGGACTCGCACATTTCGACGATTCGGCGCATCTGCTGGTTGTCCGCCGAAGGCATCGCGATCAACAGCATTTCGGCCGCAGTTTCGCGCGCGAGCGGGCCGATGTCATCAAGTTTGCCGAGCACCGGCACGCCATGGATACGCGCTCCGCGTAACTGCGGGTTGTCGTCGAGCAGGCCTACCGGACGGTAGTGGTTCTCGCGCAGCAGGTCGCGGACCAAGGTCTCCCCGGCCCTGCCGGCTCCCAATACCAGCACGCGCTGGGCTGGACGGCGCGCGCCAAAGTCCAGGCGACTGTCCTTCCAGTAGCGATAGGCAAGTCGTGGCGCACCCAGCATCACTGCCAGCAACAACGGAAACGTGACCAGCACCGCGCGCGGCGTGCCGTCGAGGCGGTTGTACAGGAAAAGCGACAGTGCGACCGCGAGTGCGCCTAGGACGCAGGCGCGGGCGATGTTCATCAGATCCGGCAGGCTGGCGAAACGCCAAAGCCCTTTGTAAAGACCGGTGAACCACAAGACGGCACCCTGAGCGAGAAGCACGATGGCGATTTCGGCCGAGAAAAACTCGAGTGGCGGACGTGAGGGCACCACCGACCAGCGCAACTCATTGACGATGAGCCACGACAGCCAAACCATGAGCAAGTCGTGGGAAACGACGGCTATGCGCGGGTGAATGACCGCAATCCAGTTGCGCAAGCTCACGCGTGGCGTCCATGCCGTGCACGTTGCAGGCAATGACGTTTCCCCGTCACCCAAGTGGCGCATGCCAACGCGTAAACAGCAAGTAGAACCACCATGCCCTGCGCACTGATCTGCAATGGATAGGAATCGACCGCCATGACACTCCGTGGTGACTGGATCAGCAACATCGCCGGCAACACGATCAGCACATTCCAGCCGAAATACCAACCAACGACGCGGGCATGCGAATAGCCGCTGCGGACCAGCCCCTGGTAGAGATGTTCGCGATGCGCATCATACCAACGCCGCCGTCGCCACATGCGCGACAGCAGGGTCGCGGTGGCATCAGTTGCGAAGGCCGAGCAGGCGATCAGACCGGTTGCCGCATCCAGCGAGTGATCGCCGAGCTGGTAAAGCAAGGACACAGCGACAAGCAAGCCCAATGAACCGCTGCCCACATCGCCCATGAAGACGCGCGCTTTCGGAAAATTGAACGGCAGGAATCCAACGACGGCCGCGGCCGTCGCCAGAGCCGCCGTCCACCAAGGCGAGTCACCAAACAAAAGTCCGAGGATTGCCAGCGTGCTGAAAACAAAGATCGACTGGCTCGCTAGCAGGCCATTAATGCCATCCATGAAGTTGTGGAGGTTGATTGACCAGACGATGGCCAGCAGCAGCACCAGCGCCATTGCAAGGACAGGGATCAACGTCCACCAACCCGACGTAGAAATCATTGCTGTACTTGACGAAAATACTTCCAAGGCCGGCACCAGTAACAGGCTGCCCGCGATGCAATGGGCGGCAAATCGATAGCGCGCTCGCAGTCCACCGTGGTCGTCAATCCAACCTACCGTTGCGACTACCAGCAAGGCGATACCGATCATCAGCGGACCATCGACCGCATCGGCATAAAAATTGACCAAAATCATTGGCAGCAGCACGCACACCAGCACAGCGACGACGATGCCCAGTCCGCCACCGCGTGGCGTCGCCACGTGGTGCGAACGACGCTGCCCGGGAAGATCGAACATCCGCTGTCGCCGCGCATAGCGAATCGTGAGCACGGTAACCACAGTCGACCATGCGAAGGTAATGGCCATCCATCCAGCGACGTGCATCCCGCTGTTCGATCCCAACGCAGTCATTCGCCAAGCGTTCCCCGGATTGGCTTGATCGTGTCCCAGTCTTTGCAACTGGGGCAATGCCAGTGATGTGCCTTTGCGCCGAAGCCGCAGCGGTTGCAACGATACAAGGCCTGGTTCTCCAGCAGCTTGGCAATCAGCTCGTGCAACAACTGGAAGCTGCTACGGGTAGCGCCATCGGCTTGGGCTGACTTCAGTTCAACGAATGCGAGCAGGCCTTTCACCGTCGCGCGCTGGCGCAACACGCCTTC
This sequence comes from Lysobacterales bacterium, assembly GCA_038236135.1. GTDB lineage: Bacteria > Pseudomonadota > Gammaproteobacteria > Xanthomonadales > Rhodanobacteraceae > Dokdonella. Next base: position 39,576 of record JBBSTF010000015.1, read on the forward strand.
CAACAGTCGGATCGCAGCATCGTCGCCTCGCCGGTCAGCGTGGATCGCAGCAAGGGCCAACAGCGCAGATACGCTGTTTTCACGCTCGGTGAGCTGGGTCAGGAAACACTCGGCCCTCCCGGGCTGGTTGGCGCGCCGGTAGCAATCGAGCAATGCGGGCAATACGTCCGGCACATAGTCCGGGTTTGCGCTGGAGACGTGTTCGAAGTCGATGATCGCGCATTCCAGTTCACCCTGCGCAAGTTGAATATGGCCGCGGATAATGCTGGCCCGGATGCAACCCGGCTCGGCCTTCCATGCCTGCTCAAGCACGTCCAATGCCTTTCGCCAGTCGCCGGAAGATCGAGCTTGTTCCGCCAGCTCACAGTAGAGATGGGCGATCACGACATGCTGCGAGTCACCGCTGGCGACTTCGAGCAGGCGCGCGTGCGCAATGGCATTTTCCCAGTCGCGCTCATGCTGGTAGATCGCCACAAGGTGACGCAGCGCCGGCGTCGCCAGCGAATCCATCGCGACCAGGTCGACAAACAGGTTTTCCGCTCGATCAAGCAGACCGGCGCGCATGTAATCCTCGCCCAGTTCCAGCAACGCCAATGTCTTGTCTGTCGCGCTCAGATTGGGTCGCGCGATCAGATGCTGGTGGACGCGGATGGCCCGGTCAACTTCGCCTCGGCGGCGAAACAAATTGCCTAGCGCCAAGTGTGTCTCGACGGTGTCGCGATTGACTTCGGCCAGCTTGAGGAAAACCTCTATGGCCTTGTCCTGCTGCTCGTTGAGCAGGTAGTTCAGTCCGCGAAAATAGTTGCTGGATAGTTCATTGACGCGGGCGCCAGACGTGCGTTCGCTTCGGTGCCGGCCCAACATCCAACCCGACAACGCTGCAACCGGCAACAGCAGGAACAGCAGCGCCAGCTCATTCATTTCCACCACTGCCCACGTCTGTGGCTTTGCGCGCGCTTGCGGGCTGCGACTGGCGTTGCCGGGCGCGGCGAAGTTCACGCCGCAGTCGCGGTACGTTGGCCAACCAGACCATCACTCCCCCAAGTAGCCAGCCGATGAGCAGCATCAGCAGCAAGCTTGCACCCTTGGGGACGCTGAGCGTTCGCAGGTATAGGTCGAGACTGATCCAGTCGCTGTTAAGCGCGCCAAAGACGGCGCCGAACCCTGCAAAGACGACGGTCAGCAAAACGATCAGCAGTCGCATGGACAACCTTTCATCGACTCGGGGCCGGCACGATGCCAATGCCCATCGAATGCATCACCAATTGGACCCGACGCAGCTATCAACCGTGCCGCAGCACACGCCAGGATGTCAGGCTGATTCGTCCTGATTGACTCGCTCGCGCAATTCCTTGCCCGGCTTGAAGTGTGGCACATGCTTGCCTTGCAGAGCGACGGCGTCACCGGTCTTGGGGTTGCGACCCATGCGCGGTGGGCGGAAGTGCAGGGAAAAGCTGCCGAAGCCACGAATCTCGATACGGTCGCCCTCGGCCAGCGCTTCGCTCATCTGTTGCAGCAGCGCCTTCACAGCCATTTCCACATCATTGGCGGCAAGGTGAAGCTGGCGATTCGCCAAGGCTTCAATCAGCTCCGATTTGGTCATCGATTTGTCGGCGGGCACGGCACAGGTCAGCGGTCAGTTGTGCCCGCCGGGTGGCGGGCACGAAAAACAGGCGGGAGGGCGCCGACACGCGGCCGGCGCCCCGCGATCAACGTCCCAGCTTTTCCTTGAGCAAGGCGCCGAGCGTCGTATTTGCCGCCGATTGACCCTGGTACTCGTCAAGCGCGCCCTGCAATTCCTCGTCGTCCTTCACGCGGATCGACAACTGCAACGTGCGGCCCTTGCGGTCCATGCCAATGAACTTGGCCTCGACCGGATCGCCCACCTTGTAATGCAGGGTGGCGTCGTCGACGCGTTCCTTTGCGATGTCGTTGGCCTTCATGTAGCCCTCGACGCCTTCCGCCAGATCAACAGTGACGCCCTTGGCATCCACTTCGCGCGCCGTGCCGGTGACAATGCTGCCACGTGGATTGGCAGCCATGTACTGGCCGAATGGATCCTGCTCGAGCTGCTTGAGGCCCAGCGAAATGCGCTCGCGTTCCGGGTCAACCGCAAGCACCACGGCTTCGAGGTCTTCGCCCTTCTTGAAGTTGCGAACCAGCTCTTCGCCCGTCGCCTGCCAGGAAATGTCGGACAGATGGACAAGGCCATCGATGCCACCATCGAGGCCAACAAAGATGCCGAAATCGGTGATCGACTTGATCTGGCCGGTGACCTTGTCATTCTTCTTGTAGATCGCCGCGAAGGCTTCCCAAGGATTGGCGCGGGTCTGCTTCATGCCCAGCGAGATACGACGGCGCTCTTCATCAACGTCGAGCACCATAACTTCGACTTCGTCGCCGACCTGAACCATCTTGCCAGGGTTGACGTTCTTGTTGGTCCAGTCCATTTCGGAAACGTGGACCAGGCCTTCGACGCCGGGCTCCAGTTCCACGAAGCAGCCGTAATCGGTGACGTTGGAAATCTTGCCGAGGATGCGCGTGTCGGCTGGGTAACGACGGGTGATGTTGACCCAAGGATCTTCTCCGAGCTGCTTCAAGCCGAGCGAAACGCGGTTGCGCTCGCGGTCGAACTTCAGCACGCGGACGTCGAGTTCGTCGCCGACGTTGACCACTTCGGACGGATGACGGACGCGCTTCCAGGCCATGTCCGTAATATGCAGCAGGCCATCGATGCCGCCGAGGTCGACGAATGCGCCGTAATCGGTGAGGTTCTTCACGACGCCCTTGACGACGGCGTTTTCCTGCAAGCGATCGAGCAACTGCTCGCGCTCGACGCTGAACTCACTCTCGACCACCGCGCGACGCGAAACCACCACGTTGTTGCGCTTGCGATCGAGCTTGATGATCTTGAACTCGATATCCTTGCCTTCCAGATACGAAGGATCGCGGACCGGACGAACATCCACCAGCGAACCTGGCAGGAATGCGCGAACGTCCTTGATGTCGACAGTGAAGCCGCCCTTGACCTTGCCGGAGATGCGGCCGCTGACCGCCTCGTCCTTGGTCTGCGCTTCTTCCAGCTCGTCCCAGACGAGGGAGCGCTTGGCCTTTTCGCGCGACAGCATGGTTTCCCCGAAACCATTCTCGATCGAGTCGAGGGCGACCTTGACCTGGTCGCCAACCTGGATCTCGAGCTCGCCTTGCTCATTTCGGAACTGCTCGATCGGGATGATGCCTTCGGACTTCAGGCCTGCGTTGACAACGACCACGTCGGAGCGAATCTCGACGACGACGCCGGTGACGATGGAGCCGGAACGAAGCTTGTCGAGGGAGCCTTGGCTCTGCTCGAACATTTCAGCAAAGCTTTCGGAGAAACTGTCTGTCATTTGGGTTTCCATGGATAAAAAAGAGCCGTCGCCCTGCCCCGCGGGGTCAGTTCGATCCAGCTCACCTTAGAGGGTGCGTTGCACCGTTGAATTTCCGGACGAATCCGGGCCGTTTTCCTTTTCGCGGTTGCGTCAGGCCGGGCGCACCAAAGCCAACACCCGGGCGACCACGGCGTCAACTGCAATAACAGTTGTGTCCAGGATCAGGGCGTCGGCGGCGGGCTTGAGCGGCGCTACCGCACGAGAGGCGTCGCGCGTGTCACGCGCTTCGATCTCCCGCAAAAGGGCGGCGAGATTAACACTCAATCCCTTGTCCTTCAACTGCTTATGACGTCTTTTTGCACGTTCCTGGGCGCTCGCGGTTAAAAACACCTTGAAGTCAGCGTCGGCAAAAATCACGGTACCCATGTCACGCCCGTCGGCAACCAGCCCGGGATTGCGGCGGAACGCGCGCTGCTTGTCAAACAGGGCTTGCCGCACGCCGGGGATCGCGGCGATGGCCGATGCGGCCGCGCCAGCGGTTTCGGTGCGCAGTTCGTCGGTGGCGTCGTGACCGTTGACGATAACGCGTGTTTCGGTGCCGTCCTTGGGATCGCGAAACTGAATCTTTGTCGTCTCGGCGCATCGAGTCATCGCGTCCGCATCGGACAGGTCGAGGTTGGACGCGCCCGCCGCGTAACCCACAGCGCGATACAGCGCACCGGAATCGAGCAGATGCCAGCCGAGTGCATTCGCCACTGCCCTGCTGATGGTGCCTTTGCCGGAACCGGAAGGGCCATCGATGGTGAGGACGGGAATAGGAGAACTCATGGGAGGCAATTCTACCGTGTCCATTGATCTCGAAATTGCTGGATCACGATTGGCGAAAAAAAGAAGGGCGCCGGAGCGCCCTTCCTGCCTCAATGAATCACGTCGACGCTTACGGTGTTGGCGTATCGAACCCGTTCTTGAAAATCAAGTCTGACGAGCAGACCTGTACGCGAACGTCATCCACGTACCAGCCTTCACGCGCCACCGACGAATCGGTGACGACGCGCCAGCGCAACTGGACCGAGCTGCCAGCCCAGGCACTCAGGTCAACGAAGGTACTCAATGCGCTGTAGTCGACCGCCGCAGAACTGCACCACGCTGGCTGACCGCTACCAAGCGGCCCGGTGTACGGATCGTTGAGGATATTGCTGCCGGGTATCGCGGTGAATGCTCCGCCATTGACAGACGCCTCCAGAAAGCCGCCGTCATAGCAGGCAGTCGTACCATTGATTTCCAGAAATCGCCAGCGATTGAACGCCAGAGTCAACGGTTGTTGACCAGTCGGCAATGCGATCGTTGGCGAAGTCAGGAGTTGATTGCTGGCAGTCGTATTCGCTGCGGACTTCATCGCGTTGCCACCCGATGCCGGGCTCGGACGTGCCATTGACAGGGCCCAGCTCGTCCCGTTGCCACCGGTCGTCGTGAACCCACCAGCGCCGTTGGTAAAATCCTCAGTGAAAACGTTGCGTGCTGAAGTACCCGCAGAGCAGTCACCCGGTGCAGGCATCGTGGTGAACGAGAACACGGCCGACTGAGCCGACGTGCCGCACGCATTCTGGCTGGTGACGCGCCAGTAGTAGGTCTTGCTAGTTGCCAGTCCCGTCGTCACCATGATGCTGGTCGCTGCACTGACCGACCCGGAAAACACGACGTTCGCGAATGCGGCGTCGGATGCCACCTGCACGTTGTAGCTGGCGGCCTGGGTTGACGCAGTCCATGACAGGGTCGGGTTGGTCGGAACATTGATCGCAGCGTTGGCTGGCGTGGTCAACGTCGCAATCGACGGAGCAGCAGAGGCCAGATTTACACTAAAGCCTAGTTGGCGTACGACGGCCGGCGATCCGCCACCAGTAGATTGCACCGTGACCGGATAGACGCCAGGCGGCGCACTCGGCGACGTGGTCAGATTGACTGTCGAGGTGGCAGCGCTGGCGCTCACATTGACCGGGTTCGGCGTGGCCGTTGCGCTGGGGAAGACAGTCGCATTTAAACCCGGAAATGAAATCGCAACGGGGCCGGTGTATCCCGAATACCCGGTCAGTGAAAGGACGCGCGGCGGAACCGGCTGACCCGCACATACACCAACGGTTGCTGGACTGGTGCTGTTGAGAGTGTAGGTCGGGCCGGCAGCCAAGTTCTGCACTCGACCGACATAGGAGTGCTGCACACTGCCGCGATTGTCGGACCAACTCATGGCTGCCGAAACCGGCCCGACGCTCAAACCGTTGTAGTCGCCCCATTCCTGGCCATTAGTGATGTTTGGCGAGGTTACCGACGATACCCGTGTTTCATCAAGCCACGTGGTCCCGCCGTCGATGGAGTAGTTGTAGTAGAAATCGATACCGGTCCGATTGACCGAATTGCGCGTGTCGTAAAAACCGATATGCACGGCACCCTGCCCGTCCACTTCCAGCCATGGGTGGAAGCGGTCGATGGTCGCGATATCTGCAACGGAATGCGGCGTAGTCGCCAGAGCCCAGGTTGCACCGCCATTGTCGGAAAAGGCGACTTGGATCCACGCATGGTTCGTTGCTGCACCGGCGTTGCCGCTGCTCGGGTGCATTGCCGTGTATGCGGCGTACACGCGTCCGGCATGGGGACCCGTTGACCGATCAGTGTCTGCCGCGATGTAAATGAACGCGTTCCGAGTCTCCATGGCGGGAATCGGAAAGTCATACACGTCAAAAAGAGGTTGGACGACTACCGGCGCCGCGAACGTGGCACCGCCGTCGGTAGACTTCACCATGTACACATTCTTGGTCGACGTACTGCTACTCGGCCAGATGTAGTAGATATTTCCCATCTTGTCCGTCGTGATATCGCTTCCAATTCCTAATGGCGCGCTGCTGAACGAGATCGGGGTTGACCAAGTCAGGCCCTTGTCGAGCGAGCGCGAAAAGAACATGACATTGCCCTGATGCCAGGTTAGATAGACGTTTTCAAGAAAGGGTGACGTGGACGACTTGTCGACATGGATGTACTCCTTGTCTGAACTCGCTGTGGAGACATCGACCCGCCCTGCCCACGTTTGGCCGTTGTTAATCGAGCGAAAGACCGCTGCCCGGAAGGAACCGCCAACCGACGTGAGAGTCGCGGCATAGGCAATCGTGCCATCGGCCGACCATTCCATCGCAGGGTCGCAACAGGTGCTCGGCAGGTTGCCGCCACTGAGCCAAGTCGCGCCGCCATCGAGTGAATAGTTCTGAGCCTGTCCGCCTGACGGTGAATTGGATCCAGCGATGATCTTGAGTGGGTCCACCGGGTTGTACTTGATCGACGTTTCTTCATCGCCGATAGCCATGAAGTTCTCGCCGTTGATCGGCACCGCGTGCGGCAGCGGATCGGTGGCGTAGATCAGGTTTTCCGGAGGGTTGGCTGGATCGGGATGTGAATAAATCCCCAAGCCACGACGGTGGAGGACGCCATCCTGCAGCAGCCCTCCGAAGCGCAGGTCGAATTCCTTGTCGAGCTCTCGCGGATAGTGCTCGTGGATGGGAAAACCTTCCTGGATCGATTCCTTGCGCTTGAGTATTTTGAAGAATGCCGGCACGCCGTAACGGTATTCGTCATTGGCCGGAAGTACCGCCACGTCGGCCTGAGTCAACGCATAATTTCGATCATCCCAGGGACCGAAACGTCGCAGCGCAACGTAGTCCACACGCTGGTCGACACCTTGTGATTGCACGATGGTTGCGTCATCAATCTGATCGACATATGCGTCTTTATCAGGCCCTGCGGCGAACGATGCCGTTGCACCCAACAACACCAAGGAAAGCGCCAGTACCCACTTTTGGCTACGAATTTGCATTGAAACCACCTCGAACCTGATCAACGGGACCCCGGGCGGGATTCCAGCTGCGCACACTAATGCGCCTCGAGGCGGAGTGCAATTAATGGTGGAATATGCATGGATTTCGCGAACAGACCGCAACTTGAACGCGTTCAGGGTTACCGATGTTCTTCGCGTAGTGCTCGACTGCGCACGGGTCAATCGCTAATTGCGAATCCGCACGCGTTCGCCGTGTCAACGAAGCCGGGGAAGGAAGTTGCGACGTTTGCACAATTCTGGATGGCGACACTTTCTTGTGCGACCAGCCCCGCCACTACGAAACTCATCGCCACGCGATGATCACCATGGCTGTTGATGCTGCCGCCCTGCAAGGCGCCGCCATGAATCGTCGCGCCATCGTCGCTTTCGTCGACACGGATTCCGAGCGTCCGCAACCCCGTGGCCATTGTCGCAAGACGATCGGATTCCTTGACGCGCAGTTCCGCCGCGCCGGTTACGCGCGTAACGCCACTGGCGGCCGCTGCTGCGATGAACAGCACCGGGAATTCATCGATCATGTCGGGCACCAATGCAACGGGCACATCAATGCCAGTTAACTTCGCGTGGCGCACGCGCAGATTGGCGATGCTTTCGCCACTCTGCTCGCGAAAATTCTCCTTGACGATATCCGCACCCATCAAACGCAATGCAGTCAGCAAGCCGGTACGCCGTGGATTCAAACCGACATCGCGCAGGAGCAGCTCCGAGTCCGGCACCAACGTCGCTGCGACGATGAAGAAAGCCGCCGACGAGAAGTCCGCCGGCACAACGATGTCGCACGCACGCAAACGATGACCGCCTTCGAGCGTCGCCCACCCTTCGCCAAACGTGATCGCGCAGCCGAACGAGGCCAGCATTCGTTCGGTGTAGTCACGGGTAGGATGCGATTCGGTGATTCGCGTGACGCCACGTGCAAAGAGGCCTGCCAGCAGAAGCGCTGACTTCACCTGCGCGCTGGCGACCGGCGGCGAAAAGTCGATTCCGCGCAAAGATGCTGGCTTGATATGCAGCGGCGGAAAGTCTCCCTCTGCGGTGTCGATGTTGGCCCCCATCAATGCCAACGGAGCGGTCACGCGCCGCATCGGGCGTCGGCGCAATGACTCGTCGCCGGTCAACGTCGTGGCAAATGGCTGGCCCGCCAGCAGGCCGGCCATCAAGCGCATGCCGGTTCCCGCGTTGCCACAATCGAGGTCGCCTGCTGGCGCACGGAGCCCATCAATGCCAACGCCATTCACCAGTCGGCGTGATGGTGAAGCTGCGGCGATGCCGACACCAAGTTGGCCGAATATGCGCGCAGTCGCGAGCGTATCCTCACCTTCAAGGAAGCCGTCGATTCGCGACACGCCGTCCGCCAGTGAGGCCAGCATGATGGCGCGGTGGGATACGGATTTGTCGCCTGGTACACGCAGCTCACCAAGAATCGGACCAGCGGCACAGCTGGTCCAGTCGACGCGCTCCGATGTCATGGGTTCAACTGCCTAGCGGGAGCGAGAACGGAGAGAATGCGTTCGCTCTCCTGTCGCGTACCGATCGAGATACGCAACATCTGCGGTAGTCCGTATCCCGCCATCGGCCGCACGATGATGCCGGCTTGATACAGGGCGGCTTCGACGGCACTCGCTTCGCCGCCGAAATCGACCATCAGGAAATTGGTCTGCGATGGCAGTGATGAGTAACCGAGTTCAGTCAATGCTTCGGCCAGGTGATCGCGTTCGGCGACAGTCATGCCGATGCAGCTCTCGAGATAATCGAAGTCGAGGAAAGCCGCTTGGGCCGCCACCAGCGCGATCCGATTGACGTTGAAAGGTTGGCGTAGTCGCGCCATCACGGCGGCGGTCGACACATGGCTGATCGCGAAGCCGATTCGCAGCGCCGCCAAGGCATGCGCCTTGGAGAAGGTGCGCAAGATGACCAGGTTCGGATACCGTTCGATACGGTCGATGGCACTGCGCACGACGTCCGGGCTGACGAAATCGATATATGCCTCGTCCATCACGACCATTACCCGTTGCGGAATCGAATCCAGAAACGCGTCAAGCGCATCGTCGTCAAAACAGCTACCAGTGGGATTGTTCGGGTTGGCCAAGAAAACCAATTTCGTGTCAGAGCGAATCGCAGCAGACATCGCGTCCAGGTCGTGCCCGAGTGGCATCGTGACGTGGTCGCGCGCGAGCGACGGAACCTCGATGGCTGTTGCTCCGACTGCCGCCGTCGCAATCGCGTATACCGCGAAGGCATATTGCGAATAAACGACAGAATGCTCCGGACCGGCGAAGCACTCGGCCAACATTACGATCAGCTCGTTGGAACCATTGCCGAACGTGATCGAGGATGGATCGATGGCGAAATGATTCGCCAGGGTTTTGCGCAGAGCCGTGCCATCCGGATCGGGATAGCGATGCGCTCTTGCCAGCTCCATCTGCATTGCCGCCAGCGCTTTCGGACTCGGACCGAAGGCGTGTTCGTTGGAACCCAATTCCGCCGGCGCATGCTCGCACTCGCGTGCGATGCGCTTGTCGGGGCCGGTGTCGTAGGCACGCAACCGCACGATGGATGTGCTCGCCAATGTCAGCGCATCGAAACTCATGGCAGCGCCACCGGATACGAGCCGAGGATGCGTAACTCAGCAGTGGAACCGCGCATTTCGTCCAGCGCGGCGGCGACCTTGGGGTCCTCGCAATGGCCGGTGACGTCGATGAAGAACGCGTAATGCCATTTGCCGGTGTGGGCCGGTCGCGACTCGATCCGATTCATGCTGACGCCATGTTCCGCCAACGGCCGAAGAATATGGAAAAGTGCGCCAGGCTGGTCGTTCACGGTCGCCAGCAACGAAGTTCGATCATTGCCCGATTGTGGAAACAGCGAGCGACCGATCACCAGGAAACGCGTTGTGTTATCGGCGCGGTCCTCGATGGGTCCGGCGATGGTTTTCAAGCCATAGACACGACCCGCCATATCGCCGCCGATGGCTGCTGCATTGTCGTCGTGACGAACCCGTCGCGCCGCTTCGGCGTTGCTTGATACCGGAATACGCTGGGCATCGGGAATGTTCATTCGCAGCCACGCTTGGCACTGTGCGAGCGATTGCGCATGCGAATAGATGCGCTCGATGTTGTCCATCGTGCCCAAGCGCGAGTGCAGGTATTGATGCACCCGCAGTTCAACTTCCCCGCAGATTTTGAGGTCGGATGTCAGAAATAGATCAAGCGTGACCTGGATCATGCCTTGGCTGGAATTCTCGACCGGCACGATGCCGAAGTCGGCGTTGCCGGCCGCGACTTCCTGAAACACTTCCTCGATGCTTCCCAGCGCCAAGCCATACGCCGCGTGTCCGAAATGCTTGCGTACGGCCTGCTCGCTGAAGGTGCCTTCCGGGCCGAGGTAACCGATTTTGAGCGGTTCCTCCTGGGCCAGACAGGAGGACATGATTTCGCGAAACAACCGCACCATTTCGCCGTCGGCGAGCGGGCCATCGTTGCGATCGACGACCATGCGCAGCACGTGCGCTTCGCGTTCGGGACGGTAATAGTCGATGGCCGGGCGACCGCTGCCCTTGATCGATGCCACTTCCTGCGCGGTGCGCGCACGAGTTGCGATCAGCTCCTGGATCTGCCGGTCGATGCTGTCGATACGGTCTCGAATGCCGCCCAGATCAGGCTGCTTGGGATTTGCGGTGTCGCTCATGCCGATGGATTCCCGAGTGGCACCGCGATGAATGCGGCGCGACGTCAATGATCGTGAGTATGCCGCAGCGGTCCCGGCGACGCAGCGAGCCTATCCGTGTCGCCGCTCGAATTCGCGCATGAAATCGACCAGAGATCGCACGCCTTCCAGCGGCATCGCGTTGTAGAGCGATGCGCGAAAGCCGCCGAGTGCCTTGTGACCTTTCAACGCGAGCAGGCCGCCGTCGTGCGACTGCTGGAGGAACGTTGATTCCAGCTTCGCGTCGGCCAACGTAAAAACCACATTCATTAAAGAGCGCGCATCGCGATCGACAGGATTTGCATAGAAGCCTGACGCATCGATGCAATCGTAAAGCATCTTTGCCTTGGCCAAGTTGCGCCGACCCAGTTCTGCAACACCGCCCTGCCCTGCGATCCACTGGAAAACCAGCGAGGCCAGATACCAGCCAAACGTGTTCGGCGTGTTGAGCATTGAATCGTTAGCCGCGTGTTCTGCATAGTTGAAAATGCGCGGCAGCGTGGACGGGCAACGCTCAAGCAGGTCGTCACGAACGATCATCACCACCAAGCCCGAGGCACCGATGTTCTTCTGCGCGCTGGCATACAGCAGTCCGAATCGCGACACATCGAGTGGCCTCGAGAGGATGTTCGACGAGATGTCCGCGATCAGCGGCACACTGCCCACGTCGGGCACCTCGTGCATGGCGACGCCGTGGATGGTCTCATTCGGTGTGATGTGGACGTAGGCCGCCGCGGGATCAAGCTGCCATGATTCGCGTGACGGCACGCCGGTAAAATTTCCATTGATCGAACTGCCGGCAACGCGCGCCTGAACATTCGGCATCGCTTCACGCACCGCCTTTTCGCCCCAGGCACCGCAAACGATGTAGTCGGCGGTTTGATCGGGCCGCGCGAAATTCATCGGAATCTGTGCGAAGTGCTGGGTTGCGCCGCCTTGCAGGAACAAAACGCGGTAGTCGTCGGGAATATCCATCAGCGCGCGCAGGTCGCGCTCGGACTGGGCCGCTAATTCGACGAACGCCTGGCTGCGATGGCTGATTTCCATCACCGAGGTGCCGCCACCGTTCCAGTCGAGCAGCTCCCCGCGAGCGCGCAGCAAGACCGATTCGGGCAATACGGCGGGACCAGCACTGAAGTTGTAGGGACGCGTCAAGGAAAACGCCAGGTGGACAAAGGGAGGTCACGATTATGCCTGCCACGTCCCATCTTCGGTGGTCACTCCTATCGAACGATCATCGATAACCGCCATGCCATCCTTTATTCCAGGCGCGACCGAGGTGACAGCGAACCTGCGCTTGGTGGTACAAACGTGGCCTCTATACGAACCAGGTGCACCATGACAATCGACCGGAAGAAACCCGACAAGCGCGCAGCGACAAAAACTAGTCGAAAGCCGAAACGTATGTCGGCGACCAAGAAGAAAAGCGCGGACAAGCCCGTGTCTCGTCAGGAAGCCGGAATTGTCACCGTAGCCGGCGCGCCGCGGAAGGCGTCGAAAAAAACCGTCCCGGAAAGCGCGCCGGCAAAGACTACGAAGAAGAAGGCTGTCCGCGATAATTTCAAGATGCCAGCTGGTGACTACGCGCTGATTGAGGCGCTCAAACAACGCGCCCTCGAATTCAATCGCCCGACCAAGAAGAACGAGTTACTGCGGGCCGGCTTGCAGGCTTTGGGTGCTTTGGACAACGTCGAGTTGCAGCAGCGACTTCTCGCGCTCAAGGCAACCAACACGAAAACTGCCGTTGCCAAAGGCGAGAAATCAAACGCGTGAATCCTGCCGCACGTTGTGGCGTCTTGGTCCCCTGAAAAGAAATCGCCAGCACGACGTGTGCTGGCGTTCTCTTGTGAAGGCGAGGATCCAAGCGACTACGGCGTTGTGTCGAATCCATTTTGGAAGATGCGATCATTCTCGAACATGCCGACGAGAACGGGGTCATGGTCGGATGCCCGAAAGACTGATCCCGGCTGGTAAAGGATGCGCGGCGGCATCAGCGCTGACCCGTCGGGTTTCTCTTCATTGGCGGTTTCGCCAACATCCTTGATGTCGTCGTTGTAGTCAAACAGCGCGCTCTCATCAGCGTTGATGTGCCATGCGGCGACGCCGGTAACCTTACTGGCAAGGCTACCGCTAGCGAGCGCGTAGTCGAGGTGCCCGAGTTGGCCGTCGAATACATAGGAATAGGCAGCGCTACCCAGCAGCGAGGTTTGCAGGTCGGTATAGCCTGCTCCTGTCAGCGCGGTGATTGGCGGTTCCTGGGCGTACGAATTGAAGTCGCCAACCAACAGGACGTCGGGATCCCCAGCAGTCGGTATGACCGTTGTGTTCAACCAGGTCAGAAGTCGATTGGCCTGCGCAGCACGGCGCGCCGAGAAACAACCCTGGCCGTCGTTGTTGTCGATGTCGCCGCCCGTCGCAACGCCACATCCTCCCTTTGACTTCAGGTGGTTCGCGACGAGCGTGAAGCGCTCGCCAAACGCGCTATTGGCTGGGTCGACGACGTCAAAAGTCTGTGCGGTGGTCGGTCGACTGTTGATCGGATCAAGATCAACCAACGGCATGCCGACCGCTACCACAACGCCACTTCGATACACGATCTGGACGCGGATCGCGTCTGCACCCAAAGTCCCACCGGTACCGGAGAAGTAGTAGGGGTTAACTGTTCCACATTGGGCGTTGATCGCCAAAAGAAGGTCATTTATCGAGTCGGTAGGCGTGGTGTTTTCCAGCTCCATCAGCGCGGCGACATCGGGATTGAGAGAACAGAACACGTTGGCGGTGCGCTCGCGCTGGCGATTGAGCTCGACGACGCTGTCAGCACCGCGGCAGTCTTGCGTCATGTTCGGTCCGCACGGTCCGCTAGTACTACTCGACGTCGTGTCGATGGTCGTGAAGTAATTCAGCAGGTTCATGCCAACGGCGCGAATTGCTCCACCCACGGCAGGCGGCGTGGCCGGTCGAGTGTTGACTGGCGTGAAAACCGGTGGCGTCGCAAGGGTAGGCCGAACGCGCCAGGCGTCAGTGCCGGGCAGGCCAGCGAAAGACCAATGCAGAACGCCCGTCAGGTTGCTGACGATGTCGCCTCCACGAAAATAATCTGCGCCCTGCGTGCCAAGCGAAAAGCCACCGTTTTGGCGCGGGTAGTAAGCGAATTGCATGCCTTCGACAGCATTCAGCAACGAATTTTGTGTGTTGTTCTCATCGTCCAAGACCACCCTGCGCGCTGCGAGGCCTGCAAGATGGGTGGCGTAGCCGGAGGTGCTGGGAGACGCCATCTCGGTAAACTGATTAGGCCGCCCACCTTGGTACAGTTCAATCTGGCCATAACGCGGCAGATCGACGTATTCCGACACGCTGAGTGCGTTGGTATACCGAACCAGCATGCCTTCGCGAGGTTCGTAATAGTCATTGATCGGGCCCACTACCGGCAGCACGATTGTTGCTGGCGTAATGTCGGCGAGATTGTTGCCAGCACTGGTCACCGTTATCGACGCTGCGTTTGTTGCGTTGATCTGGGTCATGCCGAAGAACTCGCTGACCGTTCCGTTGACACGAACACGCTGGCCCTCAACGACGGTCACCGGGCAGGTTGAGCAAAAAATGAATATTCCTTCCGAGGTCAACGGATCGGCATCGATGTCAGAGTCTTCCTCCTGCAGGAAGAAACCCGACAACTGATTCATCGCCTGAAAGCTCGCAGTGACTACGCCTTCGACGGCGACGACGGTACCAGGTGCAATAGGTGTGGTTGCGCCGCTACCTTGCACATCGTGGATCTTGAAAAAATCGTCGTTGAGAATCGTCCCCAAGCCGACACCATCAGCAACCAATGCATTCGTTACATTACTGACAGTGACGCTGAAAGTTTCGTCGGGTTCCGGCGTGGTGTCGCCATTGACCAGCACGGTGAAGTTGATGAACGTGGAGCCCGCAGGAATGACAGCGCCAACCTGGCTGTTGAATGCATAGTCACTGGGCGCTGTCGCCGTGCCATTCGACGTGGCAATGTCGAAAGTGACACCACCAGCCGGCGCCGGATCTGACAGGCTGACGGTGAAACGAAATGGCGTTGTACCGCTGTTGCCTTCGATGTTCGTCTCGTCGCTGATGTTGAGCAACACGCCGGAGTCGTCATTGAGGATGGTGCCCAATCCTTCACCGTCGACGATACCGACCCCCACTACGTTGGTCACCTTGACGGTGAACGTTTCATCGTTCTCGAACGTCGTATCTCCATTGACCAACACACTGAAGGTGTACGTTTGCGAGCCAGCAGGAATGGTTACTCCCGCGAGCGACCGTGGCGTGTAGTCAGACGTTGCAGTTGCGCTGCCATCCATCGTCGCGATGTCGAAGGTCACGCCGCCTGCTGGTGCAGGAGTGCCGAGGCTGACGACGAAGTCAAAACTCGTGGTGCCACTGTTGCCTTCGCCCATTTCGACGTCGCTCACGCTCAAGCCCGATAACGGCACTCCATGCGGGGTGACAGACACATTGTCGACTGACATGCCATGGTCGGCACCCGTTTGGTCCGGGTCGGACCAGCGCAGCATGATTTCCGATCCATTGGGAATATTCAAACCTGTGATCGTCGCGGAGCGTGCTTGCTGGTTTACGGCGGCGTTGCCGTTCAGAGCTCCAGTTGTGCCGGTCGTTACGGGACTGGTGAAATCGAGGCTAGTCACAGCAACACCAGCGGCCTGGAATTCGGCCAACGTGCCAGTCACGAGCGGGGTGCCGAGGAGATAGGTAAAAGCTACGACTTGAGCGCCTGCTCCACTGCTGCGCCATTGCTCGCCGATGTAGGTGACGTCCAGCGATGTAATGGTGGTACCAGTGTTGTTCTGCAGGCGCACTCCCCAAAAGAAGTTGCCGGCTGTTGCATTGCTTGAGCCCAGGGACCCCAGTGCACGATCACCTGCCCCGGCACTGCCGTAACTGTAAAGATTGCCTCCAGTTCCCGCTCCAGCGTCGGCGACGAGGGTCGTGCCGGTGCCGGTACGCGCGTGATACCAGCCTGGGATCGTCGTGTTGTTTACCCATGTTACCGATCCGCTTGACGGCAACGTGTCAAAACTTTGAGTCGATGCGACGT
The DNA here is from genome assembly GCA_038236135.1 of Lysobacterales bacterium. Classification (GTDB taxonomy): domain Bacteria; phylum Pseudomonadota; class Gammaproteobacteria; order Xanthomonadales; family Rhodanobacteraceae; genus Dokdonella. Next base: position 55,621 of record JBBSTF010000015.1, read on the forward strand.
CGAGAGTACTCAGGGTCACCTGCGAAAACGCTGGAGCAGCGACCAATCCGAGGCTCATCGTCAAACCACTGGCGAGCAAACGCAGCGCCCGGCATAAACCTCCGAAGGATCGAGGGTGCGAAACAGAATAATCAGTTAACGACATGAAATCTTCCCCAGAGGACGATGGTTTGAATCGGCTGTCAGCGCCAGAGACTGGATCGCCAGCACTGAACCAACCCTGCATGCGGTCGATCCATGTCGCCATGGGCCGTAACGTAGTTTCAGCAAGGTGCCCGAGGTCGCGCGTGGCGAGCCCGTCCGGCTTGCTAGACACGTCTCGTCATTGGCGGGCATTCAGATTAACTGCCCGCTGTGCATGGACATCTAGAATCAGGCAGAACGCTACGTAGCCAGGTATCAGCCTGGCAAACGATTACGTCGATGCCGTGTCACCGCCCGAACGGATCGCGCAGGATGATGGTGTCATCGCGATCCGCGCCGGTCGCGACCAATGCGAGGTGGCAGCCCGATAGTTCTTCCACCGCGCGCAGGTAGGCGCGCGCGGCTGCCGGCAACTTGTTCCACTCACGAACGCCAGACGTCGGTTCGTCCCAACCCGGAAATTCCAGATAAACGGGCTTGCATTCGTTCCAGCCATCCGCATCAAGCGGTGCCAACTCGCGCCGCTTGCCACGATATTGGTAGGCGATGCACACCTTGATCGACGGCAGGCCATCGAGCACGTCGAGTTTGGTGATGGCCAGCCCGTTGATTGCGTTGATCTGGGTTGCCCGTTTCAACGCAACCAGATCTATCCAGCCGCAGCGGCGCGGTCGGCCAGTGCTGGCTCCGAATTCGTTGCCACGCTTGCGTAATTCCTCGCCCATCTCGTCGTCGAGCTCGGTCGGGAAAGGTCCGCTGCCGACGCGCGTTGCGTAGGCTTTGCAGATGCCAAGTACATAGTCGATATCGCAGGCACCGACACCGGTCCCGGCGAGTGCGCCACCGATCGTCGTGTTTGACGAGGTGACGTAGGGATAGGTGCCATGGTCGATGTCGAGCAACGCGCCCTGCGCACCTTCGAAAAGAATGTTGTCGCCGGCCTGACGTGCGTCATAGAGCAGCGTCGACACGTCGTCGATCATCGGCCGCAGATATTCCGCATAGGCCATCGCATCGTCGAGGATCTGCTGGTAGTCGACGCCGTCGGCCTTCAGCCACTGGGTCAGGATGAAGTTGTGGTAATCGACGGCAGCGCGAACTTTCTCCGGTAAACCTGACGGATACATCAGGTCAGCCACCCGAATGCTCCGGCGTGCCACCTTGTCCTCGTAGGCTGGACCGATGCCACGGCCGGTCGTGCCAATGGCCTTCGCGCCGGATGCGCGCTCGCGCGCCTGATCAACAGCCACATGGTAGGGCATGATTAATGGAGTCGCCGGGCTGATCTTGAGCCGTGAACGTACTTCCACTCCCTGCTCTTCCAATTCAGCGATTTCCTTCTGCAAGGCGGCTGGCGACAGCACCACGCCGTTGCCGATCAGGCAACTGACGCCCTCACGCAAAATTCCGGACGGGATGAGGTGCAGGACGGTTTTCTTGCCGCCGATCACCAAGGTGTGACCGGCGTTATGGCCGCCTTGGAAGCGAACCACCGTGCTGACCTGTTCGGTCAACAGGTCGACGATCTTGCCTTTGCCTTCGTCGCCCCATTGAGCGCCCAGAATTACTACAGACTTGCCCATGACTTCCTCGCTTGAATGAATGTCAGCACTGTGGGGCGCCGTCGGTGACGGACTCGCGATCCATCGCTCATCTCGTCACCCGGCCTGCGCCATCCTGCCTCCGGCGCTCGCCGGACTGAACGCCGAGGCATTCCGTCACATCCGTCTCGCCCCCATTGAGCGCCCAGAATTACTACAGACTTGCCCATGACTACCTCGCTTGAATGAATGTCAACTCGATGCGGTGCGGTCGTTGACGGACTCGCGATCGATCGCTCATATCGTCATCGCCCGGTCAACTTCGTACCAGTTGAAGCGAAATCAGTCCGACCAGGACCAGCACCCCGCCGATGATACGCAGTTGCCGTACCGGCAATTGCTGCAGCTGTTCAGCCATGCGCTTCCAGTGGTCCGGCGCGGCGAACAGCAGAAGGCCTTCCAATACAGCGACGAGCGCCAAGGCAGCAAGAAGATCGTGCAACATGACGCGGACCGCGACTTACTGGCTGTTTTTGAGGTAGCGCATGAATTCACTATTCTGGTCCAAAACCAGCACTCCGTTGGGTTTCGAGAAGGCTTGGCGATACGCTTCCAGACTGCGGTAGAACGCATAGAAGTCGGCGTTCTTCTCGTAGGCCGTGGCATACAGGATAGACGCATCAGCGTCGCCCTCGCCGCGAATCTTCTGCGCGTCGCGGTAGGCTTCCGCGTTCAATACGAGTGCCTCGCGTTCGGCATCAGCACGAATGGTCTTGGCCGCTTCAGACCCTTCCGCGCGCAGCTGGTTCGCGACCTTGACGCGCTCTGAACGCATGCGCTCGTAGACCGAACCGATCACAGTGCCGTCTTCTGGCAGGTCGATGCGCTTGAGGCGCAAATCGACAACTTCGATACCGAGTCCCAACGTGGCGCGATTGGCCGAGATGACGATTGGCTGGGTCAGGTCGTTACGACCCATGGACACCAGTTTCTGCAAGGTGCGTGTGTTGACTGCGGTGCGCAGGCCTTCCTTGATAATCGGGCCAAGGCGCTGCTCGGCCCGGCTTTGGTCGCCGCCGACCGACGTGTAAAACTTCGAAGGATCGGCGATCCGCCACTTCACGAAGAAGTCAATGTTGACGTCCTTGCGCTCGGACGTGAGGTAGCGCTCCGGCGCCGA
>JBBSTF010000016.1:0-57451 GCA_038236135.1 Lysobacterales bacterium
GCAAACGGCTTTATGCCGCCGCTCGCGCACAGCATCCGCAACGCTGGAGCGGAAAGAAGCGCAACTGGCACCTGGCCGATGTGGTCACCCTCAACCCTGAAAGACTCGACCTCATCCAGGCCAAAGCAGCATGACCGGCGAGGCGACAACTACCTTGACACATACCGGATACTCGAAACGAAAGATCATGACGCAGGTTAGTTTGATCGGCGACTTCAAAGATTCCGTGATCGGCGCCGTACACGAACAGAACATGGAGGGCGGGATTTGCGGGCACATCTATTTAGCTGCGATCAAATTCATCAATGTCGTTCACTACTGGGACTGATCCAGCGAGGCAGCAATTGGAACTGTCAGTGCGGGCATCCGATCAAGCTCTGGGCCTCTGCGCCGGAATTGGCAGCATCTGCTGGTTAAGGGCTGCAATGCGTCTGGAGATGGCGCTCAGGTGCAACTGCTGCCACCATCAAAGTCCCACTGTCGCGGGTTGCCATCATGGCCAGGAAAGAATTTGAGTTATCGCTGCAGACCGGCCACCACGCGGATCTGGCCCGTCTGGTCGGCGGCTGGTCTGGGACGGTGAAGGTGTGGTTCGAGGCTGATCAGTTGGCAGGCGAGGGTTCGGTGCGCGGCCGTATTCGCAGTGCGTTGGGCGGTCGCTTCGTGATCCACGAGTACGAGGCCCAGTGCCTGGGCGAGACCGAAAATGGTGTCGCGATTCATGGATATCACCTTGACCGTCATTGTTACGAATCAGCGTGGATTGACAGTTTCCACACCGGTACGCAAATCATGGTCAGTCACGGCGCGCCGAAAGCGGCCATACATAGTGTCACCGGCAGTTATGGCGGTGAGAGCGACGGCGAATGTTGGGGCTGGCGTACCGAGATCGAGTTGACGTCGACGGATCGCCTGCTGATCCAGATGTTCAATATCACGCCGCAAGGCGAAGAAGCGCTGGCTGTCGAGTTCGACTACCGGCGCGTCCGCGGCAGTCGTCCGGTCTAAGAGCGGCGACCAAGTTGCGGCGAAGGCTTCATCTTCGCAACCGATCAGGTCAGACTGCGCGGCCCCAACATGAAGTCCCGCCATGAGTAGCGAGTTGCTGGTCGGCATCCATTCGGTCGAGTCCGCCCTTAGCCACGATCCGGAAAACCTGGTCGAGCTGTATATCGAAACGGGACAACAGAATCCACGTATTCGCGACCTGATCGAGAAAGCGCGCGATCTCGGCATCAAGCCGCATGCGCGCGAGCGCGAGGCGCTGGACCGGATGACGGGGGGCAATCGCCATCAAGGTGTTGTCGCCAAATACCGCACGCCGCCGGCTTTGAACGAGTCTGACTTGGCAAAGCTGCTGGAGACAGGTGACAGCGACGCGCTCTATCTGGTTTTGGACGGAATTACCGACCCTCACAACCTCGGTGCCTGTCTGCGCAGCGCCGAAGCGGCTGGCGTCACTGCCGTCATCGTTACCAAGGACAAGGCAGTTGGTATCACGCCAACGGTTCGACGTGCTTCCGCCGGTGCGGCAGATCGCGTTCCTTTCATCGCCGTCACCAACCTTGCTCGCACCATGCGCAGTCTGCGCGATGCGGGTGTCTGGTTGACTGGGCTGGCCGGTGACGGCGAAGCCTCGCTTTATCAGGTCGACTTGAAGGGCGCAGTCGGCATCGTCATGGGCAGCGAAGGTGAGGGCATGCGCCGGCTGACCCGCGAAGCCTGTGACCACATCGCACGCATTCCGATGCGAGGTTCCATCGACAGCCTCAACGTTTCGGTTGCGACCGGTGTGGCTCTTTTCGAAGTGTTGCGTCAGCGCGCAGGCTGACGATCAGCTGATGTAATCGCCGTCGGACCCTTCGTTAATGCCTTCGAACAGGAAGGTCGACAGGTAGCGTTCGCCGGTATCGGGCAGTATCGCGAGAATGGCGGAGCCTTGCTCGGAATTTCGAGCCACCTCCAGCGCGGCGGCGAAGGTTCCGCCGGCCGAGATGCCACAGAAGATGCCTTCCTGCCGCGCGAGTGCCAGCGAGGTATCGCGTGACAGCGTTTCGCTGACCGGGACGATCTGGTCGACAACGTCTCGATTGAGCACTTCCGGTATGAAATCCGGCGTCCAGCCCTGGATGCGATGCGGCTTCCATTCGGCACCGGCGAGCATCGATGCAACGTCCGGTTCGGTCGCGACGATGCGCACGCCCGGTCGCGCGACTTTCAACATCTCGCCGACCCCGGTCATGGTTCCCCCTGTGCCCCAACCCGTCACGAATGCATCGAGGCGACGGCCGGCGAAGTCCTGGCAAATCTCGGCGGCTGTCGTATTGCGATGAAAGGCCGGGTTTGCGGGATTTTCGAATTGCCTGGCCAGGAATGCGCCATGCTCCTTCGCGTATGCCTCGGCATGGCGAACCATGCCACTGCCGCGCTCAGCAGCGGGCGTCAGCATCACCTTGCCGCCAAACGCGCGAATCAGCTTGCGGCGCTCGATTGAAAACGTCTCGGCCATGAATGCAACAAACGGATAACCGCGCGCGGCGCAGACCATCGCCAGCGCGATGCCGGTATTGCCCGAAGTTGCCTCGACGACGGTCTGGCCCTTCTTGAGTGCGCCACTGGCTTCGGCATCGAGGATGATGGCGAGCGCCAGCCGATCCTTGACCGACCCTCCCGGATTGAACGCCTCGACCTTGACGAACATCTCGATGCCTTCCGGCGCGAGGCGATTGATGCGCACGATGGGTGTGCGGCCGATGGTGTCGAGAATGCTGGCGTGGATCATGGCGGAGTTCCGGCGTATTGGGCGCATCGGCCCGGCGTGGAAATGGTCGCACGTTCGTCGGCTTTTCCGAGGGTAACGATCGCGCGATTGATATACGAGTCAGGTATTGGACTCCTGCGCGGACTACGATACAACCACAACGCCGAATTCGCGGCACATCCGGGAGAACACCATGAACCTGCATCTCGCACTAACACCTATTGTCTCGTTGATCGCCGGCGTTCTCATTCTAATCGTGCCGCGCCTGCTCAACTTCATTGTCGCGATCTATCTCATACTGATTGGTTTGATTGGCTTGTTTCCCGCATTGACCTCGTAAACCTCAAGCTCACGAACGAAAAAGGCGGACCGAAGTCCGCCTTTTTCTTGTTCAGCGCTTGCTTGATCAGACCGAGCTTTCAATGCGCCGGCGACGCATCCAGATGGTCGCAGCGATCATCACGACGCCGGCGGCGATGCCGATCCACATGGCCGGTTGAGCGAAAACCGCATACACATGCGACGGATTGAGCGCATTCACCAGACGGGCACCATCCAGGCTGCTACCACTGCTGGCCATCTCGCCGACGCGAACCACATCGCTTTTGTCGATCCAACTGCCCGGGATGATGCTGAAGATCATTCGACCAGCGACATCGTTGCTGAGGAACTTGCTGCTGAAGCTGGGCAGACCCATCGCGCTGACCCAGCCGTTCAAGATCACCGCGAGCAGCGGAATGAGCACGGCCCAAAGGAACGGTTTGCTGCGGGCGAACGCCGAGCAGAGCAACAGCCAACCGAGTGCGGGCAACGCCCAAAGCGCATTGACCGGGACGGTCAGTAACAGGCGCCAGAACATGCCGAATGGATTGGAGTTGGCAATGACGGGCAGCGGATTAATGCCGTGGAGCGAGGCCCAGATCGATACCACGAGCAGGAAGCCAACGTAGGCGACCGTGGCGATAGCGAACGCAATCAGCGGAGCGAGCACGGCGGCAGTGGCAACTTTCGAGAGCACGGTCGCCGTGTCCGAGACGGGCAACGACTTCCAGAACAACACGCTGCGATCCTTGCGATCATCGTAAAGCGCGCCGAGCAAGTAGAAGAACAGTACGAAGAACAGGCTGACGCAGACCATCAGATTGAACATGACGTAGATAACATCCAGGCCTTGCCCCGCCTGTACCAGGTCTCCCGAGCTGATCTGGGCGGAAAGCTGGTCCCAGGGAATGCCGAACGACAGGTGGGAAGTGACGCGGCGGCCCGCGACTTCCGTCCAGGTGATGCCAAGAATGGTGAGGATTAGCACGGCGGTTGTAACCCAGAACGGGGTCCACATGAAGCCGCCGCGGTGTTCCCAGTATTCCCGTTTGACCAACCATTTGAAGGTATTCATGCGTAGGTTCCTTTCATCGTTGCGACGAACAGATCGGAAATGCTGGGTTTGCGAAGTTCGCCAAACTCGGCGAGGGTGGCGCGCGGAACGCCATCGAACAGGAAGATCGACTTGCCGAAGATCTGGCGCTCGTTGATCGGGTTCATCGCCCGCGCTGCATCGGCCCGCTCCGGTGACACCATTACTTCGATGTAGCGCTCGGCAATGGCGTCCATCGATGCGGACAGGGCGATCTTGCCGTCGCGAATGAAGATGAGATCGGTCAGGATGTGTTCGATCTCCTCGACCTGATGCGTCGTGACGATGATCGTCTTCTGCTCGTCGAAATAGTCGTTGAGCAGGGTTTCGTAAAAGGTCTTTCGATACAGGATGTCGAGTCCCAGGGTTGGCTCGTCCAGCACCAGCAACTTCGCATCGATCGCCATCACCAACGCCAGATGCAGCTGCACGATCATGCCCTTGGACATTTCACGTACGCGCAACGCCGGGTTCAACTTGGTCCGGGCCAGGAAGGCCATGCATTTCTCGCGCGAGAAGCGCGGATGCACGCCGGCGACGAAATCGACCGCTTCACGAACCTTGATCCAGCGCGGCAACACGGCGACGTCGGCGATAAAGCAGACCTGCTTCATCAATTCCGTGCGCTGATTGCGCGGATCCAGGCCCAACACGCTTAACTTTCCTTCAAATTCTGCGAGACCGAGAATCGCCTTGAGTGCCGTGGTCTTGCCGGCACCGTTCGGGCCGATCAAGCCGACGATACGGCCTTCCTCGATGGTCAGGTCGATGCCATCAAGCGCGGCAGTCTTGCCGTAGTGCTTGCTCAGATTGGTGGCCTGGACTACGGCCTGCGGCTGCGTTACTGCGTTCATTGTGAATCTCCATGCTTGGCGCCTTCATTGAGGAGGCGGTCGAGGTCTAGTCCCATGCGTTGCAAACGGGCGTAAAGAAGCGGCCATTCATCGTTGAGGAAACGTTCGCGTTCCGAATGCAGCAGCGCTTCACGCGCGCCTTCGGTGACGAACATGCCCAAACCGCGGCGCTTTTCGACCAGGCTCTCGTCGACCAGCTCCTGGTACGACTTGGACACCGTGATCGGGTTGATCTGAAAATCTGCAGCGACCTGGCGAACCGAAGGCAAGGCTTCGCCCGGCTTGAGGACACCGTCGAGGATCATCGCCACTACGCGGTCGCGCAGTTGTCGATAGATCGGTGTCGAATCGTTCCAGGTCGTGGTCATGATTTATTCCTTAGCGACGAGCATCTTGGTGGTGCCGAACGAATAGTAGGGCATGTCAAAAGAAGCATTGCGGATCAGTTGGGTGGTCGCCGCGCGGGCCGGTGCGATCCAGTTGTTGGCGGCGATGGCGCTATCGCTGCTGTCGGCGTAGTCGGCCGGGTTGGCAGTGATCACGACGGCGTCCATGAGCTGATATTCCGGCTCGGACATAACAACGATGGTGGGCAGGCGCTGCAACGATGCCGTCGTGGCAGCGGCTTGCGCCTTCGCTGTGTTGAAGCTGGCGGTCGCATTGGCGATCAGGCTCGTTGCGGTCGCGGCGGTGACAATGGCAGCGATGGCGAACGAGATGGCGGTGTTGTTGCGGATGTACATGACGGTCTCCTTGGTGTGGTGTTGGGCTGGTGTTGTAGTTTACTATAACACTAGATTTCGAGACGTCAACAACTTTCTTCAAAATCGGCAATCTGTTAGGCATTCATTCAGGAATGCTCAATCTGTGTCGGTTGGAACACAGGTGACTTGTGGCACCCGGCAATGGTGACGGCCGGCATCTACCGGCCTGGTGCGGCGATGGCGACACTGGCATCGCGTTATCCACCTACCCCCAAGGACTCAACCATGAATCGCAAAAACCTCGTCGCCCTGCTGGTGCTCGCCGCCGCAACGTCCTCCACCACACAGGCAGCCGACCTCATCGTCAACGTCACTGGCGTGCGTGAGCACAAGGGCGTCCTCAGCCTTGCGGTATATGACAGTGCCGCCGCGTGGGATGGCGATGGCAAAACAGTTGCCGCCGATCGAAAAACACCGGACGCCGACCAGGTCACGTTCCGCTTCACTGACCTGCCGGCCGGCAAAGTCGCCGTCATGGCCATGCACGACGAAAACGGCAACGGCAAGCTCGACAGCAATTTCATGGGCATGCCGACCGAGGGCTACGGTTTCAGCAACAATCCCAAAGTAATGCGCAAGGCGCACTTTGATGAAGCGGCCGTCGAGGTTGGCGAAACACCGACGACCATTACGCTCAAGTTGCGCTGAGGAATAGCGCCATGAACCGTCGCGACTTTCTTTCGAGGCTTGTAGCTGGTGCGGGTGCCTTGGCACTGGCGCCGAGCCTGCTCAATGCGAAAACGGCGAGTAGCGTCGATGCCTTCGCGGCGGCGCAACGCAAGCATCCCTGGCTGGTCGGTTGGCATGGCGTGACCGATCAGTCATTCGCGCCGGTGCTGGCCAATGTTGAAGGAAAAATCCCCGCCGGCCTGCGTGGCGCTCTCTACAGAAACGGCCCGGCGCTATTTGAGCGCGCCGGCCAGCGCTACCAACACTGGTTCGATGGCGACGGTTTGATGCACGCTTGGAATATTCGCGACGGGCGCATCCGCCACCAGGCAAAGCTTGTTGAAACTTGGAAGCTGAAGACCGAGCGCAAGGCTGGTCGCTTCGTGATTCCCGCCGCCGGCACCACCATTGTCGACCCCATCGAGATCCGCAACAACGACGACAGCAATACGGCCAACACGTCGGTCGTGAAGATCGACGGCAAGGTTTACGCACTATGGGAAGCGGGTTCTGCCATTGAACTTGACCCGGAAACTCTGGAGACAATTGGCCCGAAGACCTGGCGTGACGACCTTCAAGCCGCACCCTTCTCCGCGCATCCGCTGCGTGATCGCGACGGCACGATCTGGAACTTCGGATTGTTGTCGATGCTCGGCGGCAGTGGCCTGATGATCTGGAAGATCGGTGCCAACGGCCAGCTTGCCGCGATGCAGGCGATCAAGGATGGACAGGACGGCTACCTGCACAGCTTTGCGATCAGCGAGAATCATCTGATCTTCGTGCTGGCGCCATACCAAATGAGCGACGAAGGCTCGTTCTTCGAGCGGCTCAAATTCCAGCCCGACCTTCCGTGTCGTATTGCAGTAGTGCCAAAAAATGCACTCGACAAACCACGCTGGTTCGATGCCGATTTCGCGATGGCGTACCACTTCGCCGACGCATTCGAGAGCGGTGACGAAATCGTAGTGCGAGCGGCGCGACACCTCGACGTGAACGAAGCGCGTTCGCCAAAAGCGGAATTGATGCGTGGAAATGCGAAAGCGCCGCGCACGACCCCACCCGAATTGGTGACGCTGACGATCAATCTGCGCAAGGGCAATGCGCGTTGGGGTTCCACCGGCATTGCGCCGATTGAATTTCCACTGTTCGACCCGCGTGCGCGCAACGGCAGGGAGTCAGTTGTTTACGCGCCGACCTCGATAGGAAAAACGGACGCGCCATTTACCAACGCCGTCACCGCGATCGACCTGCACCGCGGCAAACAGACCAGCCATCGCTACGGCGACACCATCATGTCGGAAGAACACGTATTTGTTCCGACGCCTGGCAGCACGAAAGCAGGGCAGGGCTGGTTGGTCGGCAGCCTGCTCGACTACGGCAAGCAGCGCAGCGGCATCGCAATCCTTGATGCCGAACGCGTTGATGCGGGTCCACTCGCAACGGCGTGGCTGGACACGGTGTTCCCGCTCGGCTTCCACGGAACCTTCAGCGCGGCCTGAATAAGTGTGGCAAGGATTTCGGAGGGTTGAGGGCCATCCCGTATCATGCGGCGATGGCCCGCCGAAAACCGCCTGCAACCCAAGCACTGTTCTCTTCTGATCCCGTCGACGACAGCCTGAAGCCGCTCGCTGAACGCATGCGTCCGCGCAGCCTAGACGAGATTGTCGGCCAGTCACGGCTAATGACGCCGGAGAGTTCGTTGCGCCGCGCCATCGAAGCCGGACGCATCCACTCGATGATTCTGTGGGGTCCGCCCGGTTGCGGGAAGACAACCTTGGCCTTGCTTTTGGCGCGTTATGCCGACGCACGTTTCACCGCAATTTCTGCGGTGATGTCTGGACTGGCTGACGTTCGTGCGGCGCTGGCCGAAGCCGAAGTCGAGTTCACGCAGGGCCGGCGAAGTGTGCTGTTCATTGATGAAGTGCATCGCTTCAACAAGACCCAGCAGGATGCGTTCCTGCCTTTTATCGAACGCGGCATGATCATTTTTGTTGGTGCGACGACCGAGAACCCATCATTCGAACTCAACTCGGCGTTGCTCTCGCGCTGTCGCGTGCACGTACTCGAATCAGTATCTATCCACGACATCGTTTCCGCTTTGCAACGTGCGTTGGACGACAGCGAGCGCGGACTCGGGGATATGCACTTACGCGTCGACTTGGCATCTTTGCGCTTGATCGCGCAGGCGGCCGATGGCGACGTTCGCCGCGCATTGACATTGCTCGAGATCGCTGCCGAACTTGCCGTCGATGGCGTGATCGATGCGGCGACATTGGAACAGGTTTTGGCAGATCGCAGCCGCCGCTTCGACAAGGGTGGCGAGCAGTTCTACGACCAGATCTCCGCCCTGCACAAGTCAGTACGTTCATCCGATCCCGATGCCGCGCTGTACTGGTGCCTGCGCATGATGGACGGTGGTGTCGACCCGGCTTACCTCGCACGACGGCTGACGCGAATGGCCATCGAAGACATCGGCCTCGCCGATCCGCGCGCACTGACCATCGCGCTGGAAAGCTGGGATTGTTACGAGCGGCTCGGTTCGCCCGAAGGCGATCTCGCGCTCGCGCAACTCGCGATCTATCTTGCTATCGCCGCGAAGAGCAACGCGGCGTATGCCGCGTTCAACGAAGCGAATACCGAGATCCGCGCCCGCGGGACGCTTGAAGTGCCCATGCATCTCCGCAATGCGCCAACCAAGTTGATGAAAGAATTGGGTTACGGCAAGGGCTACCAGTACGACCACAACGCCGAAGGTGGAATCGCGCTGAACCAGACTTGCTTACCCGATGAGTTAGCAGGCCGCGAGTTTTACCGGCCGGTGGATCGCGGCATGGAAGTAAAAATTGCCGAGAAATTGAACGCGATTCGCGTCGCGCGTGCGAAGGCGCGTGAGAACGGCTCGTGAGAGTTGATCGCTGATGCGCGAATCAACGATGGTTCGATGGGCGCTTGCCGCGACCATACTGAAGGCGATCGCCATGCTAGCCTTTGTGCTTCATGCCGGTTCGGTGCGTGCGCAGGATGGCGCGACCCCGAACGACATCGTGCAGCTTGGCCGACGCATCGACGCGCAACTGGACGCAACACGATTCGCTGAGGCAAGTTGGGGCGTGAGCGTGGTCTCGCTCGATAGCGGAAAAGTTCTATACCAGCGCAACGCTGGCCGCCTGCTGGTGCCGGCTTCTACGGCCAAGCTCTACACGGCAGCGCTCGCGCTGCATACGTTCGGCAGCGAGTACCGAATTCCGACCACCGTGTTCGCCAGCACACGCGCGGGACGCGACGGCCAGCTTAGCGGTGACCTTGTTCTTTACGGCTACGGCGATCCGACTTTGGGCATCGATCGCCATGCCGATTGGGCGCACACACTTGCCCTGCAGATTCGCAAGGCCGGTGTCAGCCAGGTGAGTGGCGACCTGATTGGTGATGCGACGCGTTACGCCGCACCGCTCTACGGCAGCGGCTGGGAAGCGGCCGACCTGCAGCATTGGTTCGGTGCGCCGACTTCTGCGCTGAGCATCGATGACAACGTCGTAAAACTAACGATCTCGCCGGCGCCGCAAGTGGGCCAGTTCGCGAAGATTCAATTCGATCCTGCAACGTCCGCGCCGAAACTCGATAACACACTACGCACAGCCCCGGCGCGCACTTCCAGCGATATCAGCCTGATACGTCGGCCAGGCAGCAATATGCTGTATGCGTTCGGCTCAATTGCGGCTGACGTCGGCGAGCAAAACTACAAAGTTGCATTGGCTGATCCCGCTCTGGTCGCGGTGATCCAGTTGCGACAGGCGTTGGCTGATGTCGGTGTTGCCGTCGCCGGTACTTTGCGCAGTGTCTACTGGCCCGCACGCGACGAGGCGTTGGCGGGCAAGGATCGGATCGAAATTGCGAAGGACTGGTCGCCCACGCTCGGCGAAATCATCCATCGCGGCTTGAAGGTGTCGCAAAACCTCTACATGCATAACCTTTTACTGCTGGTCGGCGCACGCGAGAACGACCAACGCATCGCCGGGCTGGAAGACGGTGCGCGGCCGCTCGCTTTTCGCAGCAGCGAGACGCTGGGAACTGACGCCATGCGTAGATTTCTGGCCAGCTTAGGAATCACACCGCGTGAGGTGGATCTGGAAGATGGTGCCGGCCTTTCGCGGCGCGACCTGACCACAGCGTCGGCGATGACAAAGTTGCTGGTCGCGACTGCGGTTGATCCAAAATACCTGGCATTGCGCCAGGCGCTGCCCGAAGCCGGCGTCGATGGAACGCTGATTGGCCGCATGCGCAAGTCGGCAGCAACGGGCCAGGTCCACGCCAAGACAGGCAGCATGAGCATGAACACGGCACTCGCGGGATACGTCATTACCGCCGCGGGTGAGCGATTGGCGTTCGCGATCATGCTCAACAACTACGAGCCCAATGGCGACGGCGCGGCGCGATCCAGCGCAGAGCTGGACCGTATTGCAATCCTGCTTGCCGAGTTGCGCCAACGCTCGACGAGGTAGTCTCGTTCTGCATTGCAGCAAACAGACGGCACGGCGATAATTCGTCCCCTTCATTGTTTTCCGGCCCATCGTCATGCTCGATCCCGCCCTGCTGCGCGGCCAACTCGCCAGCGTCGCCGAACGCCTCGGCACGCGTGGCAATTACACGCTCGACGTAATCGCGCTGGAATCGCTGGAAACAGATCGCAAAGCTGTGCAGGTGCAGACGCAAGAACTACAAAACCTGCGCAACACCCGTTCAAAAGCCATCGGTGTGGCGAAGGGTAAGGGTGAAAGCACCGACGCGCTGATGGCGGAAGTAGCTTCAATCGCCGATCAGCTGAAGAGCAACGAAACTTACCTCGCTGATATCCAGCAGCGGTTGTCAGACATCGCACTTGGCATGCCGAACATGCCCGACGCGACGGTGCCCATTGGTCGGGACGAAACGGAAAACGTCGAGCAGAATCGCTGGGGTACGCCGCGGAGCTTCGATTTCCCGATCAAGGATCATGTCGACCTCGGCGCTCGCAACGGCTGGCTCGATGCCGAAACCGCCGTGAAGATTTCCGGTGCGCGCTTCACTGTCATGCGCGGCGAGCTTGCTCGCCTGCATCGAGCCTTGGCGCAGTTCATGCTCGATCTGCATGTGGACGAACATGGCTACACCGAAACCAGCGTGCCGCTGATCGTTAATGCTGAAGCCATGCAAGGCACCAGCCAGTTGCCCAAGTTCGAAGAAGATCTTTTCGCGACCCAGTTCGGCGACAGCGTGCGATACCTGATCCCGACCGCCGAAGTGCCACTCACGAATACGGTGCGCGAAGAAATCCTCGACGCCGACAGCCTGCCACGCCGCATGGCAGCGCATTCCATGTGCTTCCGCTCCGAAGCCGGCAGCGGCGGCCGCGATGTGCGCGGCATGATCCGTCAGCACCAGTTCGAGAAGGTCGAGCTGGTCAGCATCGCCAAGCCCGACGAAGCCGCCGACGAACACGAGCGTATTACCCGTTGTGCCGAAGTTGTGCTGGAAAAACTCGGCCTGCCCTATCGTCGAGTGCTGCTTTGCACCGGCGACATGGGCTTCGCCGCCGTACGCACGTACGACTTGGAAGTCTGGCTACCGAGCCAGGATTGCTATCGGGAAATTTCATCCTGCTCCAACTGCGGCGACTTCCAGGCCCGCCGCATGCTGGCCCGCTGGCGCAACCCGGAAACCGGCAAACCCGAACTGGTCCACACCTTGAACGGCTCCGGCGTCGCCGTAGGCCGCGCTCTGGTCGCGGTCATGGAGAACTACCAGAACGCCGACGGCTCCATCACCGTCCCCGACGTCTTGCACCGCTACATGGGCGGCACCACAACGATCCGCTAAACTGCGCGCCTGAAGAAACGGCGATTTCGCTGTTGAGTCGGCGGCGGCAATTGCGCAGAGCGTCGAAAACTTAAGTAAAAACGGTGGGTTGGCCGAGCGGTTGAAGGCACTAGTCTTGAAAACTAGCAAGGGGGTGACCCCTTCCAGGGTTCGAATCCCTGACCCACCGCCATCTGAGCAAAAGATTCTGGTTCGACAAATTTGCCCGGAGCAAATTTGGACAGCCGAATGGCTGGCCCTCGCGAAGCGGGGGTGAGGCCCAAGGATGGGGCGAACAATCCCACTCTCTCCGCCACGTCCGATCCGCGTCGCACGGAATCGATTTTCGCGCACGATGCTCCACGTAACCGTCGCGTGGCGCACTCCAGTTTTGAAACTGGTCACTCGTTAACCAAATTTGTGATCGTCATCCTTGTGTTCTATGGTGGTCTGATGAGGATTCATCCTCACCTTTTGTTTTGCAGGAACCACAACAGGGGAGTACGCCATGAACAAGCTCGCATTCTGCGTCGCCGTAGCACTGGGTTTTTCAAGCACTGCGGCGGTCGCTGCCACGATTTCGCTCGATGCGCCCGGTGTTTCCATCCCGCTTGAAGTGAGCAGCGGATTCGAATCCGGAAAGCTCACGGTGATCGGGCCAAATGGCAGTACCCACGAATACGCCTTGAGCGCAGGCTCCCAAGCGCGGATTGCCTTGGCAGCCAGCGCGCTTGCTGATGGTGCTTACCAATATCGAATCGACCTGGTGGGCGCGAAAACGCAATCCAACGTGGCTGCCGACGCCGAAAGCGGCCGTAGCGCAGCAACACAATCACGCGTCGCGTTGGTCCCGGTCGAAGGCGCATTCCGCATTGCCAACGGGCAGCTCGTTCCCGCTAATCTCGTCGAGACCGTGAGTTCCGCGACGTCTCAAAATCCGAGTAGCGCAGTTGTTGGCCCAAGGCCGAATGATCAGGTGATTGCCGATGACTTGATCGTGCAGGGCAGCATATGCGCCGGGTTCGATTGCGTGAACAACGAAGTGTTCGGCTTCAATACCTTGCGCCTGAAGGAAAACAACGTGCGCATAGGTTTTGACGACACCAGCGTAGGCGCGTTCCCAGCGACGGACTGGGAACTGACGGCAAACGATACCGCCAGCGGCGGCGCCAACCGCTTCTCGATCGCTGACATCACTGCTTCCACTGTGCCATTCACTGTAACCGGGGCGGCACCAAGCAATTCGCTATTCGTCAGCAGTGCAGGGCGAATCGGCCTTGGAACCGCCACACCTGTCCTCAACATGCACATCTTGCAAAGCGATACGCCTGCGCTGCGCATGGAGCAAAACGGCGCGTTTGGTGCTTACACATGGGACATTGGCGCCAACGAAACGAATTTCTTTATTCGTGATGTGACCGGCGCGAGCCGTTTGCCATTTCGCATTCGCCCAGGCGCACCTACGTCGAGCATCGACATCGCCGCCACGGGAAACGTTGGCATCGGAACTGCGTCACCCGCAGCACGCCTTGACGTGATGGGCGACACCATTATCCGCGGAACGCTGTCGCAACTCTCCAGCCGTACGGCAAAGGAAAACTTCCAGCTCGCCAACGGCAAGATGGTCCTCGCCAAGCTCGAAAAAATGCCGATCAGCACCTGGAATTATCGTGGTAGTGATGCGAATGATCGTCACCTTGGCCCGGTTGCCGAAGATTTCCACGCAGCGTTCGGCCTTGGCACCAGTGACCACTTTGTTGCGCCTACCGACATGGCCGGCGTCGCGTTGGCTTCGGTGAAGGCGTTGCAAGATGAAATCAGCGAGCGGGACCTGCGCATTGCCCAACTCGAGAAGCGCTTGCACGACCTGGAGATTCTTGTCAGCCGCACTGCCCGATAGGAGGCTGCCATGAACTTTCAATCACGCCATGTCTGCCGATTGGCAGGCCTGTTACTCCTTGCCGCGATGCCGTCGGCTTACGCCGATGTGATGTCGCTGGCACCGGGTGCCTCGGGAGAGTTGCTGGTACGTAACCTGCAGACACAGGGCACGTCCCAGTCGAGCATCACCACGCCGAATGGTGCCAACACCGGAACCCTCGCCGCTCGCGACGCGCTGGATAGCCTCTATTTCATCACCGGTAGCACAAGCGCACAGACCCTGCAGACCCTGCCTTACGGCTTGGCGACGTCGCCCGCTGGCGTCGGCCTATCTGCCGCATATCGGGTAACGCACGCCACCTTTGATGCCCAGCGGACACGAATCGTCAGCCTTGCATTCGACATTCCGCAAACTTCGGCTTTCATCACTGCGATCAATCCGGCCACCGCGGCAACCACGATTCTGAAGCCCGTCGATCCTGCGTGGATCAGCTATCGCGCCGGCGTTATCGCCTACCTTGCATCGCCCAATCAGCTCTATCTGGTCGGCAAAACCGCCGCGCTCAGCGAAGACCGATTGTTGCGCTTTGACCTTGGGTCGGCCGCTTCACCGTTGACGCCGGTCGAGTTCGATGTCGCGGGTGAAGTGGTGCTGGCATTGGCTTCGCACCCAACGACCGGAGTTCTGTACGGGCTTTCCAAATCACTTAGCAGTTCGATCACGCGTCTGGTGCGTTTCGACTTCACGCCCGGTTTTGCAGTCGTCGCTTTGGGTGTTGGAGACGTGGACTGCTGTTCGGTGCTGGTTGGCAGTCCCGCCATCGACGTCGCGACCAATTCGCTTTACGCGGTCACTCGCAAAAGCAATGACCCCGCCCGCCTGAGACGTTTCAATCTTTCCACCGGCGTGATCACCGAACTGGGGACAACGGTCAGCGCCGGCTTGTTTGCTGACCCGACCCCTCCACTTTTCGACCGGATCTTCGCAAACGGGTTCGACTGACGTGCGGATATCTGTACAGCTTTGATGATCGAGCGGTTTGGAGTTCAAGACTGATCACGCCCGCGAAAGCTGCGCAAAAATTCAACACCCGCTAGTCTCGTTTCCACGTGGCAGCACTAGGTCGCATTCGGAACCTTTGATCGCCAATCTTCCCTCCGACGACAGCCGTACGCGCATCCAGACTCTGCTTGGACACGAGTTTTTTGCGCCATCGTTGTGGCGACGACGTGTTGCCTTGTGGCTGGGCGGCATTCTTGTGGGACTTGCGGCGATCTTCTTTTCCGAAGCGGCTGATGCCGCGTATGGGGTGTTCAAGCGCCTGCTCGCGATTTCGCCTTACGTTCCATTGCTGCTGACGCCCGTAGTGTTTGGGTTGCTGGCGTGGCTCACACGCGGCGTGATGCGGCCGACGCGGGGAAGTGGCATTCCGCAGGTGATCGCGTCGCTCAGTGTCGAAGACGCCGCCTTCCGAAAACGCTTGCTGTCGTTGCCTGTCGCGGCCGGCAAGATGGTTCTGACGCTCATTGCATTGGTTGGTGGCGCAGCGGTCGGTCGCGAAGGTCCGACCGTGCATGTGGGCGCTGGCGTCATGTACTGGCTCGGTCGGCGTTTCGGCTTCTCCGATCCCACCCAGATTTCCCGTTTCGTTCTCGCTGGCGGCGGCGCCGGAATCGCAGCGGCATTCAACACGCCGCTGGCTGGCGTGGTGTTCGCCATTGAAGAACTGGCCGGCACTTTCGAGCATCGCTTCAGCGGCATTATCTTGACGGCGGTAATTTTCGCTGGCGTGGTATCCCTCGGCATCCTCGGCGACTACTCGTACTTCGGAATCGTCGATACCACATTGCCGCTAGGTCCGGCCTGGTTTGCAGTGCTTGCCTGCGCGGTCTGTGGCGGACTTGGCGGCGGGTTGTTTTCACGCCTGATCATACTTTCCGATCATGGGCCGTTGGCGAAACTCGCCGCCTTTCGCAAGCGCGCACCGGTCAGCTTTGCGTTTGGCTGCGGACTCCTGCTCGCCATCCTCGGCGTAACCAGCGGCAGCGTCGTCTATGGCACCGGTTACGAGCAGGCGCAGGGACTGATCGATACCACACACAGCGCTGCGGCCAGTTTCGGCTTGGCAAAGCTCGCAGCAAACCTGCTGTCGCAATGGGCTGGTCTGCCGGGCGGCATCTTCTCGCCTGCGCTCGCGGTAGGCGCGGGCATGGGTCACACGCTGTCGGCCATCGTCACGTCGGCACCTGCCGCTGCGGTGGTTCTACTCGGGATGGCGGCATTCCTTTCCGGCGTAACGCAAACACCAATCACTGCCGCCGTGATTTCGCTGGAGCTCACCAATAACCACAGCATGGTCATCTCGATCATGGCGGTGTGTCTGTTGTCGCGCGCTATCTCGTCGCTGGTTTGTCCGGTACCGGTCTATCGTGCGCTCGCCAACGGCATCATTGCGGAGTACGAGCAGCAGAAGGAGGATGACGAGGCGCGCATTGCAGCAGCTTCCGGAGAGGCTTCGGCTGCTGAATTCGTCGCAGATTCCTTGAAGGAAAGCGGATCGCCACCGCCCGACGACCCGCGGGGCGAACCGCGCTAGTTGTCCGCACCGCCGCGCAACATCATGTCCGCTACGTTCTCGGCGATCATCATGGTCGGGGCGTTGGTGTTGCCGGCAATGATGGCCGGCATGATTGAGGCATCGACAACCCTGAGCCCGTCCACGCCGCGCACTCGCGCCTGCGGATCGACGACCGAAGCGCTGTCGCTGCCCATCCGGCAGGTTCCAACCGGATGGTAGATCGTCTCGGCGCGCGCCCGGATGTCGGCGATCAGCTCGGCATCCGATTGCACGGCCGCGCCCGGCAAAACCTCGGCCTTGATTCGCGTTGCCAGGGCAGGCGCTGCCATGACTCGGCGGGCGATCTTCAGACCTTGCAGCATCACTTCGATGTCATCGGAGTGGCTCAGGTAATTTGCCGCGATTCGCGCAGGAACCAGCGGATCGGCACTGGCCAGCCCGACATGGCCACGACTCTTTGGCAGAAGATCGCAGACATGCAGCGTCACCCCATATCCCCAAGAGATCGTGCGGCCGTGATCGCGCAGATAGGCGGGTAGGAAGTGGAATTGCAGGTTCGGCCGTTGCTGTGCAGCGTCGGATTTCACGAAGCCGCCGGCTTCGGCAACGTTCGACGTCAGCTCGCCCGCGTTTTTCGTCGCGAAATTCCAGGCCGCCTTGATGGCGCGCGGAATGAAGCTCGCCGCGATGCCAATTGGCTCTCGACCCTTGGTTGCGGACATCACCGTGATATCGAGATGGTCGGCCAGGTTCGCGCCGACTTCAGCAGCATCGTGCAAAAGCGCAATGCCGTGACGTGTCAGTTCTGCCGCAGGACCGATCCCCGACAGCATCAAGAGTTGTGGTGAATTCACCGATCCGCCCGACAGGATCACTTCGCCGCCAGGTCGGAGTTGCAGCTCTCGTCCGCGTAGCGAGACACCGCTCGCACGCCGTCCCTCGAACAGAACTCGTTCGACCTGCGCTCCGGTTTCAATTGTCAGGTTTGTACGCTGTCGCACCGGATCGAGGAACGCACGGGCGGCACTGAAGCGTTTGCCGTCGCGCTGGGTGACTTGATACAGGCCGACACCTTCTTGACTGTCGCCGTTGAAATCGGAATTGGCGGGAAACTCGCACTCGACTCCGGCCTGGACAAAGGCTCGGCTCATCGGGTTCACATCGCGCAGATTGCTGACCGACAGCGGTCCGCTCGTGTTGTGATGTGCGTCCGACAAGGCGGTGTTGCCTTCCATCCGCAAGAACAGCTCGCGCACCCGATCCCAGCCCCACTGCGGTCCAGCGGCCTTGGCCCAGCCCTCGTAATCGTCAGGGTGACCACGCGCATAAATCATCGCGTTGATCGAACTGGAACCGCCCAGTGTTTTTCCACGTGGCCAATACAGATGGCGGTCGTTCAACGCGGCTTCGGGGGCTGTCTCATAGGCCCAGTTGATGCCCTTGCTGCGGACAAGCAGTGCCAGGCCCAGCGGTATGTGGATAAGGGGGTTCCAGTCGCGTGGGCCTGCTTCGACAAGGCAGACCCGCGTATTCGGATTGGCCGAAAGACGATTGGCAAGCACGCAACCGGCAGAGCCCGCACCGACGATGATGTAGTCGAACATTATTAATCCCGGATTACGTTTTCGCTTACCAAGGCTACCGTGACCAGGTCACCGATGGGTGGCGTCAAGTCAGTCATTGCGTCCGACTACCCGTTCGAGTTGCCTGTCCTGTTCCAGTATCCACTCCGAAACCGGATTGGGCGCGGTGAACACGATCATGTGGCCACCATCGATGTTGGTCAGTGTCGCGCCGGGCACTTCATCGCGAAGGCGCTCGCCGTTCAGTGCGGGGTTGAGGACCTGATCCTCGCGACCGAACAGAATACCGACTGGCACATGCAAGGTCGGATAGCGCGCGACCATGTCGGGCAGCGCTGCCCGCAAGGCGTTCATGTCGCCACCCGCCGCGAAATAGCTCTGCGGTCGAATTGCAAGCAGGCTCCCGCCCGCGGTACCGAAGTCTTCCGGCATGGGTTCGGGCGCAAACACAGTCTTGGCAGAACGGTCGAAGATGAGCAGACCAAGCGGCGTCGCGAAAGTCAGCGAGACGAAGCGGCGCAACGTATCCGAGCGGATCGACCTGGCGCTGAAGGCGGAAGGGGCTGTGCCGCGCGGCTGGGTGGCGGGCGCGATCAGTGCCAGCGCACCAACTTGGTCGGGATGGTTGAGCGCGAGGTTCAAGGCGACCGCACCGCCCAGCGAATGGCCGACGATCAGTGGTGCGTCGAGACCAAGCGCTGCGATCAGCCCCGCGATCACATCCGCCTGACCTGCCAGCGTGTTAATGCCGCTTGCCAGCGGTGCCGAATATCCCGAACCCGGGCGGTCGATCAGAACGACACGGTGGTCAGCCGCGAGCCGATCCACAAGTACCGTGGAAAAATTGCGCATCTGCCCGGAAAGGCCGTGGATCAAGACGATTGGTCGGCCCGTTCCGCGCTCCAGATAGTGAAGGCGGTTGCCATCGATCATCAGCAACTTGCCATCGCGGGGAATGCGAAGTTCGATCAACATCCTTGCAGCCTGTGAAATCAGGCAAAACGCCAGAAGAATGACGAGGGTGCCAACAACCAGCTTCCTTAGAATCTTGTAAAACGGCGACCGCATCATCGTGCCGAATCTCCAAGCCAGAACCACAACATCAGCGCAGCGACGAGAGCGCAGATGGCACCAAATGCAAACGCGATCAGCGGCGACGTCGCCTGGTATAGCCATCCAAACAGCAGCGATGCAGGCAACAGCAACAATCCGCTGACCAGGTTGAACCAGCCAAACGCCGTGCCGCGGTGTTCGCTGTCGGCAAGATCGGCGACCAGCGCTTTCTCGACGCCTTCCGTCGCCGCGAAGAACAAGCCATAGGCCGCGAACAAAGCAACCAGCATCGGCCCAGCATGGTCGAGTAGGCCCATGCACAGGTACACCGCGCCATACGCGGCGTACCCAATTACCAATAATCGAACGCGACCGAAGCGATCCGACAATGCCGACAACGGCGTGGCGAACAGCATCGCGACGACGGAAACTCCCGCCCACAGCAAGGGAATGTTCGCGTCGGAGACACCCAGTTCACGTGCGCGCAAGAGCAGGAACAGGTTCGACGAATTGCCCAGCGTGAATACGGCGACGACCAGCAAGTAACGTCGCAGTCGCGGCGACAGGTCACGCAAGCGCCAGTCGAACGGCTTTGCGACGGGTGCAACAGCAACGGGTGGCTCGCGCAAAGCGAGCGCGAGAACGACACAAATAACCGCCGGCACTGCTGCCCACAGGAACACGTGGCGCAAGCTGACACCCAGACCAAGCAATGCCGCCGCCACCAGTGGTCCAACTACGGCGCCGGCGTTGTCCATTGCGCGATGCAAGCCAAACGCCAGGCCACGTCGATCCGGTGGCACACTGGCCGCCAGCAATGCGTCGCGCGGAGACGAGCGCAGCCCCTTGCCAACGCGATCGGCAACGCGAATCACCAACAAGCCTGGCCAGGTCGACACGAACGCAATCAGCGGCCGACCGAAGCCCGCGAGGCTGTAGCCGAACACGATGAACGGTTTGCTCTTTCCGGTGCGATCAACCAGCACGCCTGAAACGAGTTTCAGGAGGCTCGATGTCGCTTCGGCGAGACCCTCGATCAAACCCAGCGCACGCGGACCTGCCATCAACACGGACGCCAGATACAGCGGTAGTAGCGGATAGATCATTTCGCCGGCGGCATCGTTGACGAGACTGATCAGTCCAATCAGCCAGACCGTGCGAGGCAGGACACGCAACGCGTTGAGCATGGTGTTGGCTTGCGGCGAAAACAGCGCTTAGTTTGCCATCGTGTGCGGATCTGCGCGGCCTCGCGGCATGTGGCGAGCAGAACATGTCATCGTCCAACGGTTCATGATGAAAACTAGAGAAGCTGGGTGACATCCGTCCGACCCGCGACGCTTCACAAAAACCGAAGCCTCACCCTCTATACCTCTCCCGGCGGACGCGGGAGTAAAAGCGAACGGTGAAAACGACGAAGGCCGCGTCAGCGGCCTTCGCGAAAGAGCAGTCAGCGCTAGATTAGCGCTGGCGTGCCTTGAAGCGCGGGTTGCTCTTGCAGATCACGAAAATCTTGCCGCGGCGGCGGACGATTTTGCAATCGCGGTGGCGGCTCTTGGCCGACTTCAGGGAAGACAGGACTTTCATTGGAGTACCTTGGGATGGGGCCGCTTGTCGAGCCGGCTTGCGCAAAGCAGGAAAGTATAACGGCGTGCGCCGAGCAAGGCAAACACAGACAACCCTTGGAGGCGACTGGCATATCATGGCACGCCCTCAGCTTTACCGAGCCCATTTATCGATGTTCCAACCCGTAATTCGCCTGATCGGCCATCTGGAACGAAGCCCATGACGGCTAACCAGCCACTGGTGTCGCTTCTGATCCGCAGCATGGATCGGCCCACACTGGACCGCGCGCTTGACTCGGCGGCAGCGCAAACCTGGTCGAATCTCGAAATCGTGGTCGTTGCTGCCTGCGGACAGCGTCATCGTCCGATGCCCGACACGTGGAAGGGGAGGCCCCTTCGCTTTGTCGTGCCCGATCCTGATGCCATTCTGAGCCGTCCGGAGGCCGCCAATGCCTGCCTGGACTCCGCCACAGGCGAATGGCTCAACTTCCTCGACGACGACGATGAATTGCTGCCCGATCATGTGAAAAGTCTCCTCGAAGTGGCGAGGCCGAAAGACGTCCGCGTGCTGTATGCCAGCGCCCGCATCCATGACCTCGATGGCAAGCTGGTCGGCTACAGTGGGCGCGAGGGCATGCATATCCAGTTGTACAACCAGAATCGCAATCAACCTGTAGCGACACTTTTCCATCGCAGCTTGATTGATGAGGGCGCGCGCTTCGACCCGACATTCCCGATCTACGAGGACCACGATTTTTTCATCAACTGCGCCACACGGACGCCATTCCAGTGGGTGCAGGTGGCCAGTTGCATCTGGAATGGGTACAGCGGCGACTCCGGCTGCGGCTTTGGTGAAAACTCGAACGACAGCGAGCGCGAAGCCTATTACGTCCGACTTCGCGAGAAGTGGAAACCCGCGTTCGATCGCTGGAAAAGCGAACCCGAGTCACTGCTCTATCTGGGCCAGCAACATCTGAAGGCGGGCGACTTGAAGGTTGCCTTGCAATCACTGGAAGGCGCGCTGGCTGCCATGCCTGCCAATGCCAATGCCCTGAACCTGTGTGGCATGGCAAATTTTCATTCCGGGAAAGTCGATCGCGCGTTGCAACTCCTCTCGGAAGCAGATCGGCTGTATCCGGGCCAGCCGTCCATCCTTGCAAACCTTGCGCTGGTGCGCGAGCGCAGAAGCGATACGACGCAGGCGAGAGAGTGAACAGCAGACTCGTCAGCGAAATTGATCCTGGTGTTGTGCGTTCGCGCCAGCGTGCCGGCGCGATGCTGATCGACGTACGTAAAGATGATGAGCGCGACAGCGGCATCGTCGAAGATTCGGTGGGCGCAGCGCTGCCAAATCTCGCGGAAAAGATTGAAGAACTCGTGGCGGATCGACAGCGGGAATTGCTATTGATCTGCGGCAGCGGTCGCCGCTCGCTGGTGGCACGGGATTTGTTGTTGCAACGAGGGTATGCGAACGTGGTTTCGGTCAGCGGGGGCATCGAGCGCTGGCGACGCGAAGGCTTGCCGCTGATTGGCTGCGCGCTCGACGCTGACGCCAGTGAGCGCTATTCGCGTCATTTGCTGCTACCGGAAGTTGGCGTGGCCGGGCAGCGAAGACTGCTTGATTCGCGTGTTGCCCTGATTGGTGCGGGTGGCCTTGGAGCGCCGGTGGCGATGTATCTGGCCGCCGCCGGTGTCGGCCAATTGACCTTGATCGATAACGACGTGGTCGAGCGCTCGAACCTGCAACGCCAGGTGATCCATCGTGAAGCCACGATTGGAAACAGAAAGGTTGAATCTGCGAAGGCCATGTTATTGGCTTTGAATCCTCGCCTGCGGGTAAATGCGCACGAGGCGCGCGTGGTTGCGGCAAATGTGGAAGAGTTGATTCGAGATCATGACGTTGTCATCGATGGCGCCGACAACTTTCCCACCCGGTATCTCCTCGACGCAGCATCGCGGCGGCTAGGCGTTCCGTTGGTCTACGGTGCCGTGCATCGGTTTACTGGACAGGTCAGCGTATTCGATCCCCGTCGTGACGACTCGCCGTGCTACCGCTGCCTGTTTCCACAGCCGCCGTCCGCCGCCGAAGCACCCAATTGCAGCGAAGCCGGGGTGCTGGGCGTTCTGCCTGGAACGATCGGACTGTTGCAGGCGACTGAAGCATTGAAACTGTTGCTCGGAATCGGCGATACATTGGTCGGGCGATTGCTCTGCTACGACGCATTGGCGGCGCGCTTTCGGGAACTAGTCTTGCCGCGCGATCTGGACTGCCCTGGCTGCGGTCCTTCCGCCTCGAAACTCGGTTATGCAGACATCGAACGCGTGTGCTCCAACGCCTGACTGGTGCTTGATCTTGGCAAGGCAGATATGACCAACCCGATATTCAACGTGATCTTTGGCGAGTCACCTTTGCTGATCAGTTGTCCGCATGACGGCACGCTGATTCCGCCCGATGTTGCGGCGCGAATGGCGCCCGACGCGCAAACCGCGCCGGATACCGACTGGCACGTCGCGCGGCTTTACGCGTTCGCTGAGCAACTAGGCGCGACGATGCTGGTGCCGAGCTATTCGCGCTACGTGGTCGATCTCAATCGATCGCCCGATGATGTGTCGCTCTATCCCGGCCAGAACACGACCGGACTTTGCCCCATCGTGCAGTTCAGTGGCGAGTCGATCTATCTCGAAGGTCAGCAGCCATCGATCGATGAAATCAACGCGCGAGTTGATCGCTATTGGCGGCCGTATCACGAGGCGCTGCGAGAACAGATCGCCCGGCTACGCGCAATCCACGATCGAGTCGTGCTGTGGGAAGCGCACTCGATCCGAAGCGTCGTGCCATTTCTTTTCGATGGCAGATTGCCCGACATCAACCTCGGTACGGCGGCGGGTGCGAGTTGTTCAACGGCGACGCAGCAGCGATTGCAGGCAGTGCTTGACGCGCAGAATCGCTATAGCCACGTGGTCAACGGGCGCTTCAAGGGCGGCTATATCACGCGCCAATACGGTCAGCCGGCGGTTGGCGTCGAGGCTATCCAGTTGGAGCTGGCGCAGGTGAATTACATGGATGAGGACAGCTACGAATACTTGCCCGAACGCGCCGAGCCGTTACAAGATTTGATCCGCCAGTTGCTGGAAGCGGCGCTGAAATAAAGGCGACGCTCGCGCTGCACAAAAAAGCCGGCGCGAAGCCGGCTTTTTCATCGCAGAGTAATCGGCAATCAATTCGCCTTGTGGATCGCCCGCTTGTCGACCGCCAAAGCGGCTTCGTGGACGGCTTCAGATAGCGTGGGATGCGCATGGACGATGCGCGCCATGTCTTCGGCGCTGCCCTTGAACTCCATGGCGACGACGCATTCGGCGACCAGTTCGGACACGTTTGCGCCGACCAGATGCACGCCAAGGATGCGATCCGTTTCCGCGTGCGCAATCATCTTTACGAAACCCGCAGGCTCGTTCATCGCGACCGCACGGCCGACGGCGGCGAATGGGAAGTTGCCGACCTTGTACGGAGTGCCCGCATCCTTCAACTGTTTTTCGGTCTGACCAACCCAGGCAATTTCCGGCTCCGTGTAGATCACCCACGGAATCGTATCCATGTTCACGTGGCCCGGTTTTCCGGCAATGATTTCGGCGACCGCCATGCCTTCTTCGAAACCTTTGTGCGCGAGCATCGGGCCGCGCACGCAGTCACCGACCGCCCAGACGCCTTCGACGCCGGTGTAGCAGTGCTCGTCAACTTCGACGCGACCGCGATCATCCAGCTTCACACCGCAATCTTTCGCCAACAGGTCGTCACAGAACGCGCGACGTCCTACGGCAACCAGCAGCTTGTCGACGACCAATTCCTTCTTGCCATCCTTGCCGGTGTAAGTGAGATGAACTTCGTCGCCCTTGATATCCGCTTTGTCGAGCTTGGCGCCGAGTTCGATGTTCAAGCCCTGCTTTTTGAATTCCTTCAGCGCAGTCTTGGCGGCGTCGGCATCTGCCGCGGCGAGGAAATCAGGCATCGCTTCCAAGATCGTAACTTCACTGCCAAGACGTTTCCACACGCTGCCGAGTTCCAGCCCGATGACGCCGGCACCAATCACGCCGAGGCGTTTGGGTGTGCTCTCGAATTCCAATGCGCCAGCATTGTCGACAATGTGCTTGCCATCAAACTTGGCAAACGGCAGTTCGATCGGCACGGAACCGGTGGCAATGATCACATTGGTGCCGGACAACATCTGTTTCTTGCCATCGTTCAAGGTCACTTCGACCTGACGATCTTTCAACAATCGACCGCGGCCGAAGAACGCTGTCACTTTGTTCGCCTTGAACAGCATGGCGACGCCGCCGGTGAACTGTTTGACGATCTTGTCCTTGCGGCCAATCATGGTGCCGACATCGATGCTGGCACCCGTGGTGGTAATGCCGTGCACGTCGAAGCTGTGGTTCAAGTTATAGAACTGCTTGGACGAATCGAGCAACGCCTTGGAAGGAATGCAGCCAACATTGAGGCACGTGCCGCCGAGAGCCTGCTTGCCATCCTTGCCGACGAAATCGTCGACGCAGGCGACGGTCATGCCGAGTTGCGCGGCACGGATCGCGGCGTGGTAACCAGCCGGACCGCCGCCAATGACGACGATATCGAATTGTTCACTCATCACGGTTCTCGCTTTTTGATTTTCCGCGCCAAGACGGCGGCGGAAACGCTTACATGCCAAGCAGCATGCGCTGCGGATTTTCCAGTTGATTCTTGATGTCGACCAGGAACAACACCGCGTCCTTGCCATCGATGATGCGATGGTCGTAACTGATCGCGACATACATCATCGGCGCCGCAACGATCTGGCCGTTCTCGACGATGGGACGATTCTTGATGGTGTGCATACCCAAGATTGCGCTTTGTGGCGGATTGACGATCGGGGTAGAAAACAGCGAACCGAACGTGCCGCCGTTGGTCACCGTGAAGGTGCCGCCCTGCAAATCGTCAAGCGTGAGCCCACCATCGCGCGCCTTCTTGGCAAAACTTCCGATGGCCTTCTCGATGTCGGCAAAGCTCATGTCCTGCACGTCGCGCAACACCGGCGTGACCAGCCCGCGTTCGGTCGACACCGCAACCGAAATATCCTGGTAGCCGTGGTAGACGACATCGTTGCCGTCGACCGATGCATTGACAACTGGACAGCGTTTCAGCGCTTCAGCAGCGGCCTTGAGGAAAAAGCTCATGTAGCCGAGCTTGACGCCATTTGCTTTCTCGAACGCTTCGCCCAGTTCCTTGCGCATCTTCGCGACACTCGCGAGGTTGATCTCGTTGAACGAGGTCAACATCGCGATCGAGTCCTTCGAGTGCATCAAGCGCTCGGCGATTTTTGCGCGCATCCGGGTCATCGGCACGCGCTCTTCCGGGCGCGATCCCGGGGTCGCTTTCGCAGCCGCCGGAGCAGGCGTGTTCTTAGAATTGACCAGATCTTCCTTGGTGACGCGACCATCGCGACCGCTGCCTTTCACATTCGCAGGATCGATGTTTTCTTCGACGGCAACGCGGCGTCCGGCGGGCGACAGATCATCAACCTTGGCCGACGTTTCTGCCTTGGTCGGCGCTGCGGACTTGCTCGCAGCGGCCTTGTCGCTTTTCGCGTCGGCTTTGGGTTCGGCTTTTTCCTTCGGCGTATCGGCGACCGCACCTTCCTCGAATATCGCGATCAGCTGCTCACTGGTCACGGTCGCGCCTTCGGCCTGCTTGATCTCTTTGAGTACGCCGTCGGCGGGCGCCGGGACTTCCAGCACCACCTTGTCGGTTTCCAGATCGACCAGATTCTCGTCGCGCTTCACCGAATCGCCGGGCTTCTTGTGCCAAGTGGCGATGGTCGCGTCGGAGACCGACTCGGGAAGTACCGGAACCTTGATTTCAATGGTCATGCGTTGCGTCCTGTTTCTTTTTGTTGTCAGTAGGGTAACGGTGCGGTGGCCGCGAATGCGATCAATCGCGTGATTTTTGTGAGCCGAGCGGCGACACCAGCGCGGCTTCGACCAATGCGTTCTGTTCGGCGACGTGGGTCGCCATGTGCCCCGCTGCGGGCGCCGGCGAGCGACCGCGACCGGCGTAGCCCAGTGGCAAGTCACCGCCAACATCCTGCATCTGATGCTTGATCTGGTACCACGCGCCCTGATTCATCGGCTCTTCCTGGCACCAGACCAGTTCACGGGCCTTCGGATACTTCGCCATCTCGTCGTGCGCGAGTGCGCGCGGGAACGGATAGAGCTGCTCGACGCGGACGATGGCTACGTTGTCGAGCTTGCGCTCGGCCGCCGATTCGACGAGATCGTAGTAAACCTTGCCGGAACAGAACACCACGCGCTCGACCTTCTTGGCATTCTGTGCCGTCGAGTCGGGAATCAGGTTCTGGAACGTGCCTTTCTCAAGATCGGCGAGCGAAGACACGGCCAACTTGTGGCGCAACAGCGACTTCGGCGTCATCACGATCAACGGCTTGCGCGTCCTGCGCAGCATCTGTCGGCGCAACAGGTGGAACATCTGCGCAGGGGTAGTCGGCACGACCACCTGCATGTTTTCCAGCGCACACAATTGCAGGTAGCGCTCCAGGCGCGCGGACGAATGTTCGGGGCCCTGGCCCTCATAACCGTGCGGCAGCAAAAGAACCAAGCCGCACAGACGTCCCCACTTCGCTTCACCGGACGAGATGAACTGGTCGATGACGACCTGCGCACCGTTCGCGAAATCGCCGAACTGCGCTTCCCATAACACCAGGGTACGAGGATCGGCCGTCGCGTAACCGTATTCGAATGCCATCACCGCTTCTTCGCTCAGCACGGAATCGATGATGGCGACGTCCGCACCTTCACGGATGGTCGTCAGCGGGATGAATCGCTTCGCGGTTTCCTGATCGTGGAGCACGGCGTGGCGATGGAAGAAGGTGCCGCGCGCCGAATCCTGGCCGTCCAGTCGCAGGTCGTAGTTGTCGGCAATGATTGACGCATAGGCCAGATTTTCCGCGAAACCCCAATCGCATGGCTGTTCGCCAGCCGCCATCTTGTCGCGATCGCCGTAGATCTTGGCGACGCGTGATTGCAGAGAGATGTCGCTGGGAATGGTCAGGAGCTTCTTGTTGAGGGCATCAATTTGTTCGCGCGGTACGCCGGTCTCGACCCTCTCATCCAGCGTGCCATCCAGGTTCTTCGACCAGTCGATCGCGAATTCATCGTGGAAATCGCTATCGAGGTCGGCGATCGGAGTGCCAGCGTCAAGCTTGGCACGATAGTCGTCGATGGCCGCCTTGGCCAAGTCCGCTGTCAGCACGTTTTCATCAATCAGTCGCTGTGCGTACAACTCGCGCAAGGGTGCGCGCTTGCGAATGATCTTGTACATCAGCGGCTGGGTTGCTGATGGCTCGTCCGCTTCGTTGTGGCCGTGGCGGCGATAGCAGACCAGGTCGATGACGACATCACTGTGAAATTGCTTGCGGTAGTCGAATGCGAGCTGGGTCACGAACACGACCGCTTCCGGATCATCGCCATTCACGTGAAACACCGGCGCGTGGACCATCTTAGCGACGTCAGTGCAATACAGGGTTGAGCGCGCGTCGTGCGGGTTGGAAGTAGTGAAGCCAACCTGGTTATTGATGACGATATGGATGGTTCCACCCACGTCGAAGCCCTTGGCTTGAGACATGTTGAACAACTCCATCACCACGCCCTGGCCGGCGAATGCGGCGTCGCCATGAATCAGCACCGGCACCGCCTGGTCCTGGTCGGCGTCGTCGCGATGGGTCTGGCGCGCCAGTACGGAACCCGCCACCACCGGATTGACGATCTCCAGATGCGACGGGTTGAAGGCAAGCGAAATATGCACGGTGCGACCCGGCGTCTTCACGTTCGCAGAGAAGCCCATGTGGTATTTCACGTCGCCCGAATGCGCCGGATCATCGATATGCTCAAAGCGCCCCTCGAATTCGTCGAAGAGTTTCTGCGGCGGCTTGCCGAGGATGTTGACCAGCACGTTGAGCCGGCCGCGATGGGCCATGCCGATGACCATGTCCTTGAGTCCGTCGCTGCCGCCACGACGCAGCAATTCATCCAGCATCGGGATCAGGCTGTCACCGCCTTCAAGCCCAAACCGCTTTTGGCCGACGTATTTGGTGTGCAGGTAGCGTTCGAGGCCGTCGGCCTGTACCAGCCGCTCGTATATGCGCTTTTTTTCGTCGGCGCTGAAACCGAAATCGCCGTGCGCGCTTTCCAACCGCTCGTGCAGCCATTGGCGCTCGGGAGCGTCGGCGATGTGCATGAACTCCGCACCGATGCTGCTGGCGTAGGTCTTCTTGAGTAGCTTGATGATGTTGCGCAACGGCAGGTGCTTGGGGAATCCAGCCGACCGCGTCGCGAACTCGGTGTCCATGTCGCCGGCGTCCAGCGAATGCCAGGATGGATCGAGATCGGGGATGCCCGGTCGGGGTAACAGGCCGACGGTTTCCAGTTCGTCCGAGCTAAGCGTCTTGCGCATCTGCAGCGGATCGAGGTCGGCGGCAAGATGGCCGCGCGAGCGATAGGCGGTAATCAGGCGGGCGACGCCACCTTGTTTTTGCGAGACAACATCGTCGCTGCCTCCGCCGCCAACATTGGCACCGGTTCGGCGCTGCTGCGCGGCTTCAATACGAGCGATGGCATCGGAATGTGGCACATCGCCGGCATCGCGGCCCTTGTAGCTCTCGAAGGATTTTTTCCATTCGGCCGGGACTGAATCAGCGTCACGAAGCCAGCTTTCGTAAAGGTCCTCGATGTAGGTGGCATTGCCACCGGACAGGGCGGAGGTCGACGCGAATTGCTCATACAGGTTGGCGGACACGATTCACCTGGCGGACGTTGATGGGTTCGGCGCGAGTCGAGGGGCCGCCCGGCGGAGCCCGGCAGCACGAGCGTGCTGGCGCAAATAATCAGGCAATTATAGCCGCTGCATCCTGACGATGCTGCAACTGCACACGAGTTGCGCGAGGTATCGCGGCGCGTTTGGCGGTTTCAGATGGAAAGCGCGCGCAGTTCGACGCTGGGTTCGGCGCGTTCCCACATGGCATCGAAACGGGTCAGCAGTGGACGCTGGCGCGCGGCAGCGTTGAGCGAGCCGTGGCCATCTACGCGTTGAGCATCGTTGCGTTGCAAATAGCCACTTGCGTCAGTGAGAACCAGGCCGAGGCTGATGACGCGATCTTCTTCCTCGACCGGGCTGCGGACAGCGATCGTGCTCGGTAATCGCTGCGCGAGCGCAATGAGGGCTGCTGCGCGTGTCGACGGCTGACGCACCAGAATACGAATGCGTGCACGACGGCCGGATAGCGCAATACGGCGAATTTCGTTCAAGACATCAGCAGAATCAAGCACGCCGGGATCGAGATCGTGGCTGAGTATGGCCACTTCGTAGCGCGCGCCGACAAGCAGGCGACGATGCGCATCGATCAGCTCGTCTCGCGTGCGGACGCGCAGGATGTTCGGCGCATCGACGGATTGGCGCGGCGTGTCCGCGGATACGGCATCGGACGTCAGCTCGATCGCCATGCTTCGATGGGCGATTTCGCACTCCATGTACTCCTCGCCGAACGCGATGAAACCCAGTCGCTCGTAAAATCCCGTCGCATGGGTTTGCGAATGCAATTCCACGCGCCGAATTCCCCGCTCTCGCGCTGACGACAACAAGGCTCGCATCAGCGCAACGCCTACTCCGCGACCACGCCACGCGGCGATCACCGCAACGCGGCCAATCGTGTGCTGTGGATTCAGCCGCCCAGTGCCAACCGGCCGGCCTTCGCCGTCACGCGCAACCACATGCAGCGATTGCTCATCGATGTCATCCCACTCGGCGACCGACGGCACGTTCTGCTCGACGATGAAAACCTGTTCGCGAATCTCGCGCAGGTCGGGCAGGTCGTTGGCCCAGTCGGCGACGCTGACGGTGAACGGTGCGTCGGTCATTTCTGACTCCGGGATGCGCGCGGCTTGTGCAGGCCAAGCATGCCTGCATTGATCAGTTGGAGAATGATGTTGGCGTCATGCGGGTCAAGCGTGCCGATGTCGATGTCGCCCACCGCGCTGCGATCACAAAGATGTCGGGCGATCTCGGCGCTGCACGGAAATGCCTCGCCGCACGCGTAAAGGGTGGCGCCATCATCCTGCGCGACCCAGGCTAGCCGCGCCCACGGATTGCGTTGCAGACGTGCATCCGACTCGCGATCACGCTGCCATTGCGCTGCCGTCAACGGCTTTGGACGCGGTGCTGGTGTGTTGGCGGCGCGGTAACGCGTGATGAATCGCGGAAACCACGCCGCAAGGCTGGCGTCGTCAATTTCGCTGAGCATTTTGAGCGACTCGCGAACACGGGAGAGTGCCGCTGCATCGATCTTGCCCGACTCATTGGTCACGTCCATTCCGGCGTCGCGATAGCGCAACGCTTCAGGTAAATCCTCGGCCAGCGATTCGGCAAAATCGACAATCAATTCGCTGATCGCTGGCGCACGCGTGCCAATCGAAAATGTCAGGCAGTCACCTTCGGCAACTCCGTGATGCGGAACGCCCGGTGGCAGGTAGAGCATATCTCCGGGTTCGAGAAGCCAGTCGTGATCGGGATGGAATTCGCGCAGGAGTCGCAACTCGGCGTCATCACGAAATTCCGTCGAAGGTTTGGCCGACGTATCGATGCGCCAACGCCGTTTTCCTTGCGCCTGCAGCAGGAACACATCGTATTGGTCAACATGCGCGCCAACCGAACCACCATCGACGGCGTAGCTCACCATGATGTCGTCGATGCGCCAGCCAGGCAGGAAGGCGAAGCCATCGAGCACGGCACCGACATCGGCGTCCCATTTGTCGACGTCCTGCACCAGCAGGGTCCAGTCGCGTTTCGGCAACGACGCAAAACGCGTTTCCTCGAACGGTCCGCTTTCCAGCGTCCAGCGATCACGCTTTGCATCGTGGATGACAATGCGCGACAGCGCGAATTCCTCGCAGGCCAGGCCAGCCAGATCTTCCGGGGTGATCGGGCAGGGCAGGTCGGTGAACGCGCCGCGAATAAGCAACGGCTTTTGTTGCCAGTAGTCGCGCAGGAATTGTTCGACAGGCATACCGAGGCGGTGTTCGGCGCTGGCATTGGATTGGATCATGCGGCGATTATGAAGCCGCGCGCCGATGGATGAAATGCACCAGCAATCAGTGCCGGGGTCGGGCAGCGGTCATGCGCCCGGCGTAGCGTTGGTCGCGGCCAGTCTTGTTGTAGCGGCGAGGACCAGCAGCAACCTTCGCCGCGTTTCGGCATCGATCACGTCGCTGGCCAGCAGACTGTTCCAGCGACCGCTCGGCGCTGCGAAGTCGAGAATCACCCACGAGCCCAACTGGCCGTAACTTCGCAGTGTCACCGAAACCCAGTCACCGGCACGATCACGCAGTTGCCAACCGGTCTGGTCGTGACTGATCGCCTCGTAAGGTGGATTTCGATAGCGCTGAAAGGCGGAGGCGGCGAGCACGGAGATGCTGACGCCGGCGGGCAATGAATAGCTCCATGGCAATGCGCTTATCACGAGTGACAAAAATGCAAGCACAACGATCACGGCGCTCGCAGTCAGCAGTTGGCGCGATGGCCTCGGTTCAAAGCTGATGGCGGGAACGGATCGCATCAATGATCGTCGCTTGTTCGGCGTCGTCGGGCCGACCTCGGCCCATCACCCAGTCCCAAAGATCAGGATCCTGTGCTTCCAGTAGTGCCGCAAATGCTGTTTGTTGTTCTGCTGGTGCGATCGAGTGGCGCTCGTCCAGCCACCAACCAACCAGTTGATCCAGCTCCCGCGTGCCACGCCGACAGCGCCAGCGCAGTCGTTTCAAAGCCGGAGTTTCGTACCCATGTTGTACTTCGAGCATTAGCCTACACCAACTTATCAGCGGTCAAAATCGTGGATTAGCCTCGCCGGAATATTGGAATGAATACAATAATTCTCCCTGCTTCACAGCGTAGGAAATGTACCCATCCTCAACCCCAGTGACTCGAAAAACATAATAGGAATACGTGGGGCCGCTAATCACGCGAAGAAAACTCAGTTTCCGCCTGTTCTTTAACCCATCCTCCAAGGCTTCTTGGATCAACACAAAGTCTACGTCACTGTCCGTCGCAGTAGAATTTACCAAATCTGGTACGTGCTCAACTTCGGAATTGAAAAAATCGTAGCTCACTATGTTAGGAGCGCCGCTAGCGCAGCCAGCCATCAATCCGAGCATCAATAGGCAAAGAAAAAATGAGATTTTTTTAGACGTGCCAACACCAATCAACGTCGGAGCTTTTAGTCCGTCTTGCGTAATAGCGGGACCGGGCGGCGACTTTTCAAGAGCTTTGCTCATATCACCAGCGGCCACTTCAGAGCGCTATCAGGCGCGCCTTTCGACCATCAGTTTCTTGATCTCGGCAATCGCCTTTGCCGGGTTCAGACCCTTGGGGCAGGTGCGGGTGCAATTCATGATGGTGTGGCAGCGATATAGCTTGAACGGATCCTCGAGATCATCCAGTCGCGCACCGGTGTCTTCATCACGACTGTCGACAATCCAGCGATAGGCTTGAAGCAACACGGCTGGGCCGAGGTAGCGATCGCCGTTCCACCAATAACTTGGACATGCCGTCGAACAACACGCGCAGAGAATGCATTCGTAGAGCCCGTCAAGCTTGGCGCGATCGTTCTTCGATTGCAGGCGCTCCTTGTCCGGCGCCGGGCTTTGGGTGCGCAGCCACGGCTTGATTGACGCGTATTGCGCGTAGAAGTGCGTCATATCCGGAACGAGGTCCTTGACCACGTCCATGTGCGGCAGCGGGTGAATCTTCACCTCACCCTTGCCCTTGCTGCAATCCTCGATGGCCATCGTGCACGCCAGCGTGTTGACGCCGTCGATGTTCATCGCGCAGGAGCCACAGATGCCTTCACGGCAGGAGCGGCGGAACGTCAGCGTCGAATCGACTTCGTTCTTGATCTTGATCAGCGCGTCAAGAACCATTGGCCCGCAAGCGTCGAGGTCAACGTCGTAACTATCGATACTGGGGTTTTGTCCATCTTCCGGATTCCAGCGATAAACGCGGAACTGCCGCACGTTCTTGGATGCGCTTGGCGCATCGAAATGACGCCCTTCGCGGATCTTGGAATTCTTCGGTAGGGAGAACTCTGCCATTGTCGATATTCCTCAGTAAATCCGCTTCATCGGTGGAACAACCTCGACTTCATCGGTCAGCGTGTACATGTGTACCGGCCGGTATTCAAAATTCGTCTTGCCGGACGCATCAACCTTGACGAGTGTGTGCTTCTGCCAATTGACGTCATCGCGTTCGGGGTAGTCCTCGTGCGCGTGGGCACCACGGCTTTCCTTGCGCTGTTCGGCCGAGGTAATTGTCGCCACAGCGTTGTAGAGCAGGTTCTGCAATTCGTAGGTTTCGATCAGGTCGGAATTCCAGATCAGCGAGCGATCGGTCACCTTGACGTCGTCGAAGCTCTTGAAGATCGTATCCATCTTCTCGCAGCCTTCCGACAGCGATTTGGAAGTGCGGAACACGGCCGCATCGGCCTGCATGGTTTTCTGCATGCGATCGCGAATGACTGCTGTCGGCGTACTGCCATCGGCGTTGCGTAGCTTGTCGAGATTGGCGAGTGCTGAATCGCATACCGAGGCCGGAAGGCGCTTATGACTTGCGCCGGGTTTGATCGTCTCGACGCAGCGATTGGCGACGGCGCGACCGAACACGACAAGGTCGAGCAGTGAGTTCGATCCCAACCGATTTGCACCATGCACCGAGACGCAGGCCGCTTCTCCAATCGCGTACAGACCTGGTACGACATGTTCTGGATTGTCACCGACCCGTTGTACCACCTCTCCATGAAGGTTGGTCGGGATGCCGCCCATGTTGTAGTGCACGGTTGGCAGCACCGGGATCGGCTGCTTTTCGACATCGACGTTGGCGAAGATGCGTGCGCTCTCGGCGATGCCTGGCAGCTTTTCGTGGATCACTTCCGGGCCAAGATGAGTCAGGTCGAGCAGCAGGTGGTCCTTGTTCGGACCAACGCCACGGCCTTCGCGAATTTCGATCGTCATCGAACGCGATACCACGTCGCGAGACGCCAAGTCCTTGTAGTGCGGCGCGTAGCGTTCCATGAATCGCTCGCCGCTTGAGTTGCGCAGAATGCCGCCTTCTCCACGCACTCCTTCGGTGATCAGACAGCCAGCGCCATAAATGCCGGTCGGGTGGAACTGTACAAATTCCATGTCTTGCAATGCCAAGCCGGCGCGCAGCATCAGGCCGCCGCCGTCACCGGTGCAGGTGTGTGCCGACGTCGCGCTGAAATAGGCGCGACCGTAGCCGCCCGTGGCCAGCACGACGCCTTGGCCACGGAACAAATGCAGCTTGCCTTCGGCCATGTCGAGCGCAAGCACGCCACAACACGCGCCTTCGTCGTCGAAGATCAGGTCGAGCGCGAAATACTCAATGCGGAAATCGGCATCGTGCGCGAGCGACTGCTGGTAGAGCGTATGCAACATGGCGTGGCCGGTGCGATCGGCCGCGGCGCAGGTGCGTTGAGCCGGCGGGCCTTCGCCATATTTCGTGGTCATGCCGCCGAACGGGCGTTGATAGATCTTGCCATCGTCGGTGCGCGAGAACGGAACGCCGTAATGCTCCAGCTCGATGATCGCGGCAGGCGCTTCCTTGCACATGTACTCGATCGCGTCCTGGTCGCCGAGCCAGTCCGAACCTTTGATGGTGTCGTAGAAGTGGTAGCGCCAGTCGTCGTCGCCCATATTGCCCAGCGCCGCGGAAATACCGCCCTGCGCCGCGACCGTGTGCGACCGGGTCGGAAAAACCTTGGTCAGGCAGACGGTTTTCAATCCCTTCTGGGCAAGCCCGAATGTCGCGCGCAGGCCGGAACCGCCGGCTCCGACAACGATCATGTCGACCTTGTGTTCCTCGATTTCGTAAGCACTCATTGAACGGATTTCCTTTGCGACGCGATCAGGCGCCGGCGACGGCAATTCGGATGACGGCGAACACGCTGGCCAGAGCGGCGAGCGCGCAGATGAAGCGCACTAGCAACTGTAAGGTCACGGCCAGCCAAGCGGTATGTACGTAGTCTTCAATGACGACCTGAAGGCCCAGCTGCGCGTGCCAGAACATGGCAATCAGGAACGCGCTTATCAGCACCGCATTCCATGGCTTGGCGACCACCGAACGGGCAGCGGCATAATCGACACCGATCAGCGACACCACCAGCCAAAGGAAATAAACGCCAAGCACCACCAACGAGATGGCGGTGATGCGCTGGACGACGAAGTGATGCACCCCGAACTTCGCCGAACCCAGGCCGCGCGCTTCTTTCAGCGCGTTGCGATAACCATCGAACTGATTCATGCGAAACCTCCGCGCGTGAAGACCAAGGCCCAGATCGCGAGCGTGAGCAGAAAGCTGCCGATCACCGAGATCCAGCTGTTACGCACGAAAGTTACAATCGCGTAGCCCAAGCCAGCGTCCTGCAGAAGATGGCGGATGCCGTTGATCAGATGAAAAGACAAGGCCCAACTCCAACCAATCAGCACGATCAGTCCATACCAGCTTCCAGCGCACGTGCGCACGTCATTCCAAGACGCTTCGCCGGAGGCGAGAGAGATCAACCCGTAGGCAACCAACAGGCTGCCGACCGACAACACAATGCCGGTCGCGCGGTGCAGGATCGAAGTCACCATCTGCACCTGCCAGCGGTAAACCTGAAGGTGAGGGGACAAGGGTCGCGCCGGATTGTGCATGGCTGGGCCTTACTGGGCTGGCTGAGAGGGGATGTTTCGCCACCGGTGCTGGCGGCATACGGAAAACTTAGAAATCGATGCAGCGGCCATTCTTTTCCCAATCGCCATAACGGGTGGGGTCCAAGCCACCACGGCCACCAAATTCGACCTCGGTTTTCTCGGTCGCGCCGGTACCTTCCGCGCCATTGCCATCAGGGGCGAGCGGTGAGTTGTCGGCAGGTTCGGGAGATGGGGATTGGGACATGATGTTCACTTCGCAGGGTAAACCCGCGGGCCTTTTTGGACAAGCCGCGTGCGTCCTTGAGTCGCTATCCATGCTGCGGTTGCAGCAATGGATAAACCACCGCCGCCATTCGTAGCTGCCACTGCGATCGTCATCTTCGTGCTGCAAACACAAAGAGTTTGCCCGACGCGTTATACTTCTCGACTTCCCCACGCCTGCTAGCGACGTTCCAACGGTACGCCGCCTTTTCCCATGTCAGTTGAAAATCTGCGCAACATCGCGATCGTAGCCCACGTCGACCACGGCAAGACCACTCTCGTGGATTGCCTGCTGAAACAGTCGGGCACCTTTTCAGACCGCACCGTCCTCGCCGAACGGGTGATGGATTCGAACGATCAGGAAAAGGAACGCGGCATCACCATCCTGGCCAAGAACACGGCCATCACCTGGCGCGAAAACCGCATCAATATCGTTGATACGCCAGGCCATGCCGACTTTGGAGGCGAGGTCGAGCGCGTGTTGTCGATGGTTGACACCGTGCTGATCTTGGTCGATGCGATGGACGGCCCAATGCCGCAAACGCGCTTCGTGACCCAGAAAGCTTTCCAGATGGGATTCAAGCCGATTGTCGTCATCAACAAGGTCGACCGCCCCGGTGCGCGCCCGGATTGGGTTTTGAACGCCACGTTCGATCTGTTTGATCGGTTGGGTGCCAGTGAAGAGCAGCTCGACTTCCCCGTCGTTTATGCCTCTGCCTTACACGGCTATGCGGGTCTGGAGCCTGACGTGCGCGAAGGCGATATGACGCCGCTGTACGAAGCGATCATGAAGCACGTGCATCCGCCAAAGGTTGATCCGGACGGCCCGTTCCAGATGCGCATCAGTCAGCTCGACTACAACAGCTATGTCGGCCTGATCGGCATTGGCCGCATTGAGCGCGGCAGCGTGCGCACGAACATGCAGGTCGCAATTCTCGACCGCGAAGGGAAGAAGCGTACCGGCAAGGTTCTGCAGGTACTCGGCTTCATGGGATTGGAGCGCCGCGAGGTGCCGACCGCCGAAGCGGGCGACATCATCGCGATCTCGGGCATCGAAGGGCTTGGTATTTCCGACACCATCTGTGCACCGGAAGCGCCTGAGCAGTTGCCGGTGCTCACGGTCGATGAACCGACCATCAGCATGACCTTCCAGGTCAACAACTCGCCATTTGCCGGCAACAAGGAATTCAGCGGCGGCAAGTACCTGACCAGCCGCCAGATTCGCGAACGCCTGATGCGCGAAATGCTGCACAACGTGGCGATGCGCCTGGAAGAAACCGAAGACCCGGACAAATTCAAGATTTCCGGTCGTGGTGAGCTACATCTTTCCGTGCTGATCGAAACGATGCGTCGCGAAGGCTACGAGCTTGCCGTTTCGCGTCCAGAAGTCATCATCAAGGAAATCGACGGCATCATGCAGGAGCCGATCGAGCAACTCGTGGTCGATCTGGAAGAGCCCTACCAGGGCGGCGTGATGGAACGCCTTGGCATGCGCAAGGCGCAGCTGAAGAACATGGAGTCGGATGGGCGCGGCCGCGTTCGCCTTGACTATGAAATTCCGGCACGTGGTCTGATCGGTTTTCAGACCGAGTTCCGCACGCTCACCGCCGGCACCGGCCTGCTGTTCCACGTATTTGACCACTACGGTCCCAAGGCCGAAGGTGCGATCGCCAAGCGCCAGAATGGCGTGATGATCTCCAACGGGCAGGGCCCGTCGCCCGCGTATTCGCTGATCAGCCTGCAGGAGCGTGGTCGCTTGCTGGTGACCGAAGGCGATCAGATTTACGAAGGCCAACTGGTGGGTATCCACTCCAAGGACAACGATCTCACCGTCAACGCCTTGCGCGCCAAGCAGCTCACCAACGTGCGCGCATCGGGCAAGGATGAGAACGTGCAGTTGACGCCGCCAATACGTATGTCGCTGGAGCAGGCGCTGGAGTTCATCGAAGATGACGAGTTGGTCGAAGTGACGCCGAAGGGCATCCGCCTGCGCAAGCGCCACCTTTCCGAGAACGACCGCAAGAAAGCGTCGCGCGGACAGCCTGCCTGATCCGTTTTTACGGCCGACGCACCAGCCTGTAACGCGTCATTACGCGCGAAGTCCATCTCGCGCCCTCCGTGCCATCCGCGATGCGGATGTTCATTCCGGCATCCTCCCTTCGCAGTCCCGCGTAGTCGGAGGCGCACTTCAACAGCCGTACGCTGGTCAACCCATTTTGATCTTCGTCAATCTACTGAAAAAGTAGAATCAAAATGGGTCCCTGCCTACGCGGGGATGACAAGGGACTCATCGATTCCCTTGTCATTTGTGCGATCCTCCGCAGCCGCGCCGGTGCTGATCCGACTGGCTTCCGGTGCGTCCAATAGCCAGGGGTCAGGTATCGATGAATCCTTCCGTCCGCAAGATCGGTCCGGTCCTCGCGACCTTTGTGGTCGCAAACAACATGATCGGCTCGGGGTTCTTCCTGTTGCCCGCCAGCCTCGCCCAGGTCGGCGGCGTGACGGCGCTGAGCTGGTTATTGGGAACGGTGCTGGCTGTGGCGTTGGGCGGCGCATTCGCGCGACTGGCTCGCGACTATCCCAATCTGCAATCACCTGACGATTATGTGCGGCCGTCGCTCGGCCGTGACATGGGCTTTTTGACGACGACGCTGTACTGGATCGCTTCGTGGGTAGGCAACAACGGTATTGCCGTCGCCGCCTTCGGATACTTGGTCACCCTGATGCCGTTCCTGGATGGTGCCAATCCGGCTGTCCAGGTTGGCGGGCAAGTCGCCTTGATCTGGCTGATGTTCGCGATCAATCTGCTCGGCCCACGCCAGGTGGCGAAGTTCCAGTCGTTCTGTGTGGTGTTCGGGCTGACACCGGTGTTGCTGGTCCTGTTCGGTGGATGGGGTCACTTCGATCGCGCCATATACGACGCTGGCTGGAATGTCAGCGGGCAGTCGGACGTGTCGGTTGTATTCCGATCGTTAGCACCGGTTTTCTGGGCTTTTGTCGGCCTTGAAACGGGCGCAATGGTCGCTGGCATTGTTCGTGATCCTGATCGCAATGTGCCGCGCGCCACCTTTGGCGGCATCTTCATTGCCGGCGTCGTGTATCTGCTGTCGTCGGTGCTGGTCATGGGCATCGTACCGGCCGCCGACCTGGCGGCGTCGAGTGCGCCGTTCGCGCTGGTAGCCGCGACGATCTTTGGCCCTTGGGCAGGCATGGCAATAGCCGCGGCTGCGGCGTTGAAAGCCACCGGAACCTTGGGCGGCTGGATGCTGGTCGCGGGTGAGTCCGGTGCCCGCGCAGCGCAACGCGGCTTCCTGCCGCCGATTTTCGGGCGACTGCGTACAAATGGATCGGCCGGTTGGGGTCTGCTGATCGTCACCATTTCGATGACCGCGATAGCGTTCCTCACCATGTCGGCGACCGTGGCCGATCAGTTCGGCGTGATCATCAACGCGGTCGTGCTGGTCATCGTGATGGCGTATGCCGCAGCCGGTCTTAGCCTGCTGGTCGGCACGAAACTTCGACGATCCACAAGTAGCGACCGCTGGCTGGGCGCGGGCGCCTTGATCGCCTGCGGACTTCTGATCTTCTCGTCTCCCCCGCTGATGATTCTGGGTGCTTTTGCGACAGTCGTTTTGGCATGGCTGCTTTTCCGGATGTTTTCCCGGAACGTCATTGCGGCCGATCGAACTTGAGCACCGTCTGATTTGGAAGGGTCTGCGACACCCCGTATCATCCGCTCCGCAATGGCCCCGTAGCTCAGCTGGATAGAGCGTCCCCCTCCTAAGGGGAAGGTCGCCCGTTCGAATCGGGCCGGGGCCACCATTAAATCAAGGACTTAGGCAGCCAGATACGGTTTCAGCTTTCTGTATAAGTGCAGCGTAAGTGCGACGGGTCGTGCTGGTGCATTGCGCGGAAAGTGGCCTGTATAGGCGGCCGGGACAGTGGAGCGCAAAAACCCGCAGCGCCTTGGGGCGATGCGGGTCTGGGATCGAATCGGCCCAGCGGAGGAGCCGGGGCATTCGATTGCCGGTGTTGCAGCGGACACCGCCGGCTGGTCCGGGTGGGCAGCCCCACCAATCGCGCCGCCATCCGTTCCGGCAGCGCGGGGTCTACCTATACCAGCGGGACTTTTACAGCGCCTCGCCAGTCCAGCCAGCGTGAGCCAAAGACATGGCGAACCTTGTAATACCGTGCGTCGGTATCGAAAGAATCGCGCTCTGTAACTACCGGGCCGTTATCCGCTTCCAGCCAGGCACGTTCGACGGTATCAACCGCAGAGGGATCTGCGAGCACGTAGAACGCGTCGTCGGGCAGTCGAGGCTCAATGACAGGCGTCAGGTTTGCGAGCTAAGCTGGTACCAGTGCGTTGTTTGCGCCCTGGCTAATCGAGCGCGAAGCGGCGGCGAGAAGTGTCTCGATCGCACCTTCATGCTCGGGCGCCGCCAATATGTAACGCG
This sequence comes from Lysobacterales bacterium, assembly GCA_038236135.1. Lineage (GTDB taxonomy): Bacteria > Pseudomonadota > Gammaproteobacteria > Xanthomonadales > Rhodanobacteraceae > Dokdonella. The sequence continues at coordinate 41,472 of JBBSTF010000016.1, forward strand.
GCACGGCATTTATCGGCGCTCCACCGACAGCAGTTTGACGCCGCAGCAAAACGCGAGCAGCGCCTAACGTGGCGGTGTCGACTTCCGCCCCTAGTGTTGCAATGTTGGAATGATTTGCATGGAACAACGCGAAGCCGTCTTGCATTGTCGGGCCGGCCCCGGAATTCTCCGCAAATGCCGCATATACGGCATCGGCCTCAGCGCGCGCAGCAGCCTGCCCTAAGCCTGCAGTAATCCTCAAGAATGCGCCCAAGTCATCGTTTACCAGCGCTTCCCACGAAAGCTGCACGATCCGTCCGAACTTGCTGACGGCGTACGCAACGCTTCGATCTTCATCGATGGAACCGTGCTCGTATTCGCCGCCCTCAGGCACGAATTTTAGGTTTGGAGCGCTGCCCAAGGTAACGCGGGTTTGAGGCTTGAAGTCGGGCACGAGTACCTTGCGTGTCCAGGCGTCAATCGTCGATGGCTCTGCATCAAATCCAGTGCGTAGAGCCTTTCCAAGTGTGTCGGCAAGGATCGCCGGGAAATCACTTGTCGTGAGTGCCGCTTTAATCAGCGCGCCACGCCCACCACCACGCAGATCGCCAGCTCGGCCACTGCGATCCACGCAGGCTTGGGCCAATGCAGAGATATCCATGCCTTGCACGTCGCGGGCACCTGGGTGCGGCTGTTCGACGCGAATTCCGGCGCGAATGGCAAGCGCGTCGCTCGCTGCGGCTACGAAGTCACTCGCGGAACCATGCGGCGCGGATTGGACCGCGCCATATCCGCTAAGTGACTCGCGTCCCTCGGCCATTTTCGCGAGGACGCGTTGACCAAAGGCTTGCGGTGTCACTTTCGGGTCGGCAAGCGCGGCGATCAGCAATGGATAGGCGGCGTGCGTCGGATGCAGGCCCGATCCCAGGGTCAGGATCTCCTCGTTCCGAGCCACAAGCGCGGCCATCACGGCGTCATGTGCGGCAGTGGCAACACTGTCGGAAGAAAGCCCAGCTTTGAACGCGTCAAGCGTCTTGTCGGACTTGCTCGGCTGGTTCGGCGCAGGCGTAGTTGCGGGTGCAGTGGTTGTTGGATCTGGCACTAGAATCTCCTTGGGCGTGTTGCGAAATTTTGAATAGCAGGTTGGCGAGTGCGCTGCGAAAGCGAGCGGCTCTACGATCGAATCGACGAAGCCGAGCGCAAGCGCTTCGTCGGCTGACATCCACGTCTCTTCCGCACACATAGCGAGCAGGCGGTCGCGAGGCAGACCGGTCCGGCCGTATGCGCGGAGCATTGCGGCGCAGTGCGCATCTAACGTATCGGCGGTCTTCCGCAAATCTGCGGAGTTTCCCGTGGCATTTGTCCAGGGGTTGTGAATCATCACGAGCGCATTTTCGGCCGCGATAATCTTCTGGCCGGCCATCGCGATGAGCGACGCAATACTCGCCGCAACACCGTCAATGAACACGGTTGTTGCACGCGCTCTCAAGGCGTTGAAGATCGCTAGTCCGGCTGTTACCGATCCGCCTGGCGAATTGATACGAACCTCGACCTGGCTTTGCGGATCATTTTGCAAAGCGGTCAGCGTTCGCTCCGCGTCGGCGTCCGTGATCTCAAAATAGAATGCGAGATTGATCATGGATCGATCGTAGATCGGCACCCACTGACAGCGGAAGGTGGTTGTGTGTCAGTCCCGCACGCGCGGTGGAAATCGATAAGGGGGGTTGGTTAGCACGCGAAAGAACTGCCGCTGCGAGGCCGGGAGGTCGTCAATGAGTGCCGCGGCGTGCAACTCACCTTGCACAGTCCAACGCTCCGGTGTGTGCTGGCTCAGCCGCTTCCACGCACGGGCCAGCGCAATAGATTCGGCGCGGAGCGCGCTCGCTTTCTGCCACGCTGATCCATCGAGAAAAGCCGCAGCGCGGCGGATGCAATCATCGCGGTGTGCGCGCGCCATCGCTGCACCTGCAACCGTTTCAAGGTGCCGAATAGCCTCCGCCACGAGCGGCGGCTCGGGCGGCCGTCCCGCATCGCGAGAGACGCGCAGGCGCGCCAGTGTCTCGGCCAAACTCGCATCGGTCTCCATGACTCAGTGCAGGTGGTCTTGAGGAAAAAGATTGGCGTCGGTCCAGGCGCGGGCCTCTTCAGTGTCGGCGATCCGATGGCCAGACAGCGCGAACCCAATCGAGAACTCGAGAAAACTGATCGGCACGAGAATTGACCATCGCGCTTCAGCGATCGCGTACATAAAACCGCATCTTGTTTGAGGGTGGTAGGCAAGCAGCACCTCACCCGACGCGCTCAAAATCGTGCGTCGCGGATCGGCGAACATCTCCGCATTGGGGAGGCGTGGCAGCGTTGCTTTGATCGTTTGATCGGTCATCTCGAATCTCCAATTTGGTTTGGCTGATAGTTGGCGGCGTTGCCGTGGTTGTGCCGGCCGCGACCTGAAGTCAGATCAGGGTTGTTGCTGAATCGATTGGCGGGACGCGTGTAGGGAAGGGTTTGCAACCAGGCTTGCAACTGGCGCGTCGACGCAGACCGATGAATGCGAGGCTGATCACCAGGCTTTCGCGACGGGTGGATGGTCGCGACCGTCCATCCACTTGCGGCAAGTCCGCTTCCTTGCGAATGCGCAGACACGTGCGCGCAGGAGGTGAATTTCGTCACCAATCATCGGAACCAAGTAAAAAATATGGTGTAAGTGATTGATTTGGAACCATAATCGGAGCGCAATTTTTTGGCGACGATCGCGAGTACCTAGCCCGCAAGAGACAGATTGTTCAGGAGAACCTAGTTTTTCACCGTGCTCACCTCGGCACCTAAATACCATCGCCGTGACCGAGCGCACCGAAGCAGAACCTAGGGCAGCGATCCGTTGCGCTACCGCTACCCACGCCGTTGCACGTTGCACCCTAAAGGGTGTGCAACATGCAACAACACGGCGAGACCGTATGGCGTCCCCGAGTCGACACTGTTCGCCAAGTCTGGCTGACAGCCTTGCTGGCCAATGCTTCGCTCCTGCTGTTGCACGGTGCGTGTGCCTAGTGTTGCAACGTGCAACAGCAGGCTGCGTCGAGCCATCATTGCGCGCGTTGTTAGATTGTTGCGCTTGTTGTTGCAGGTAATAGTCAACAACGGCGCGGCACTTTTGGACCTTGTTGCAGACCTGTTGCACGGTAAGTTGCAGTGCAGTGTGTCGGCCCGTGGTCCATCGAAGACGGCAAACCCGATCAGACTGTTGCGCGAAGTTCTTCATTTTTGGACCTCGCTCCTGGCGCTGCTCCGCCGAACTGGCTGGTAACGGCCTTCGGCCTGAGCACTTTGCAGAGTGCGGCACACAGTCGACTTGTGGCACCCGAGCTCCCTGGCAATGTCGGTTTGCGAAAGTCCGAGATTTGCGAGCTCGATCATCTTTGATTCTCCGGCCTCCTCGCTGGCAGTCAGCGTCCATTTCTGGCGGCCATAGGCATCGGTCGTGAGCGCAGCTTCGAACGGCTCCACATCTTGTCCGAACAGTGCGCGAGCCTTCTCGAAGTGCACGGCAAATCTCGCGCCCTGGTCGGGTGCGTAGTCACCTGGACGGCGCAGACTGATTACAGTGTCGAGAAGATCCTCGCGCTTGCTAGTCCCTCGCTGCGCTCCGCCCTTGCCGGCGTGATGAATGAACAAGACCGCGCGCCCAGCCGCGCGCATTTGCAGCGCCCAGTTCGCAATGAAAGACCAGCTCTCTGCATCGTTCTCTATTCCGCCACGCGCAAGGCAAGAAAGGTTGTCGACGACGATCAAAGCCGCATCGCCGAGCGCCGCGTTGATTTCGGTTTGGCCTTCGGAGCTAGCCAGATTCGGCATCAACCCATCGGGTTGTAAATCGGGTGTTATGAATCGGAGGGTGCCTGGGGGTGGCTGCGTTGATGAAGCGCGGTGGATTGCTTGCAAACGCTCTTGCAAGGCCGCGCCAGGCATTTCGCCATCCAAGTAGAGAACACGCGCAGGCTTCGCTGCAGACCATCCAAGAAACTCGCCCCCGCTCGCCACAGCCCACGCAATCCCAAGCGCGGTGTGCGTCTTGCCCACGCCACGCCAGGCGTAGAGCATGCTCAAGCTCTGGCTTTGAAGCCAAGGATGCAAAAGCGTTTCCCTTGGGGGAAATTCGTAGGCGAGAAGGTCTTCACCACCAACTGAAACCAGGTTCCGTACAGGCTCGCCAGATTGGCTTTTTTTCCACGACGCAGCCGGGACAATGTATGAGGTCGCTGTCGCGTCGGTCACGGTGCGTCACCACTGATTGGATTGCGCCAGTCCGCTGTTTTGACTGCGAAGCCCTCACCGCGGCGGATGACGTAGGCCAGCGGAGTGCCGCCAGAGACGATGCAGCGCGCAAGCTCCAAGGCCGCCTGCCTTTCGATCTGATGGCCAAGCACGAGGACACCGGCGGCGACGCTTGGCCAGCGGAGATCTGCGGCATCCTCGCCAGGAGGAAGGAGCAGTGCACTCCCAACCCCGCACCCCAAGCGTCTCGCCTTCGCTGAAAACCAAGCATCGCTTCCAGTGAAGACATAGACGTTTTTTGGGGCGGCTTGAACCTCTCTTCCAAATGGGCACCATCGCAGCGCTCGACGTTCATCGACCCGCTCAATCTCGATGCGCATGCTTCGCAGGTTCACCCCCGGAAGCTCAGCCATCAAGGTCATAGGTATCCCTTATTTGTTCGGCAAGAGCTTCCGCAGCCCTCGCTAGCTTGAGCGCATCGCTCTTGGCAAAGTGCGCAGATATTCGCTGGCCCCTTCTCGCACCTCGAAGACTTCGCAATATCTGGGATACGCAGCCGCGCAGCTCATCGGCGTTGCCAGTCAAGGCTTCCTGGCGCGTCGCCATACCGACGACGACGTTCATGCCGATTTGCCTTGACGTGATCTGCGGCGTGCTTTTGGTACGGCCGCAGGTGTCAACTGCGAAGCCCAACTGAGGAGCCCGATCGATACTGGCGGAGCGGCCCCACCGATAACAAAATGATCAAGGAGGCGGACGTCTATCAATTCGAGCGACGCGCGTAGTCGTTCTGTAATCGCGAAATCATTAGCGCTGGGAGTCGAGTCACCAGACGGATGGTTGTGTGCAAACACCACCGCGGCGGCGTTGTGCTGAAGCGCAGACCGGACCACCTCTCGGCTGTGAATCGCGGTGCTATTTATTGTGCCTTTCGATAGGGTTTCGAAGGTGATCACGCGATTCTTGTTGTCCAGCCAGATCGCAATGAATTCTTCGCGAATTCGCCCGCCTATTTCTAGCGTTAGATATCGCGCCACATCGGTAGGCGAAACAAGCGCATCACTGAGTCTGAGCATGTGGGCCCGCATGCGTTGCGCACCCTCCGCCCAGATTTCTTCATCGTTGACGGCTGCCAACTTGGCTGCGCACTCGTAAGGTGCCGACGGCTCGTCGTGGGCCAACGTCGAGGTCACCGACGCCGCACGTTTCATGAGCGAGTTCCACGGCGGGTTTTCGTGGAGGACCTTTGAGATTTCTGGCACGCATCTGAGCGCACTATTAACCCCGCGCTGGCTTCGGCAGTCTCGATGAATTCTTCGAGTGCGCGCCGGCTCACCATACGCCGGCGTCCGAGCATGAATGTTTTCAGTTCGCCATCGGCGATCGCGCGATAGCCTCGCGTGCGGGCTACGCCGACAAGGGCGAAGCCTTCATCAATCGGGTAGGCGATTCGATCTTGAGTGTTCATACGTTCCTCGGTGTCCCGCTCCGGTTATCGGAACGACGAGGCGAGGTTAGGTGCCGCTCAAAAACTCGGCGAGGAAAACGAGCAACTATTTCGTGCTCATTTTTCCGCTTTTGATCCGCGCGTTGCGCAGATAGTCATGATCGTCGGCAGCCGGGTGGTAGATGCGTACGATCTGCGCCACGAGGGCTTCGTGAGGCTTCCCGGTCCGAGCCAGCATGAACTCGCGCAACTCAGTGGTGGCGAGTGCAGCTGCCGCATCAACCCCGCTGCGGACCGGAGTCGGCACGCCGTGCTCAGCATGCCCATGAATTCCACCGATCCGAATCTTCTCCCCTTCGTACATGAGGGCCATTGCGCGCAGCAATTCACTCAGACGCAGCGTCCGCCATTCTCCTTCCCAGGCGACGGCCGGCAGATTGCTTAGGCCTAGGTGAGCGCGCGCGAATTCGATCATGCCCGCCACATTGGCGTCCACTTGGCCTTCTGCTTTTAGTAAGTTCGCGGCCTTGCGAAGACTGGCCGCGAGCTTCTTGTGCGCCTCTTTCTCGGCGCTGGCCGTTCGGCGCAACGGTGTCACCCGCGCAGCCGTATGGAACGCGCCAATGGAATCTAGCCAGTCTATTTTCAAATCCCAAAGCTCATGAGGGAGTTTTGCAACGGCCGCCGCAATTTCCGTTCGCCACCGCGGCGAGCTTCGGTGTGCAGCGATCGCGGCCACAATATGCGGGGGAAGCAAAACGCGTTGGCTGTCGACGCTCATTCGGTCCGCCGCAGCGGAGCCACGATTCGTTCAACGGCAGCGGCTCTGTGCTCAGGCGCCAGGTGCGCGTAACGAATCGTCATGGCAAGGGTGGAGTGACCGAGAAGCTCGCGCACAGTGTTCAAGTCCACGCCAGCCATGACGAGGCGACTCGCGAATGAGTGGCGCAAGTCATGCCACCTAAACCCGTCAATTCCCGCGGTTTTCAGAACGGCTGCCCATGCTTTCTTAGCATCCAAAACTGGAAAGATTCGGCCGTCACCGCTCGATTGCCCGCGGTACCGGCGCAGCACGTCCATGGCTTCGGAATTGAGCGGCAGATGGCGTGCTTTGCCTGATTTCGCATAGCCAGCGCGCACCGTGAGAAGCTTTCCCGGCATATTCACATCAGCCCAGGTTATCGCCGTCAGCTCACCGCGACGCAGACCGGTGTTCAGTGAAACAAGCACCATCGGCATCAGGTGGTCGCAGTACCCGGTGATCGCGGGCAGCGCAGCTTGCCCATGCTGCGTGCGCCAAGTGTTGCCACGCTCGCGGCGCAGCTCATTTCCCCGCTCCCGCGCATCAAGAGCAATGCGGAGCGCTTGTTCCTCGGTATCGCTCAGGAACCGAACGTGGCCGCTGTTTTCACCCTTTGCGCGCTTGACGTTACGCAGCGGGTGCTCCGGCAATAGCTCCCACTCGACCGCCTTTGCGAATGCAGCCTTGATTCTCACTAGGTCGCGGTTGACGGTTGCCGGACTTAATCCAGCCGCCAACCGAGCCGCTTTATGCTTTTCGATCAGCCATGCGGATATGTCACCGAGCGGCCGCTTGTATAGATCGCCAAATTGCGCATCGATTGCCGCGATATTTCGCTCACCCCGCTTGCGTTCTGCCAAGAACCAGGGCGCATAGCGATCGCGGATAAAATCGCCAAAGGACTCAACCTTGACCCTGGGTCTCGGTCGCTCACCAGAGCGCGCGAATTCGCCAAGATTCGCCTTCGCTTGTGTTCGGGCGCCCTCGACAGTCAGTACGGGATAGCGCCCAATGCGAACGCGAATACCGCGCGCTAGCTCAACGTAGAAGGACTTGACGCCGGTTGGCTGAACCCGCAACAGAAGGCCGGTGATATCGGCATCGCGGATCTCGTATGGCGCCGCCGATGGTTTCGCGGCTTCTACAGTCCGCAGCGTGAGCTTCGCAATCATGGTCGCGCTAATCCTCCAGGAATCAAACGATGCAATTGGCGCAGCGTGGTGCCGTGCTTGCGTGCGACCAATTTAGGCGGCTGTCCAGCGCGAAGGTCCGCTTCAATCTGGGGAACGTCGTACAGACGCACAGGCTTGGGAATGTACAGCTGCGCGCCTGGGTAATTTCGCTGGAAATACCGTACGAGACCATCCGCCAACGGCACCGCCATAGCCTCTCCGACTTGCGAATCTTCAATGAGGGCGCGCACAAACTCGCGCCGCAGCCGCTCGGTTCGATCAAGGTCGGGAATCATGGAGCTTTGTGGCAATTTGTACCAAAGCACCTGATGCGCTGCGCGCTCTACACGCCAATGCGGTTGCCGACTCTTGCGAACGCAGACCAATCTTCAGTGTCACCGCGAAAGCTCTCCCAGGTGAATCTCCGGCCGCGCAATTGAAACCGAACGCAGCGTGTAAGTGCACTGTAAGTGCTATGGGGAGAATACCGCAGAACACACTGGGACGCACTAGGACGGTAGATCAATCACTTGCGTCGTAATTGCTTACGGTATCGAGCTTAGAAATTCCCCTCCTAAGGGGAAGGCCGCCCGTTCGAATCGGGCCGGGGCCACCAAGTCGAATGCTCGATGTTTTGGTGCCGAGTGATCGATGCGAGCCGAATAAAAAAAGCAGCGAGGAATCGCTGCTTTTTCAGGACAGTATTACGCCGTCGCGCTAGCGACGGCGCATGAAGGCAAAGACAGCGCCGATCAGCAGCCCGCCGACGATCATTGCAGCAGCGCTTGCGATTGGCCGCTCGCGGACGAGCTGGCCCGCATTGCGTGCTGTTGCCGTAACGTCCGCAAAAAACTCGCTGGCAAGATCCTGTCCAGCGGAAGCGCCGCTTTGAATCTGCTTGCCGGCACGCCGGGCACGTCGACGGCTGGCATCGGCGAAATCGGATAGTGTCTCTTCGGCGTCATCAACGCCCGAGCGAATCACATTTTTCAAACTGGCCATGGTGTACTCCTGGACAATTACGTTCCCTTGGCACCAGAAACGCATGCACTAAGTTCAATCAAATAAGGAAGACTTCGTCGCCCGAACCTCGTTAGAGCACTCGGGCGACGGCAGCACCACTTTTCGATTACTTGATCTTCAAGTTAGACGTGTCGACGCGCTTAACGCCCTTGGTCGCCTTGGTGATCGACACTGCGCGGGAGCGCTCGGCGTTGGAAAAGACCATGCCGTTGAGTTTGACGACACCATCTACTGTATCGACATCGATGTTGCGTGCCTTGACAAGGTCGTCGGCGATCAACTGAGACTTCACCTTGGTGGTAATCCAGGCGTCGGATATAACCTCACCTGTGTTCTCGACGGCGCCTCCGACGACTTCGCCGGTTTTCTCAGCGCCGGTCTTGTTTGGGTTGTGGGTGCACGCAGGCAGGGCAAACGCCATTGACGCGGCGATGGCAAGAACGAGAAGCGAACGCTTGGTGGAAATCGAATTCATGGAGGTCTCCTCAGGGGATAAAGGTTGGTTAGCGTGCTGATGCCAGCTGACACGCGTTCAGCATAATGAATAGATGAAGCTGAAGGCCGGATGGCCGCCGATACCGAGTTCCTAGATTTTTGGCTTGCGACCGAAAATCAGTGCAGCAAGGAACAGGACGATGAACACAACGAACAAAATCTTCGCGATGCCTGCGGCGGCACCTGCGATGCCTCCGAAACCGAGAACGCCGGCAATGATCGCGACTACAAGGAAAATGATGGCGTAATGCAACATGGTGGGTCTCCTTTGCGGGTGGCAATGATCGCGACGATCACGATCAGCCGGTGGTTATGAGGGATGACCAACCCTCGTTCCACGCGCAGGGCAGGTGCGAAATCACTGCCATCCCCGTGAGCCGAAGCGGTTCTTCTTCACTGCCACCTGCGCCACATTTCGGGGCAATGTCGATGAACGGAGTGTGACCTTAAGCGGCGGAGTCCGTCCTGGTCTCCGTGCCAAGCCGGGTTTGGATAGAGTTTCCGCTGCCTATTGGAGGTTTCAAGCCGGCTGTTGGTCGGGGGAAGATTGCGGTACAAAGCCGTCGTCGCGGCGTTATCATCGCCGTCCCATGGAACGGTGCCGTCGGTGCCGCATTCCCCACCCGATCCCCGCAGCACGGATCACGGCTCCAGCAGGTCACAGTCATGGCAAGAGGCGTTAACAAGGTCATCATCGTCGGCAATCTCGGTGCCGATCCCGAAACCCGTTACACCACAAACGGCGGCGCAATCTGCAACCTGCGCATCGCCACGTCCGAGCAGTGGAAGGACAAGCAGACCGGCGAAAACCAGGAGCGTACCGAATGGCACCGAGTGGTGTTGTTCGGAAAGCTCGGTGAGATCGCCGGCGAGTATCTGAAGAAGGGCCGACAGGTCTACATCGAAGGTTCGTTACGCACGAACAAGTACACCGACAAGGAAGGTATCGAGCGCTACAGCACCGACATCGTCGCCAATGAAATGCAGATGCTCGGCGGTGTAGCTGGCGGTGGTGAAGGCGGTGGCGGTGGTGGCGGCGGCGGATATCGCAACGAAGGCGGTGGTTCGTCGCGTGGTGGTAGTGGTGCTGGTAGCGGCGCACCGCGTGGTTCGGGTTCAAATGCTCCGAATCGACAAGCTCCGCCGCAAAATGACGACCCGTTCAACGACGACGATATTCCGTTCTAGTAGTACGGCTACATTGTAAAAATGAAGCGCCGGCCAGTGCGCCGGCATCTTCACTTGCGTCGATCCGCGCTTTCAGTGCGTGGGTTTTCCGCCGCGTAATTTCTGGAACGCCGTCACGATGGCTAGTACGACGGCGCCGGTTACAACGCCGACCAACGCGTTGCTGAGCTGGGCGACGACGCTGCCGAGCGCACCTGCGGGCGAGATCTGTTCGACGAGATGGTTCAACGGCCCGATCGCATGGACGAGGATGCCGCCTCCGACCAGGAACATTGCGATCGTGCCGACGATGGAGAGGGCTTTCATCAACCAAGGCGCGAACACGAGTAATCCGCGACCGATGGCGCGAAACAGATTTCCGAGAACGCCGACATCCTGCCGCTTCGCAAGATAAAGCCCGGCATCGTCGAGCTTGACGATTCCAGCGACAAAGCCATAGACACCGACCGTCATTGCCAACGCAATCAGTACCAACACCATGACTTGATTGAGAAAGGGTTGGGTAGCAACGACCCCGAGCGATATCACGATGATTTCGGCGGACAGCACGAAATCGGTGCGGATCGCACCCTTCACCTTGTCTTTTTCCATCGCTACGACATCGATCGATTCGTCGGTCATTGCGCGCAGCCGTTGCGCATGTGCGTCATCGTCGTGCTTGTCGTGCAGCCAGCGCTCGGCAAGCTTTTCGACACCTTCAAAGCACAGGTAGGCGCCGCCGATCATCAGCAGCACGGTGACGCCCCAAGGGGCAATCGCGCTGATCAATAGTGCCGCCGGCACCAGGATCGCCTTGTTGATCAACGAGCCTTTCGCGACTGCCCAGACCACCGGTAGCTCGCGGTCGGCAGACACGCCGGCAACCTGCTCAGCATTCAAGGCGAGATCGTCGCCCAGCACGCCCGCCGTTTTTTTCGCAGCGATCTTGGTCATCAACGAGATATCGTCGAGCAAGGTCGCGATGTCGTCGAAGAGTGCGAAGAAGCTTGAACCGGCCATCGAGATTTGCCATCAAGGAAACGAGTTCAATTCTCGCATGCGCAGTAAGTCGCCGAGAATGAGCGCGGGCCTAGAAAACGCCCAGTTGGGTGATTTCGATCCGCGGAAAATGCGTTGACCACGATTCAGAAGCGCCGGGCTGCTCGACGAGCTCGGCCATTTCCTTGATGAAATCGTCACGCGAAAGCGACAACGCACCAAGTGTTTCCAAATGGTCCGATTGCACCTGCGCATCCAGCAGCGGCCAGCGCCATAAATCGAGCGCATGGCAGAGGGCGAGCAAGGCAACTTTCGACGCGCCGCTAACGGTGCCGAACATCGACTCGCCGAAGAACATGCGACCGACGGCGACACCGTAGATGCCGCCGATCAATACGTCGCCATCGAATACTTCGATTGAATGGGCGTGGCCGGCATCGTGCAATTCTCCATACGCTTGCAGCATGTCTGCGCAGATCCAGGTGGTCGGCTGATCGGGACGTGGTTGGGCGCAGGCGCGCATCACGTCGCGGAACACAGTGTCCGCGCGAACTTGCCATGTGCAGTTGCGCAGCAACCGAGCCAGGCGACGCGGCACATGCATGCGGTTTGTGCGAAACACCATGCGCGGATCGGGCGACCACCACAGGATCGGTTCGCCTTCGGAATACCAGGGGAAGATGCCGTGACGGTAGGCGAGCAGCAGCCGATCGACCGACAGATCGCCGCCGGCAGCGAGCAAGCCATTGGGGTACTCAAGCGCCTTGTCGACGCAAGGAAACGCGTCGACGCGCGACGGATCGAGAACCGTCAGCCGCGTTGTCATTCGTCAACGTCATCGCGATAAGGCGAACGCTGCATCAGGTCTGCGCGATAAGCCCGTCGCGAGACGCTTTCGCGTCCCAGATAGTCCGCGACGGCTTGCCGGAATCCCTCGTCGCGCAGGTAGTGGAATGACTGCGTCACCGTCGGCAGGAAGCCGCGCGCAATCTTGTGTTCGCCCTGCGCGCCGGGCTCGAACGTCTTCAGCCCATGGCGCAGGCAATAGTCGATGCCCTGGTAATAACAGGCTTCAAAATGCAGACCGGGCACGCCGACATGTGCGCCCCAGTAGCGTCCGTACAAGGTCTCATCGCTGCGCAGGAACAGAGCCATCGCAACCAATTGATCGCCATGGCGACACTCGCAGACGATGACGCGCATGGGCATCATGCTGGCGAGGCGACGGAAGAAGCCCTCGGTGAGCACCGGCAGGTTGCCGTGATCCTCGAACGTCGAAACGTAGAGGTCGTGAATCGCGCGCCAATCGTTCTCGTCGATTTCGTCGCCGTGCTTCATGGTGCAACGAATGCCGGCACTGGCAACGGAGGCGCGCTCCTGGCGAATATTCTTGCGCTTCTTCGCGGTTAACGCAGCGAGGAATGCGTCGAAGTCGGGCCAGTCGCGGTTTTTCCAGTGGAACTGGGTGTCTTCGCGTCGCAACCAGCCATCGCCCGCGAGTGCATCGGCGTCATCGGTGTTGGTGAAGTTCGCGTGCACTGATGACAGGCCGATTTGGTTTACGTGGTCACGCAATGCCTGTGCCAGCGCGACACGTCGCGAGCTGGCGTCGACATTGTTGCCGACGATCAGACGCGGGCCAGTCACTGGAGAGTACGGAACTGCCGCGAGCAGCTTGGGATAGTAGGTGTGCCCCGCTTGCTCCCAGGCGTTCGCCCAGGCCCAGTCGAACACGAATTCACCGTGCGAGTTGCCTTTCAGATACAGCGGAACGGCACCAACCAGTTCGTCGCCTGCGTGCAGGCTTAAATGATGCGGCGTCCATCCGTAATCGCTGCGCAGGCAATGCTCGGCTTCCAGCGCATCGAGAAATGCATGGGAAAGAAAGGGATTGGCGTCGGGCACCAGCGCGTCCCACTGCGTGGCCGAAATCTCGCTGATCCGTTGATGGATCTGCAAGTGCACGGGAACGCCAATCATTGTGTCGCTCACGTCGCGACGCGAGCTGCTATTGATCCAGGAACTTCTCCGCATCAAGCGCCGCCATGCAGCCGAAGCCAGCCGAGGTAACAGCCTGGCGATAGACCTGGTCAGCCACGTCTCCGGCCGCAAAGACGCCGGGCACGCTGGTCTCGGTCGCGCCGCCGTTCAAGCCACTCTTGATAATGATGTAGCCGCCTTTCATGTCGAGCTGTCCGTCAAATATGCCGGTGTTGGGTGTGTGTCCGATTGCCACGAACATGCCGGTGACTTCGATATCGCGAGTGCTGTCGTCAACGGTGCTGGCGACGCGTACGCCGGTGACGCCGGTGTCGTCGCCCAGCACTTCGTCAACCGTGGCGTTCCAGATGATTTCGATCTTGCCTTCGCGTTCCTTGGCGAACAGCTTGTCCTGCATGATTTTTTCCGAGCGCAACTTGTCGCGACGATGGACCAAGGTCACCTTGCGGCAGATGTTGGACAGATAGAGCGCTTCCTCGACTGCCGTGTTGCCTCCGCCGATGACGGCAACATCCTGGTCGCGGAAGAAAAATCCGTCGCAGGTCGCGCAGGCTGAAACGCCTCGTCCTTTGAACCTTTCTTCCGACTCGATGCCGAGGTACTTCGCAGTGGCACCCGTTGTGATAATCAACGCATCGCAGCTGTATTCGCCGCTGTCTCCCTTCATGCGAATGGGTTTCTGCGTGAGGTCGACACTATGGATGTGGTCGAACACCATTTCGGTCTCGAATCGCTCGGCATGTTCCGCCATGCGCCTCATGAGATCCGGCCCTTGAAGATCGTGAGCGTCGCCGGGCCAGTTGTCGACATCGGTGGTCGTCATCAACTGACCACCCTGGGCGAGGCCGGTGATCATGGTTGGCTTCAGATTGGCGCGGGCCGCGTAAACCGCTGCCGTGTAGCCAGCTGGACCGGAGCCGAGAATGATCAGTCGCGAGTGCTTGGTAGTGCTCATGTATAATCCCGGCCGTTTGCAGGCCTGCGCTGGGCAACGAGGCGTCGTTCCCAAGTGATTGAAGTGAAAGCGGTTTTTTGCTTTCCACGTTGACCGCATCGACGCCACAGTGGCGCGACGCGACTTCGTTTCAATCCGCGAGGATGGAGGCCAGCGTCGCAGGTTTCAAGGTTTGCAGCATTCATTCGCAGTCGCCATCAGCCACATTCACTCGTCGAGGAAACACCATGCGTATCGGTATCCCGTCTGAAACCAAGACCCTCGAAGGCCGTGTCGCCCTCGTTCCCGCTGCCTGCGCGGACCTGATCCGACATGGCCACGAAGTGTTCGTGCAGTCCGGAGCCGGCATCAAGAGTGGTTTCAGCGATGACGATTTCACGGCCGTCGGTGTGAACATTGCCGCCGATGCCGATGCGCTCTACGAAGCGGGCCAGCTCATCGTGAAGGTAAAGGAGCCCATCGAGGGTGACCTGACTCGGCTGCGCCAGGACCATCTGTTGTTTTGCTACCTGCATCTTGCAGCGGAGCCCAAACTGACCCAGCGTCTGCTCGACATCGGCCTGACGGGCATTGCCTTCGAATCGGTACAGGAAGCGGATGGCTCTTTGCCGCTGCTGGCACCCATGTCGATTATCGCTGGCCGAATCGCCGTGCAGATCGGCACCCAATTGTTGCATCAGCCTGCCGGCGGCAAGGGCAAGTTGCTCGGCGGCTTGCCGGCAACCGAACGTGGCAAGGTGGTGGTCTTTGGCGCAGGTGCGGCAGGCAGCAATTCCGCGCAACTGGCTGCCGCTGGTGGTGCCAACGTGGTCGTTTTCGATATGCGACCCGATCGCCTCGCCCAGATGATGGCGCTCGGCGCCAACGTGACCGCGCTTTATCCATACCAGGAAACGATTGCCCGCGAAATTCGCAACGCTGATCTCGTCGTCGGTGCCGTACTGATCCCCAGCGCAAAAGCGCCGCGTGTAATGACCGCGGAAATGGTGAAGTCGATGGAGCCGGGCAGCGTGCTCGCCGACATTTCCATCGATCAGGGGGGCTGCTTCGAAACGTCGCGCCCAACTACCTGGGCCGAGCCGACTTACAAGGTCGATGGAGTCACCCATTTCTGCGTCACCAACATGCCCGGCGCAGTGCCGCAGACGTCGTCCCAGGCGATTTCCGCAGCGATTCTTCCCTATGTGGTTCGGCTGGCCGCCGGCCAGCAGTGGCGCGACCATCCCTCGCTTAATGCCGGCATCAACGTCGACGCGGGTCGGATTACCCACCCCGCGCTGCAGGCGATGGCCTGAGTGACAGCGGCGATCCGGGTTAGGATCGCCACTGTCGGCGCAACGGCGAGTCGTTGCGCAATCCTGTAATTCGCCGGTATTCGGGCGCCGATCGGCTCGCCTGAATCCGGCCCTGAAGGCATCCATGGCGACACGACGCGCAGCACGCGAAACTTCCCGCAACAGTCGATCCACGGCAGCCAAATCGGCTCCCGTCCGCAACGAGCGGCTGCATCGCGTTTTCCGCGAGTCGGGTTTTCTGTTGTTGCTGCCGCTGGCGGTCTATTTGTTGCTGTGCCTGATCAGCTATAGCCCCCAGGACCCGGGTTGGTCGCATTCGGGTCAGCCAGACAAGATCGCCAATTTTGGTGGGCAACTTGGCGCATGGTTCGCC
>JBBSTF010000017.1:0-56044 GCA_038236135.1 Lysobacterales bacterium
CGCCGGGCTGCCGCCCGCCGCCCTACCTTTCTCCTCGCAGAGAAACGTAGGCCAAAGATGCGACCCGATGGCCTGTCGCCCGCACGGTGAAGCCGTGCGGGTGCGCAAGCACTGGCCGGTTTCGGCTGAAGGCACATCCTGGGCCGCCGCCGACGACGCGCTCCCAGCGCGTCCCGCAAGCGGCTGATCCGTTCAGTACTTGCCGACAGGAACGGGCGGGTGAGTCAAAAGACGAAACATCCGCCGCTGGCGGCGGACAACGCAGCAACGCTGCGTGCCTTTGAACTTCATACCGATTCGGGGAGGCGAGTTGGCGAAGGAAGCGCCCGAAGGGTGGTCGAATGGATTCGGCCAGTTCGCTGCAGGCGCAGGGATGCGCCTTCAGCGAACCCCGTAGCCAACTCGCGTAGTCGTGCGGCTTCATCGCACGACCGACCCGCCAAGGGCGCATCTTTGGCCCACGTTTCTCTGCGAGGAGAAAGGTGGGGCGGCGGGCGGCAGCCCGGCGAAACGCTTGACCAGTGTGGAATTGGACAACACCAAGAGTGACCCAGCAGAACAATGATAAGCTTGACCAGTCTGGCGATGACTAAACAGAAGGGAAGCGGCGGGCGGCAGTCTGACGTAATGCTTGACCAGTCTGACGACAGCGAACGATTGCCGTTTAGACCGCCAAACGTTATGCGCCAGGTTACGGTAACCGGATGAACACGTTGGCGAGATCGACAGCGCTAGCGAATCGTGCCGGTGCCGGCTCCGATCACGCTGCCGTCATCGCGGGTGAAGTCTTCGCGCTGGGAGTCGGGCAGAAGGTTGAGAACGGCTTCGGACGGTCGGCACAGTCTGGTGCCTAGCGGAGTGACAACCACAGGGCGATTCATCAGGATCGGGTGGGCGATGATCGCGCCGATCAGCTGTTCGTCGGTCAGCTCCGGGTTGCCGAGTCCGAGTTCCTGGTACGGGGTTTCTTTCTCACGGAGGAGCTCGCGAATGGGAATACCCATTTCGGCGAGCAGCGCACGCAGCGTTTCGCGATCCGGGGGTGTGTCGAGGTAGGCAATCACAGTGGGTTCGACACCGCTGTTGCGGATCATGCCGAGCACGTTTCGCGACGTGCCGCAGGCGGGGTTATGGTAGATCGTGATGTCGGTCATGTGGCTCCTGCGGTTCATGTGCTCGGACCTGTCGCCGGTTCATTGGCTACTTCGATCATTTCACCATGCCTGATCGCGAGGCGTCGCGCGGTGCGTCCGAAAACCACTTTGTGATGGCTGATGATGATGAGAGTCGCATCTTCCAGCCAGGCGTCGATGCCGTTGACGACGCGGTCGCGGGTGGCGCTGTCCAAGCCTTCGAAGGGTTCATCGAGGATCACGATGCGGGCGTTTTGCAGCAAGGTGCGCGCTATCGCAACGCGGCGTGCTTCGCCGCCGGATAGTCCAACGCCGTATTCGCCAATGGGTGTTGCCAAACCCAATGGCAAGGCTCCCACGAACGCGTCGAGTGCGACCGCCTCGAGCGCAGCGAGCAGGCGTGCATCGTCGGCGGACGGGTCGCCGAGGCGCAAATTTTCGGCGAGCGTCATTGCGAACAGATGCGGGCGCTGGGCGAGCAGGGCGATTGACGAGCGCAGTGATGCCTCGGGAATCCGACGAAGATCGACATCCCCGAGTTTGATGACACCGCTTTGCGGGTCGAGCGTGCGACCCAGCAAGGCAGCCAAAGTCGATTTACCTGATCCCGAAGGGCCGCTGATGACGATGCGGTCGCCGAGCGCGATGTCGAGGGTGGTCGCGCCGATCCCGTGCGACTGCATAGCGTTTCCATCGCGCGAATGAAAAAAGCTCGCTCCGTGCAATGACAAGACATCCCCATTGGCCGGGATGGAATCATTCAAAGCGGGCACCGACACTTTGGGAAAAACGACCTGCTCGTTCTGGTTGAACAAGTCGTCGAGTCGGTCGTTGGCGGCCTTCGTGCGCGCCCACGCCTGCATCGCGCTGGCAGCGGGTGCGAGTGCTTCCAGCGTGGCTAGACACGCAAGCGCGCTCATCGCCAACCATGGCAACGACACCGTTTGCGATGCGATCAGGTCCTCGCCTCGGGAGAGCACTGCCCACGCCGCGAGTCCGATGCACAGCATCACCGCGGCAAGTCCGGCAACATCAATCAGGCGTTGTCGAAATCGGCCATCCACGATCTTGCGATCCAGTTCAGTCCACTGGGCGCGACGTTGCCACCAGGCGCCGCACAACAACAAAGTTGTCAATCCGCGCAATTGATCGATCGCTAGTTCGCGATGCCTACCAGCCAATTCAGCGAGACGACGATTGGCAAGCCACGCTTGTCTCGCTGTGGCGGCGGGGACGAGCATCGCGGCAGCCAGCAACCACGGCGCGGCGACGGCGAACAGCGCGGGATGAGCGAGCGTCACCAACAGCAACGCCAGCATCACCACCAAGCCACTCCACAGCAGCGGCAGCACGACTCGCAAGGGACCCTCGTCGAGCGTATCGACATCGCCGACGACGCGCTGAAGAAGATCGCCATCCGAATGCTGTGCGAGCGGTTCTGGCGCAAGACGTGCGAGCTTTTGGTAAGCCTGGCTGCGAAGGTCTGCGAGTAAATGCAGTACCGCATCGTGAGATACCAGCCGTTCGCCATAGCGCGCAGCAGTACGAACCACGGCGAACGCACGAATGATCGCGCCGGGTCGGAAGATGTCGAACGCGAGCGCCGTCGCGCCACCGGCACCGGCAATTGCCGTCGCGCTGATGAACCAGCCGGAATAGGCAAGCAGTCCCATGCCGGCGAGCAACGCGAGAGCGCCCAGCATCATCGCGAGCGCGAGCAATCCGATGCGTGGGCGCAGGCGCGATAGCCATGATGTTCTGGTCGTCATGCGGAGTTCTCCACGAGACGACCTGCGTCGAGAGTCAAAATGCGATCAACCCAATCGCGGTCAGCATCGTCGTGCGATGCGATCAACACCGTGCGACCACGGCTGCTTTCTTCGAGCGACACGCGCAGTGCGTTGGATGTCTCACGATCCAGATGGGCGAGCGGTTCGTCGAGCAACCACAACGACGCGTCACGCGCCAGCGCACGTGCAAGCGCTATGCGTTGCAGTTGTCCGCCTGACCAACCACTGCCGGCCTGTCCCAATGGAGACTCTGCCTGCAATGGCAGCTCGCGAACATCATCGGCAAAGTCGGCGCGCTCCAGTGCGGTCCAGAGTCGAACGCGATCATCGCGATCCAGTCCGATCAAGACGTTGTCACGCACGCTGGCTGCAAAACATTCCGGGCGCTGCTCCAGCCAAGCAAGGTGGCTCCACCATTCGTCGCGGTCACGTTGCAAAAGATCCAGTCCATCGATGCGGATGCAACCTGAAGTTGGCGTCACGAAGCCGGCCAGCAGTGCGAGTACCGAACTTTTCCCCGCTCCACTGGCACCACGCAGAAGCACTCGCTCGCCACGGTCAATGCGGAAGCTGATGTTTTCCAATGCCACGCGACCATCGGCATGTTGCAGCGTGACCTGATCGAATTCGATGAAGGTTGTTGGTTGCGTGGAGTCGGAAATCTCACTGGTGGAAGTTGCGTCCGGGATTGCTCGCTGGGGCACGCGTTGAAGGACACCGCGAATCGCTGCTGCCGCGGCGATGGCTTGCGCACGTGCGTGGTAATCGCTACCCAGCTGCCGCAGCGGTGCGAAGAACTCTGGCGCCAGCAGCAGGATGAAAAGCGCCTTGTCGAGCGTCATCGCAACGCCGTAGTGGCCGACGTTGAAACGGCCAAGCAGAGCCAATCCCAAATAGAGCGCCACCATCGCAATGGCGATCGATGCGAACAATTCCAACACTGCGGACGACAGGAACGCGATACGCAACACGCCCATGCTGCGCCTCCGGTAGTCCTGCGCTCCGTCGTCAAGTCGATCAGCGCCGGCATCGACACGGCCAAGCAGTCGCAACGTTGGAAGGCCGCGCACCAGATCAAGGAACTGTCCGCCAAGCCGCGCCAGCGCACCGGCTTGCTCGGTACTCGCGGCGGCTGCCTGGCGTCCGACCAGCACCATGAACAGCGGAATCAACGGTGCGGTTCCTATCAGGATCAGAGCGGCCAGCCAGCTCGACGGAAACACCAGCTCGGCTATCAGGACCGGTACGGCCAGCACGATCAACTGCTGCGACCGGTAGCGCGAGACGTAACCATCCAGCGCGTCGACTTGATCGATCAGGACACTCGCCAGCGCGCCGTCGCTGCCCGCACTTGAGCGCAGCGGGCCGAGCGCGGCGAACGCGTTGAGGACTTCGTCGCGAACACGCAACCGCAAAGCAACTGAAGCTCGCGCCGCCAACCATTCCTTTACCGCATGCAACACGCTGCGCGCAATCAGCGCGGCCGGAATGGCGAACGCCAGCAACCATCCGCTGTCCGACAAATCACCGCGACTCCAGCGACCGATCAGTTGTGCGATGGACGATGCGAAAGCGGCATAGGCGGCGGTCGCGAGCACGCCCGAAATCGCAGCGCCGAAGATCCATCGACGCACTGGCGCAATCCGCGTTGCCAGCCAGCGCATCGACAGCGCCTCATCATCCCTACGCATGAAGTGCCAGCGCCCGGCAACAGTCAAGAACCCTCGTCATCCCCGCGAAGGCGGGGACCCAAGTTGATCTACGCTTAGTCACTGAAACTGCGACAAAATCAGAATGGGTCCCCGCCTTCGCGGGGATGACGACGGTAGGGTGGATGACGATCATGGCGAGTAGTGACATTCCAGATAGCCGTTCGCCTTTGCGAACGTAGCGGAACGGTTACATAGAGACATCAATCCGGGTCGGCTTCGTCTTCCGGATAGCCTTTGAACTCCAGCCACATTGCATTGATGATGCCAGCCGCACAGGCCATCAACAGGCCCAGTATCCAGGTGAAGTACCACATTATTCGTCGTCCTCAGTAGTGAGCGTCGGAGCTGCGGATGTGCTCGAGCGTCACAGGCCCGCGCATGACGCGGAACACCCAACTTGTGTAGGCGATGATGATCGGCAGGAAGATCAGAACCAGCCAGAACATCCAGCGCAGCGTGTGCAGGCTGGATGTCGCATCCCACGCCGTCAGGCTGTGTGATGGATTGAGGCTGGATGGCATCAGGAAAGGGAACATCGAGACACCCGCCGTCAGCACCACGCAAGCGACGGCAATGGAACTGGCGATGAAGGCGAGTCCACTGCGCGCCGCTCCCAACAGCCACGTTGCTGCGGATGCGATGAACACCAAGGCGGGAACCAGCCACAGTATCGGCGCAGCACGATAGTTCGCCAGCCACGCACCCGCTTCGCTGATGACCGTTTTGGCCAGTGGATTGGACGGTGCTGCCGTGCCCGCGAACGACGCGATTCGATAGCCGTCAATGCCAATCGCCAGCCAGATGCCGGCGGCCGCAAACGCAACGCACAGCACAACGATCGCAATGCCGAGGCATCGTCGCGCACGCTCACGAATCACCCCTTCGGTTTTCAATTGCAGGAACGCCGCGCCCTGCATACACAGCATTGACAGGCTGACCACGCCGGCAAGCAGGCCGAACGGATTGAGCAATCCCAGAAGTCCACCGTAATAGGTGACCCGCATGCTGTCGTCGTAACTGAAAGGCACGCCCTGCAGCAAGTTGCCGAAGGCGACGCCGAAGACCAGTGCCGGCACGAAGCCACCAATGACCAGACACCAATCCCAGAAGCCCCGCCAGCGCGGGTCTTCCACCTTGCTGCGATAGTCGAACCCGACGGGGCGCAGGATCAGCGCAAACAACACCAGGATCAGCGCGACGAAAAATCCGGAAAATGCGGCCGCGTAGATCAGTGGATAGGCCGCGAAGATCGCTCCACCACCCAGTACGAACCAAACCTGGTTGCCTTCCCAGGTTGGACCGACCGCGTTGAGCAACACGCGGCGTTCGTCGTCCGTCTTGGCAATCACGCGCAACATCGCGCCAACACCAAGATCGTAGCCGCCCATCACGGCGAAGCCAATCAACAATGCGCCGAGCAGGCCCCACCAGATGGCGCGCAGGCTTTCGTAGTTCATCAAAAACGAGAGTGCGTCGATCATGTCTGCAAGCCCTCTGCCGGGTGCACGGATTTGGGCGTGATGTGCGCGGGCGAGGGCTCTTCTTTTTCGTCATCCGGTCCTTTGCGGGCGAACTTCAGCATCAGCCAGACCTCGACGATCAAGAGTGCCGTGTAGAAAACGATGAAACCGGTCAGGCTGAAAACCAGATCCATCACCGTCAGCGAGGACACCGACATCCAGGTTGGTAGTACTTCCGCCACGGTCCAGGGTTGTCGTCCGACTTCGGCAACGATCCAACCGGTCTCGCAGGCGATCCATGGCAATGGCATTGCAAACAAGGACGCGCGCAACAACCATCGGCCACTACCAACGCGCCGTCGAGCGGAAGCGATGAATCCCCAGATAAAGATGCCGAGCATCAGGAAGCCGCAGGCCACCATGATGCGGAACGACCAAAACACCACGCCCACCGGCGGAATGCCGTCGCGTGCCGCCTGCTTGATCTGCGCATCGGTCGCGTCCACGACGTCGGGTGCGTAGCGCTTGACCAGCAAGCCATAGCCAAGATCGCCCTGATATTTCTTCAGCGTTGCCTGTGCTGCCGCATCTCCGGGATTGGCGCGCACGCCTTGCAATGCGCCGTATGCCTTCATCCCGTTGTGGATTTTTTCCACGTGGCCGTCGATCAATTCGCGCAGGCCCGGGATTTCCTTGTCGATGGATCGGGTCGCGATCAGGCCCATCATCCACGGCACCTTGATCGCGTAATCGGTGCGCATGTTTTTCGAATCGACGATGCCCGCGATGGTGAACGGGGCAGGTGCCGGTTCGGTTTCCCACATCGCTTCGATCGCTGCCAGCTTCACCTTCTGCGCATGGCCTACTTCGTAACCGCTTTCATCGCCGAGCGTGATCACCGACAACACCGACGCCAGGCCGAACGCGGCAGCGATGGCATAGGAGCGCAACGCGAAACGTCGATGCCGCCCCTTGATCAAGTACCAGGCGCTTAACCCGAGCACGAAGCACGCGCCGGTCGCGTAGCCGGCAGAAACCGTGTGCACAAACTTCACTTGCGCCACCGGGTTGAAGAACACTTCGATGAAACTGTCCAGTTCCATGCGATGGGTTTCGGCGTTGAAATGCGCACCGACCGGATACTGCATCCAGCCGTTGGCAACTAGAATCCACAACGCGGACAGATTGGAACCAAGCGCGACGAGCCAAGTCACCATCAGGTGTTTGACCTTCGACAAGCGTTCCCAGCCAAAGAAAAACAGTCCGACGAATGTGGATTCCAGGAAGAACGCCATCAGGCCTTCAATGGCAAGTGGCGTACCGAACACATCGCCGACATACTGCGAGTAGTACGACCAGTTGGTTCCGAACTGGAACTCCATGGTGATGCCAGTGGCAACGCCGAGCGCGAAGTTGATGCCGAACAACTTGCCCCAGAACTTCACCATCTGTTTGTAGATGGGATTGCCGGTCATTACGTAGACCGATTCCATGATCGCCAGGATCATGCTGAGGCCCAACGTCAGTGGCACGAACAGGAAGTGATAGAGAACGGTGATGGCGAATTGCCAGCGCGACAACTCAACGACGGTATCGGAAATCATGGATGAATCCGTAGCGACAGAGGCGCATTCTGCTCCAGCAACATCGCACGCGACGCTGCCATCAGACAATCCGCAACTACGATTCTACGCCGCCGCTATTGGTCGATCTCCTGCCGCAGTGTCGCAGTGCAGCAAACGGTTGCAACGCCTAGAAATGTTATTCGTACAGCGCCTTGCGAGGCGCGCCGGTAATCGCGGCAGCGAGCTTCGCGGCACGCGCCGGTGGAAGTTCATCTCGTAGCAGTGCAAACACGCGGCGGCCTTCTGCAAGGACGTTGTCGGCATCGTCGCCTTCGGCCCCTGCGACCAGCACGACAAACTCGCCACGCTGCTGATTCGGATCCGCTGTGACCCGGGCGAGCAAGCTCTGCAGCGGACCATCGAGCACGGTTTCGTAGAGCTTGGTCAGCTCGCGCGCGATAACCGCGTCGCGGGTCGCACCAAACACCGTAGCCATGTCGGTCAGTGAGTCGACGATTCGGTGGCTGGACTCGTAGAAAATCAACGTGCGCGATTCGGCAATCAGTGCTTGCAGGCGCTCCCGTCGCGCCGATGAGCGCGACGGGAGGAAGCCTTCGAACACGAATCGATCACTGGGCAGGCCGGCGACGGAAAGTGCAGCTATCGCCGCGCTCGCTCCCGGCACCGGCGACACCACGATGCCTGCCGCGCGCGCGGCCCGCACCAAGCGAAAGCCTGGATCGCTGATCAGTGGTGTACCGGCATCGCTGATCAACGCGATGTCGCTGCCGGCCAGCAGTTGCTCGACCAGACGATCACATTGCTCACGCTCGTTGTGTTCGTGCAAGGCAACCGTTTTGGCATGACTGCCGACGCGCGTCAGCAAGCCGGCACTATGGCGCGTGTCTTCGGCGGCAATCAGCGCAACGTCGCAAAGTACGCGCTTGGCGCGTTCGCTCAGATCTTCGAGATTGCCGATTGGCGTGGCGACCACCCAAAGGCGGCCCGGTACGGAAGACATGGTGGTTCCGGCATGCGAGGTCGAACCGTGATGATGCCTGCTTCAGCGATTTCCAGAGCATTCAAGGTCGATTTGGGCCATTCCGCTATCATGACCGCTGACGTTTTTACGCGACTTTTCCATGCCATCGATCCGATTGTTCCGCTGGATGTTCGCCGCCTGCCTCCTCGCGACCGCCGGCTGCGTGACCTTGCCAACCTTCACCCCGGTGGACGCCCAAGGCGCTGCCGACGCCGAAGCGATGTATCGCCAAGGCGAACTTGAACGCTCCGCGGTCGCCTTCCTGAACTTGGCGAGTCGCAGCGGTAGCGATGATGCCGCGCACTTTCGCTTGCGTGCCGCCGAAGCGCGCCGCGACAACGGCGACCTGAAAGGCGCGGCGATGGCCCTTGACGGTATCAAGCGCCGCCGTCTGCCCGGCGATGAGCCGTTCCGCCTCGACTTGCTCGATGCCGAAATTGCACTTGACCGCGGCGATGCCCAATTTGCCGAATCGCGCATCCGCGATATGGACGCGGACGCGTATCCAAGCTTGCGCCTGCGCGCACTTGAGTTGAGAGCACGCGCCCAAGCCGCATCCTCGCGACCGCTCGCCGCCGCGCGCACGCGCTCGCTCATGGATGGATTGCTGCAAGGCATCGACCGTGATCGCAATCGCGATGCCTTGCTCGCCGTGTTGGCGACAATTCCAGCGGCGGAACGCGAACAGCGCGCGAAGGAACTGCCCCAGAACGATGCGCTTTGGCCTTGGTTGAATCAGTCCACCTCCGCGACTTCTCAATTTCCCGGCGACGGCGCGTTGCGTCCGCTCTCGCCTGTCGGCAATTTAGTCGGGAGTCCGGCGTCCGGCAGTCGGGTCGCCCTGCTCTTGCCGACGACGGGAGCCATCGCCAGCGTGGCTGCGGCGATCCGTGATGGTTTTTTCACGGCCTATTTCGCTGATCCGAATGAGCAGCGTCCACAAGTCACTGTCTACGACACGGGCCGCACGCCGGACGATGCGCTGGCCGCCTATGGACGCGCCGTCGGTGATGGCGCTGATCGAGTCGTCGGCCCGCTACAACGCGAAGCAGTTGGCCGCTTGTTTGGACAACCGTTGCCGGTGCGCTTGCTGGCACTCAACCATCCCGATAGCGGCGCAGCGCCTCCGCCTGGAAGCGCCGAATTTGGCCTGCCACCCGATGAGGAGGGCACACAGGCGGCCGACCGCATGCTGGCGCGCGGCATTCGTTCCAGCGCGATCATCACCGGTGACGCGGAGTGGGCTGAACGCGCCTCGCAGGCTTTCCGCGCACGTTTCGAACAGGGTGGCGGCCGAATCTCCGGACAAGCTCGGCTACGCCGCGACGAGGTGAATTATCGCGACGCGATCCGCGCCGCCACTTCGAATATGGATGCAGCACCTGCAGATTCCGCAGCAGCAACCAGCGGAATCTTTATCAGCATGCTGCCGCAACAGGCACGCCTGCTGGTGCCACAATTGAATATCGCCAATGTGAAGGCACCAGTGTTCGCAACGTCGCACGTGTACGCGGGCGAGCGCAATGTCGGTCTGGATCGTGATATGGACGGTGTCGAGTTTTCCGACGCGCCGTGGTTGCTGGGGCCGATGCTCGGCAAGCCTGATCGAGACGAAATCGTAAACCAGATCAGCAGCGCAAATGCCAGCGGCGCGCGACTGTTCGCGCTTGGCATGGATGCCTACAACCTGCTGGGTGTAATCGATGCGCTAGTGGCCAATCCTGGCCAATACGCAGAAGGCGCGACTGGCCAACTCACTGCAGATCGACAAGGGCGCATCTTTCGAACGCTGGCCTGGGGGCAGTTCGAGAACGGTGTCGCGCGGCCGAGCCTTGGCGCACTGACCTCACAATCCGCACAACCCTGAGACGGCGGATAGTGGTGAGCACGCGATCAACCGGTCAACACTACGAAGAAATCGCTTGCACGCGTTTGCAGGCATCAGGCCTGCGTCTGGTTGAACGCAACGCCAACAGTCGTCATGGCGAGATCGATATCGTCATGCGCGATGGCGAAACCATCGTCTTTGTTGAAGTGCGTTATCGCGTCAGCGCGCGATCCGGCGATGGCCTGGATTCGGTCGGTCCGAGCAAACGTGCGAAGTTGATTCGTGCAGCGTCGCTATGGTTGGCTGCTCATCCCGAGCACGCACGTCGTGCGGCGAGATTCGATGTCGTTGGCCTGACCGGCGATTCGGTGAGCCCAGAGCTTGAGTGGATCAAGTCCGCGTTCGACGCGTTCTGATTGCCGTCGTAACAACCAGATAAGACTCAGCCCAGCGCGATGCCGTCCGGACGCTTGGCGCCAGCGAAACGCTTGGCCCAATAGGTTTCGCTGAGGCTGTCGATGCGCACGACCTTGCCACTTGATGGCGCATGGATGAAGCGTCCATCGTCCAGATAGATGCCGACATGGGAAATGCGCTTCTTGCCTGATGTGCGGAAGAACACCAGGTCGCCGCTGCGCATGTCATTGCGCGCTACCTTGATGCCATCGACGAACTGCGCCGCCGAGGTGGCCGGCAGCTTCAGGCCAATGCTGTGCAGGAACACGTAGCTGACAAATCCGCTGCAATCAAAACCGGACTGCGGATTGCGACCGCCGCTACGGTAGCGAATATTTCGCAATTCCATCGCCAACGCGATAAGGCCGGAATGTGCATCGGCCTGGCGGCTGTCTGACTCGTGTGCCGGTTTGTGTGCCATAAGCACATTGGCGAGCGCCATGCTGGCGGCCGGCAACAACAGGCTGGGAGCCTTGGCCGGCGAAACAAGTGCGAGCAGATCGGAAGCGGGCAGCAGGCGTGCCGACGTGGCCGCAAATGCGTTACTGCAGGCAATCAGGCCAAAGCCAATAATTGCGAAACGAAACAAGGACTTCTGACACGCGGATGGCGTCGCCATGGGTACAGTCTCCGGCTGGATTGATGCAACGCGATCAGCCGGAAAAACCACCCGAACCGCGTCGTCGGAGAGGACCTTATCAGAGCGTTTTCGTCTTGTTGTTCAACTCCGGTTAACTAAACTCACGGGTGTTGCTTTGTTGCACGCCGTGTTGCTTTCTTGCAACAGGGGGGTCTGCAGATTAGCGCCGGGAATCAATGGCCTTGTGCATCGAAGCGATCACGGCGGCGTAGTCCTTGTGCCCAAAAATCGCCGAGCCGGCAACAAAGGTATCCGCACCTGCCTCGGCAATCTCGGCAATATTGTCGGGCTTCACTCCGCCGTCGATCTCCAGACGGATATCGCGGCCGGAACGATCAATACGTTCCCGCACTCGGCGCAATTTTTCCAGCGCTGAAGGAATGAAGCTCTGACCGCCGAAGCCGGGATTGACCGACATGATGAGCACGATGTCGATCTGATCGAGCACGTAATCGAGCACGCTGAGCGGCGTCGCCGGATTGAATACCAGCCCGGCCTTGCAGCCCGATTCGTGGATCAACTGGATGGTGCGGTCGATGTGCTCGCTGGCTTCGGGATGAAAGCTGATCGACGTGGCGCCGGCCTCGGCAAAATCAGGGACGATACGATCAACCGGCTTCACCATCAGGTGCACGTCAATCGGCGCGGTGACCCCGTACTTGCGCAGCGCTGTGCAGATCGGCGCGCCAAATGTGAGGTTAGGCACGTAATGATTGTCCATCACATCGAAGTGGATCCAGTCGGCGCCTGCCGCGAGCACGCGGTCCACTTCCTCGCCAAGTCGGGCGAAGTCGGCAGAAAGAATCGAAGGGGCGATGACGGTGGATTGGCGACTCATGGCGTGGGTCCGTTTTTGTGAGCGGATCAGGGCAGGCCGCGCTCATTCTTGATGCGTTCGTAAGCGGCGTTGATATCGCGCGCACGCGTCTCCGCGCGGCGCTTGAGTTCATCGGGGACGTTGCCGAGTTTGTCCGGGTGATGCTGGCTCATCAATCGCCGCCACGCCACTTTCAGGTCGCGCGAACTGGCGTTGCGATCCAATCCGAGGACCGCGTAGGGATCATCGACTGGCGCATGCGGAGCGCCTGGTGCTTGGCGACTGCCGCCAGCGCCTTGCGACCAGCGGCCGGCATCCCCAAAATGGCCGTAGCCTTTCATGGCGGAGAGGGCCGCGAGATCGGCTTCGCTGATGCCGATCGCTGCGCAGAGACGACGGATCATCACCTTTTTGGGTTCGGCCAGTGCGCCTTCCGCGTAGACGATGTCCAGCAACATGTCGAGCAGCACGAAGCCGCGATCACGTCGTCCCTGCGTCCACACGCGCAAATTGGCAATCGCCGTCTCGACGGCGTAGCCGGCTTGCTTGCCCGCATTGAACGCATCGATAGCGTCGCTGCGCTGCGCCTCGTCCAACTGCATGCGTTGCATCAAGGCCTGTGCCGCGGCGATTTCCTGCACGGACACCCGTCCGTCAGCCTTCGAGACTGCACCGGCGAATGCGAATAACGGATTGAGGAAATCGGTGCCGACAACGCCCTGTCGGGCCGAGGTAACCCGCTGGTCGAAAGTGTGGCCGAGCACGGCACCGATGATCGCGCCCATGAAGTTGCGGGTGATCAGGTAACCAATGATGGCGCCAACGACCTTGCCGATGATGCTCATGGCGTCACCTTTTGCGCGGCATACCACGCGGCCAGAGCGGCGATCTCGCGATCCTGCAACGCGCCTGAAACCGCGCGCATCGCGCTGGCTGCACGCGCGCCGCTGCGGTACTGGCGCAGGGCCAGGGCGAGGTAGGTTTCGTCCTGTCCGGCCAGATGCGGAATGCCGGCAACGGACGCATGGCCGCGCTCGCCATGGCAGGCACTGCACAGGCCAAGCTGAGCGGGCCGTGGCGGCGGCTCGGCACTTGCGATGGCCGCAACCGAAAGGCCGATGAGGAACAACAAGCTGCGAAGCATGCAGGTACTCGAAAAGATGGCCGCCGATTCTATCGCGCAAAGCGTTGGCGCACCGTGAATCGTCATGCTGACGATGTGTTTCGCGGTGACCGTGCCTGAATCGTTAAACTGACGATCCGAAATCCTAGCGAACCGCCGTGCCGACCACGCTCAGCCACTCGTCATTGCATGGCCTTGAACTCCTGCATCGCGGCAAGGTGCGCGATGTCTACGCGCTGTCCGATCAGCATCTATTGATTGTCGCGACCGATCGCCTGAGCGCCTTCGACGTAATCCTGCCCGATCCGATTCCAGGTAAAGGTGAGATCCTCACGAGAATTTCCAATTTCTGGTTTGCGAAGACAGCGGCCACCATGCCAAATCACCTGACCGGCATTGATGTGGCGTCGGTGTTGCCGGCAGGTGTGGACGCGGCGCTGTATGCCGAACGCAGCGTGGTCGCCAAGCGATTGAAGCCTGTTCCGGTTGAAGCGATTGCGCGCGGCTATCTGATCGGTTCCGGCTGGAAGGATTACCAAGCCACTGGCAGTGTCTGCGGCATCCGTTTGCCGAGTGGCCTGCGTCAGGCCGAGCGACTGCCAGAACCGATTTTCACGCCATCAACGAAGGCGGCAGCGGGTGACCATGACGAAAACGTCGGCTTCGACGACGTCGTTGAAACCATCGGTGCCGAGCTTGCGGATCAGGTACGTACTGCCACGCTCGCCCTGTATCGCGAAGCGGCAACGTTCGCCGCCGAACGCGGAATCCTGATTGCCGATACCAAGTTCGAATTCGGTACTGACAACGACGGCGTGCTTTATGTGATGGACGAAATGCTGACGCCCGATTCGTCCCGGTTCTGGCCGGCCGACGAGTACCGCGTCGGCATCAGCCCACCGAGCTATGACAAGCAGTTCGTGCGCGACTATCTGGAGACGCTGGACTGGGACAAGCGCGCGCCCGGCCCGCCGCTACCGCAAGCCATTATCGACGGCACGACTAAGAAGTACGCCGAAGCGCTGCAGCGCTTGACCGGGCAGCAATAATCGAGGGAATAGGCTGGTCGCGCGTCCTGTTTCGCGATTGCTGCGGCTGCCCTATCCACGCGTGCCAACAGGCGGCTAGACTTCGGCGGGCAATCTGCGCCACCACCGAGGAGTCAAGGTGCAACCCACCGATATCCACGAGCCGAACTATTTCCACAAGGTGGTGGATTGCCAATGGGCCTGTCCGGCGCACACGCCTGTTCCCGAATACATCCGCCTGATTGCTGCTGGCCGATACGCCGATGCGTACATGGTCAATTGGCACTCGAATGTATTTCCGGGAATTCTTGGCCGCACCTGTGATCGTCCGTGCGAACCCGCGTGCCGTCGCGGACGCGTCGAAGAAAACAACGGAGAGAAACCCGAGCCGGTTGCGATCTGTCGCTTGAAGCGCGTCGCCGCCGACAACAAGGGCGACGTGAAGGCGCGCATGCCGAAACCGGCTGCGAAAAAGAACGGGAAGCGCATTGCGTGCATCGGTGCCGGTCCGGCGTCGTTGACATTGGCGCGTGATCTCGCGCCACTCGGCTACGAGGTGACGATTTTCGAAGCCGATGCCAAGGGCGGCGGTTTCATGCGCACCCAAGTACCGCGCTTCCGCTTGCCCGAACACGTCATCGACGAAGAAGTGGATTACATCCTTGATCTCGGCGTTGAACTGCGCGGCGGCGAACGCATCGACTCGATGCGCACGATGCTGGCCAAGGGCTTCGACGCGATTTTCGTCGGCAGCGGCGCGCCACGAGGACGCGCACTTGAATTGCCCGGTTACGAAGAATCAAAGGCGAACATCCACATCGGAATCGACTGGCTAGCTTCGGTCTATTTCGAGCATGTGAAGAAGGTTGGCAAGCGCGTCATCGTTCTGGGTGGCGGCAACACCGCGATGGATTGCTGCCGCTCGGCGCGGCGATTGGGCGGCGATGAGGTCAAGGTCATCGTGCGCTCGGGTTTCGACGAGATGAAGGCCTCGCCATGGGAAAAGGAAGACGCCGCCCACGAAGGCATTCCCATACTCAATTTCCTGGTACCGAAAACCTACGTGCATGAAGACGGTCGCTTGACCGGCATGACTTTCGAGCCGGTGCGCGCCGAGTTCGACGCCAAAGGTAAGCGCAAGCTGATCCCGACTGGCGACGCGGACGTGTTTCATGCCTGCGACGAAGTGCTGGTCGCGGTCGGACAGGAAAATGCATTCCCGTGGATCGAGCGCGATGTCGGTATCGACTTCGACGAATGGGGCATGCCGGTTGTCGACAAGCTCACCTTTCAATCGTCGCTGCCAACGGTGTTGTTCGGAGGCGACGCCGCGTTTGGCCCGAAGAACATTATCTGGGCGGTCGCGCATGGCCATGAGGCTGCTGTCACCCTCGACAAGTTGTTCAACGGCGAAGACGTGCATCACCGTCCGCTGCCGGCCGTTGAAGTGGTCGCGCAGAAAATGGGCATCCACGAATGGAGTTACGACAACGACATCGCACCGGACGAGCGTTACAAAGTGCCAATGCAGCCGACCGCGAAGGCGCTGGCCGACATCAAACTGGAAGTGGAACTGGGTTTCGACATGCAGACTGCATGGAAGGAGGCGCAGCGTTGCCTGAACTGCGATGTGCAAACGGTGTTTTCAGAGAAGGCCTGCATCGAGTGCGATGCCTGCGTCGACATCTGTCCGATGGATTGCATCACGTTCACTGGGAACGACGGTGAAGCCGACTTGCGCACCCACCTGACGGCGCCGGCCCTGAACATCGATCAGGCGTTGTACGTTTCGGAACCTTTGAAAACGACGCGCGTGATGGTCAAGGACGAAGACGTTTGCCTGCACTGCGGCCTGTGCGCCGAACGCTGCCCGACCGGCGCATGGGACATGCAGAAATACCTGATCGAGATGACCCACGCCGGCACGGATTGTCGCGATACGGCGAAGGCAACCGCTGCATGACACCGATCAGCGCCTGCAACGATTTCGTCATCAAGTTTGCCAATGTCAACGGCTCGGGATCGGCATCGGCGAATGAACTTTTCGCCAAGGCGATTCTGCGCATGGGCGTGCCGGTCAGCCCACGCAACATTTTTCCGTCGAACATCCAGGGCTTGCCGACGTGGTACGAGGTGCGTGTCAGCGAAGACGGTTGGCTGGGTCGTCGCGGTGGCGTGGACTTGATGGTCGCGATGAACCCACAGACCTGGGATGGCGACCTCCAGGAAATTGAAACCGGTGGCTATCTGTTTTACGACAACAGCAAACCGGTGCCGCGCTCGCGCTTCCGAGACGACATTGTCGTCATTGGCATGCCGCTGACCGAAATCTGCAATGCGACGTACAAGGACGCGCGACTACGTCAGTTGTTCAAGAACATCATGTATATCGGTGCCCTTTCGGTGTTGCTCGACATCGACGCTGCGGTGATCGAGAAACTGCTCGGCGAGCAGTACAAATCAAAGCCCAAACTGATTGCGCCGAACCTTGAAGCGCTTCATCTCGGTCGCGATCACGCGACTGAGCATCTCGCGCCCATCAGCATTCGCGTGAAAGCGGCCGACAAGGTGGGTGACCGCATTTTCATCGATGGCAACAGCGCGTCGGCACTGGGCTGTGTCTATGGCGGCGCGACCGTCTGTGCGTGGTATCCGATCACGCCGTCGTCATCACTCGCTGAAGCGTTCGAACACTATTGCCAGAAATATCGCGTCGACGCGGAAACCAAGGAGCACCGCTACGCCATCATCCAGGCCGAGGACGAGATTGCCTCGATCGGCATCGTCACCGGTGCCGGCTGGAACGGCGCACGTGCGTTCACGACGACATCGGGTCCCGGCATTTCACTGATGAACGAGTTCATCGGTCTGGCTTATTTCGCCGAGATCCCGGTGACGATTATTGACGTGCAGCGCGGCGGGCCGTCGACTGGCATGCCGACGCGCACCCAGCAGTCTGATGTGCTCGCCTGCGCTTATGCCTCGCACGGCGATACCAAGCATGTGCTGCTGTTTCCGGAAGACCCGACCGAATGCTTCGCGTTTTCCGCCGACGCCCTCGACCTTGCCGATCGGCTGCAAACGCCCATCTTCGTGCTCAGCGATCTCGATATCGGCATGAACCAGCGCCTCTGCGCGCCGTTCGATTGGGACGACTCGCGAGAATTTGATCGCGGCAAGGTGATGACGGCGGAACAACTCGAGGCCGGAGCGGATTTCGGCCGCTACAAGGATGTCGATGGCGATGGCATTCCGTTCCGCACCTATCCCGGCACGCACGCAACCAAGGGCAGCTTCTTCACGCGCGGCACCTCGCGCGATCCGTATGCACGCTACTCCGAGCGTGTGCCTGACTACATCTACAACATGGAACGCCTGCTGCAGAAGTTCGATACGGCGAAAACACTTGTACCGCAGCCGATTGAATCACGTGCCTCGCAAGCGACACGATTCGGTGCCATCCATTTTGGATCGACCAGTCCTGCGATGGCAGAAGCCTTGGTCGCCTTGCAAGCTGACAGTTTGCATGTCGATGCGCTGCGACTACGCGCATTTCCATTTACTGACAGCGTGCGTGATTTCATTGATGCCCACGACCAGATTTTCGTTGTCGAGCAGAATCGCGATGCGCAGCTGCGCTCGCTGCTGATCAATGAATTTGATATCGATCCGGCGCGATTGATCGCCGTATTGCACTACGACGGCACGCCGATCACCGCGCGATTCATTGTGCGGGCGATGCGGGAGCGGATGAGCGCCGTCCAGCCTGCCGTCCGCAGTGCAAACGGTTGAAGCCCCGGGAATCGCGATGACCTACATCACCAAACCAAAGCTGCATCACCCGACCCTGCCGCGAAACGCGCTCGATCTCACGCGGCGCGACTACGAAGGCAAGGTATCCACGCTTTGCGCGGGTTGCGGGCACGATTCGATCTCGGCGGCGATCATCCAGGCGTGCTGGGAACTGGATATCGAACCGCATCGGGTGGCCAAGCTGTCGGGCATTGGTTGCAGTTCCAAGACGCCGGATTATTTTCTTGGCCAGTCGCACGGATTCAACACCGTGCACGGTCGCATGCCGTCCGTGTTGACCGGCGCGAATCTTGCGAATCGCGATCTTCTTTATCTCGGCGTGTCGGGCGATGGCGATTCGGCGTCGATCGGCATTGGTCAGTTCGTCCATGCGATCAGGCGCGGCGTGAACATGGTCTACATCGTTGAGAACAACGGTGTGTACGGATTGACGAAGGGCCAGTTTTCCGCAACTGCAGACCAGGGTTCCTCGTCCAAGCGCGGCGTGGTCAACGCAGACAGTCCCATTGATCTGGTCGGCCTCGCCTTGCAACTGGGTGCAACCTACGTCGGGCGCAGTTTTTCCGGCGACAAGGCGCAACTGGTGCCGTTGATCAAGGGTGCCATTACCCATCGCGGGCCAGCCTTCCTCGACGTGATCAGCCCGTGCGTGGCGTTCAACAATCACGCCGGCAGTACAAAAAGCTACGAGTACGTGCGCGAACACAACGAGGCAGTCAATCGCCTCGACATCATCCCCACGCGCAGCAGCATCGCGGTTGACTATGCGCCAGGCGAATCAGTCGAAGTGGAACAGCACGACGGCACCCGCCTTCGCCTGCACAAGCTGGAAGACGACTACGATCCGCGTGACCGCATCGGGGCCAGCAACTACCTGCAACAACATCATGCGCTGGGCGAAGTGGTGACCGGATTGCTCTATGTCGATCCGGATTCGTCGGACCTGCACGAGCATCTGCACACAGCGCGTGAGCCGTTGAATCAAATGGGCGCTTTGGCGCTATCGCCAGGTCGCGATGTGCTTGAAGCGATCAACGCCGGATTGCGCTAGGACGCAATCATTCGGATCGGCTCATCGCCTCGATGGACGCATTCTTCTCGGTCCAGATGCCGTTGATCCACTCCTGCACTCGCTCGCGAAAGGCAAGATCGTTTTCGTAGTCGCCGCCAATCAGGTTCGTCGGAATTGGCAGGGTGCGCACGGTTACGCGCACGCTGCGCACGCGTCCGAGCATCAGGTCCGCCATGGTTGGGCGGCCCTGCGGATAAAAAATGCTCACGTCGACGACCGCGTCGAGAATCGAACCCATTGACTCCATCACCAGAGCGATGCCGCCAGCGCGCGGTTTCAAAAGATGCGGCAACGGTAATTTCTGACGCTCGTGCTTTTGAGGCGTGAAGCGCGTGCCTTCGGCAAAATTCATCACCGATACCGGGATGTCGCGAAACTTCTCGCAGGCGCGTCGTGTTGCCTCGACATCCTTGCCGCGCAGGTCGGGTCGGCGCGCGAGTTGCTCCTTCGAATAGCGCTTCATGAAAGGAAAATCCAGTGCCCACCACGCCAGGCCCATCACCGGCACCCAGATGAGCTCTTGCTTGAGGAAGAAGCGCAGGAATGGAATGCGTCGATTGAACACTGATTGCAGCACCGGGATGTCGACCCAACTTTGGTGATTGGCCAAGACGAGATACTTGCCGTCGTGGCGC
This sequence comes from Lysobacterales bacterium, assembly GCA_038236135.1. GTDB lineage: Bacteria > Pseudomonadota > Gammaproteobacteria > Xanthomonadales > Rhodanobacteraceae > Dokdonella. The sequence continues at coordinate 20,115 of JBBSTF010000017.1, forward strand.
AAGCCAGGAAGTTCATCGACGTGAATCGACGTGCCACCCAAGTGTCGAACCAGCACGCTGTTGACGGCGATCCAGCTTTCTGCGATCGCGACCAGCCAGCGTGACGCCGCACTGCGGAATCCGGCCACTGGCACGAAAAGCTTGAATACCGCCAACAACAACAACGGCGTCACGTGGACGGCGACGTTGAGTGCGATAAACAGGCTTGCAAGCATGGCGCGCGACAGCTTTGACACGGATGACATTGTCCACCAGACCCAAGTCAGTAGCCTCGAACGGTAACAGACTGTCGCGACGCCGGCGGACGTGACGAGCGGTGGGTCACGCATTACCAGGACAGCGTAGCGCGGAATCCTTTCTACACACCATGATCTTGCTTGGAAAATTCCTCTTCGTTCCGACAAGCGCGTGGGTGATGTGGTTGGGCGGGCAGCAGTCGTTCCCGTCGCGTCGGCGACGCGCAGGATCACGCGTTCCTCGGCGAGGCAAGCACGATCGCACAAGCGCTCGCGCAACTACCGATCGAGGCATTACTCACGCCCATGGTTCGGGGGCGGTGGTCAATCCGCATCGATGACTATGCCGATGACTGGCTGCCAGACCTTCGTAGCCATCCATCCAGTTTCTCGGCACACGCGGCGCTGGCATTGGATGGACGGCGCTTATACCTGTTGGAGAAGTCCAAGATGCCAGTCTTCAGCGTCTCGATCCGCGCGATCTGGACCTGCGCAACGCGAGCTATCCCGAACTGATTTGGCAATCGGCGAGGAGCGACATCGTTATCGTATTGCGGCCGCCGGCCCCACACGTTTCGAGGTAGCCGCGGGAAGCGGAGGCTCACCATTGTCCGACGGCCAGTCCAGGGAATGTCAAAGTATGGCTCGGGCGATCGCATCGAGTTGCGCTTGCGGCATACGCTGCCGGATGGCCGAATTTCTTGGCAGGCAATGCAGGAGTCATCCTTCGACACCCATGTCGAGGTACCCGAGCGCAGTAGTCGCAGTCCGAGTGAAGTCCTGCATCGGGCTCCACCTGAAAAGGCTGGTCGCGGAAATGCGTGGCGATGACAGCATTGCGCGCAAGCTGGAAGAAGGCAGTGGCGTCGAGTTTGAGTTCAACCTGCGACGCATGTCGCGCAGTCGCCTGACCGATTCGCCGCAGGCCGCTTAGCTATTCCTGACCCACTCCTGCGCGAAACCTGCAGACAAAAAGAGACCGCCTCGCGGCGGTCTCGATGGTTACTACTTGAACGTTACCGATCAGGGCACGGAGTCAAATCCGTTCTTGAAGATCAAGTCGCCGCCGCATGACTGGACCTTGACGTCATCGATGTACCAGCCCTCTCGGGAAGCAGAGGTATCCGATCCAAGACGGAAACGGAATTGCGCGGTCTGGCCCTGGTAGGCAGAGATATCGACGATCGAGTTCAGGTAAGGAACGACCGCTGCGCTGCACCACGCCTGCAACCCAGCAAGTGGGTTGCTGAAGCTGCTACTGATCGCGCCGGTGTAGGGATCGGTCAGCAAATTCGCAGTCGGGATCTGGGTGAATGTCATGCCTGCATCGGTCGAGATTTCCAGGAGGCCACCATCAAAACACGCGGTGCTGCCACTGTTTTCCATGGCGCGGCGGTGCCAGAACTGCAATGTCAGCGGAAGCTGGCCAGTTGGCAGAATAATCGGCGGCGAAACCAGCCGCTGGTCGCTAACGGTGGCCGGATCGGCGGCGAAGAACGACATCGTGCCGCTGTGCGGCTGGGCGGCTGACAGCGCCCAGGTGTTGCCGGTGCCGCTGCTGGTCCAACCATTGGCACCGGATTCAAAGCCATAGCTGTAAGGATTGATCGGCGCGGTTCCGGCCGAGCAGGTGCCAGGCGCGGACAGAGTGCGGAACGAAAAGACCGTCGAGAATGCGCTGGTGCCGCATGCATTGTTGGACCGGACCCGCCAGTAGTAGACCGTATCGGAAGCGAGGTCCGAAGCTGGTGTCGCCGTTGTTGGCACACCTGTCGTAGTGAACACAATGTTGGTGAACGCGGCGTCGCTTGCGACCTGCAAGGTGTAGTCGGTGGCACCTGTATTGCTCCACTGGAAGGCGGGACGCAAGCTCACGCCGAGCGTGCTGTTGCCAGGCGAAGTCAGCGTCGGTGCGCCGGCAATCGCTGCCGTCACTACCAGCGTTGCATTGGTCGAGCGTGGATCGGCTCCCGTTGCAGTGCCGTTGATGGTCAACGGATAGGTGCCGGCTGCTATCCCAGCGGTGTTGGTTATGGTCAGTGTGCTGGTTCCGGGAGTCGGGATCGGATTCGGCGAGAATGAATTGGTCGAGGGCGCTGGCGCACCGGTCAAAGCCAATGTCACGGGGCCGGCGAACATCGCGATCGAGCTGTTGTTGACGGTGTAGCTGGCGTTTGCTCCAACGCAGATGTTCCGGATGGCCGGAGTCACTCCAAGCGAGAAGCCCGGCGTGCCACACTCGTTGAAGCGAAAGCTGCCAATGCGCAACTGCCATCCGCTCGCACTAGTGGTCGGCAAGTACTCGCTGACGAACCAGAACGTGCAGTCGTCGGTCGGATCAACATTTAGAGACGAATAGTCGCCCCAGCGATTACCGCCACCTGTCTGCGAACCGGTGCCGGTGTGGATGATGCCCTCGCCTTGCGGCATCGTGCCGAGCGGATCGCCAGCGAGGCGACCGGTGTAGGCCAAGCTCGGGAAAGTCGTAGCACTGGATGTGCTGAAACCCATCGCCATGTTGCCGGCCGAATCCTGTGCGGCCGAACCCATCCAGCGATGCAGCCCATCAGCAGGAGCGTAGGTGCCTTGCTGGTATATCACCGGCATCACGTTCGGACTGCGGATCTCCCACCAGCGTACGCCGGCAAACGGACCGGGTGCTTCAACCGACTGATTGGTTACCAGCGACTGATGGCCACCGAAGTTGCGATAGGCCAGGCGATGCAGCGGACGCTGCCGATACGATTGGATATCGAGCCCGTTGGTCGTGCCAGATTGCGGAATGCAATTACGGCCACTGACACAGGGATAGATTGTGTCATACGCTGCAATCGGAATCGTGTTGGCCAGCAAAAAAGTCGAGTTCGCTGGCGTCGTGAAATTCGCTGTGAACTTCCAGAGCGTCAACGCATCTTGCGTTGCGCCGTAAGGACCGCCATCGTCCATCGAACCGACGAAATACTCAGGCGAACCACTGGGTGGCAGGGTGAAGCCGTCGAGGTCTGCCGGCAGCAGGCCGTCGCCAGTGTTGTATGCCGGGGTTGGCGCGGCCAGCATCGAGATGACCGTCGGCGCCAGGTTGCCGGCCAACATCTGGGCGCGGTTCATGGCGTAGGCGCCGACGCCCTGGAACGGTCCACCCGAGCCCAGGAACTCTCGCGTGGAAACGTAATAGCCGTCAGGCCACACTGCCATCTTGGGATAGTCGGGGAAGTTGCCGCCGGTACTGATCTGGTAGCGCTGGTAGGTTCCGGTTGGATCGGCGCTGGTCGAAAGCGCAAGGCAGATGTACCAGGTGGGTCCGGCGGACGTGAACTGCATCAGCAGCCAGCGATCCGCGAGCTGGTCGTGCAGCACGACCGGGTCGCCTGAATTTTCGGTTTGGCATGCGCCACCAAAGCCTTGCCACAAGGTATTGGTCAGCGCGGGTCCGAAGACGCTGGTACCCGTCTTCGTGAAAATCTGGAACGACAGGTTGCTCATCGCAACGTAGTGATTCGGGCCAACATCGCCGACCGAGTCAGGCGGAGCCACGCCGGAAATATTTGGTTGGCCGTTGAAGCTGACCGTTGGAGCCGGGATGCGAGGCGGGTAAATGGTGGTATCCGTGGACATATCGTAGTCCTGGAAACCGAATGGCTGCATCAGGTCGGACTCGCGATCGTCGTCCATTTCACGCAACGGAGTGAATCTCAAATCCGGCACGGGTAGTGGAGTCATGTCTCGCAGTGCAGGCGAAATGTCTGCGTGAACGACGGGGCTAACGCCGCGGTTCATGGCGTGGTATACCGGCGCGTCTGCTGCATGTGCAGCGGAAACCCCGAGTCCGCAAACCAGCGCCAAAGCACCAACCTGTAGTTGCCTGGTAAGTCTATTCATTGCGAATCCCCGTTCGAAGGGTGCCGGCGCAACGTGGCGCAGTGCACGGAAGCTAAAAGGCTCTATGCCGATTCCCTCGATAAGGCCCAAGCAGGTAAAAGCATAGGCGGATAGTTTGCATTGTTTTGGCGGTGAGGCAATGCGGCGACGCAACATGATTATCCGAATTGCTGATGGGTTTGTCCGTGTTCACCGATGTCGCATCGTCACTTTTATAGGAGGCGCCGCGACCCGGCATCCTGCTATCGTGCCGGCTCTCGGCACTCCGCCGCCAAGCATCCATTCCTCAGTGATCAGCCTCGACCAGTTCAACGATTACGCTGCGCAGGGATACAATCGTATTCCGGTTGCTCGCGAGGTGCTTTCCGACCTCGACACGCCGCTATCGGTGTATCTCAAACTTGCCGACGGGCCTTATGCCTATCTGTTTGAATCGGTGCAGGGCGGTGAGAGTTGGGGGCGCTATTCGATCATCGGCTTGCCGTGCCGGCGGGTGTATTCGTTTCGCGGCAATCGGTTGGCAGTAGAGGAACTGGGCGAAGTTATCGAACAGCGCGACTTGGACGATCCGCTCGCTGAAGTGGAACGGCTGCGCAGCACCTATCGCGTGCCGCAGTTACCCGAACTCCCGGCCTTTAGCGGCGGACTGGTCGGCTACTTCGGCTTCGAAACTGTGGGTTGGATCGAGCCGCGTGTGCGCGCGCTCGACAAGCCAGATCAACTGGGTACTCCCGATGCGCTGTTGATGTTGAGCGAGGAAGTCGCCGTATTTGACAACCTCAAGGGTCGACTTTATTTGATCGTTCACGCCGACCCGGCGCAGCCGCAGGCATATGCACGGGCCCGGCGTCGGCTCGACGAGTTGGTGTTTCGCCTGCGCAATTCCAGTTCCAGTTATCCAGACACAATTGATCCGAAACCGCTGGACGAGGCCGATTTCATCTCCGGTTTCACTCGCGAGGAATTCGAGAATGCGGTGCGTCGTGCGCAGGAGTACATCCGCGCTGGCGACATTTTCCAGGTGGTCCTGTCGCAGCGGCTTAGCGTGGCGTTCCGCTCACGACCGGTTGACGTCTATCGTGCGCTGCGTTCGCTCAACCCGTCCCCTTACATGTACTTCATCGATCTCGGCGGTACCCAGATCGTCGGTTCGTCACCGGAAATTCTGGTGCGCCTGAAGGAAGGCAAAGTCGTGCTGCGCCCGATCGCCGGCACCCGCCCGCGAGGTGACACGCCCGAACACGACCGAGCACTCGAAGCCGAACTGTTGGCAGATCCGAAAGAGCGTGCCGAGCACTTGATGCTGATCGACCTAGGCCGCAACGACGTTGGCCGAGTCAGCAAGACCGGCACGGTGACCCTGACCGACAGCTTCGCGATCGAGCGCTATTCGCACGTAATGCACATCGTCAGCCAGGTTGAAGGCGAACTCGCAGACGGACTGGACTATACCGACGTGCTTAAGGCCGCATTCCCTGCTGGCACCGTTTCCGGTGCGCCGAAAATCCGCGCACTGGAAGTGATCGCCGAGTTGGAACCGATCAAGCGCAACATCTATGCGGGCGCCATTGGCTACATCGGTTGGTGGGGCGATGCCGACACCGCAATCGCTATTCGCACCGCCGTGATACAGGACGGTCGGCTGCACGTACAGGCGGGTGCCGGTATCGTATTTGACTCCGACCCTGCTACCGAATGGGAAGAAACCATGAGCAAGGGACGCGCGTTGTTCCGCGCCGTCGCTGGAGCCGCCAGCGGGCTTTGAGTTGACGTAGCAAGCAGGCAAGACGATAAGGTTTCGAACCGGAGATTACATGACCAGCAAATCACGAACGCTTTACCCGGAAATCGAGCCGCATGCCAGCGGCATGCTGGAGGTTTCCGACCTGCACACGCTGTACTACGAAGAGTGTGGAAACCCCGACGGCAAGCCGGTGGTTTTCCTGCATGGCGGTCCCGGTGCAGGCTGCAATGCGAAGGCGCGACGATTTTTCGACCCGGATCGCTATCGCATCATCCTTTTCGACCAGCGCGGCTGTGGTCGCTCAACGCCGCATGCCGAACTTCGGGACAACACCACGTGGCACCTGGTCGCCGACATCGAACAACTACGCGGGCACTTGAACATCGAGCGTTGGCAAGTGTTCGGCGGCTCTTGGGGATCGACGCTTGCACTTGCCTATGCGCAAAGCCATCCCGAGCGCGTCACCGAGTTGGTCCTGCGCGGCATCTTCATGCTGCGTCGAGCTGAGCTGGAATGGTTCTACCAGGAGGGCGCCGACGCGATCTTCCCTGACGTGTGGGAGAACTATCTGGCCGCAATCCCGGCCGCCGAACACGGCGACTTGATGAGTGCCTATCACCGACGCTTGACCGGGGATGATAAGAGGTTGCAATTGAAGGCGGCGCAAGCGTGGGCGGTTTGGGAAAGCTCGACCAGTTTCCTGTTCCAGGACACCAGTTACATCAGTGGCACCGCTCAGGACCAGTTCGCGCTCGCCTTCGCCCGCATCGAATGTCACTACTTCGTCAACGGTGGCTTCTTCGAACACGACGATCAATTGCTGCGCGGTGTCAATCGCATTCGAGATATACCAGCCGTGATCGTGCAGGGGCGCTACGATGTCGTTTGTCCTGCGCGCAGTGCCTGGGACTTGCACCGTGCCTGGCCCGAAGCGGAACTGACGATAGTTCCCGACGCTGGTCATTCGGCCCTCGAGCGCGGCATCACCCACGAGTTGGTCGAGGCGACTGATCGCTTCGCCAGCCGCTGACGGCAACGCGTCACCGGGAGATAAAAAAGGCCCGCATCTGGCGGGCCTTTTTTTGTTGCATCAGGTCAGCGACTTACTGCATTGCCGGCACTGCCTCGTTGCTCAGGCAGGACTTCATGTAGGCCTTGCGAGTGTCGCCCATCATCGCCTTAGATTTCGCATCAGCGTTGCAGGTTTTCATCTTTTGCTGCTGGGTCGGCTTGGCGGCCATCGCGGATTTGGCGCTCAGGCACGTCTTCATGAACATCTTGCGTTCATCGCCGGACTTGCCGGTCGCATCCTTGTTGCACTGGCCCATCTTCAACTGTTGTGGCGTCATTGCCTTAGCTGGCGCAGCCATCGCGCCGGTCGCGCCGGTCGCGGCGATGGCGACGCATGCGAGCGCAGACAGAATCACATTTCTTGCAAACATCGGGGTGTCCTCGGGAGTGATTCCGACACCACCCGGTGCCGGTGTGGCGGAGTCTACGCCGCAGCATTCATCCCAAAGCAGCGGTTCAAGAATCGACAACATTAACGTTGCCGACTGTTCACCGAAGGCAACGGATGCTTTGAACAAGTCCGCGCAGGAGTAACCAATCTGATTGCCCGCAGGTCAAGGCGCGTCGCGAAGCCAGACGGGCCGTCGAGCAAGGCGGCGCAAGGCGGGCTTGCGCGCACTCAGATCGGCCCCAACGTTTTTAATTTCATACGACGCGGTGATGTCCGCGTGGACTTGATCAGAGCATCCCTGGATCAGGCCGCCTCGCGCACCGCCATGCGTGGACCTTCCAGCAACGCGCGACGCACGCCGGCTACGACCAGATCGACTTCCGCTTCGGTGATCTCGAAATGCGGGGTGAAGCGCAGCGAGTTGGTGCCGCCGTGGATCACGCCAAAACCGTTTTCACGCAGCCATTCCTCGGTGCTGCCGGCGCCGAAGCATTTGAATTGGGGGGCAAGTTCACACGAAAACAACAGACCCGTGCCCTGCACCTTGGTGATATAGCCGGGCAATTCCTCTTTCAATTTTTCGAGTTTGGCGACGAACTGGCGACCACGCTCGCGGATGTTCTCGCGCACCGCCGGAGTCAGTTCGGCCATAACTGCACAAGCGACGTCCAACGCACGCGGATTGGTGGTCATCGTGTTGCCATAGATGCCCTTGCGATAGAGCCCGGCCACTTCCTCGGTGACGGCAAGCACCGACAATGGATATTGACCAGCGTTGAGAGCCTTGGAATAGGTTTCCATGTCCGGGGCGACGATGCCTTCCATGCCGGGATAGTCGACGAACGACAGCACGCCATGCGCACGAATGCCGGCCTGGATTGAATCGACCAGCAACAACGAGCCATGTGCGGCCGTCGCGGCACGCGCTGCATCGTAGAACTCGCGAGTCAACGCACGGCCCGGATCACCTTCGCCCATCACCGGTTCCAGGAACATGGCCTGGATGAACCAGCCGTTTACATCCGCGTCGGCGTACACCTGTCGCAACTGTTCAACGCTGTATGGCTCGATCGTGATCAGGCTGTCTTCGTGGCGATAGCTGGCCAGGTTCTGCTCATACGCCTTGCGCGACGAATCCGAATACACCGCCGGTCCTTCGGTGCGTCCATGAAACGCGCCCTTCACTGCGAGGCGCTTGATGGTGCGACCCGCGTAACGCGCACCGGGATCGGTCAACAACTTGGCGTTGACGTCGGCGATGCGGCAGGCCAGCGAAACCGATTCGGAGCCGGAGTTCAGGCACAGAAAGCGCGCGTACGGACTGCCGCCGCGGGTATGTCCGATTTCCTTGTTCAACGCTGCGGCCAACTTCAACTGGGCGATGTTCGGGGTCATCACGTTCGCCATGACTTGCGGCTGCGACAACACCTTCATCACCGCCTTCGGCGTGTGGCCAAAGCCCAGCATTCCGTAACCACCGGAATCGTGCAGGACCGCACCTTTGACGGTGACCACCCACGGCCCGCGTGCGGCCAGCGAGACGTACGGATTGACGCCATCGTCGGGATAAAAGTTGACGAAATCTGCCTGCGCCGCATCAATCTGAGCTTGCTCGTCAAGCGCGAGGAAGTCGCTCATGTCATTGCGCAATTCAACGTGGCTGGCGTGCGCTGCCTGGACAGCTTCTGCCAAGTCGGAGAACTCGCCCAGCAATGACTCCAGATTGCCGTCGGCAATGCCGACGGTACGGATTGCGCCACCAAAGTTGCGCATTTCATGAAGTTTGCTGAGATGTGCGTGCATGCGACAGGCTACCTCCGGGTTGCCGACCGAGCGCGTTCCGAGCGCCGCGAATCGGAGTCAGGTCATTGACCTTAAAGGAAAAAATGTTAGCGGGGAGGATATCACAGGGCCGGTAAACGCCGTAACCCCCAACGCAGGGTGACGGCTGTCACACGCGATGGTTGATGGCGTCCACTCATTCGACGCGACGGATTGGAAGACATTGTCGTCGTTGCCAAAGGGAGTCGACATGAAAAGCGCGTCCGCACGAGTTTTACCGCCGCCCATCCTCGCCAGCCTCAGCGGCGTGTATAAGAAATTTGGGAAGATCGCTGCGCTGGATGGCATCGACCTGCAAGTGCGCGCTGGCGAATTGCTGGCCGTGCTCGGTCGCAATGGCGCCGGCAAAACTACCGCGATCAACCTGTTGCTCGGCGCGCTGCGTTCGGATTCCGGCACCGTCGAAGTCCTTGGCGGCAAGCCGACCGAACTCGCCGTGCGCCAACGCATCGGAGTGATGCTGCAATCCACCGAACTGCCGGAGACGCTGAAGGTTGGCGAATTGCTGGAACAGGTGCGCGGCTACTACCCAAGCCCACGCAGCAGCGCTGAATGCATCGTACTGGCGGGTCTGGACGGATTGCTTGATCGCCGCTACGGAAAACTTTCTGGTGGCCAGCAACGTCGCGTCCAGTTCGCACTGGCGATCTGCGGCAATCCGCAACTGCTGTTCCTCGACGAGCCGACCACAGGGCTCGACATCGATGCGCGACAAGGGCTCTGGAAATCCGTGCGTGAACTGGTCGCAGGCGGCTCGGCGGTGTTGCTGACCACGCATTACCTCGAAGAAGCCGAAGCACTCGCCGATCGTGTCGCCGTAATGGCCAATGGGCGCGTGATTGCGGAAGGCGATATCGCCGAGATTCGTCGCCGCGTCATCCAGCAACGTGTTCGCTGCATCACCTCGCAATCGGAATCCACCATCGCCGACTGGGCCGATGTCAGCGCGACTCGAAGCGTTGATGGCCGTATTGAAATCATGACCAGCACGCCGGAAGCGATCGTGCGTCGATTGCTGGCTGGCGACGATCGCCTGTCCGAACTCGAAGTGGGCCGCGCCGGCCTCGCCGATGCCTTTGTCGAACTGACTGCCGAGGAACCCGCATGAATACGCCGGCATTGAATGAAAACATCACGCCCAGATTTGGCGCGATCTACCGCCGCGAAGCCTGGTACGAATTCCTGCGCATGTTGCGCACGCCCTCGTTTGCGCTGCCGACGCTGATCTTCCCCGGAGCCTTCTATTTGATGTTCGGCGTGCTGCTCGCCGGACGTTCCGGTAACGCCGAGGTGTCGCGCTACATGCTGGCTACCTACGGCGTGTTTGGCGTAATGGCACCTGCGCTGTTCGGCATCGGAGTGTCGCTGGCGATAGATCGCGAGCGCGGATTTCTTACCTTGAAACGCGTGCTGCCGATGCCCGCTGGCGCATACCTGTTCGCGAAACTGGCGATGGCGATGCTGTTTGGCTTGATCGTCGCGCTGATGGTAATGGTGCTGGCAGCGACGCTGGGTGGCGTTGAACTTCGTGCATCGCAATGGGCAACGCTGCTGATGATTGACACGATTGGCACCTTGCCGTTCTGCGCGCTTGGTCTCTGGATTGGCAGTTTGCTCAGTGGCCAAGCCGCACCGGCCGTTGTCAATCTCGTTTATCTGCCGATGGCGTTCCTGTCGGGATTGTGGCTGCCGCTGAAAATCTTGCCGGCAGCGATTGGCATGCTGGCGCCAGTGTGGCCGTCGTTTCATCTTGCCCAACTGGCCTTGAAGGTGGTCGGGCAGGACGCTGGTGGAAGTACACTGATCCATGTCGGCGCATTGATGGCGATGACAGCCCTGTTTTGTGGACTGGCATGGCGTCGACTGTCGCGACCAAGCTGAACTGGCCAAGCGGATGACGGGAATCAAAAACACGCTTGACACGCTGCGACACCGATTGTTGCCACGCGAAATGGACGAACTTGGCTGGCAGCCTATTTTCTGGCTGGGCTATCTTGGTTTCTTGTTCATGCCGTTGGTGATCGACATGGGCAGCCGCGACTGGCTACTCGGCACGTTGTTGTCGATCCCGGTGTTCCTGATGCTTTACTTCCGCGGCTTCTGGCACAGCGGCGATGCGTTGTGGCCATACTTGCTATCGATGTGCGCGCTGGGATACGTGCTGGGGCCTATCCATCCCAACGCCAATACCTATTTGATCTATGCCGCCGCGTTTGCGCCGTTTCTGCGCCGAGGGCTTACCGTCACTATGACGTTTATCCTGGTGATGCTGCTGGTTTACGCGTTCGAAATCTGGTTGCTGGGCCTCAATATGATTTCGCTGTTTGTCGCCGCCTTCGTTGCCGTCGCGGCGGGATTTGGCAATCACTTCTTCATCGTCAACACGCGTCGCCAGGCCGAGCTTCGATTGAGCCATGACGAGATCCGTCGGCTGGCAGCGCTGAGCGAACGCGAACGAATCAGTCGGGACTTGCACGATTTACTGGGCCACACCCTGTCACTGGTGGCGCTCAAATCCGAACTCGCCAGTCGCCTCTGCGAACGTGATCCGCATGGTGCACGACGCGAAATCGATGAGGTACAGCGCGTTGCCCGCGATGCCCTGTCGCAGGTACGCCTCGCCGTCACTGGCATACGTGCAGCAGGCATTGCCGCCGAACTGGCTTCGGCGCGGCTGTTGCTTGAAGTGGATGCGATTTCCCTGCAGTACGAAGGCGGCGACATCGCCATGCCTGTCGATATCGAGACCGTGCTTGCTCTGGTCATTCGCGAGGCGATCACCAACGTGCAACGCCATGCACGTGCAACCTCAGTGTGCGTGAAATTCAGCAGCGGCCCCTCATCGATCCTTCTCACAGTCACCGACGATGGTCGAGGCAGCGAGGTGGTTGCGGGTAATGGGCTCACCGGCATGCGGGAACGCATCGAAGCGTTAGGCGGCACGCTGCACATCGAACCGGTGCACGGTCGCGGAACAAAAATTGAAGCGAGCGTGCCACTGACGATGCAAACCCAAGCATCCGACGTCTACGCACCGGCGCAGCGACCACGGATGTACACCGCATGATTCGCGTCGTCCTCGCCGAAGACCAAGCCATGGTGCGTGGCGCATTAAGCGCGCTGCTGAATCTTGAACCGGATATCGAAGTCGTCGGCGAAGCGGCTGATGGTGAGATCGCGTGGCGGGAACTGCAACGTTGCATGCCAGACGTGCTCGTTACCGATATCGAAATGCCGGGTCTCACCGGGCTTGAACTGGCCCAACGCATCCAGCGACACGATGAGCTCGCCTGTAAAGTCGTCATCGTCACCACATTCGCACGGGCAGGATTCCTGCGCCGTGCACTTGATGCAGGCGTTGCCGGATATCTGTTGAAAGATGCCCCTGCCAACCAGCTCGCTGAAGCCTTGCGTACTGTGCACCGCGGCGGTCGCGCCATCGACCCGCAACTCGCGCTGGAAGCGTGGTCCGAAGCCGATCCGCTCAACGACCGCGAGCGTCAGGTGCTGCGTTATGCCGGCGAAGGAATGTCCGCTGCCGACATCGCCGGCAAGCTCGGCCTCTCGCACGGCACGGTCCGCAATTACCTGTCCGAAGCGATCGGAAAACTCGGCGTCGGCAACCGGATTGAAGCCTATCGACTGGCGCGGCAGAAGGGGTGGTTGTAGTAGCAAGTGGTGGTTATAACGCGGACAGCGTCTGGCACTGGTATCGCGATGAGAGCGAGGATGTGCCGGCGCATAATCTCCGCGCCAGGTCGAGATCTACTTTCGCAGCTTCGCGACGAACGCGACGGATCGTTCCTTTTCTTCTTCCTCTTGCTCCGCAGCACTGCTGTCGCCATCGCCATCGCGATCTCGTTCGCGGGTTACTTCCGACTCTTCTGATTTGTCAGTGTCGCGCTCGGCCAATGAATCTGCCCGGCTGTCACGAGGTTCTTCTTCACGCCGCTCGTCGTCGTTGCCGAACTCGCCTTTCGATATGCCACACACCAACAAATTGCCCTCTGCCGATGTCGTTGCAGCGAGGAAATCGGCGTTGGCACCCGCTGCACCTTCGCGCGCGCCCATCCACCGTCCCTCGTCGTTGATCGTGGCAACAAATGGGGTGACGCTTGCACTCTCGATATCGGCGATGCCGGCATCGCTTCCGAAATCGAGCTTGCCCTGAAACGATCCGACGACGTCGATCTGGTCATGTCCCGCATGCATTGCCTGCACGGTTACCGCTTGCGCTCCGCCAAAACGGCGCGCCCAGGCCAGATTGCCCTGCATCGACCAGGCGCCGATGAAGCCGTCGAACACGCCAGCGCTTTGCAGCGTGGTTTTCGGGTCGACGTTCAAGCGGCTCTGAAAATTACCGGCGAGCAGAATCTGATCGCCATTGATGGAGATCGCAACGGGATATTCCTGTTGCGGACCCGAGATGCTTTTCGCCCAGTCGAGCGCGCCTTGACCGTCCAGTCGCATCAGGAAGGCATCGGTGCCACCCTTGGAGCGAAGGAAATCGACTCCCTTCTCTCGACGTAGCGGGAACAGGGACTCATACGATCCAGCGACCACGACGTTACCGTGGCCGTCTGCCGCAAGATCGACCAGTTCGTCCGCCTGCTTGCCGCCGAACGACCGCAGCCATTTGGGCTTGCCTTGTGGATCGAACGCGGCGACAAAAACATCGACTCCGCCATCGCTGACGATGGCGGGCATGTCGGCGTATTCAAGCAGCCGGGCTTCCTTCTGGAAATGGCCGCCCCAGAACACCGTGCCATCACCGGCAATCGCCAGAGCGGTGCCGGCGTCAGCAAATGGGCCGGCGAGTCGGCGTGTCCACAGGGTTTTGCCGTTCGGCGACAACTTCAGCAGGTAGGCGTCGGGCCCGGCGGCTGAAGCGGGAATGATTTGGCTGTCGTCTTTCGCCGCACCGGATACAAAGCCGGTCGCGTAGATGTTGCCATCGGAATCGATCTCAATAGCCCGCAGTTGATCGTTACCTTCACCTCCGACGGCAACTTGCCAGAGCACCTTGCCGCTGTCGGAAAGCGAGGCAACGAAGCCATCGTTGCGACCAGAATTCTGAAGTCGTGTGCGTTGGCCTGACTTCAGTTCGCCGGCAAATTGTCCGGCAATCACGGCTCCAGCTTTCGTGTTGGCAATCGCGTTGCACAAGCTTGAACGGGTGCCTTCGAACGAGGTGGTCCAAGCAAAGGCGTCCCCGGGCTGGGCACGTCCGGAATCGCGATCAGCAGCGATGGACATGCCGGAGATTGCAATGGAACCAGCCAAAACAAGCACGCGGGTAGGGGTCGGAAAGGTCATTGTGGGTTCCTCTGCGTGGAATAGTCTGGACGTCGCTGATCGCGTTGGATGATATGGCGCGCGAAATCGAGCGAGCTCCGCGGTCATCCCCACCTACGTGGTAATGACGAAGAAATATTTTGGGCGACCCGGTAAGCCCAAGTCGCAAGGCCAGAACGTAAGGGGGTTATTTACGAGCGACCAGCCCCTGGGTTTCGACTGCCCTCAACCAAAACCACCGCCGATTGGATCGGCGGCGGTGGCTGTTACTTAAGGCGTGCCCGGGGGTGGTGTTGGACAACTGCATGATGGCGCGCTGTCGAATCCGTTTCGGAACAACACGTCGCCCGCTTCCACAACCGGACAGTGGCCATCACCGATGATTTGCACCGTGCTTTGCGCAAAGTTGCCATTGCCATCGCCGATCTTGTAAGTAAACAGGTCGCTACAACTGTTGGCGTTGAGTGGGGAGTAGGTCACCGTTGTCGTTCCGTTGACCATCGTTGCACCGACCGTACCGTTGGTGGCCGAGATGGTGCTTAGCGTGTCGCAGTCGTTGGCAACGTCGTTCGCCAGCACGTTGATCACCACCGGGGTTCCGCTGGCGTCAATGGTTTTCTGGTCCGGGTTGGCCGTCGGCGCATTGTTGACGCGGCAAGCATTGTTGCCGGCCAAGGTATAGCTCAGCGCCGTCGAGAAGTCCTGCGCGGTGCCCTGCGATACTGGTTGGCCGCTCACGTTGTTGGCGTAGACGCGGACCTCAAGGCCAGGCAGCGAATAACCGGGTGCGATGGAGCACCCCGTGCCCATGCAATCGTCGACGACGCTGTACGGGACGCGGATGGTGATGTTGCCGTCCGGTCGCAGGATGCAATCCGCCGCTGCCAGGGTGGTGATATCGGTTCCGCCATTCACGCTGGGAGCTGTTGCCTTGCCGAAATGGCACTCAGGGCCAGCCGCCGTAATGCGCATGTTGACCATGTTGCGGTCATAGGTTTGCAGGCCAGTAGGATCGGGGCCGGGGAACTCACGATTCCAGAGAATAACAAACGCGTTGTTCGGCACCGCGGTTGCGCCGTCCGCTTGCTTGAGGTTGAACACGATCTTGTTCGGAGATGGCGTCGCACACATCGTCGGATCGCCGAGGAAGGGTTCGGCAATGAAGAGTTTCTCGATATCCAGCGCTGGGGTACCCATTTGGTCACCCATCGCATCCTGAGCGCGCAACACACCTGGAAGGGTGCAGGGATCAAGAATAACGGGCGCTTGCACCGGAGCTTCGAAACACTGCGGTGATGAACCGAACGAATTCACCGAAAGCACGCGGTACCGATAGCTGCTACCGGAAACAATCGCGCTGTCGGTATAGCTGTTGGTGCCGAACGGAACCGTCGCCAACGGCACCATCGGGAATGGTCCGGTACCTTCAGCGCGGAAGATCTGATAGCTGGTAATTGGCTGGTTGCCATTGAATGGCACAGACCACGTTACTTCGACCGTATTGACGAATGATGACGCCAACACGTAAGGGCTTGACGGCGTTTTGGGTGCCGGGTTCAAGATGTTGTCGAACGCCGCATACAAACCCTTGGTGCCGGGTTGCTGGCGCGCGATGCGAGCGACGTCGGTGCCGCTGTTGGCACCGCCAGTTACGCAACTGCCGGTGCAGCCGTCGGAGTAGGCGACCAGTATGCGGCCCTTCTCGTCGACGTTAATATCGTTGAAATCGAGCAGGTTGCGATTGCTGTCGCAGAGCGTTCCGCCAAGGCAGATGGTTCCTCTCTGGACCGGGTCACCCGGTGATGCGATCGATGTAGTCCAGGTCACGCCGCGATCGTAGGTAACGGCCACGTACATGAACCACGATCCCGTGAATGCCAACGGATCGGTACCGGTGCCGGGGCCCGGATCAGAGGATCCCACGAACGCGAACGCAGCGCGGTCACCGTCGCCGGCAGCCACGGTCGGGAATGCGCAATTTTGGATGCCAACGCCAGCTCCAACATTGATTGGCGCGGTCCAGCTTTGGCCCTTGTTGGTGCTGACGGTAATCAGCGGCGTCTTGTCATTGCTGCAGGTGCCAAGATAAACCGTTCCGTCAGAGCCCACGCCGACGCCTGGATCGGGACCGCCGGGCGTGCCCGGTGCGGTACGTACGGTCCAGGTGGTGCCTGCGTCTTCGGTTACTGCCACGCCCGCTTCGCCGCCGCAGTTTCCGTTTGGCGTGTAGGCCGTTCCATCAAGTGGGGACACCTGCACATGGCCATGCAGTCCACCGCATTGGGTGATGTTCCACATGGGCACGCCGGGACCGAAGGTCAGACCGCCATTGCGGCTGAGAGCCCCAAACGCTGTGGCGACGCTTTGTGATGCGTAGTAAACGGCATTGTCATAACCAACGCCGCCGATGGGATCGTTCGGCGGCAGGCGACCGGTCCCGAAGGTCTGGTGATCGGCACCAGCCGGAGAACCCGCACCTTGGCTCGGCGTCCAGTTCTCACCTTCGTCATCACTGAAGCTCATCAAGGTGGTCGCACCGATCAACTGCGACGAGAACGTGCGTCCAGTTTGCGAATCTACTTGCAGGATGGGGTCGAGCGTTGTCGCATGTGTCGGAACGCTCTTGTCTTCCCACAGCACGGTGGAGGGCACCGTGCAATCGTCGTAGGTGGCGCGCAAGGTTTGCAGCGACGCGATATACATGGCGCGCGACTTGGTCGGCGACGTTGCCTGAAGCGCGATGTTGTGAACCGAGGGAATGCCGAAGGTCGGCTCACCGGCAGTCAAGCCCAATCCATTCGCGCCGAAGGTGGGGCTGAAATGTTGCCATGTCGGATCCAGTTCCTGCGCGCCGGTCGGTGCGGAGTTGAGAAACGTGATGGCCGGGCCACCCGCGGGCGGCGGGCCGCCCGAGCTGTCGGCGATGATCTCGGCGACGGCGGTGTACGGACCGACGGGCGCGTACGGGGATGCACTAACGGTGTATGTGCCGGCGGCGGGGCTCAGCAGCTGAACAATTTCTGGAGAGCCTGCACTGCTGCCTGACGATGCCGCCAGTGTTCCCGTGGGGCCGTACACCTCCAGATCGTAATCATCCGCTGCCGAAGCAGTCAGGGTGATCTTCACCTTGAAACCGAACGATGGCGGCATGATCGTCAGTGCAAAGTTGTCGCACGCCGGATTTGCTGGGCCGCCGCATGTGCTGGCCGCCGTCGGCACCAAGGGGCCTCCGGTCCAAGTCACCATCTGGTTGGCTTGCGAAAGCGTGCCGGATGTCGGTGTCGCGGCGAAGGTGACGCTGCACACCATGGCGAATCCCATGCTGGCCAGCAGCAGTAGCGGATGACGGATGGTCGTCCGATAGGTGCGGTTGTATTTCATTGCAACGTCTCCCCGAATAGTTGGATGGATTTGGACTCGGACACGTAGCGGCGATCCTCGCCCATCCGGTGGACCGTGAGACTAGACCTCAAGGCGGATCAGGCCTAGACGGGGAAACCCTCGCCGGGATAAGGGAAAACCCTCATTCGCACCACGGCGCCTGGCTCAATCTCACCCACCTTACGCAGCGAGAACGTAAACGTATCGACCGATAACGCCGTTCTGACAGCAAAATCACGACGCGATGACCGGACAAGCTCATCCCCAGTGGTCGAATTGCTACTGAACGATCCGTTTCTGTATCGCGTAACGAACCAGTTCGACGCTGTTACGGCAACCCAGTTTGGCAAGGATGCGGCTGCGGTAGTTTTCGGCAGACTTTTCGGTGATTTGCATGCGCCGGGCGACCTCTTTCGTGGTCAGGCCTTCAACGACCAGATGAAGCACCTCACGCTCGCGAGGTGAAAGTGCGCCGTACGGATCTTCCGATATCTTGTGCGGTTGCTGGACTTCGGTGGCGAGTACCTTTGCTGCGTACGCCCCAAAGTGGACACCGCCTCCGGCCAACGTGCGCAAAGCGTCGAGCAGCTCGGCGGTTGCTGCGTGCTTTAGCAAATAACCCGACGCGCCGGACCTGACCATGTGAAGCACATATTCCTCGTCCTCGTGCATGGTCAGCACCAGCACGCGGGTTTGCGGGAGATCGGCATGCAGGCGACGTGCCACTTCGATACCGCTCAAGCCAGGCATGGTGATGTCGATAACGGCAACGTCCGGGCGTAAGGTCATGGCCAGTTGGATCGCGGTGACGCCATCCCCAGCCTCGCCGACCACGCGCACGTCGCTGCTGCTTCCGAGCGCCGCCGCAAGGCACTCGCGCACTACGGTGTGATCGTCGACCAGTAGAACCCGAATCATGGTGACACCATTTCAGCGGATGGTCTGGTTGAGAAAGAGACGATCACTCTGCAGCCTCCGCCTTCTTGCGACTGCAGGTCGAACTCTCCATCGAACAAGCGGACCCGATCGCGCATGCCACCGACGCCCGAGCCATGACCACGCGCTCCCGTTGCAAGCGCCGCCGCGACGTCGCAACCGCGGCCATCATCGCGAATCTCGACACTGATCCGGTTGCCGTGATGGCGAACAATAATTTTGGCAGCGGTCGCGTTCGCGTGCCGCGCCACGTTGGTCAATGCCTCCTGTACGACGCGGAAGATCACCGTGTTGCGATCGCTGTCGAGACTGGGCAAGTCATCATCGATATCCACGCTGATCGCCAATACATGGGTTTCACCGACCGTTCGGGCCAGCCAACGCAGGGCCGGTTCCAGTCCAAGTTCATCCAGTATCTGTGGACGCAACAAACGTGACAACGCTCGCGTCTCGGCGAAGGTCTGTAGAACGATACCCCGCGTTTTTTCCAGTCGAAGTCGTGTCGGGTCCGTCACTTGGGGCAACGCGTCGATTGATTCGCTGAGCAAGCGAAGAATGGCGGTCAGGCTCTGACCAATGCCGTCGTGCAAGTCGCGCGCAAGGCGTCGTCGCTCATCTTCCTGCACGCGCCAGGCCGACCGTGCAAGGCCCTGAAAGTGGTTTTGATCGCGCTGCAGCCGCTCGACCAGACCTTGCTGCTGTCGGACGACTTCGACGAGTCGCCGTTCAAGATCGGCCGGCGTGCCGGTGTCAGTGGTCATTTCCGAATCCCAGGTTTCGAAGTTGTGCGTCGAGCAGGCCACGCAATGAATTTTGCGCGTCAGCCGGCGCATCAGCCAGCAGTTGCGCTTGCTGCGCATCGGCGGCGTCGCGAGCTGCCTGCGCTTCGGCAGGTCGTTCCAGCAAGGCGAGTGCACCGAGGCGATGCAGCAGCACCGACCCGATCCAGCGACCCGTTGAGCGCAGGATGGCCAACGCTTCGCGATAGCGTTCAATCGCTTCGGCAGCATGGTCTCCGCGCAGCGCCGTCGCGATTTCCAACTCCAGCCAGTCCAGCCGGAGTGGTATCTCGCCAAGCCGAGTGGCGTCTGCGCGCACAGGCGTCAGCAAACTTGCGGCTTGCGCGATGTCGTTGTCGCTCAATGCTTCGCGAACGCGTTCCAGATTGACCCTGATCGCGAGTGCGCTTTGACTATCGGCGGAGGCAGTTACCGCCGCAGCGATGTGTTGCTTCACGATCGCAGCATCATTGTCGAGCCGAGCCGCTTGCGCCTTATCCAGGTAGAAGGCGATGCGCTGGTCGCCACTGAGGTGGTCAGGTTGTAGAGAGCCGATGATCTGGACCGCCTCGGCTGCCTGGCCCAGCGCAAGCGCAATAGCCGCTTGCAACAATTTGGCTTCGGCTTGCCCACGCTGGTCACCGCGATGCGAAAAAACTTCGGCGGCCTTGCGCGCCGCCAACTGCGCGTCGTCGAGCCGTCCCTCGTTCAACGCGAGCTGACCCAAATAGGTATGCGCGACGGCGGCTTCCTCCGGCAGCTGGTGATCTTCGGCCGACTGCAATGCCGTCGTGAGTCGCTCGCGGGCTGCGTCGAAGCGGCCTCGCGCGATGTCGAGCAATCCCAGGCTTTCCGATACGTGCAGTTCGCCGCTGCGGTCGCCGATTTGCTGGAATTGCGTCAAGGCTTGTTGCCAGTAGGCCAGCGCGTTATCGAAGTCGCCGAGATTGAACTGGCTGAAGCCGACATTGTTCAAGCTCTCGGCAACTAGCGCTGGCAGGTTCAACTGCTGTCGCAGTGCCAATCCCTGGCGGAAAAAGCCCAGCGCTTCTCCGTAGTCCCCGCGCTCTTCGGCAACCACACCGCGATCGTTGTAAAGACCAGCGAGGCTTTGCCGGTCGTTGCGCTGCTCCAGTAGTTTGCGGACGCGATCCAATGTCTGATCGGCGTTGACGGTGTCGCCAAGCACGGCTTGTACGATGGCCAAGTTGCGCAACGATTTGGCCAAACCAGCGTCATCGCCGAGCGCTTGGCGAATTTCGGCCGCCTGGGCGTACTGCCGGCTTGCCGCTTCCAACTGGCCGATCCGTTCGTAACCAACGCCAAGCGCGTTGCTGGTTTGCGCTTCGGCCGCGCGATCGCCGCGCAGGCGATTCAGCACCAATGCGTGGATCAGGTAATTGCTGACCGCCGCATCGGCCTGTCCCTGTTGGATCGCGGTGCGACCCAGCGCGAACCAGGCGGTCGCGTCCTGATCGTCTGCGGCGACGACTTTGCGCAGCACGACGAGTGCCTTGTCGCCTTCGCCAGCGGCGACGAGCGCGTCGGCAAGTAGCAGCTGCAACGTCACGTCATGCGGATAAGCGTTGGTCGCCAGGTCCAGCGACTTGACCGCTGCCTCGCTCTCGCCATCGTCGAGCTGCGCCTTCCCACGCGCGTCGCGCAGCAGCGGTCCACTGTCGGTTGTAGACAACGCCAGCAGGCGATCTCGCGTGGCCTGCGCAGGCAAATCCTGCTCGGCGAGTTCTTGGGCGGCAAGCAGATTGACGTCGATTATCGGACTGCCTGGTGTTTGTTCGGCAGCGGCAGATAACGCCTTGACCGCGATGGCACTGTTTTTCGGTTCGGAAGCCGTTTTGTCGAGTGCCAGCAATCCGCTACCCAGATCGACCAGTGATTGCGCGGTCAGAATCGGTGCAGCCGTCGCTTGCATCGACAGCGCATCAAACACGATCCCCATCGCTGGTTCGTATTGCGCCAGCAGCCCGGAAACATCCGCCGCTTCAATGTCCACCAGTACCGCGTTCGCTGTTGAGTCCCGCGGCCACACCGACAACTCCAGTCGCAAGTTTCTGCCAGCTCGGCGCAACTCGCCGAATAACAGACGGTTCGCTCCGGCCGCATTGGCGATGTCAGGCAGTTGTCGTATCAGGGCATCCTCACTCATGCCTGGGGTTTGCCGAGCGAGCGCATCGACCACCCGCCGTCGCGGTATCGAAGCGGCTGCCGGATCATTACGCATCCAGACCTGTAGCTGCTCGTCGAGAGCGCGGGCGATGGCTGAGAGCTCTACATCATCCGACGCAGTTCGAATCGGCAGGACCGCAACGCGCGGAGTTGTTGCGGAAGTCATTTGTACCAGCCGCTCGCGCCAGTCCGGATGTTGCCAAAGCCAGATGACCGCGCCGCCGACCACGATGATCGACAGCAAGACGCTCACCGCCCGCTGTCGATTGATCGGCCGCCGTGGAACCGAGCGTGCGTCCAACGCTCGCAACGCATCCTTCGCACTCGCGAACCGATAGTGCGGATCGGTTTGCAAAAGCCGGTCCGTAAATGCGTACAGCCACTGCGGCAAGGTCGGCACCGCTTTCGCTAGCGACGGTGCCGGTCGCACGATGCGCTGCATCACCGTTTCAGCCGGCGTGCCGCCGCTGAATGGCAGAGCGCCGGTGAGCATTTCGTAAAGGATCAGGCCGACCGCGTAGAGGTCGCTGCGCGCGTCGACGGGATCTCCACGCGCTTGTTCGGGCGACAGGTATTCGGGTGTACCAACAATCATGCCAGTGCGCGTGACAGCGGTAGCGCCGAGACTCCGCGCGATGCCGAAATCGGTAATAAACGGATGACCGCTGCTGTCGAGCAGGATGTTGGCCGGCTTCATGTCGCGATGGACGACGCCGCGTTGATGCGCGGCGGCGAGACCCTCGAGCAGGCCGCGCGCGGTCGAGATGGCAACGTCGATCGGCAGCTTGCCGTCGCGATCCAGTCGATGCTCGAGCGACTCGCCGTCAACGTAATCCATGCTGATGAACCAGCGTCCGTCGTGCTCGACGATGTCGTGGATACGCACGACGTGCGAACTCGAAACCTGCCGCGCCAGCAGCAGTTCGTCGCGGAATTGCTCGAACGCTTCCGGCCGCCGTGCGATCTCGGCACGCAGGACCTTCAACGCGACATCGATGCCCAAGGTGAGGTCGTGTGCGCGATAGACCACGCCGAAACCACCGACGCCCAGCATCCCTTCAATCCGATAGCGACCGGCAAGCACATCGCCACTGCTGAGCTCGGCCATCATCAGATGGCTGGTCAGCGTCGCTGCCTCTGCGTACGGAAGCGCTGACAGTGGATTGGCATCAATCGGCATGTTGGCAAGATAGCGCGGATTGTCGTCGGGCCCCATCTGTCCTATCCGTTCGCATCAGATTCGGGTTGGTTCAGCCGCGCAGATCTTCCCAGCGCGGCGCGTTCAATCCGGCATCGGCAGCGGAGCGCAGCAAGCCATCGACCTCGTCCTGGATACGGCGCGCTGCCAATGCCGTTGCCGCTTGATCGGCAGCGCTTTCGATCAGTTCGAGATCGAACGTGGTCATGGGCGGGCCCGGTAGACGACTGTCTGCGTAGACGACGCCGATCACGTTGTGGCCGTCCAGCATGGGCACGCAAACCACCGCTCGAATGCCGCCGAGGCGAACGCTGGGTCGGCTTCCCAGCCACGGTGTTATATCGGTGTCGCAGCAGATCACGCTCTTCCGGGTACGCACGGCTTCGTCGACGGAGGTTGCACTGCCGTCGAACGTCGAATTCTTCAAGTCGCTGGTTTGCATTCCGCGCGTCGCGCAGACTCGGAATGCGTCGCCATCGCTGGCGTACAGGACAAAACCGCGTTCGAAGCCGGACAGCTCCAATACGCCGTCAAGGGCACGCGGCAACAGCGAGTTGACGTCAAGATTGGGAGGGAGACGAGTCGACAGCCGACGCAACGACGCCCGCCGCTGGGTTACATGATCGCGCCACTGCGCGAGTGCCTCGTCGTCGAGCAATTCCAGCCAGCAGTAGATTTCACCGATCGAGAACCAGGTGTCGGTGCTGAACCTCGCCGACTCGATGCGGCGGCCATCGACGCGCAAACCGTTTTTGCTGCCGCTGTCCTGGATCGACCACGCTCCCCCGCTGCTCGACAGTTCCGCATGCTGGCGTGACACCGATGCGTGATCGATCACCAGATCGCAATGGGCGGCGCGACCGATTCGGTAAACCTTGGCATCGTCGAGTAACTGCACGACGGCGGCACTGTCGGGTACATACGCGTTGAACCGCGCCGACATCAGTTTCCGTTCTGCAACCGAACCAGCGTGTAGCGCAACGTGTCCGACAAGGCCAGCACTTCGCCGGCGTCGTTGACCAGACTGTGATCTGAACTCCAGGCATTGCTGATGGCACCGCCAGCATTCGCTTGGACGCTACCGATCAACTGGTCGAGTGTGATGATGGCCGCCGCGTAATTGCCCATTGCATAGGACGACTGCACGCTGGCGAGTTGTGCGAGCAGGTTGTTCTGCAACGCGGAAGGAATTGAAGCGGCCTGAATGCGTGTTTGAAGGTTCGTCGCTTTGCTCTGTTCTATCGTGGTCGAAAGCCGCGCATCCTGGACAATCAGGAATTGCGAGAACTCGCCACCGCGTCCGCGTGCCCGGACACTGCCCTTGAGCACGCTGCTGGTGATGTCCTTGAAGTTACCGCCGACCGGGGCCTTGAACAATCGATACTGGGTGGTCGGGCAGGGGCCGGCCACGACACCGACACAATCGATGTTAGCGGTGTGCAATTCGAATTCGTAGGCGTTGGAAAAACCGAGATTGCCGTTTTCCGGTTCGCCTTCCTCAAACGCACTGTGGAACAACTGCGGAAGCGTCGGCGGCTCAACGGTAATCATGACCGGAAACGCGGGATCAATCGCACAGGAAAATCCACACGACGCCAATCGCAGTAGCAGTGCCGGATCGCTCGGATCCACGAGGCTGGCGGTGAGATTAAGCTCGGCTACGGTCAGATTGACGGGCGCATCAAACGTGATGGTGACATCGGCAACGTAAGTGATTGGGCCACTACCCAGCGAGACATGGGCAAGCGCCGTGTTACCGAGGATTGAAACGACTACCTGTGCGGATGCGGTGGAGCTTGCCAGCAAGAGAAAGCCCATGAGCGCATCGCGACCGACACATCGGCAGCGAAGAAATAGCCCGTTGTTGAGCGTTACTGCCACCCAGTGCTCCCGTTGGCGCGCAGTCAGGATGACTGCAACTACCACTGATATCCGCAGCATTCTGGCATGGCCGATGCTGAATGGCCGCAACGTCAGTAGTTGACTTGACGATGCGATCAACCTGCGGAACCTGCGACTACCGCATTCTGCGGCGCGAAGTAGTGTCCGTAGCGTCGATTCGGTCGGTTGCCCCAGCAAACGGAACGCCAATCGCGACTCCGTAAGACACGGACGTCCACTACTAGGCCAACCAAGACCGCAGCGGAGACCTGCGCCCAATCGATCTAGCGATGTCCAACGGTCCCCTACAATGCGCGTCACGAATTTAGTGGTTGTGTCTTGAAGAAGTCCGATTTCCATTTTGACTTGCCGAGCGAGTTGATCGCGCAGCAGCCGTTGGCGCAGCGTTCTGCGAGTCGATTGCTGGTGGTCGATGCGGCAGCCGATCGTGTCGACGATAGGCACTTTGCCGAACTGCCGCACTTGTTGCGCGCAGACGACTTGCTGGTCTTCAATGACACGCGGGTTTTGCCGGCGCGGCTTTTCGGGCACAAGGAAAGCGGTGGCGCAGTCGAAATTCTTGTTGAACGGGTCACGTCTGCCCAGACGGCGCGGGCGCAACTGGGCGTCAGCAAAAAGCCGAAGCCGGACAGCCGGATTGTGCTGAGCGATGGAACGACGCTGACCGTTCTGGGGCGAGTCGGCGAGTTCTTCGATTTGCGCTGCGAATCGAAGGAAACGTTCGAAGGATTGTTGCTGCGACTGGGTCGCATGCCGCTGCCGCCCTACATCAATCGCGATGCGAATGACGCGGACCTTGATCGCTACCAGACCGTGTTTGCGCGCGAGACCGGCGCGGTTGCTGCGCCCACTGCCGGCCTGCACTTCGACAAAGCGCTGCTGCAAAGTCTGCGCGATCGCGGTGTCGAGTTTGGTCATGTCACCTTGCACGTCGGCGCCGGCACCTTCCAGCCGATGCGAGTCGAAGCGTTGAGCGAACACGTGATGCATCGCGAGTGGCTGAACGTCGGTGCGGCGCTGATCGAGCAGATTCGCGAAACCCGAGCGCGAGGCGGACGTGTGATTGCGGTCGGTACCACGGTGGTGCGTGCGCTGGAGAGCGCGATGCGCGACGGCGAGTTGCAGCCGTTTGCCGGCGAGACGCAGATCTTCATTTTCCCCGGTTATCGCATCCGTAGCGTCGATGCGTTGGTGACAAATTTCCACCTTCCCGAATCGACTTTGCTGATGCTTGTATGCGCCTATGCTGGCCGCGAACGCATGCTGGCGGCCTATCAACACGCGATCGAACAGCGCTACCGATTCTTCTCATACGGCGATGCCATGTTGATTTGGCCGCCAGCCGAAAACGACAACGCGGTACGTGACAATGCAATTTGAGTTGATCGGCACCAGCGGTCGCGCACGCCGCGGGCGCTTGACGTTCGCGCGCGGGACGATTGAAACACCGGCATTCATGCCCGTCGGCACCTACGGGTCGGTCAAGGCGATGACGCCGCGCGATCTGCGCGAAATCGGTGCCGAGATCATCCTTGGCAACACGTTTCACTTGTTTCTGCGTCCGGGCCTTGATGTGGTTCGCGCATTCGGCGGCCTGCACGATTTCATTGGTTGGGACAAGCCAATCCTCACCGATTCCGGTGGTTTCCAGGTTTTTTCGCTGGCGCACAAGCGCAAGATCGTCGAGGAAGGCGTGACCTTCGCCTCGCCAGTCGATGGCAGCAAGGTATTCCTGTCGCCGGAAGTTTCGATGCAGATCCAGACTGTTCTGGACTCGGACATCGCGATGATCTTCGACGAGTGCACGCCGTATCCCGCCACCGAGCGCGAGGCGCGCACGTCGATGGAGTTGTCGTTGCGATGGGCGCGACGTTCCCGCGACGCGTTCAATCACTTGAATAATCCGAACGCGTTGTTCGGGATTGTGCAAGGCGGCATCTATCCTGCGCTGCGCGGCGCGTCGCTGGACGGTCTGCAGGAGATCGGTTTTGACGGCTACGCAATCGGTGGCCTTGCCGTTGGCGAGCCAGAAGACGAGCGCAACCAGACCCTTGATGCGCTCGAACCCCAACTTCCCATCGACAAGCCGCGTTACCTGATGGGCGTAGGTAGACCGGAAGACCTGGTGGATGCCGTCCGTCGTGGTGTGGACATGTTCGATTGCGTGATGCCGACCCGCAACGCGCGCAACGGGTTCCTGTTCACCCGCCACGGCACGCTGCGAATCCGCAATGCGAAGTATCGACAGGACACACGCGTCATCGAAGACGATTGCGCGTGCTACTCGTGTGCGAATGGCTTCAGTCGCGCCTATTTGCGTCATCTCGACAAGTGCAACGAAATTCTTGCCAACCAACTGGCGACCATTCACAACCTGCACTACTACCAATGGCTTATGCAGGGCCTGCGCGCGGCGATTGCCGAGGATCGGTTCGACGCGTTTGTTGCCGGGTTTCATGCGCTGCGTGCGGACGGCGTTCCGGACTGACCCATGCGCACACTCGACGAATGGCTGGACTACCAGCAGCGCGTCCATCCACGCGAAATCGAGCTGGGGCTGGATCGCATTCGCGCCGTGTGGGAGCGGCTGGGGTCACCCGCGCCGGCACCGACCGTCATCAGTGTCGGCGGCACCAATGGCAAGGGTTCGACGGTGGCATTTCTTGAAGCGATGACGCGCGCCGCTGGCCTGCGCGTTGGCGCGTTCACGTCGCCGCATTTGCTTGCGTACAACGAACGCATTCGCATCGATGGCGTGGACAGCGACGATGCCAGCCTGATCGATGCATTCGAACGTATCGAGCTAGCGCGTGGCGAGATTGCGCTGACTTATTTCGAGTTCAACCTGCTCGCTGCAGTGTGTTTGTTTGCCGATGCAAATCTGGATCTTGCCATTCTTGAAGTAGGTCTCGGTGGTCGCCTCGACGCGGTCAATCTGATCGACGCTGAAGCAGCCATCGTGACAACCATAGACCTCGATCATCAGGACTGGCTCGGCAATGATCGCGACAGCATTGGTCGGGAGAAGGCTGGCATCTTTCGCGATGGTCGACCGGCCGTGATTGGAGAATCCGACCCGCCTGACGGATTGCTTGCCCAAGCCGAGCGCACCGGCGCACGCATGATTCGCCGTGATGCCGGTTATTCAGTCGAGCGCCACGGCGATCACTGGATCTGGCGCAACGATTCCATTGAACTGGAGCTTCCGCTTCCGGCGTTGAGCGCTTCGGCGCAGATCGACAACGCCGCCTCGGCGATTGGTGCACTGCATGCCTTGCGTGGACGTCTCGGCTGGAATCCGCGCGCTTTGGCGACTGGCATTGCGGGTGCGCGATTGCCGGGCCGCTTGCAACGCAGCGTCTCCGAAACAGGCATCCAGTTGCTGATCGACGTGGCTCACAACCCGCAGGCCGCACGACAACTCGCGCAATATCTGTTTGAACACCCAACCGGCGGTCGCAGTATTGCCGTATTCGGCGCGCTGGCCGACAAGGATGTGGCGGGGATAGTCGCCGTGCTCGATGGCGCGTTCGATCACTGGTGTCTGGGCGGCCTGGATGGCACAAACACACGCGGACTGGATGTGATGGACCTGCGAGAGCGTGTGGCGCCATTGCTATCGAGTGACATGACGACACACGTGGATATCGCCGCCGCACTGGATGCGGCGCAGACTTCGGCCCGGCATGGCGACCTTATCGTGGCATTTGGCTCTTTCCACGTCGCTGCGGTAGCTATGCGAATGGCGGCGCGCGACCAATACGTGGCTTGTGCAACAGTGCCGGTAACCACCGTGCGGCTATAATCGTCACCCCGACGAAGCGTCCCTGTTCGAGCTTGATGGACCACTCCGTGAAACAACGATTACTCGGCGCCGCCGTCCTGATTGCTCTCGCGATCATATTTGTCCCCATGTTGTTGACCGGGCCAAGCTCCAAGCGGGCGTCGGAGACGTCGAATTTGCAGGCGCCGCCGACACCCGACCGCCGATTCCAGGAACGCACCCTGTCACTGGACCTGCCGTCGCCAGATGCAACCTCCGGGCAACCTGACCCGAACCGGATTTCCACAGTCGATACCGCCAATGCGCCGCCATCGGAGCAGACTCAGGTGATCGACGAGCCGGCCGTCACCACACCACCACCGGCTACGACGATAGCGACATCCACCGCGTCCTCGCTGCAGCCATCAGCGTCGACGCCAGCGCCTGATTCCAGCGTCGACGATTTGCCCGGAACGGCGGCCAATGGCAGCTATTTTGTCCATCTCGGCGATTACGGCGCGAAAAAGAATGCGATGGACCTGGCCGCGACGCTGAAGAAATCCGGCTATGCCGCGTTTACCGAGGCGAGCACGTTTGGCGGCAAGCCAACCTTGCGCGTTCGGGTCGGCCCATTCGCCAATCGCGCCGCTGCCGAGGCGACCCGTCTGCGGATCAGCCAGACGACGGTGCGAGCACCGTCCAGTGTCGTGCAGAACGCCAGTGATGCGAAGTCCGCGACGGCGTTGGTCGAAAAACCCTCTGCGCCCGTGGCAACTCCCGCATCGCCAGTGGCCGCTTCAAGTCCCGTCGCAGCCGCGGGTTGGGCCGTACAACTCGGTGCGTTCGCGACTATCGAAGAGGCTAATCGCTTACGCGACAAGGCTCGCGCCGCGAGCTTTCCGGCGTTCATTGACGAGGTGACTCGCGAAGGAAAGCCGCTGTGGCGTGTGCGTATTGGCCCGCAGGCCAGTCGCGGCAGCGCGGAAGCAGCGCTCGCAAGAATTAGCGAACGCTTGAAGATCCAGGGTGTGGTGGTGTCAAGCCCGTGAATAAACGCTTCGGCGTCGTCCGCAGGGATGCGTCGCTGCCGAGCCTCTCAATCGAGACTGGTGCGCGGGGAAAACCATGAATTACGCCGACATCGCGATCCTGTTCGTACTCGGGCTGTCGGTCATCGTCGGCCTGTTGCGCGGCTTTGTATCGGAAGTGTGGGCGCTGGCGTGCTGGATATTCGCGGGCTGGGTCGCCTCGTACTGTGGTCCGTTCGTAGAAACGTGGTTGCCTCAGGATTTCGCATCTGCCGGGCTAAGGCTGGTGATCGCTTACGTTGGCTGTTTCATTCTGGTCGTGATCGCCGGATCGCTGGTTGGCTATCTTCTGCGGCGATTGGTCAGCGGCAGCGGACTGTCGGGCACGGATCGTCTGCTCGGCCTGGTCTTTGGCCTGGTGCGCGGCGTCGCGGTCATCGTGCTGTTGGTGTTGATGCTGGGATTCACGCCATTCCACCGCGATGCCTGGTGGCAGGAGTCGCGTCTGCTACCGACCTTCGAATCGGCCGCAGTATGGGCAAAAGGCTATTTGCCGACGAAGCTGTCAGACTATTTGCGATCAGATGACGCTGCAGTAGGGCGGGACGACGCTGACGCGTCAAAGCGCGGTGCGGTGCTGGTAAAAGATGTGCCGCCGCGAGCGCAGATTCAGTCAGTGCCTGTTGATCCAGCACACCTCGATGCCGCTCGGACCAAACCAGAGCGGGCAAAACCCGAGCCTTCTCGGCGCTAGATTCACCCCACCCAACCAACGAGTCACGGCATGTGCGGAATCATCGGAATCGTCGGCAAGTCGGAAATCGCATCGTCGCTGTACGACGGGCTGACCGTCTTGCAGCACCGTGGTCAGGATGCCGCCGGCATCGCGACGATCGACGGCGCCAGGCTGCGCCTGCACAAGGGCTCGGGTCTGGTTCGCGACGTGTTCATGCCAAAAGACATGCTCAGCCTGCGCGGCAATGTCGGCATCGGTCATTGCCGCTATCCGACGGCGGGTTCGATCGATTCGGACGAAGCCCAGCCGCTGTACGTCAACTCGCCGTACGGAATTGCGCTCGCCCACAACGGTAATCTCATCAACACAGCAGCCTTGCGCCGCGAGATTTTCGAGGACGACCGCCGCCACGTAAATACGAGTTCGGATTCGGAAATCCTGCTCAATGTGATGGCTCATGAGCTGCAGATCCAGGATCGATTGAAGCTGTCGCCCGACCATATCTTCAAGGCTATCGCTGGCGTCTATTCGCGCTGTCGAGGTGGCTACGCCGTGGTGTCCCTGCTATTGGGCTACGGCCTCGTCGCGTTCCGCGATCCGCATGGTATTCGTCCGCTGGTTTTGGGCGAGCGCGACACCGCAGACGGGAAGGAGTACGCGGTTGCGTCGGAATCGGTGGCGCTCGACATTCTCGGTTTCCGCCTGATGCGCGACGTGGCGCCCGGCGAGGCGGTGCTGGTGACCGAATCGGGCGAACTGCACACGCGGCACTGCTCGGAAGCAGTGCAACACGCGCCGTGCATCTTCGAGTTCGTTTATTTCGCTCGCCCCGATTCGATGATGGAAGACGTATCGGTCTACAAGGCTCGCTTGCGCATGGGCGAAAAGCTGGCCGCGAAAATCCGCCGGCTGCGTCCTGACCACGATATAGACGCCGTCATTCCGATTCCCGATACCTCGCGCACGTCGGCGTCTTCGCTGGCGCTTGCGCTGGGTGTGCCGATGCGCGATGGCTTCGTCAAGAATCACTACATCGGCCGCACCTTCATCATGCCGGGGCAGAGCGAACGGGTGAAACAGGTGCGTCGCAAATTGAATCCGATTCACCTCGAATTCCGGCGCAAAGCGGTGCTGTTGGTCGATGATTCGATCGTTCGCGGCACGACATCGAAGCAGATCATCCAGATGGCCCGCGATGCCGGGGCGCGCAAGGTTTACATCGCTTCCGCTGCGCCGCCGGTGCGCTATCCGAACATCTATGGCATTGACATGCCGGCGGCGGCAGAGCTGGTGGCGCATGGCCGCACGATCGAAGAAATCGAGCAAATCCTCGGTGCTGACTGGCTGGTCTATCTCGATCTGGACGATTTGATCGAAGCTGTCGCCGACGGTAATGACTCACTCAAGCATTTCGATACGTCGTGTTTTTCCGGCGAATACGTGACCGGTGTGGAGCCGACCTATTTGAACGAGCTGGAATTCAGCCGCTCCGATGAAGCGCAGGCTGCGCGGCGTCAGGCTGGCTGAGCCGATTTCATCTTCGTCAAGATCGGCGTTGGACAACGCGCGCTGTTTCCAGCCGATATCATGCCGGCCATGCGAAACCGATCAATCCAACGCTAGCGCCATCGTGGTCGATATTTCCCTTTTCGACACCGCGCGAACCTGCCTTCACAGCAGCAGCCCAGGCGACAAAATGGCGCTGACTCGGCAAGCGGCGTTGGACTACAGCGAGGGCAAGTTGCCGTTAGAGCACGCCGATGCTGTTGAACCCATCGCCGATCCTGGTCGCCCGTCGAAACCGCAGTTGGTCGATGCCCGCCAGTTGCCGCGACGGGGCCTCGGTAGCGTCGAGGGACGCGCCGCCCTGATGCATGCCGTGGCGCATATCGAATTCAATGCCATCAACCTGGCTTGGGACGCGGTCTACCGATTCCGCGACATGCCCGATGCCTACTACGCCGATTGGGTCGCGGTGGCTTCGGACGAGGCGCGTCATTTCGACATGGTGTGCAAGCGCCTTGAAGCGCTCGGTTTCAGCTATGGCGATTTCGACGCCCACAATGGCCTGTGGGATATGGCCGTGCGCACAGCGGGCTCTTGCCTTGAGCGCATGGCGCTGGTGCCGCGCGTGCTGGAAGCGCGCGGACTGGACGTGACACCGGCGATGATCAAGCGCCTGCGTCACGTCGGGGACAAGGAATCAGTTGCACTGTTGGAAGTAATCCTCGACGAAGAGGTCGCCCACGTTGCCGCTGGCACGCGCTGGTTCCGTAGGTGCTGCGAGCGCGCTGGTGTCGAGCCTGACGCGACCTTCGATCAACTGGTCGAAAAACACCTGCATGGCAGCGTGAAAGGACCGTTCAATATACAAGCACGGCTCGCCGCTGGTTTCAGCCGTGCCGAACTTGCTCGATTGATGGAGGCGACCGCGTGAGCAGGCGGATCGCAATGTTCGCTGCGATCAGCGGCGTGCTGATTGTCGGCGTCGTGCTACTGGCCGCTGGCGTCCCTTGGTCGTCGCCCCTTTCGCCGGCCGAGCGTCATCAGCTTGAGCCGGGCGATTTCCAGATCGTGATGGGGTCGGCGCTGCATACCGAAGCCGGTCTGGAGGTCGGCGCGGTCGGCAATGAGCGTGTCGCCTTGCAATCGTTACCGCTGGGCATGCAGGGCATTGATGCTGCCACCTTGGATGTGTTGCGCTACCGCTTTGAAAATTTTCCGCGCACGCTGGAATTGTCGCTGCTGTTCCGACGAGCCAGCGATCCCGACGATGTGCAGGTGGTATCGCTGCCGTGGCCCGGGCGCGGTGAGTCGGCATTCAATCTACGCGACGTGCCGACCTGGAAAGGCCAGATCACCGAGATTGGTTTTATCGAAGCGGCAACGCCGCAGTTGATACCTAACGGCATCCCATTCGCAGCGTTCCGCTTGGTCGACGCGCAGTTGTGGTCGTCTTCCTGGCGTGGTGGATTGGCGGCCTTGTCAACCGATTGGCTGGCGTACCGACCTTGGGGATTGTTCGCGGTCAGCTCGGTCGATCAGGAAGCCGGGACCAGCCTGCCGCGACGGCCTGCGCTATTGTTGGTCGTTGAGTCGGCCATCGCCATTGTCGGCGTGGTTGGCCTGTTGCTGTTCGGCTGGCGCCGTCGCGAATTCCGAATTGGACTTCTTGTGGTGTTCGCGATCGGCTGGTTGTTGTTGGATGCGGTCTGGGTCGGTCAGTTGTACGAGCGTCAGGCAACGACACGAAAGGTCTACGCCGGCAAAAACTGGCCTGAGCGGGCGCGGTTGGTGCCAGATGACGATTTGCTCAAGGCGGCTGATCGCCTTCGAGACATGGTTGCGCGTTTCGATCCGCCGCCACGCGTTGTCATTCATGCCGCTTCACCGGTCGAGATGAACCGATTGCAATATCTGTCCTTGCCGGTCAACGCTGCATTGCTCGTTTGGTCGATTGATCCGATGCGATACGACTTTCCGCCCGGCACCTTGCTGGTGCTTTACGGCATGCAGGACTGGACCTATGACGCCGATAGCCATCAGGTACGTACTCCCGACCTGACATTCCCGACCGAGCCTGTGTTGGAGGAAGGTGCGTTGCGTATCTTCCGCATCATCAAGCGGGAGCGGCCGTGATGGTGATCTACGTGCTGACATGGCTGCTCATCCTGCTCGCGGGAACTGGCGTTGCGGCAACCACGCTGGGCTGGCCTCGACATGGATTCGCGGTTGCATTGAACCTTGGTGCCGGCGGCATGCTTGGCCTGCTATTGGCCGGAACGCTCGCCACGTTCATCGGCGGCGAGAGCGGTGCCGACGCGCTGGCACGCGTGCTGCCCGTGCTTGCATTGATCGCTGCAACGACCTGGTACCTAGCGTGGCACTGGCGATCCGCCGAGACGACAGTCTCAACCGATCGCGCCCAGCGAAAACGACTATGGGTAATCAGTATCTTGTTCGTGCTACTGATCGGCCTGCGCCTGCTGCCGCTGTTTAACGAAGTGCTACTGCGACCGGTATTCCCGTGGGATGCGTGGTCGGTATGGATGGTAAAGCCGAAAGCCTGGTTCCTCGGCGGTCATATCGATCGCTATGTCGATCCAGTCAGTTGGTTCGCCGCCGGTGACGGCCTGCGCACGCTGGCCGGGTCCAACTATCCCGAGCTGAGTGGACGATTGCAGTTGCTGCTGGCGAGCGCCGCTGGCGAATGGAATGAGCCGTTGCTGCTGCTGCCATGGCTGGCGATGTATATCGCGCTGCTGCTGGCTTTCGCAGGGATAAGCCGACGGCTTGGCTGTCCGCCGCTGGTGGCGCTGGGCGGCTGCTATGCGCTGGCGTCGTTGCCATTGCTGAACGCGCAAGTAGCGCTCGCAGGCTATCTTGACCTGTGGGTTGGCGCCGCGCTGTTTCTCGCCGTGGCGACTTGGTTGCTTTGGCGTCGCGAACGCAGGCCCGCACTCCTACTGCTCGGATTGGCGCTGGGTGGCAGCATGATTTTGCTCAAGCGTGAAGGCTTGGTGTGGTTCGCGCTATTCCTCGCCCTGATCGCCTTCGATTGGCTGCCACCGCGCTGGCAGCGGCGTGCGGCTTGGTCTGGCGTCGTCGGCGTTGTCGTGTTCGCCGTGATTGCGATCGGCTTCGGTAGTGGGATCGACGTTCTGATCGAACAATGGAAACTGCCCGGAGTGCAGAAGCTGGCGCTGGCCTGGCGGCCGAGGGGCGTCGTCTTCGTGACCGCCATGTTCACCCATGGCAACTGGCATCTGCTTGGTCTGCTCCTGGTCGGCCTGCCACTGCTGCGCTGGCGCCAGTTCCGCGCCGATGTCGAAGCGCGCCTGCTCGGCCTGCTGATCCTGACCGCGTGGATCGCGCTGATTGTGCTGTTCTGCCTGACCCCAGCTGCGGAATGGGCCGTTCGGCAGACGGCGACCAATCGGTTGGTGCTTCAACTGGTGCCGGTGATGGTTCTGTGGCTTACGTTGCTGGTGCGTGGGTGGGATCCACTCCAGCTCGACGCGATGGGTCGATCGCGAGCGACTTGATGTGTCGGTCCGTTTAGCCGTTTAGCCGTCTAGCCGTACAAGCGTCCGGCAACGTTCGTAGTAATCGCTTAACCTTGCTGACGGTTTTCGCCAGACTGGTCAAGCGTATGGTTCGGCTGCCGCCGACCCAGTCACTTTTCTGCCCGCACAGAAAAGTAACCAAAAGATGCGACCCGATGGCCTGTCGCCCGCACGATGAAGCCGTGCGGGTGCGCAAGCACTGGCCGGGTTCGGCTGAAGGCACATCCTGTGCC
The DNA here is from genome assembly GCA_038236135.1 of Lysobacterales bacterium. Taxonomy (GTDB): domain Bacteria; phylum Pseudomonadota; class Gammaproteobacteria; order Xanthomonadales; family Rhodanobacteraceae; genus Dokdonella. The sequence continues at coordinate 55,782 of JBBSTF010000017.1, forward strand.
GCCGCCGAAGACGCGCTCCCAGCGCGTCCCGCACGCGGCTGATCCGTCCAGCACTTGCCGACAGGAACGGGCGGGTTAGTCAAACGACGACGCATCCGCCGCAAAGCGGCGGACAACGCAGCGACGCTGCGTGCCGTTGACCTTCATCCCGTTTCGGGGAGGCGAGTTGGTGGAGGAAGCGCTCGGAGGGTGGCCGAATGAATTCGGCCAGTTCGCTGCAGGTGCAGGGATGCACCTTCAGCGAACCCCGGAGCCAGCTCGCG
>JBBSTF010000018.1:0-55412 GCA_038236135.1 Lysobacterales bacterium
CGCGCTGGGAGCGCGTCTTCGGCTGCGGCACAGGATGTGCCTTCAGCCGAACCCGGCCAGTGCTTGCGAAGTCGTGCGGCTTCACCGCACGACCGACAGGCCATCGGGTCGCATCTTTGGCCTACGTTTCTCTGCGAGGAGAAAGGTAGGTCGCTCGCCGGCAGGCGAGAGAAACGCTTGACCAGTCTGGCGGAAGCCGACAAGAGTGAAGCGAACCAATCGCGCCTGGCTGCAGCCAGGCGAAACGCTCTAAAAACCTCGGCAAAAGCCACCCAATAAGGTAAGGGGTCAAGGCCTCCCCGACTAGGGAGAAACAAAAAGGGCGCGTTGTTCGAGATAGACCGGCTCGGTGCAGGGCCGATAGCCATGCCAGATAGCGAACGACGCGGCAGCCTGTTCGACCAGCATGCCGAGCCCGTCGATGCTCCGCGGCGCGCCCGCGGACTTCGCCCAGTCGAGGAACGGTTGCGCGGCAGCGCCGTAGGAGAGGTCGTATGCGACTGTGCCTTCGCCAATCAGACATTGTGGCAATGCGGGATATTCGCCGACATGCCCGGCTGATGTGGCGTTGACGAGCAGGTCGACCGCTCCGTGATTGCCTAGCGCATCGAGGTCGCACGCCATGCTGCGACCGAGCGGATCGATCTCGGCGCACAAACGCTGTGCGCGCGACAGGTTGCGATTGGCAACGGTGAGCTCGTCGATGCCCATATCGATCAAGGCTGCGGCGGCAGCGCGTGCTGCGCCACCGGCACCGATGATCAACACGCGAGCACCGCGCAGGTCGACGTCGTGACGTTCACGAAGATCAGCCAGCAGGCCTTCTCCGTCGGTGCTGTCGCCGATCCATTCGCCACTTTGTCGACTCAAGGTATTGACACTGCCGGCACGACGCGCACGCAGGCTGACTTCGCTGCACAACGCCTCAGCAACCTCCTTGAGAGGTAGGGTCAGGTTGGCGCCGCGCCCACCGCCCCGCGAAAATCTCGCGAGACATCCGGCGAAATCATCAATGCCGGATTCGATGCGGCGATAGTCGATCAAAAGGTCGAATTGGCGCGCGAATGCAGCGTGGATCTGCGGCGAGCGCGAGTGCAAAATCGGCTGGCCGAAGACGGCAAACAGCAATGGCTTTGACCCAGTCATCGAGTGAGGCGTGGAACCAGTTGCAGTATCAGTTGGTCCATTGTGACCTGTCATCGCAGTCCGGCAAGCGGCATGCGAATGTTTTGCCCTATTCAGTTGCTGGTTGGCATAGTCCGCCCGCCTTTGAATTCATTGTTGAAATCGGGAATCCTTATGAAATTCATGTTCTCCACCAGCGTGTTGCTTTGTTCCGCCGTCGCCTCCGCCGCGCCATCAACAGTGCCGATCAAACCGTTTCGTGCCGAATACGTTGCGATGCGCGATGGCAAGGCGCTGGGCGAGACGACGATCGAGTGGCGGAAAAACGCAGATAGCACGTATACGTTGAAAACCTCGACCAAAGGCACGAGTGGATTGGCAAAGTTGGCGGGCCTGGACGTGACCGAAGAATCCACGTTGCGTTGGCGCGATGGCGTGCCGGAAACGACGCGTTATGACTTCAACCAGGACGCTGCTTTTTCCAGCAAGGAACGCCATGCCGAGATCGACTGGGAAGCCAATCAGGTCGACATGAAGGACAACGGCAAGCGCGCCAGCTACGACACTGTGCCGGGCATGATTGATCGCCACGCGGTGATGCTGGCGTTGGCCAACGACCTGTCGCGACATCGCGACAGCTTCGACTACAAGGTGGCAATGAAGGATGGCATTGAAGATTTCCGCTACGAGCAGTTGCCGAATGCCACGCTGAAGGTTCCGGCTGGCAGTTACGACACCATCGCCCTGGAACGCAAGCGTGGGCCACGCACATCGACGACGTGGTTCTCTGAAAAGAACGGTTGGGTGCCTGTGCAGATCGAGCAGTTCGATGCGAAGAAAAACGAAACCATCACGCTACAGTTGAAGTCGCTCAAGCGCTGACGGGGCACTTGGTGTTCGCTCAGCGGCGCAGCCATTCCCCGCTGACGGCATCACGGATCGTGGTTGGACTTTCCGACTCGCCCACGACGCCGCTGACGATGGCGTCGATCAATGCACCCATTTCGCGCTCGACCTCGCTCGCCGTACGCGCCGGCTCGGTGCCGTGGCAGTTCGCGCTGGTCGACACCAACGGTGACTCGAACGCTCGGCATAGCGCCGCAGCAACGGGATGCGCGGTCACCCGCAGTGCGATGCTGCCGTGATCGCCAGTGATCCATTTCGGCGCACGTTCGCTGGCGGGAAATACCCAAGTATGCGGACCAGGCCAACTGACTTGAGCTCGTTCGAGCGCGGCAATCGGACAATCGGCGGCGATGTATGGGGCGATCTGAGCAAAATCGGCGGCGATCAGTAGCAGGCCTTGGTTTGCGTTTCGTTGCTTGATGTCGAGCACGCGCTGCACGGCGATCACGTTTTGCGGATCGCAACCGAAACCGAACACCGCTTCGGTTGGATAAGCGATAACCCCACCGCGGCGCAAAACGTGCACCGCATGTTCGATCAATGCCACGTCGACTTGCATCGCCTTACTTCGCGGTGAGCTTGAGTTTGGCGTTGACCTTCACATCCGCACCGATGGTCGAGGTATCGGCGTATTCACCGGTGCCGACGTTGAAGTCGCTGCGATCCAGCGTCGTCGACACGGCGAGCGTTGCGCCATCGCCGCTCGGCGTGAAGCCTACATCGAGGCTGACCGGCTTACTAACGCCCTTTATGGTCAAGGTTCCATCGGCGATGACTTTGTTGCCATCGTTTCGAAATGCCGTGCTGATGAAATGTGCTTTCGGGAATTTAGCAGTAGAGAAAAACTCGCCGCCCGGCAAAGCGTTGTCACGGTCGCTGTCGCCGGTGGCGATGCTGCTAATGTCGACACTGACATCTAATTTCGACGTGGCGAGATTGGCCGGGTCGTAGCTGATCGTCGCATCGAATTTCTTGAACTGGCCGGTGAAAGCTTCGCCCTGAAAGGTTCCGGAGAAACCGATTGTGCTGCCGGGTTGCACGCTGTAATCAGCGGCGATTGCCGGGATGGATGCAAGGAGCAGCAAACTGCAAAGAATTCGCTTCATGGCGTTGATCACTTGGTTGAGGATGACTCGGCAGGGTGAACATCAGTGCCAAGCTGACGGCTGAATGGCAGCATCCGCCGCAGGGTGTTGTCGCGTTCGCGGTAGTGGTGTATCAGTGCGCCGCCGACGTGCAAAACCAGCACGGCGACGAGAATCCAGAACAGAGTTTCGTGCGTGTCACGCAAGAAGTCGGCAAGCGCTTTGTTCTTCCCGACCAATGCCGGGAGGTTGAACAACTTGAACCATTGCAACGGATTGCCATGCGCAGAATTGAACAGCCAGCCGGATAGCGGCATGGCGAGCATCAACAGGTAAAGCGCGCCATGCGCCGTATGGGCAGCAATCTTCTGCCAACGCGGCATCGGCAGGTCGCGAGGACGTGGGTCAAACCAGCGCCAACTTAGTCGCAACACGAATAGAGCGAGCACCGTGAGGCCAATCGATTTGTGGATGGCATAGACGGATATCTTGTCCATGCTCGGCTTCAGTTCGGTCATGTATAGACCAAGCCCTCCATTGACGACGATCAACAGCGCCATCAGCCAATGGAATGTTCGCGCGACGCTACCCCATTGCCGATCGTTGCTTTTGATCGCCATCGCTATGCCTCCTACTGATTGCCAATGCTGTCGTCGGGAATGCCTTCCACTTCGATGCGCACTTCCACCATTTCGCCAACCACTCCTTGGTAGCGCTTGATATCGAAGTCACCGCGCTGCAACGTGGTGCGGGCACTGAAGCCGACCTTGTCTTTGAAGGTGTACGGATCGCGCGCTGCCTTGTTGAAGGTGACGGCGAGATCAAGCGGAACCTTTGTCCCATGCAAGGTGAGGTCGCCATGGATGACGCCGCTGTTGCCATCGATCTTCTCGACCATGCTCGAAGTAAAGCGTGCCTGTGGATAGCGTGCGACATCGAGCAACTGGGCTGCCTTGACTGCATCGGTCCACTTCGCGTCGCCCATGTCGAGGCTGTCGAGATTGACGGCAACATCCACCGTTGAGCGGCTCCAATCGTCATCATCAAAGCTGAAGTGGCCTGGTCCTGGATGGAGCCGGCCAATTGCCTGCGAAAAACCTTGGTGGCTGACGAAGAAGACGATCTGGCTGTGGGTGGAGTCGAATCGATAGCGTCGTAGTTCGCCGGCGTGACTTGCAGTGGCAGCGCTCAACACCATCACCGGCAGTGCGGCAAGCAGCGCATTATGAAATCGGGTCGGCAAGACGTTAGCGAACATGGATCAATCCTCGTTTTTTGCGCGATCGGGATTACGCAGGGTGTCGAGCGTCAAGCGCGCAATGCGCTCGATGCGCTCGCGACCGGAAGCCTGCAGAAGTGTCTGCACGCGTTGCTCCGCATCGGCCAGGTCAAACTGTTGTCGCTCGGCCAGGCTCTCAGCGAGCGCGTTGCCGATGCTGTCGAACACCAGCCCGTACGCAATCGCGTGAAGAACGCTACCGCCAAGCGTGCCGAGCCCGGGAAACGCTTTCAGAGCGTTTCCAGCGATCGCAAGAATGATCGCAGTGGTGTTGCGCACGGTGAGACCGAGCCGCTTGAGCAAAGCATCGACATCGATGTCGCGTACCGGCACTTCGTGGATGCGCGCCAGTTCGCGAACCAGCGCAGTGCCGAGCGCACCTTGAATCAAAATGTCACTTCCCGGCGCAACCGCTGCCATCGCGCCGACGATGGCGCGTCGCGTATAGCGCGTCACGCAGGCCTTCGCCTCTACCTCAGCGGTGGCGCGCGCAATCTCGGCGCCGCGCTGGTCAATGGAACTGAGCACGGCTGCTTCGCGAGCAGGCTCCAGCGCGGCTGCGCCGGACGCTGTCACTCGCAGGAGCGCATCGACCAGCGAATCTACCTGCGCTGGCCGCACCCGATGGGTTCGAATTTCATTGCCCGATTCGTCTTCCCCGTGCTGGACCACGCTGATTTCGGAACGGGTCGCCACCACGGCGTTGGCGATCCCTGAATAGCGAGCGCGTAGACGCGTCAGCAACTGTTCCAGCTCGTCGTTCGAGTACTGATCGGATTTGCTCAACGCGATCACCAACGGTTTGCCGAACCCAGCCAGCCAACGCAGTTCCGCATCCTGCGATGCGCTGAAGTCCGATGCGCCGACATAGACCACGGCATGCGCACGCAGCGCTTCTTCGCGAGCAATACGTTCGTGGCTCGCACCGTCGACCTCGCGACTACCTGGAACGTCTGCCAACAACATTTCGATGCCATCGTCGAGCTGGCAACGGTAGTGGGTAACGCGTTCGGTTGTGCCGCCGCGTACGTCGATGGCCAACTCGGCATCGGGTGCCAGCGCCTTGATCAGGCTCGATTTGCCGGCGCTGATTTCGCCGAACATCGCCACATGCAAATCGCCGGCACCCCGACGTCGGTCCAGTTCAACCAGTTCGTTGTCCAGTTCGGCAATATCAGCGCGACGCTGGCGCAACGAATCCAGCCGTTCCTGCACTTCGTCGCGACGCGGCGGTGCGACTACCTTGGCGCGGCGTCGCGCCGGTGGCCCCCACCAACGCCAACCCAGGACGATTAATCCGGTCAACACCAACCCCGCCAGTGCGATCAGCGGCAGACGCAATAAGAGAGGCGCATTGCTCAAGCGCTCATAGAGTTCCAGCGCACCATTCAACATGTTCACCAGCAAACCGAGCAACAGTGCCGCGCCAATCGCGATTGCGACGAATAGAATCAGGCGTAGCGGCAAGCGCGATTTGGGCATGGGGTTCAACCGCCGGGACTTATGCCGCTCAGGCGACACGGGTCAAGTATCGCCGATGACGAAACCGTCGACACGTTGATCAACGGCGCGACGGGATGAAAACTTAAGTTACTCAATCTGGGGAGATTGTCATGCTGCGCAAGTGTTTGCTGTTCGGACTATTGCTATTGGCGAACGCGGGACAAGCAGCCGAGCTGAGCTCGGTTCCGCTGCCGTTCCGTCATTTCGGCGTCGCCGAAGGCTTGCCTTCCAGCATCGTCAATGCAATGGCGCTGGATGCCGATGGCTACATCTGGTTCGCGACCGGTGATGGCCTCGCCCGGTTCGATGGCATCGAGACGACGGTTTACCGGCACGATTCCGACCGGCCAGGCTCGATAGCTGCAAATGACGTTGCCGCCGTGGTCGTGGATCGCGCTGGGCGCATCTGGTCGGGCGGCGAAAAATCCGGCGTTAATCGGCTTGATCCGGGCGGCATCGAGTTCCTGCACTTTCGCCACGCCAATGATGATGCGACATCGCTGGTTGCCGATGATGTATTTGCCTTGGCCGAGGGCATTGATGGAACCATGTGGGTTGGACAGTATGGCGGCCTGAGTGCGATCCACCCGGATGGCAGCGTGCAGTCCTGGCGCCACGATGCAGCCGATCCGGCAAGCCTGAGTTCCGAGTTCGTCATTTCGTTGCTGGCGACTGAGGACGGACGTATCTGGATCGGTGGCGATCAGGGCCTGGATGTGCGTGATCCGGACGGACGGTTTAACCATGTCGACTTGAAACTTCCGACGACCGTCGGTGGCCCGCCACAGGTTTACTCGATCATGCCGGAAGCCGATGGCAGCGTTCTGATCGGATCTCGACACGGCATGGTCAGGATAGACCGCGATCTGCAGGCCGGATTAGCGCTGTCGTCTGAAAGCGTCAGCTCCATCCTGCGCGATCACGACGGCAGTCTGTGGACCGGCGTGCGCGGCGGCATGCTGTTGCAGCATGGCGCCGAGATCATCCGATCTTCACCGCGTGAAGGCTTGCCTGGGTTCCTCCCCGGCGGGCGCACGACCGATATCAAGCAGGATCGCGAGGGTGGCATGTGGTTTTCCACCTCCGATGGCGGCGTAGGCAGGCTGCTGCCGCACTGGCGAAATTTTTCGGTCATTCGCCACGTTCCCGGTGAGATGGCAAGCCTGGCTCATCCCCGAATCAGCGCCGTTGCCATCGGCAGTGGTGCGCTATGGGCGGTCAGCCGCGACGATGGGCTGGATCGCGTCGATATGGCGACCGGCGAAGTCAGCCGACATGGCGCCCTCGTTGCCAAGACCGGCAACAAGATCATGTCCGTGCTCGGCGTGGCCGGTAAAGTGTGGGTTGGGCGATTTCGGGGCGTACAGATCGTCGATCCGGCTCGTCCAAACGCGGCTGTGATCGACGTGCCCACGGGCGACGACGGTAGTCACACCGTTCCGACCGGTGTGGCGGCGCCGCTGCGGCTAGCGCCGGATGGCTTGGTCTGGATCGTGGTTGCCGGGGCAGGCGTCGCGCGCGTGGATCCGGTCACGCTCGCAACGACGCGCTACGACCTTTCCAATGCCGGCATAGGCAGCTCCGACATTCGCGACCTGGCTTTTGGTGCGGACGGTAGCGTGTGGTTGATCAACGAAAAAGGGCTGGAACGACTAAAGCCCGGGGACGCGAAGTTCGGTCCCGTGGCGGGATCAGAGCGACGTGTGATTGGCGGCATCGCGCTGACGCCCGACGGCAAACTCTGGCTGCATCATGAGGGGGGTTTGGAACGTTTCGACGTTACCGATTCGGGCCTGCAATCGTCGATGATGTTCGGCGTCCGCGACGGACTGCCATCGGTGACAGGCGCGGCACTGGCCGTAGATGGCGAAGGTGCGGTTTGGCTGGCAGCCACACGCGGTTTGTGGCGATTGCGGCCCGCCTCGCGCGAACTGACGTCGTTCGGGTCCGGCGATGGTCTGACCAGCGACGAGTTCATGACCGCCGCACTGGTCCAGGACGAAAATGACCGCGTCTGGGCGGCAACGAGCGATGGCCTCGTCAGCTTCCAGCCACAATCAATCCGCACCGACCTGCCGGCTGCGCCGTTGCGGGTAATCTCGGCCAGCGTTCGTCACGACGGCGAGGCGACACTGCTCGACACAGCCCACGCGATTGTGCTGCGCCACGACGATCGCGAACTGACCGTGGACGTGCGCGCACTTTCCTATGCCAAACCGGAAAGCAATCGCTACCGGTTTCGCCTGAAAGGCTACGACAGTGACTGGATTCCGACCGGCGAGCGTGGCCAACGTATCGTCACGCGACTGGAAGCCGGCGATTACCAACTCCAAGCGGCTGTCGATAACGGCAGTGGCACGTGGTCAAGCCTGCCTACGCCGCTGCGAATCGACGTCGCTCGCGCGCCATGGTTGTCGGCATGGGCCTACCTAACCTACGCCGCACTCACGTTAGTGTTGTTGGGAAGCATGCTTCGTCTCTGGCGAAATCGCCTGCGCCGTCGCCACGAGTTGCAACTGGCCTTGCAACGCCAGCAGTCGGCCGAGCAGGTGGCGCTGGCGAAATCAAATTTCCTCGCCACCATGAGCCATGAAATACGCACGCCCTTGACCGGCGTGCTCGGCATGGCGGAACTGCTGACCCACGCGCCGCTCGCGCCGGCACAGCGCGGTCAGGTGCAGGCGATCCAGAAATCCGGTGAGTTGCTACTGCGTCTGGTTAACGACATTGTCGACCTGGCGCGAATCGAAGCCGGCCGTTTCACGTTCGACCCCAAGCCCTTCGATCCTGTTGCCGTTTTAAAAGAGTGCGTCGAACTTACCCGACCATTGGCAGACCAGCGCAACCTTGCGCTTCACCTTGAAATGATCGAGCCGGTGCCCGCTGCGGTAGTCGGGGATGCGATGCGATTGCGCCAGGTGCTGCTCAACCTGATCAACAACGCGCTCAAATTCACCGAGCATGGTGAAGTTCGGGTTGGGCTGCGCTGCACGGACGCAGGCGCATTGCTATTCAGCGTGAAGGACAGCGGGCCCGGCATGGAGCCCGAACTCGTGGAGCGACTGTTCCAACGTTTTGAACAGGCCGATGCGCATGCTGGCAGGCCGGGCGGCAGTGGTCTTGGACTGGCGATCAGCCGCGAGTTGGTCGAGTTGATGGGCGGTCGCATCGAGGTCAGCAGCACACCCGGCGTCGGCAGTCTTTTCACCGTTGAACTGCCACTGCCTTACGCCCAACTGTCGATTGCACGTCCGGCGCCCGTGCACGCAGCTAGCCAGGGGGCGTTGAGGGTCCTGATCGTCGAGGACGACCCCATCATCGCGGCGGTAATGTCAGGTTTGCTGGAAAGTCTGGGCCACACCAGCAGCCATGCCGCCGACGGGCTGGCCGCGCTGGCGGCAACGACGGGCAATGGATTTCCCGTGGCGCTGATCGACCTTGACCTGCCCGGCATCGCCGGCCTGCAACTGGTTGGATTGCTGCGCCAGCAGGAGCCGGCGGATGGACGACGGGTATTGATCGCTGTAACCGCCAGTTACAGCGCAGACGAGCAACAGGTGCGAGCGGCAGGAATGGATGGATTCCTGCGCAAGCCGGTCAGCGCCGAGTCGTTGCGCGAGGCAATTGATCGCGCCATGGCAACCTCAACCGCTTCAGAGTCGTCCGCACAGGCCTGACTGATCCGCCGCGATGCACCAGGCTGATAAGATTGCTGGCTCAGGCCGGCGCGACCGGCGCTAGCGCACTGCATGCATGAAAACTCTTCTGGTCACTGGTGGTGCCGGTTTCATAGGTGGCAATTTCGTCCTCGATACGCTCGCCGATGGTGCCGACTGGCGCATCGTCAATCTTGATGCGCTGACCTACGCCGGCAATCGCGACACGCTGGCCAGCCTCGACGGCGACGCGCGCCACGTGTTCGTGCATGGCGATATCGGTGACCGTGCCCTGGTCGATTCGTTGCTTGCCGAGCATCGGCCCGACGCGATCGTCAATTTCGCCGCCGAGTCGCACGTGGATCGCTCGATCGATGGTCCTGCCGCGTTCGTCCACACCAATGTGGTCGGTACGCTGACCTTGCTGGAAGCGACGCTGGCGCATTGGAAGTCGCTTGACGAAGCAGCACGTCAAACTTTCCGATTCCTGCACGTGTCGACCGATGAGGTGTATGGCTCGCTTGGCGAGCAGGGCCGTTTCACCGAGGAATCGCCCTACCAGCCGAACTCGCCGTATTCGGCGTCAAAGGCGGCATCGGATCACCTGGTTCGCGCCTTCCATCACACCTACGGCATGCCCACGCTGACGACCAATTGCTCGAACAACTACGGCCCGTACCAGTTCCCGGAAAAGCTTATTCCGCTGATGATCCAGAAGGCGCTCGCCGGTGAGCCGCTGCCGGTTTACGGTGATGGCCTCAATGTGCGTGACTGGCTCTACGTGGTCGACCACTGCCGCGCGATCCGGGCCGTACTCGACGGCGGTCGCGTTGGCGAGGTCTACAACGTCGGTGGGGATGCGGAGCGCCGTAATATTGATGTAGTCAAGGTGATCTGCGCGTTGCTCGACGAACGCCGCCCATTGGCCGACGGCAGCAAGCGCGAATCGCTGTTGACCTACGTGAAGGATCGCCCCGGCCACGATCGACGCTACGCGATCGACGCTGACAAGCTGAAGAACGAACTCGGCTGGTCGCAAACCGAGTCGTTCGAGACGGGCATGGCGAGCACCATCGACTGGTATCTCGCCAATGAGGAATGGAGCGGCCGTGTACTCGATGGCAGCTATCGCATGCAACGACTGGGCGAGTCTTGATCAAGCTCTTTCAAATCCAAAGATCCAGTATCGCCAACTGTCTCAGCGTCATGGAAAATTCATGTTGAATCCATTCTGGTTGCGCGCTGCACTCGTCCTTCTAGTCGCCGCTAGCAGCGCAGCGACGGCGGAAAAACTCGAGCCGCCGACTATCACTCTGGGCGAGCCGACGACCACCATTGTGGTTGCCGACTACAAGGAAGCGGGCCCATACGATCGTATCGTTTTTTCGAAAGTCAGGGTCTTGCAAAGCAAGGCTGTGGTCCCCGACCTGATTGACGTCGCCTTGCCCGACTTGCGCGAAGCACTCGTCGCGGGCAAACGCTACATCCTCGCGTACTCGCCGTACGCGGAAAATCGGTTCGAGCAGATTGTGGTGAATCCGCGCGGCGCCAGTTTCCTGTCTTCGCCCGGTATTGAACCTGGCCTCTGGGAAGACAGCCCCGAAAACCAGGCGTTGGTGATGTGGCGAATCGACGGCGAAGAGTCCGATCACCAGCGCGAGCGGGAATCGGAGAAAGACGGCGAAGCGGCCAGGGAAGCAATGCCACGACTATTGAAAATGCTGGAATCGGATGATCGGCAGCAGCGCGAATTCGGCGCAGCGGAGATCGCCTTGCGTCCAGCGCTTGTGGCAGGATTGAATGGATCGCAACAAAAGGCCTTGCAGCAATTTGTCGCCAGCGACGTCGGGCCGGACCGTGCCCGAGCGAGCCTGCTGCAAGCTGCCGTCGCAATGCCGGCAAAATCGGGATCGGTCAGCGGATGGGACGCGGTCGCTGCCGATCTGCTAGCGAAGACGCCCCTGCAAACATTGGATGTCGACCGGCGGAGCTCGTTGATCCTGGCAGCGTTAACCTATCCACCAACCCGCCTGAGACATATTGATGGCAAGTTGCAGTCGCGCTGGTTGCGCAGCAACGACGCCGGTCTGGTCGATGCAGCTGCCATGGCATTGCAGGATATTTCGGTCGAAGTGGCCAAAGCAGCTTTCGCGTCTGCGCTATCCGAGAAAGACCTTCCCCCTGAGAATCGGTCCGCGATCGAGGGCTTCAATCAGCGCTTGGGATTGGCGGAATCCGGTCGGTAGAAGGCGATCCGTACCGGTCCTCTGCATATGGCGTGCTGAGGCCCTTCAATATGTTTGTCTGCGAGCTTTGAACTCCTGGCGGCGGAGCTTCAAGGGCGTCTTTTTGTTGCGGCGCATTTGAATGTCTTGACGGAAAAGCTCAGGATAGTCTGTCTACGCCGGCTGGAATGGTCCAGGCTGGCTCTTTCTGGGGAGTCACTATGTCCTTGTTCCGCTACAGCGCCGCCGTACTCGCGTCTGCGCTTACCGTTGCGTGCTTTGGCACGGCGCGAGCCGCCGCGCCAACTGTCACCTACGCTTCGCACCATGACGAATCGCGTCCCATGCGCGACATCATCGCCGAGCAGGCGAATTTGCCTTTCCAGGGTTCCAGCGAGGAGCCATACGTCGTTCCCAACATCTTTCCCAAGCAAGGCCAGGCCTGGCAGAGCGAATTCATTCGTGACCTGTCGCAGCGCGACATCCAGGACGCGCCGATCAACATTCCGGCGCCCACGCCATCGTTGAGCGTCATTGGCCTTGTCAATGGCAGCGGCGCAGGCGGTGCAGGTGGCTCGATTCCGCCCGATACCAACGGTGACATAAGCCCCGCTCACTATATTCAGTGGGTGAATACGCGTTGGGCGATTTTTGACCGCACAACCGGTGATCGAATAACCGCATCCGCTCCCGGGAACTCGTTCTGGGCAGGCTTCGGTGGGAAATGCCAAACCACCAATTCCGGCGACCCGATTGCACTCTGGGACGACAAGGCGCGACGCTGGGTGATGAGCCAGTTCACGACGGGCGCTACCGCCAGCCAGTGCTTCGCCATCTCGACCACGGAAGATCCGCTTGGTACCTACTACCGCTACGAGTTCATCTGGGGCTCCAATATTTTTGGGGACTACCCGCATATCGGCATCTGGACCGAAGCGTCGGGCAAGCAGGATGCTTACACCCTTGTCACCCACGAATTCACCGCGACGGGTACGCAGAGCTTTCTCGGCGCTGCGTTTACGTCTTTTGATCGCGACAAGATGCTGACCGGCCAGCCGGCGGCGATGTACCGCATTGGTGGACACGATGCCTACGGCGCGTTGCCTTTGCATATGGAAGGCCAGTACGCCGCGCCGGCAGGCTCCTGCCCTGTCTTCGTGCATTTCGATGCGTCTACTGCTGACTACCTGTTCTGGGACATCTGCCTCGATTGGGCAACGCCTGCCAACAGCTACGAGACACCGGTGCAGCGTGTTTCGGCAAACATGGCATTCACGCCGAACTCCAATAGCGTTCCACAGCCGGGCACGACCACGCAGCTGGATACTTTTGGTGCCAACGTGATGTATCGCGCGTCCGCTCGCGCATTCGCACCGGGTGCACCGCACGCGATGTCGATGGTACTCAACCACGAAGTTGAGGCTGGCGCTGGACAGTCCGGTATTCGCTGGGTCAACTTCGATCTGCGCAGTGCGACTGAATCCTTCGCGAAAATCTTTGCTTCCGGTTTCGATGCTCCCGCCACGAAGATCTCTCTGGTCAAGTCGGTCAGCGATGAAGGCGTCTACGCGCCAACCAGCGACTGGCGCTGGATGGGCTCGGCGAATATCGACAGCAGCGGTAACATTGGCGTGGGCTACAGCGTTTCCAGCAGCACCTTGAATCCGAAGATCCGTGTTACTGGCCGCACAACCACTGACCCGGTCGGCACCCTGCGCGACGAGCAGGACTGCACGCCAGCAACCACGGGCTCGCAAACTGGCCTCTTCAGTGGCCGCAGCCGCTGGGGTGACTACTCCTCCATGAGCGTCGACCCGACCGATGAATGCACGTTCTGGTACACCAACGAATACCAGCCAGTAACGTCGAACGGTAGCTGGGCCACTCGCATCTGCAGCTTCAAGTTCCCCGATTGCGGCATGCCGAGCTTCGACCTCGCCAGCGAGACGCCGACCCGCGTTGAAGTCTGCGGCACCACGACCGGACCCGACCCGATGTGGCGCATCCTGGCCGGCACTTACAACGGCTTCACCAGCCCGGTCACCTTGTCAGTTGTCAATGCGCCGCCCGGCACCACGCCGAGCTTCAGCGTGAATCCGATTTCGCCGACGCCTGGCCTGTCGACGCTGACCTTGACCAATGGACGTTCCATTCCAAGTGGTGAGTTTGCGTTCTCGGTTCTGGGTGTCAGCGTGCCAGACGCGCGCAGCCTGCCTTTGACGCTTGGCGTCTCATCCGCTGCACCGACTGCTCCGGCGCTCAATATGCCAGCCAATGGTGCAACTGGCGTCAAGGTTCGTCCGACCTTCACTTGGTCCGCCATCCCCGGCACGCTGACTTACAAGATCGAGGTGGCAACGAATGCCATGTTCAGCACGATCGTCGCGTCCGCGACCGTGACCGGGACTTCGTGGGCCTCCAATGTGACCTTGGCCAGCTCGACTCCGTATTTCTGGCGTGTGACCCCGGCCAACTACTGCGGCAACGGCACGGTATCGGCGACACGTTCGTTCACGACGGGCACGCCGGGCACCTGCCCAAGCGGCACCGCCAAGACAACCTTGTACATGGATGACTTCGAGCTGGCCGGAACCTGGACCACCAGCGGCACCGGTGGCACGGCCTGGACCCGAGGACCCGCAGTGGCAGGCAACGGCCTCACCACCAACGTGTTCAGCATCCCGAACAACGAAGTCACCAGCGACCAGAGCCTGACCTCACAGGCAATCACCATTCCGGCCTTGGCCAGCTCGGTGATCCTTTCCTACGATGTGTTCCATAGCTTCGAAGTCGACCCGCCGGGCGGTTGCTGGGACGGTGCTTCACTCGAGATGAAACTGGGCGCCGGTACGTTCGATGCGGTACCCGACAGCAGCATGTTCACCGACGGCTACAACGGCACGATCACGGCAGGTGCTCCGCGCGCGGGAACGCGTGCCTGGTGCGTCATCAATTCGCCGCTGGGACTGCGTTCCATCGTCGACCTTGATGCTGCAGTCGGTCAAGGTTCGGCGCAACTGCGCTTCCGCACCTCTTCGGACACAAACACGGGTGCAGCTCCACCAAACGGCATGGCGATCGACAATCTCAAGGTCGAGGCTTGCACGCCCGTTGCTGCGGTGAACTAAGCCAAACGCGTCGTCAGCGATAGCGCTGACGGCGTCATCCGCTTCGCCCGTCCTGCCCCTGCTTCCAGAGGGCAGCGGCAGACTGGCGATACGCCCCCGATTCGTCGGGGGCGTTTTTTTTTGAGAACGAGTCGATCTGTATATTGGTCCACACCTCGCACGGTAATATCCGTCGTGCGTTTTGACCCGCTCTGCGGTTGTGAAATGAGTCACCCGACAGCGGCAATCGGGAGGCAGGAGTCGGATGCCGCCGTTACAATGCGGGGCTCACACATCGGAAACGGGGACCCTTCGTGACTGCAAGACGCGGAATCATTTTGGCCGGCGGCTCTGGCACTCGGCTTTATCCATTGACCCAGTCGATCAGCAAGCAGCTGTTACCGATCTACGACAAACCGATGATCTACTACCCACTCAGCGTATTGATGCTGAGCGGTATCCGCGATGTATTGATTATCAACACACCGCACGAGCAGGCGCTGTTCCAACAGTTGCTGGGCGACGGTTCGCAGTGGGGCATCAATGTCCGCTACGCCGTGCAGCCATCGCCCGACGGACTCGCCCAGGCTTACATCATCGGCCGTGATTTCGTTGCCGACGAACCCAGCTGCCTGATCCTTGGCGATAACCTTTTTTACGGGCATGGGTTGACCGAGCTGCTGCAGCGCGCCGACAACCGTTCAATCGGTGCCAGCGTGTTTGGTTACTGGGTGCGCGACCCCGATCGATACGGTGTCGCCGAATTCGATGCCGATGGGCGCGTGATCGGACTTGAGGAAAAGCCACCGCAGCCGAAATCCAACTGGGCTGTCACGGGCCTCTATTTCTACGACGGCCGCGTCGCCGATTTTGCCGCTGACCTGAAACCCTCGCCGCGTGGCGAGCTGGAAATCACCGACCTCAATCGCCGCTATCTTGAAGACGGCACCTTGATGCTCGAACGCATGGGTCGCGGCTACGCGTGGCTGGACACCGGCACGCACGAATCGCTGGTCGAGGCATCCACCTACATCCAGACAATCGAGAACCGACAGGGCCTGAAGGTGTGTTGCCCGGAAGAGATCGCCTACATGGCGGGCTGGATCGACGGCGATCAGTTACTCAAGCTTGCCGCACCGCTGGCCAAGAATGGCTACGGCCAGTACCTGCAGCAACTGGCAAAACTGGGGCGGCATCAGTGAAGGTGATTCAGACCACCCTGCCCGGCTGTGTGGTGATCGAGCCAAAAGTATTCGGCGATGAGCGCGGCTACTTCTACGAAGGATTCAACACTGCGCGCTTCGCTGAAATAGGGCTGGATCTGCATTTCGTGCAGAGCAACGTGTCGCGCTCGGCGCATGGCGTATTACGCGGCTTGCACTATCAATGGCCGAATCCGCAGGGCAAGTATGTCAGCGTGCTGGATGGCGAAGTGTATGACGTTGCGGTCGATATCCGGCGCGGTTCGCCAACATTTGGCGAATGGACGGCGGTGACTCTCTCGGCAGCCAATAAGCGCCACTTCTGGATACCTCCGGGCTTCGCGCACGGCTTCGCGGTGATCTCCGAGAACGCGACATTCTGCTACCAATGCACCACCGCCTACGATGGCGCCGCCGATGCCGGCATTCGCTGGGATGACCCGGCAATTGGCGTGGATTGGCCGATCAGCGAGCCTAGCCTCTCCGGCAAGGATGCCGTCGCGCCGATGCTGGCCGACGTGCAACCGGATCGCCTGCCGATTTACGAAGCCGCTGACGCAATCGCCAGCAAGAGCTTATGAAAATTCTGCTGCTCGGTGCCAATGGCCAGGTCGGACGTGAACTGTTGACGACGTTGCGCCCGCTCGGCGAAGTCACAGCAGCAACCCGATCAGGACGGCTCGCTGACGACAAAGAATGCGAGATCGTCGACCTCACCGACCGCTCTGCATTGATGTCGCTGTTGAACCGGGTGACGCCAGAGTTGGTCGTCAATGCCGCCGCTTACACCGCCGTCGACCGCGCCGAGAACGAACCCGAACAAGCCGACCTGATCAACCACCGTGCGGTAGGCGTGATCGGCGAATGGGCGCAGGGGAACGATGCGTTGGTCGTGCACTACTCGACCGATTATGTGTTTGATGGCAAGGCAAAAACCCCGTACCACGAAAGCGACCCGACCGCGCCGTTGGGTGTTTACGGCCGCAGCAAGCTGGCAGGTGAGGATGCGTTGCGGACCAGCGGCGCCAAGCACTTCATCTTCCGCACTGCCTGGGTTTACGCGGCGCATGGCGGCAACTTCCTGCGCACGATGTTGCGGGTCGGTGCGGAGCGCGACGAATTGCGCGTCGTCGACGACCAGATCGGCACGCCGACTCCTGCAGGCTTGATCGCATCGCACACGGCAGACGTTCTAGCGCGCTGGCTGAAGCTGGACGATGCGGATCAGGAGCAAGCGCTGGGCACCTATCACTTGACCACGTCGGTACCGTGTAGCTGGTTCGATTTCGCCACGGCGATCTTTGCACAAGCGCAGGCAGCAGGCCTCATTGATCGGTCACCGAAACTGACGCCGATCCCATCCAGCGAATACCCCACTCCGGCGCAACGGCCCGACTGGTCGGTGCTGGACAATGGCAAGCTCGCCCTGGTGTTTGGTCTGCCCGCACCGCCTTGGCAGCAAGGCTTGCGCGACGTGATTGCGCAGCTGCGCGAACAATCCCAAAAAGTGACGACATGCTGATACCGATGATTCTTTCCGGCGGTGCCGGCACACGCCTATGGCCGGTGTCGCGCAGCGCATTCCCGAAGCCATTCATGCGTATGCCAGACGGCGAGTCGCTGATCGGCAAGACGCTCGCGCGTGCGATCCGCGTCGCGGACGCCAATGCCGTGTTGACCGTCACCAGCCGCGACACCTATTTCCTGACCCGCGACGCCTACGCCGAAAACGCCGAAGCGGCATCACTGGACTTGCCGTTCCTCTTGGAACCCGCTGGTCGCAACACGGCGCCCGCCGTATTGCTCGCGGCCTTGCACGTTGAATGCTTGCACGGCGCGGCCGCGATGCTGTTGGTCCTGCCTGCCGACCACCTGATCCGTGATCTGGACGCATTTGCTTTAGATGTCGACAAGGCGGCAGCGCTTGCAGCACAGGGCTGGCTGGTAACGTTCGGCATCCGACCCAGTCATGCCGAAACCGGTTTCGGCTACCTGCATATGGGCGAATCCATCGACGGTGGTGACAATCGTGTGGTCACTGCATTTGTCGAAAAACCCGACCTTGCGACCGCCGAACACTATCTGGCAGGCGGCGATCACACGTGGAATTCCGGCATGTTCTGCTTCCGCGCAGACGCCATTCTCGCTGCCGCAGCAATCAGTTGTCCGGATGTACTGGCCGCTGCGCGCGCCTGCTACGCGACCGCCGGCAATGGGGCGAATCCGGTTGAGTTCGACAAGGATGCTTTCCTGGCTCAGCCCGATATTTCGTTCGACTACGCGATCATGGAGCACGCCGAGCGCGTTGCAGTAGTACCGGCATCATTTGACTGGAGCGATATCGGATCGTGGAAAGCGGTCAGCGAAGTCGAGGCCGGCGTGGCCGACGACGCCGGCAACCGCGTGCTCGGCAATGCCATCATGGTCGACAGCCGCGATTGCTACGTGCAGTCCGAGCATCGACTGGTCGCGACGGTCGGTGTCGACAACCTCGTCATTATCGATACCGGTGACGCAGTGCTGGTCGCACATCGTGACCATGCCCAACAGGTAAAGCAGGTCGTTGAACAATTGCGGGTGAGCCAGCATGGCGCGGCTCATCAACACCAGACCGTGCATCGCCCCTGGGGCAGCTACACAATTCTTGAGGATCGCGACGACTGCAAGGTGAAGCGATTGACCGTGAAGCCAGGCGAGGTGTTGTCACTACAAAAGCACCACCGCCGCAGTGAACATTGGACGGTAGTGGATGGCACCGCCAAGGTGCGCGTCGGTGACAAGGAGTTTCTGCTCGAGGCCAACCAGTCGACCTACATACCCGTCGACACCCTGCACCGCCTGGAAAATCCCACTTCGACAGACATCCATCTGATCGAGGTGCAATGCGGGAGCTATTTTGGCGAGGACGACATCGTCCGGCTCGAAGACCGTTACGGGCGGGTTGCAGCGACATCTTCAACCACGACCTGATGTGCGACCGCCGCCAGCGGTGGGGGCTGCGGAGTTTAGCCAGTCAGGTCGCAAGAAAAGCGGCGAGGCCACAGCAGCGGCCTCACCGTTGAAGATCACTTGGATGGGTTGGCGATTGCCTCACGCAGCATCTGCAGCTCTTGGTCGGCACCGCGAGTAGCCATTGACACGTCAAAGGCGGTACCGCGTCCCATCACCGAATCCATCCGCTGGCGTATCGTCGCAGCGGTCTGTTTGCAGCTGTTGATGCGGTCCAGCGCGCTGGCCTGAAACTGGCGAGTCTTGGCAAGGTTCTGCGCTTCTTCGCAAACACTATCGTACTGATCCATCGACTTGTTCGTCGCATTGCCGATTTGCACGCGCTCTTCAAACGCTGCTTCCGCGACCGCCGGCGGCACAACGGTGGCATCGCCTTGGGTAATGGTTCCCTGCGGGAGTGTCTCTGGCGTATTCACCGGCATCGTCGCGGTGGGCGCAGTCGACTCGGCCACGGCGGGAGGCGTCTCCATCGGCGGCAACGCGGCAAGTAGGTCCATTGCGCGGCGGGTCACCTTGGCGGTTGCCACGTCGACGAACATCAGGCCCTGCGGATTGCGCGAGCCGTCATCGAGCCAGCCCTGCATGTGGCGACGGCAATCGCTCTTGCCAGGTTCGTCCGTAACGTTGGCGGCCACGCCGGAAGCCAGGCTGCTGTCGTCGCTCCAGGCGCGCATGCACTCAACCGCCGACGCGTCGACGCGGTCGTCGGCCAGCCCTTCGGTGTGCAACATCCGTGATAGCTCGGCGTCGCTGAGTTTGTCTGCCTTGCCGGCACATGCCGATAGCACGACACACAGGCCGATCAAAGGATAAAGAGCGTGGCGCGAATGAAACATGGTTGGACTCCGTTTACAGGCGATTTGAGAAGAATGGATTGATCAGCGGCGTAGCGCCATGACAAAGGCAACACTGCCCCCGGCGAGGCTGAGCAAGGCGACGATCGGAACGTCGTGCCAGCGCGCCAGTGCATGGTCGCTGGTCCATAACCAAGCCGTTGCCAGCAACAAACTGCCGGCAAGCCAACGCCAGGCAGCCGCCCTGCGATCCAGCCTGGCACGTTCGTCGAGGCGCTTCTGATCCGCAAGCGGGGCCACAAGTTCCACGCGTCCTGCTGCCACCTGGGCCAGAGCCTGGTGAACCAGCTGCGGAATTTCCGGGGCAATGCCGATCCATTCCGGAACCCGACGTCGCAATTTGGCCAATATCCGGCGCGGGCTGCGGCGCTGCCGCCAGATACGTTCGAGGATGGGTTGGGCGACCGCCCAGATGTCGATTTGCGGATCCAGAGAGCGGCCAATGCCTTCAATGTTGAGCAAGGTTTTCTGCAGCAGGATCAGTTGCGGCTGCAAGGTCAGCTCGTAACGACGCGCGGTCTGGAACAACTTCACCACGATTTCGGCGAGGGAAATTTCCGCCAGCGGTCGGGTGAAATACGGCTCGCAAACAGCGCGTATCGCCGATTCCAGTTCGTCCGTCCGCACATGCGCGGGCATCCAGCCAGCGCGCAGGTGCAACTCGGCGATGCGCCGGTAGTCGCGCTCAAACAGGGCGAGGAAATTCTCGGCCAGCCAGTACAGGTCGGCATCCGGCAACGCACCCATGATGCCGAAATCGAGCGCGATGAAAGCGGGATCGGACGGATTGGAAGGATCGACCCAGATGTTGCCGGCATGCGCATCGGCATGGAAAAAATTATCGCGGAATACCTGCGTGTAGAACATCTCCACGCCCTTGCGGGCCAGCCGTTTGCGGTCAATGCCAGCTGCGTCCAGCGCCGCGATATCATCGACTGGAATGCCGCTCAGGCGTTGCAGGGTCAGTACGTGTTCGTTGCTGCGATCCCACTCGACGGCCGGCACGATCAAGTCCGGCGAGTCGGCGAAATTACGCCTGAGCTGACTCGCATTCGCGCCCTCGCGCTGCAGGTCGAGTTCGTTGAAGAGAGTCGATTCAAGTTCGGCGACCACTTCCAGCGGTCGAATCTTGTCGGCGTTCGGATGCCAGCGATTGGCGGCGCCTCCCAAGGCCCGCAGCAATTCAACATCGTGCTTGATGCGAGCACGGATATCCGGCCGCAGCACCTTGACCACCACCTCGCGGCCGTCGTGCATGCGCGCCGCGTGAACTTGCGCGATCGATGCCGAGGCAAGTGGCATTTCATCAAAGTCGGCGTAAAGCTGCATTATCGGCGCGCCGAGTTCACGCTCGATCATCGCCCGTGCCTGCTCGCCGGGGAACGGTGCGACACGATCCTGCAGCTCGGCCAAGGCTTCGGCGACGTCGGCTGGCAGCAGGTCGCGGCGGGTTGAAAGGATCTGGCCAAATTTAACGAAGATCGGCCCGAGCGCCGTCAGTGCAACCGCAAAGCGTTCGCCACGCGGCAAAGCCAGCACTTCTGGCGATGCAGACGGGACAAACCATCGCAGCATTCGCAGCGACCGGCTGACGCGCGGATCGTCGACCAGATCATCCAGCCGATAGCGCGCCGCCGTGCCGGCAATCCGCAGGAGGCGCGGCAACAACGCCAGCGTGCTCATGCGGCGCTGCTGCCGGTTTTTGCCAGCAAGCCACGTACTCGCGCTTCGAGGCGATCACCACGATCGCGGACCTGATCAACCTCATCGAGGAAATCGTCCAGCTCCGGTCGCGCAACCAGATCGCGGCTCTCGTCGCGCAGATAGTCAACGCTGTCGGTAGCAAGGTCGTGTGCGCCGCGCTGCATCCACGTGAGTGAGCGGCGGAACTGTCGGGCAAGCTGGAATCCAATGACATCACCGAACGCACGTGAAAATGCTTCGTCGATGTCGGGCGCGAAACGCGTCGCGATTTGTTCGAGTCGCCGTGCCAGTTCGGCGTCACCGGAAATATCGAACTGTCCGGGCGCCATTGCGCTTTCGTCACCACGGCGCAGAAGCATCGACAGCAAGGTTCCTGGCGTCGCCGCAAGCGACAGCGCGCTGCTACCCGAATCAGCCGGTCCGATACGCAGGCGACCGTCGTCAGCCACGATGCGCATCGCAAGTCCGGTGCCTTTGAATGTCATCGCAATGGCGCGACCTTCCAACGCGAACAGCCGATCGCGCGTTTCCGGGTCAAGCGAAATCGCGCGATCCAGCACGCTTTCGAGCAAGCGACCCAACACGGACAGGACGAGATTGGGCGTGCGACGGACGCCGGCGACAGGGGCTTCGGACATAGCCGTATTGTAGACCAGCAGGGCGGCGCGCCTTTTCAGCTATCGAGCCAGAATGTCACGGGTCCGTCGTTGACCAGATGCACCTGCATGTTCGCGCCGTAGCGGCCGCATGCCACTTCGGGATGGCTAGCTCGCGCAAGTTCAAGCAGGCGGTCGAACCACAGTCGACCATGCTCTGGCGATGCCGCGTGACTGAATCCGGGTCGCATCCCCTTGCGGGTGTCGGCGGCCAAGGTGAACTGCGATACCAGCAGCAAGCCGCCAGCGGTATCGGTCAGCGAATGATTCATCCGCCCGTCCGCATCGGCGAATACGCGATAGCCGAGCAGGCGCTCCAGCATGCGGTGCGCGTTCGCTTCGGCGTCGTCGGGCTGCACCGCGATCAGGGCCAGCAAGCCAGCACCAATAGCTCCGACGGTTTCGCCATCGACGTCGACACGGGCACTGCCGACTCGCTGGATCAAGGCAATCATTTCTCTTCTCAATGCGACCTGGCCCCGAGGATAGCGAACGGGACGCGGAAGCGCAGGCCATACAATCGCCCGATGGACTTACGATTGACCTGGAAAATGCGCGTTCTTTTCGTTGCTCTGCGCGTCGCGGGGAAGCTGCCGTTGTCGCTGTTGCATCGATGCGGAGCTTTGATCGGGCGATTCCTTTGGCTGGCCAATGGTCGTTCGCGACTGGTCACGGAAAGAAATCTGGCACTGGTGCAATCGGCAACCGGCATTGCAGCGACGCCACAGCGAGTGCGCGCCATTCTGGACGAAACCGGCAAGTCGATCATTGAAGTCGCACGCATCTGGAGCGGCAATCCGCAGGCAACCCTTGCGCTGGTCCGGCGGGTTCATGGCGAGGAAATATTGACAGAGATGCGGCATTCCGGCCGCGGTCTGATCGTGGTCGCTCCGCATCTTGGCTGCTGGGAACTACTCAACTACTGGCTGGCCGCGCGCATGCCGCTGAGCATCGTCTATCGACCACCGAAACACGCCAATCTGGAACCGTTCCTGTTGCGCGCTCGGGGTGCGATCGAGGTCGAGCAGGTGCGTGCCGAAGGCACCGGCGTTCGCACGCTCTACAAACGCCTGCAAACCGGTGGCGCGGTCGGCATCCTGCCCGACCAGCAACCACGTCAGGGTGAAGGCGAATTCGCACCGTTTTTCGGCGTCGAAGCCTTGACGATGGTGCTGGTATCGCGACTTGCCCAACGCACCAATGCGAACGTGCTATTTGCCTTCGCCGAGCGTCTGCCCAACGGCGCCGGCTACGATATCCACCTACGCGCCGCGCCGGACGGCATCTCGGACACCAACCTGCGTGTCGCCTGCACCGCGCTCAATCGCGGCGTTGAGGATTGCGTGCGCATCGCCTTCGACCAGTACCAGTGGCACTACAAGCGCTATAGCCAGCGGCCCGATATGCGCGTTCCCAATCCTTACAAATAGGTGGTCGTGCGGTAGTCGTCAGTCGCCGTTGCGCCCATTGGCGTCAGCGAAGGCTTCGCGCATGAACTCGGGCAGTGCAAGCGCGGTGCGGTGGATGTCGACGTTGTAATAGCGGGTCGGGAATTTCTTGGTTGAAGCGCCGCGTTCGCGAAAGCCGGACAGGTCCGCGCCTTTGCGCGCCATCGTGCAACTCCACCAGCCGGTGGGATAGCACGGTTGTGGGAATGGCAGCGTCTTCAGTGCCTGGAATCCCGCCGCACGCATCGCGGCGCGCATTGACTTGATCAATTCAAGATGCGCCATCGGCGATTCACTTTGCTGCACGAACAGGCCCGACGGGCGCAGCGCGCGATAGCAACTGGCGTAAAACGCAGCGTTGAACAGACCTTCGGCCGGGCCGACCGGGTCGGTCGAATCCACGATCACCAGGTCCACCGATTCCGGCTCGCACTCGGCCATGTACTTGATGCCGTCATCGAACAGCAGTTGCGCGCGCGGATCGTTGTTGGCTTCGCACAATTCCGGGAAATACTGTTCGGCAAGGCGGGTAACGCGTTCGTCGATCTCGACCTGGACCGCCGACTCCACTTCCTCGTGGCGCAACACCTCGCGCAAGGTGCCGCAATCGCCACCACCGATGATAACGACTCGCTTGGCGCGCGCATGGGTGAACAACGCCGGGTGCGCCATCATCTCGTGATAGAGAAAATTGTCGCGGCTGGTCAGCATCATGCAGCCGTCGATTACCATCAACTTGCCCCAGTCGGTCGAGTCGTGGATTTCAATGGTCTGGAACGGTGTCGTCTCCACGTGCAGTTGTTTGCGCGTGCGAAAGCCAATCGATGAGCCAGACGGCTCGTAGGCTTCGGTAAACCAGGTTGAGTCAGCAGCGGAATCGGACATCGGGCATCCCTGTGGCAGCGATGGTGGAACGGACCCTAAGCGTCTGCGAGTAACGCGGAGGGTCCGAACGAAGCGCGGGATTGTAGCGTTTCACCCTGAATGTTGGACAGCCGCGTTCACGTGGGGCCGCTACAATGCGCCGTTCTTTGACAGTGATCGCGCGGCAGCGAACCTTTCTTCTGGCTTCCGATCAATTTCCCCTAGGTCCTTCGTCCAGCCGATGTCGCTGCGACGCCCTGTATGCTCTGGAGATCAACGATGACGATTGCCTGGACCGTGGACGACGCCCGCCACGCCTGGTCGATTCCAAACTGGGGCATCGGCTATTTCGATGTCGGTAGTGACGGTGCTTTGACGGTTCACCCGCAAGGTGTTGACGGCCCGTCGCTGTCATTGCCCGAGATTGTCGATGCCGCCCGCGCACGCGGATCGCGGTTGCCGCTGCTGGTGCGTTTTTCCGACATCCTGCATCACCGCCGCGCGCGCCTGCAGAATGCATTCGCGAAGGCTTCCGAAGAATGGAACTACGCCGGCGGCTATACCGCGATCTATCCGATCAAGGTGAATCAGCAACGCGGCGTTGCCGGCGAACTGGCCAGCCAAGGCGCCGAAGGTTTTGGCCTGGAAGCGGGTTCCAAACCGGAATTGATGGCTGTGCTTGCGCTGGCACGCGCCGGCAGCACGGTGATCTGCAATGGCTACAAGGATCGCGAATACGTGCGCCTTGCGCTGATCGGGCGCAAGTTGGGTCTGGACATCTACATCGTCATCGAGAAGCCGTCTGAACTGTTGCATGTAATCGAGGAATCGCGCGCGCTCGGCGTCGAGCCGTTGCTTGGCGTGCGGATGCGCCTGAAGAGCCTGGGTGCTGGCAAGTGGCAGAACTCTGGTGGCGACAAGGCCAAGTTCGGCCTGACGCCGCGCCAGTTGCTGACCCTGGTTGATGATCTGAAAGCCGCCAAGCTCGATCACTGCCTTCGCCTGCTGCATTTCCACATGGGTTCGCAGATGTCGAATGTGCGTGATATCGCCAACGGTATGCGCGAGGCGGTTCGCTATTTCGTCGAACTCACCCGAATGGGCCTGCCGATCAAGGTGATGGATGTCGGCGGCGGGCTGGGTGTCGACTACGAAGGCACGCGTTCGCGCTCGGATTGCTCGATCAACTACAGCATGGAGTTGTACGCGTCGGCGGTGATCGGCGCACTGTCGACGGCGTGCAAGGAAAACAAGATCGAAGCGCCACACGTGCTGACCGAATCGGGTCGCGCGCTGACCGCGCACCATGCAGTGCTGGTCGCCAATGTCATCGAAGTCGAAATGGCTCCCGACGGCCATGTTGCGATGGCTCTGGATGATGAACCCGCCGTGCTGCAACGGCTGCGCGAGACCCATGCCGACATTGGTGCGCGCCCAGCGACGGAGCTTTTCCACGAGGCGCAGTTCCAGTTGCAGGAGGGCTACTCGCTCTACGCGATGGGCCAACTGTCGCTGGTCGACCGCGCGCGGCTGGACGACCTTTACTACGCCATCGTCAACGCGGTCCGCAGTCACTTGAAACCTGACGAGCGACCGCATCGTGAGGTCCTCGACGAACTCAACGAGAATCTCGTCGACAAGTATTTTGTCAATTTCTCGGTGTTCGAATCGATCCCTGATGTTTGGGCCATCGACCAGATCTTCCCGATCGTGCCGATTGCCGGACTCGACAAGCGCCCGGATCGACGCGGCGTGCTGGCCGACCTCACCTGCGACTCAGACGGACGCATCGATCACTACGTCGACGCCGATGGAATCGACGTGAGCATGCCGGTGCACAGCATCAGCGAAGGTGAGTCTTACCGGCTCGGCATTTTTATGGTGGGCGCGTATCAGGAAACGCTGGGCGACATCCACAACCTGTTTGGCGATACCGACGCTGTCAACGTGCGCCTTAAACCTGATGGCGGCTACGAGTTCAGCCACCTGCGTCGCGGCGACACGACCGACTTGATGCTCGACTACGTGGGCTACGACCTCGACACGCTGCGTCGTGCCTATCGCGAGAAGATTTCCCGCGCCGGGATCGATGGCAGCGACGCCGAGCGGCTGCTCCAAACGCTGGAAACGGGATTGACCGGCTACACCTACCTTGCCGAGCCGAACGGCAACGGTCGTAGTCCAGAGGCATCGTGATGGAAACCAGAGTTGCCTTCGTCGGACTCGGCGCGATGGGCATGCCACTTGCTGGGCATCTTGCGCGAGCAGGTCTGCTCAGCGCGGTGTGGAATCGCGGCCCTGCAAAGGCTCAGCAGGCAGCAAAACAATTCAACGTTTCTGCGCCTGAGCATCTTGCGGACGTCACTCCGCTCGCCAACGTGATCGTACTGTGCGTGTCCGCTGACAGCGATGTGCTATCTGTGGTCGAAACGCTCGCACCGCTGTTGCAGGAAGGCAGCGTCATCGTCGATCACTCGACGGTGTCGTCAGTGACCGCGCATACCGCTCGAGAAATCGCTCGCAAATATGGAAGCGACTTTATTGACGCCCCGGTTTCCGGCGGTGTCGAAGGCGCGAAGAACGGAAAACTGTCAGTCATGGTCGGCGGTGCCAGCGAATCGCTTGAACGAGTGCGACCGGTGCTCGAATGCTACGCCGCCAAAATCACCCATATGGGTGACATCGGCGCCGGGCAGAACACCAAGGCGGTCAACCAGGTGATGGTCGCCGGCATTGCTCAAGCGGTGTGCGAAGGATTGGCGCTGGGCGAAAAACTTGGGCTGGATCCCGCCGCCTTGCTTCCGACACTTGGCGCTGGCGCCGCAGGCAACTGGTTCCTCGAAAAGCGCGGCGCGACGATGCTGCGCGATGAATTCTCGGTCGGCTTCAAACTCGCCTTGCTACACAAGGATCTATCCATCGTGCGCAGTCTCGCCGAACAAGCCGGTGTGTCGCACCAAGTGATCGACACGTCTCTGGCCGATTACGCCAGACTGATGGAGTTGGGCCATGGCGATGAGGACATCTCGGCCTTGATTCGCCTGAAGCGCTCGACCGCTACTTCATGACTCGGTAAGCGTGACAGAGGGCTCAGTTTCGCCGGAAATTTCGAAATATTCACGCGAAGGTGCGGCTGGCTAAGTACAGTCAGGCGCTGATGCCAAGGATGGGCATCGCCTACTCCGCGACGGAAGCAGTCTTTTTACTTCTCCCGGGACACCACGAATGCGTTTTTCCTTTGTTTTGCCGCTCGTCGGCCTACTCTCGCTGTGTGCTGGCACTGATCTGTCCGCACAAGTCATCCAGGGACTATCGGCGACCAACATTACTCCCGGTACCACCTATCCTGCGCCGGTAGCGATTCGCGCACCGCATGACGGAAGTGGCAGACTTTTTATCGTCCAGCAGGGCGGACTGATTCGCATTGTAAAAAATGGGGCGGTGCTGCCGACGCCATTCCTTACGGTGCCCGTTCGATATAGCGGCGAAAGTGGGTTGCTTGGCTTGGCCTTTCATCCTAATTTTGGCAAGCCTGGTTTGCCGCACAACGATGAGTTCTATGTCGCGTACACCCGACCCATTACCGACCCACAACTTGGTACATCACCGGATCAGGCGATTGCTCGCTACACGGTTCCAACGCCTGATTCCGATGTCGCCAATCCAACGGGGACCCTGGTCCTCAGAACTCCCGACCTCGCATCGAACCACAATGGTGGGGACATCCACTTCGGTCCCGACGGGTATCTCTACTCGTCAATGGGAGACAGCGGCGCCCAGAACAATCCTTATCACTTTGCGGAATGCCTTTGGAAAAAGCCGGCGACTACGGGTAGCGCATGCGGAGATACCGCAGGTACCCAATATTTTCTTCTCGGCAAGATTCTGCGGCTTGATGTCGACAACCGCGGCGGCGCGGTTACCGCAGATATGTGCGGCTCCAACGGCATTAGCCCTGCCCAATATTCAATTCCGGCAGACAATCCGCACGTAGGCACGAGCAACACCTGCGACGAAATCTGGCTGCATGGTTTCCGCAACCCGTTTCGCTTCAGCTTTGATCGCGAGGGTGGAAACCTGATTATTGGTGACGTCGGTCAGAATCTTTACGAAGAGGTCACCGTACAACCAGCCGGGGTCGGTGGCAGCGACCATGGCTGGAGTCGCTGCGAAGGGCGCCATTCCTTCGACGCCACCGCGACCGGCACCACCTGCCCTGCTACAACCGGGACGGTCGCTCCGGTGATAGAGTATGGACACCAACCGGCCTGTGCCGTAATTGGCGGATACGTATACCGAGGCCCGTCAGCAAGACTTCGCGGCACTTACTTTTACGGCGACTCATGCATCACGGAGTTGCGCTATGCGACGGTTGGCGCACCCGGGACTGACTGGTCGCCCGGCGGTGTCCACAACAGCATGTTGCCGATTACGGGCAACTCCTATGGGTTCGGCGAGGACGAGGAAGGAAACCTGTACATCGCGCGAAGCAACAGCACGGTGCTCAAGATCAGTTCCGACTTCATCTTCGACAACGGGTTTGACTGATCCAGTTCCGTTAGGAACGATTGATAGACCGAAGGCGCCCCGCAAGTCGGGGCGTTTTCTTGTGTCAAATTAACGCGTTTCCTTCATCGCAATCACCTTGACGCCGTTGTCGGCCAAGGTGCGCTTGGCGACTTCGAGGTCGCTGGCGCTGGGATACGGGCCCATACGGACACGGTTCCAGGTTTTGCCGTCAACGGTCACCGTTTGCACCTGTGCGCTGAAGCCGAGCAAGGCCAGCTTGGCCTTCACTTCATCAGCGGACTTCACGTCCGGGAACGAGCCCGCTTGCAGCATATAACGCGATGCTCCGGTCGATGCCGGTGGCGTGGCGCCCGGCGTTTGCGGGGTTGCAGGCTTCTGCGTTTGCGCAGTTTTGGCCGCTTGCTCGGCGCGGGCACGGGCGCTCAACTCGGCGTCTGGAATTACCACTTCCTTTTCTGGCAGGGTGGTGTAGAAGTCATAAGTCGGCTTGTTGGCCTTCGCCTGGTCAGCGTGGGCCGGGACGAGTGGCAGGTCAGCATCATTCGGTGCAGTGGCTTGGGAATCGGCGCGTGGCACCGCCTTTCGATCGAATATGCCGGTCCAGTCCTTGCCGACAACGACCAGCATCAGAACGACGCCAAACACCATGCCCACGGCCATCCACACCCACGCCGGGAGCGGATGGCCATGATTGCCACGCGTGGCCTGCCGGGATTTCTTTACTGCCATTACATGCTCTCCGGGGCGGAAACGCCCAACAATTGCAGACCGTTGAAAAATATCTGGCGACTTGCTTCGGCCAGAGTCAAGCGTGCGTCACGCAGATCCGCATCGTCGATGATGAAATGATGCGCGTTGTACCAAGCATGGAATGCAGCGGCCAGGTCACGCAGATATTGCGCGATAAGTTGTGGGTCCAGGCTCGCGGTCGCAGCTTCGACTACTTCCGGATAGCGCGTCAGTTCTGCCAGCACGATTTTTTCCTGCTCTTCGACCAGCCGCCCCAGGTGCGCCTCACCGTTGGCGCGATTCCATTCCAGCCCACGCTCGACCAATTGGCGACGCACGCTGCAAACCCGAGCATGCGCGTACTGGATGTAGTAGACCGGATTATCATTGCTCTGGGAACGCGCCAGGTCGATGTCGAAAACAAGTTGCGAATCGGACTTTCGCGCCAGCAAAAAATATCGCGTCGCATCGCGGCCGACTTCTTCGATCAGATCGCGCAAGGTCAGGTAGCTACCGGCGCGCTTGGAAAGTTTCACCTCTTCGCCGCCGCGCATCACCGTCACCATCTGATGCAGCACGTATTCGGGATAGCCGATCGGTATCCCGGCGTCGAGCGCCTGCAAACCGGCCTTCACGCGTTGCAGCGAACCGTGATGATCGGCGCCCAGCTCGGTGATCGCCCGGGTGTAGCCGCGCTGCCATTTGCTTAAGTGATAGGCCACGTCGGGCACAAAATAGGTGTAGCTGCCGTCGGACTTGCGCATGACCCGATCCTTGTCATCGCCGTAGTCCGTAGTGCGCAACCACAGCGCGCCGCCGTCTTCGTAGGTCTTGTTGTGATCGACCAGCGTGCGCACGGTCTGCTCGACCATACCGTCGCGGTATAGCGAGGACTCCAGGTAATGCACGTCGAATCGCACGTCGAATGCTGCGAGGTCAAGGTCTTGTTCCAAGCGCAACGCGGCGACCGCGAAGTGACGGATGGCGTCGATGTTTTCGCTGTCGGCGACGCCGGTGATGGTTTCGCCATCAACTTCTACGGTCTTGGCAGCAAGGTAATCGCGCGCCACGTCGGCGATATAGTCACCGCGATATCCATCGGCGGGCCAGCCCTTCGATTCCGGGTCAAGGCCACGCGCACGCGCCTGCACGCTGAGCGCGAGATTTTCGATCTGTACGCCGGCGTCGTTGTAGTAATACTCGCGCACCACGTCCCAGCCACTGGCGTCGAGCAGGCGCGCGATGCTGTCGCCGATGGCCGCGGCGCGACCATGGCCGACATGCAGCGGCCCGGTCGGGTTTGCCGAAACGAATTCGACGCCGACACGACCGTTCGCGCCGTTGTCGTTTCGACCGTAGCGATGCGCCTGAACGAGGATGCTGCGCACTTCGCGCTGATACGCAGCCGCACCCATAAACACGTTGATGAAACCCGGTCCGGCAACCTCAATGCGGGCGATGTCGTCATTCGCAGGCAACGCAGCAACGATCGCTTCGGCAACCTCGCGCGGCTTGCGCTGTGCCGGCTTGGCCAGCATCAGGGCGATGTTGGTCGCGAAGTCACCATGGTCGCGATTGCGGGTGCGCTCGACAGTGAAATCCGGGATTGGACCATCGGGCAGACTGCCGTTGCCGCGCGCGGCGGACAGTGCTTCGATGAACAGGGAACGAAGGGCGGGTTTCACGGCAGTATTTGCTTCACGGACAGGGGCTGGGCGAAACCGCATAGTGTAGCGGCGCGCCAGCGCGATGCCCGGATTGCGATGACACGGCGTCGCGGCTTGGTCCGGCGGTCGACCCAAATACATCTGACCGCCGGCGGTTTTTCGCCCGCTTTTAACGGCTCTCCAGCCTGTGGATAAGTCTGTTGACGGAGTGACGAAGGGCACAAACAGGAGAATGAACATGGCCTTTAGTCATCAGGTGCGGCTGAACAAAACTCTCTAATAAGTTATTACAATCAATGACTTGGAATAATTTAAAAGCCAGCAATTCTGAACGAAGGGCGTCGTTCATTCAGTATTACCCCGTGTGAATAAATGGGGGCGCGCGGCATTAAACAACCACGATAATTTCAGATTTTTTTGCCCGGAAGCGACCGTCGGGATTGCTACCGAATGGCACTCATCGGAGCTGCTTCGGTATCAGTGGCGTAGGGCGGCGAGCCGGGCCAACGCAGCTGCATCTGCACGTTCCAGCCGCGCGCAGCTAACGCACGACGACTGGCCACGCTAGCCGCACCGGCGATCAAGACCGACTTGTGCTCGACCCGAAATTCAGTTCGATCGAAAAATTCGCCGATCTCCTCGGTCCAGCTCAAATAATCCACCGGCAACGGCACCACCATGCTTCCATCGCGCAGTCGCCACGTCAGTCCGGCACCAACCGGAGCGAAGGTGCCGCCCGTTCGCCGCTGCGGGTCGGCAATCAGCATCCGCAAGGCATTGACGATGAAGCGCGCCTCCAATTCCGACCTCGCACCAATGGCGAGTTCAAGTAATTGGTCAACGCCGCCGGCGGGCTTCAGTTCGTCGATTGCATCCACCAGTGCGAGTTTTAATGTCGGCGTGTAGGAGCCGTTGCGAAGGAATTGGCGAATCACGAACTCGTCGCTGACGATATCTTGCAGGCGGTCGCCGACGCGGCGCTTGATGTCGTCGGCGTCAAGCGCCCAGACCAGATCGTTAAGCCGGCGCGTTTGCGAAATGGCGACGCCGGCTCCACCACTGACCGCCCCAATTGCTGCCGTTGCGACGTAGTTGCCGCCGCTGGCAACCCAGGCAAGGCTGTCGAGTCGAACATGGATGTACGGATTGGTCGTATACGGATCGATACCCAGGCGCTGGGCGAGTTCGCGCTTCATCCTGCCGTAGCTGATCTGGCGCTTACCCTCGCGAACCAGTTCGGCACCGGTGCGGTCGTACCAAGCGCGGTCCTTTTTAGGGGCGTCGTCGCGGCGGGTATCCGTCATCGGGCCGTCCCCTGCCGCATAGGGATCGCCGTCGGAGCCCATGCGGCGCGCGGCGCGATCCGACAATGCCTGGGCCTGGTCGCCGACCTTGACGACGCGATTGCGCACGTAGCGCGCAACGCCGGTCGAAATGCCGGCGGCGGTCTTGAGCGGATGCAGAAACACATTGCCAAACGCGCTGGCCACTCCACCGAGCTTTCCTTGCGCTGCTGCGAGGAACGCTTCGGAGCGCGTGACCTTATTGAGTGCTTCCAGCGCCGGCACTTCGGCGACGCGCTCGGCCAGTATTTCGACACTGTCTGCGCCGATCACACCGACGGTTGTGTTGATCGTGAAATTGCCCATGTAACCATGCACTTCGACGCGCCGAGCCACATCGAAACCGGGTCCCGACAGCAACGACGGTTGTACCAGCGTTACGGCGTTGAGGATCGGTTCGCTTTCGCCCCCGCTGGCTGCAAATGCCGGAATCGCCGTAGCCGAAATCAGCAACAAAGTCATTGCGGACGTCGAGACCAGACAACAAGTGCGCATCACCATTGGTCAGTCAGCGAATGCTGGGAATACGCAAAATCCCGGCCGGACAACGCGATCGGGAGAGCTTGCCGCAGTCGCGCGGGGACAAATTTGCATCGGTGCAGATACGCACTTCGCTCAATTGATTGCCGGTGCAAGCGACCTGGATTGCATCGCTGGAAAGACCCGGGTTGGCATCGACGAACGCGCTGGCAACATCGCGTGCGGACAACTGCGGCGGCGTGCGCGGTGCGCGCAAAGCTTGCGGAATCCGTACCGACGCGAACGCACGATCGGCAAGCTGGAAATAGTCATCTGGATCGAGCGTGGTGCAACTGCCGTGGCTGCGCCACTCGTGGATGATCAGACCGCGGCTCGGCATGAACGCCATGGTCCGGTCAATGGTGTTTTGGGAAACGCGTTGCCGACTGCGGCAGTCCTGAGGACCGCCACCGCGTTCGTATTGCGGCCACAACCCGTGCAGCACGAAGCCAAATCCACGGGTGCCGCATTGCTCGCGATTGTCGGGATTGAACTCGCACCAGGTCGGCGACCACGACAATGCGACCAACCAGTAGTCGAAATCGCCTGGGATGGGTTTAGCGTCGGCAACTGGCGCTGCCGGTGCTTCGTCGCGCGCCGTGGACAGGGCGTGGGGCTTTGGCTTGGTTGCTTCCGGTTCGGAGGTACACGCGGCCATGACCAGCAACACGAAAGCAACGATGGCGAGCGCGACCGATGATTGGTGCGCGTTTCGTGGAAAGTTGGGTGGCAAGGCAGTTGTCATCGAGGCAGTGTCAACAGGAAGGTGGCAAGTCTGCGTAGGCGAATCCGCGACCGCAAGCGGACGTAACAGAATCACCAAGACTCAGTAATGCGCGTTGCCTACGAAATGCCCCGGCACTCTGGCACACTGCCCGTTCGTTTTCCGCACCATAGTGCCAGCCCTTCCATGCCCGACAACGTTGTTCGACGCCGCTCCCCGATCCACGGAAACGGCGTATTTGCCAAGGTCGACATCAAGGCCGAAACCGAAGTTATCCAGTACCGCGGTCGCCTTCTGACCCATCCGCAGGCGGATCGCCTGTACGACGGCACCAGCGACAGTGGCCACACCTTTCTGTTTACGCTCAATGATCGATACGTGATCGATGGCAACGTGGGCGGCAACGTGGCGCGCTGGATCAACCACAGTTGCGCGCCCAATTGCGCAGCGGCCGTGATCGAGGACGAGGACGGCGATCCGCGTGCCGACCGCGTCGTCATTGAAGCTGCGCGCAACATCAAGGCTGGCGAAGAACTCACGTACGACTATGGCATCCGCCTGGAAGAACCCCACACCGCGAAGCTGAAGCGCATCTGGGCGTGTCGCTGCGGTGCTGCAAAATGCACGGGAACCTTGCTCAAGCCCAAGCGGGCGCGATCCTCGACCGCCTGAATCGGTGACTCAGCATATTTGGCTATGAAAAAACTAGGACCTAGGTCACATTTCCGGTAATCTTGGGATGTTTCCTTACTTCCGGGTCCTTGGGACTTTGTCGCAATGGTCAACGAAAAAATTCTGGCCGCGGTCGGCGTCGCCGATGAAGACATCGCGCGATTGTGTTTGTTGCTGCAGCGCGTTCAGCCGCGACTGAAAGACCGTTGGCGCTGGGGCGTGGCGAGCGGTGCCGATCTGGTGATTGTCGACACATCAAACGTGGTCGGCTGGACGGGCTGGACCAGCGCGCGTGCTTCCGGAATTCGCCGCGCGGTGATCGCGTCGACGGCGTCGCTGGAAGCTGAGTACGCACTTTCGAGACCGTTGGAAGCGGCCGATATCGAGTTTGCGTTGAACGACGTCAGCCGCGAATCTGCTCCACCGCCGGGCGTTCAACCGTGTCTTTACGATTTCTACTACGACGAACTCGGTTGCCCCGCCGAGGCGCGCAAGCGGGAGAAACCCTTGCCTGCCGCTGCCGGATTGGACCAGTACCTCAGCGAACACGAGGATGGCGAGGCCGCCGTCGTACACGCTGCGTTGGCACTTGCCGCCGATCCGCGCGCGCCATCGTTGGCAGAGCATGTCGTTCTGCCGGAAAACCCTGTTGCATGGCGCCAGGAGCCAGTGCGTCAATTGCGTGGCGGTCTTACTCTGGTAGGAAGCCACGATACGAAGGATGAGCAGATTCGCCACACTTTGTGGGCTTACCTGACCGGCCATCTGATGACTGCGCCGCAGAGGCTGGAAAAGTCGGGCCTGCCAAACCTCGTGCTCGATCCGGTCAATCGCGTTTTCCATAGCCGATTGCCGCTGGGACAGCTGCAGCCGTATTGCAGCGTCAGCACGGCGTTGTCCGAATGGCAACCGGTGGGCGCTGTGGAATTGGAGCAGTTGCGCCGTGATCAAACGGCGCAGCCTTATAGCAGGTTGCTGTGGCTCGATGCGCTCACACACGCCGACGGCCAACTGGCCTTGCACCTGGATTCCATGGCGACATACCGGCTCAAGCATTGGCTGGAAATCGACGACAGCATGCCGACCCAGCAACGCATCGCCCGGACGATGGTGCGCGCACGCCGGCTCAATGAAATTGCCCAGATCAGTCGATCGTCGATGACGGAAGTTTTCGAGGCGATTTCCGCTTTCGATGCAATCGGTCACGTGGAGTCGACACCATTGGGCGAGCGCGGCATCGCAACGCCGAAGAATGGCGAACGTATACCTTTCCTGATATCACGCTTGCGCGGATTGATTGAAGCACACGGCCGTGAAACCATCGGACTGGAGAAAACGCGCTCGATCAGTGGCTGAAGGTTTGTTTCGGCACAACGCTCGGTCCTACGCAGCTAAAGCTCGTCGCGCCCACCGGTGCGCACCTTGCGATGAGCGTGCCGGTCGCGTCCAATAGGGTGGGGCCTGCCCTGGCCAGCCTTTCCATGCGGAGCACTCCATGTTGAATTTTCCCTTGAAAGCCATCCTGCGGATGATGTTTGCGGTGACGCTGTTTTCGTCGGTTGTCGGTTGCGGCCAGAAAGGCGACCTGGTTCGCCCTGGCACGCCTGCAACTGCCACGGCGGACGCAAGCTCAGCCAATCGCTGACCTCCGTGGCATGGCCACGTTTCAGCAAGATGCACGGGATCGGTAACGATTTCGTTATCGTCGATGCGCGCGACGTGCCGCTGGCCTTGACGGTCGACCAGATTCGCCAGGTGGCAGACCGCAAATCAGGTGTCGGCTTCGATCAATTGTTGACTGTCGAGCGCTCGCCCGATCCGGATTGCGCCTGGGCGTATGGCATCTGGAATACCGATGGCTCCAAAGCCGGCCAATGTGGGAATGGCGTTCGTTGCATCGCGGCATGGCTGGCGCGTGATGGCGTGCTTTATCACGGTCTCGTTCGACTGTTGAGTCCATCCGGCCCGGTCGAGATCGAGCTGCTCGATAACGGACAGGTCCGCGTTGATATGGGCGTACCCCAGTTTGATCCGGCATCGATTCCGCTGCTCGTCGTCGGCGAACGCCATCCATACGAAGCCACCATCGCAGGAAAGAAAATCACCTTCGCCGCCGTGTCCATGGGCAATCCACATGCCGTGATTGACGTAGACGACGTGGATGTCGCGAAGGTTTCCGTCATCGGGCCAGCATTGGAAAATTCCCCGCTTTTTCCCGAGCGTTGCAACGTCGGATTCGTCCAGTTGCTGTCGCGTAATCATGTGCGACTACGCGTATGGGAACGCGGCGTCGGCGAGACACGCGCCTGTGGAACAGGTGCCTGCGCGGCCATCGCTTGCTTGCGTCGAAGTGGCCGTGTCGACGCCCGTGTCACGGTCGATCTTCCGGGTGGGCATTTGCTTGTTGATTGGGAAGGCGCGAACCGGTCGCTGTGGATGACCGGTCCCGCTACTTTCGTTTACGAAGGCGAGTCGCACATCGCCTGATACTCTCGCTGCTACTCTTTCGCATTGAGTGATCCAGCCCGAGGGAATTATCGATGTCCGAATCGCCCGCCAAAGACAGCGCCGCCTCGATGGAGGTTGCGAGCTATCTGCGCAAACATCCCGAGTTCCTGGTCGAGTATCCAGACCTTGCGCTGTTGCTGCAGATGCCGCGTGCGCAAGGGTCAGCCTCGTCGCTCGCCAGTTACCAGCTGGAAGTGTTGCGTGACAAGAATCGTGATCTTTCGCGTCGCCTGCAGGACCTGATTGAAGTCGCCCATGAAAATGAGCGACTGATGGCGCGCGTCCACAGCTTCAGCCTGGGCTTGATGCGCGTGGACAGCTTGCGCGCGACCGTGGCACATGTCGTCGCCGCGATGACGGAAGACTTCCAGACCGAATACGTGCGATTCGTCCTGTTCCACAACGACGTCGATCTGCCGGCTGCGGACTGGTTGCTGATCGAGGAAAACGGTGCCGCTGCGATGCCTGCATTCCTGGAATTCTTCGCCGCCGGCGAGCCGCTTTGCGGTCGCCTGCAGCCCGCCAAGTTGCGCGCGTTGTTTGAAGACCGCGCCGGACAGGTCGCGTCAGCTGCACTGTTGCCAATCGATGGCCTCGGCATGTTGGCCATCGGCAGTAGCGACAGCAATCGCTTCCATCCCGGCGTCGGCACGGTGTTCCTGAAGTTGATAGGCGAATCGATCGCGGTTGCCTTGCGGCGCTACTGGCGAACGCCGTGAACGATTCGGCGCTCAACGACTGGTGCGATCGCTTTCTTCGCTACCTGCGTGACGAGCGCCGCTATTCGCCGGCCACCATCGACCATTACGGGCGTGGTTTGGCGACACTCGCAGCGCATGCGGAAACGCTTGGTATCGTCAATTGGAAGGACTTGCGCGGCGACAGTGTGCAAACCCTCTTGGCGAGCGAGCATCGGCGCGGATTGGCACCGGCCAGCCTCGCCGCATTATTGTCGGGCTGGCGAAGTTTTTTTCGCTGGCTGGCGCGCGAAGGCCAAGTCACCGTCAATCCCGCCGTGGGCCTGCGCGCTCCCAAAAATCGTCGCAAGTTGCCGCAGGTTCTCGACGCCGACGAAATGGCGGCACTCGTCGAAGTGCCAACCGACAGCCCCGAAGCCATCCGCGATCGCGCCTTGCTGGAACTGCTCTATTCCAGCGGACTGCGCGTGTCGGAAATCGTCAGCGTGCGCTGGATCGATCTGGACATTGGTGATGGTCAGTTGCGCGTGACCGGCAAGGGCGGCAAAACACGCATTGTCCCGGTTGGTCGCAAGGCGCTTGAAGCGCTGGCAAATCTGCGCGAACAGGAAACACCTTCCAGCGAGTCGACGTTGTTCACCGGTCGCGGCGGCAAGCCACTGTCAACCAACGCGGTACGAGCGCGGCTCAAGTTTCGGGCAAGTGAGCAAGGTATCTGGAAGCGTGTATATCCGCATCTGTTGCGCCACTCCTGCGCCAGCCACTTGCTGGAATCGTCTGGCGACTTGCGCGCGGTCCAGGAACTGCTTGGCCATGCCGACATCGGTACCACGCAAATTTATACCCATCTGGATTTCCAGCACCTCGCCAAGGTGTACGACGCGGCGCACCCGCGCTCCAAGCGTGGCGCCAATGGATGAGCGTGTATCGAGACGGTCGCAGCAATGTGCCCTTTCGCATGCGTGGCCCGAGCCGTAAGCTTGGCTGTATGAAATCCATCAATCACAGATGAGTTCAGAACGAATCCACCTACAGGCTGGCGCCCGCGTGTTCGACGCGGGCGACGATCCGACCGGTGCATTCCTGATCGAAAGTGGCCTGATCGAAATCAGCGTCTATCACGGCGCCGTGCACACGCCGCTGGCGCTGCTCGGTCCCGGGGAAATGTTTGGCGAAATGGCGGTGATCGGCAACGAGTTGCGCGGTAACTCTGCTCGCGTGCTGGAGCACGCCGTTCTAGTGCCGATCGCGCGTAACGAATTCGTGGAACGGCTACGCCTGGCCGACCCGGTGGTACGCGCTTTGCTGATCAGCCAAGTCAGCCGCTACCGCTCGGAAA
The DNA here is from genome assembly GCA_038236135.1 of Lysobacterales bacterium. Lineage (GTDB taxonomy): Bacteria > Pseudomonadota > Gammaproteobacteria > Xanthomonadales > Rhodanobacteraceae > Dokdonella. Next base: position 39,353 of record JBBSTF010000018.1, read on the forward strand.
TCGCCGCGTTGACGGGCACCCGGGTCAGCCATGTCGGTGTCCACGGCGATGCGAGCGCGCTCGACAAGATTCGCCTGGAAAGCGAATTGCGCGGCGCCCTATACAAGAATGAGTTAGAGGTTCTGTTTCAACCCATCGTCGACATTTCCAGCGGCGCCATCGCTGGCTACGAAGCGTTGACGCGCTGGCAGCATCCCGAACGCGGCGAAGTGCCGCCGACCGAATTCATCGAGCTTGCAGAAGAAACGTCGCTGATTCTGCAGGTCGGAGACTATGTGTTGACTCGTGTCTGCGAAACAATCTCGCAGCTGACCTCGGCACACGCAGAGCCGGTTCCATTCGTGGCGATGAACGTGTCATCGCGCCAGATCGCTGACCCGAGTTTCGTTGGACGCGTAATGCGCATGTTGCGACAGTATGGCGTCGCACCCGACCGCATCAAGCTGGAGATTACCGAGAACCTCGCGTTCAATCATGCCCGCCTCGCCAGTCTGATCAAGTACTGCCATGCAGTTGGCGTGCATGTGGCGCTGGACGATTTCGGCACCGGCTATTCCAACCTCAACCTGCTCGCGTCGTTGCATTTCGACCAGATCAAACTCGACAAATCCTTCATCCGTGCGCTCGACGATGAACGCACCGCTGCGCTGGTGAAAACAATCGCCACGATGGCCAAGGACCTTGATTGCGATTTGATCGCCGAAGGCGTGGAAACTCCAGCGCAATTCCACGCACTGCGCGAACTGGGCTGTCGTTACGCACAAGGCTGGCTGGTCGGCCGTCCACAGCCCATGGGCGAAGTGATTGCAGCGAGCGCATGGAAAGTGGTCAGGTAACCTGGGTCTCAATCACGACGAACCGTCTCTCAGACTCACGACAATTTTCGCAGCCCTATTTCATCGAATGCAAACCGAACGTATTGCCTTCTGTATCCACGGCCAAAACGACGAATCCGTACTCGCCGATGGACATTTTTTCGCGCTCGACGCGACCCCCTCCGGATGCCACGCGTCCGCCTTCGTCCGCGCAATCCTCACAGCCGAAATAGATCAGCGTGCTGTTGCCGCCAGAGGGTGCTCCTTCCATTTTGACCAGCGCGCCATTGGCCCCGTAATTCTCCATGTCGCCCGGGAAGGACATCATGTGGATCGACGAGTCGTTTGGATCGCCTAGCTTTTCCAGTTTCCTGCCAAGTACCGATTCGTAAAATTTCTGGGCGCGCGCCATGTCCTGCACGTAGATTTCAAACCAGACGATGGGATTCATTTTCATGATGTTGTCCTCAGTAGGTTAATGATTGAAGGCCATGCTTGGCAGTCATGGTGACGACGAACGAGCGAGGCCGAAATCGACACATCGCCTTCACCGATTCGGCATCCTGCTGTACGGCATTCACTTCTTCGGTTTCGATTTTGCTTTATGGGTTGCTTGATTGAGCGCCACCGCAGCGCGGATCAGCGCCTTGAAATGCGTTGCGTTGACGGTCTCGCCCTCCGCGATATCGATGGCACGACGCGCGTTGCCTTCAAGACTCGCGTTGAATAGTTTTTTCGGATCAACCAGCGACGCGCCCTTGGCAAAGGTCAGCTTCACTTTGTCCTTGTAGGTCTCTGCGGTACAAATGATGCCGTCGTGCGAGAACACCGGCGTGCCGCGCCACTTAACTTCTTCGATCACATCGGGATCAGCATCATGGATCAACTCGCGCATGCGGATGAGGGTTTCACCACGCCAGTCGTCGAGCGCAGCGATTTTGTCGTCAATCCATTTGGACGCAGACTCTCCTGAATTCAGGTCGCACTTCTTCATGTTGAATCTCCCGGCAGGCATGAATTCGCACTCGCTATCCACACGCCCGCTTACCAGAAATTGTCATCGCCGCGGTCTCTGACTGCCTTTAATCGGTGCTTTGCGATCTTGCGGATCAGTGCTTCGGGTAACGGTTCGGAGTAGCGAATCTTGAGGAAGTGCCTGGTCGTATCGTGTGTCGCCAGCTGGTCACGGTACGCCTCCAAAGACTCGGGACTGGGCGCGAAGCTGATGTGGTTCTTGTGCGCTGAGTAGGCGAACAGAAAACGTGGTTCAACGAAGAACGGGTTACCCCACTTGATGGTCTCCTGCGCCTTCGGTGCAATGTGCTGAAGCAGATCCCGCAATTTGCGCAAATGCGGCTGCGCGATGATCGGGGCTGACTCGATATATTGGTCAACCGTGATGGGTCGCTTGGTGGTCATCCGCACCTCCCCTCTTTGTTTTAAGTCGCAGCTACTCCCGCGAGCCACGGGTCGAAATCCACACGCGGATCACTGCACGGCATACCGGAGTGCCGATAGTGTCGGTCACATCGAGAATAACGGGAAGCGCTGACGCCTCAGTGAAAGCAGAAATCTAGCCAGCGCAGCAACCGCAAGCAGGCCACTTTCCGTCTTGGCGCGGCACTCGACCTTCATGCAGTTCGTATCCATCCATGAGTCAACAGCATGCCCACGTCGGTCATGATTCCCGCTGCAAACGCGGCGATGTTCCACACGGAGATTGCGTGGTTGGTGCCAATGTAATTCAGCACTTTGCGTCGCTCTTCAAGAGGGTTCGCAGTGAGTCGGTCGCAGTTCCACGAGTTGCCCGTCGGTGCTGGCGAAGTACGGCGCCTTGATGCTCAGGAATCGTGAGAAATCCATTTGCTGCCGGATAGTCCCGACAACTTCATCCACGCTACCAAGGCTGGACGTTGTAGCTCAGGAGTTGCCACCAATTCTGTTGAGATTGTGCTGCCACTGGTGGCCGGGCGGCAACGCGTTCGAGCATGCATTGCCTCGACGACACTTGTGGAAGTCCGACGTCGACTGGACAGTACCTGGCGCCAGCACATGCGCTTGTAGCGCCCATCCCACAAATTCTGCGAAGTTCCCCCTATACCCCCCATGCACAAACGTTGGATAGGATTCAGAATAGGGGCCAACTATTTCTCGACACCGCACGCCGCCTTCAACGTAGCGACCAAGGACTGACGACATGAAACAACGAAAACCGGGTTCAGGCAAAAAAGAGTCCACCCTGCCCACCGACCGCCGTGACTTTCTGGGAAAGATGGGTGGTTTCGGCTTGGCCGCCGCGGCAGTCAGTGTTGGCGCATCTCCACGCGCGGCGCTCGCGCAGGAACAGGCGAGAACGGTTTTGGGTGCTCCTCCGCCATCGGCGACCAACATCTTCATGCGGCGTGCGCGAGAGAGTTTCAACCTGCGAACGGAACAAGCCCTGGCTGCTTTTCGGGCAACCCAGTACGCGCACCCGGTCAATGGTGACGAAGCCCGGTATCCGAACCGGATCGCAAATTTCAGCAAGACCTTGCCGCACAACGCGCTGGGCGAGGTCGATCAAGCTGCATACCACGCACTGACTTCCGCAATAAAAATGGAGCGGTCGTCGGCTTTCGAAAAGATCCCGCTAGGAGGCACCAGAAAGCTGGCAAACCCGCAGGCCGCCTTTAGTTTCCAGCTGGATGGCGTCGATGGATTCGCTATGTGGGTGCCGCCGCCACCGCTTTTCTCCAGTGAGGAAACCGCTGCGGAAATGGCCGAAATCTATTGGCATTCGATTGTGCGCGACGTATCGTTCGACGACTACGCAAGCAGTCCGCTTGTTGCAGAGGCCGTTACGGACCTGAGTCGCTTCGCGCGGTTCGGCGGCATCACCACCGATACCGTTTTCCGTGGCGAAACCGCAGGTGATCGGATCGGTCCATATATCTCGCAGTTTCTTTACCGGCACATTCCGTACGGCCCGAGCAGGATTGCGCAGGCCTACTCGGTTGCGGAGGGCGGTCAGAAATTCATGACCACCTTTCCGGAATGGCTGGACAGCCAGAACGGCGTTGAACCAACGCGTGCATTGCTGCTCGACTCGACCGTTCGCTACGTACGCAACGGACGCGACCTGGCTTCGTATGTCCACACTGATTACTCGTTCCAAGCGTATCTCAATGCGTCGTTGATGCTACTCGACCTTGGCGACGACGCGTTGATGGTGGCCAACCCCTACAACACGTCGAGCACGCAAAGCGGGTTTGTCCAGTTCGGTACGCCGCACGTCGTCGACATGGTTTCGCGCGCGGGGATTTCAGCATTGAAGGCTGCCTGGTTCCAGAAATGGTGCATGCATAGACGCCTGCGGCCTGAGGTGATGGCCGGCAGAGTCCACAACGTGAAGACCGGAAACGCCGACTATCCGATCCATCAAAAGCTGCTCGAATCGACTTCGCTGTCTCGACTTTTTTCCGACAATGGCTCGTATCTGCTACCCATTGCGTACCCAGAAGGTTCGCCGACCCATCCAGCTTATCCGGCAGGGCACGCCACCATTGCGGGCGCTTGCGTGACGATCCTCAAGGCATTCTTCAAACCCGATTTCGTATTGCCAGGGCCGGTTATTCCAACCGCAGATGGCACGGCGCTCGGTCCGTACTTTGGTCCTGCGCTGACGATCAACAACGAGCTCAACAAGCTCGCGGCGAACATCGCCATCGGACGCGATACCGCTGGTGTCCATTGGCGCTCGGATGGTGTCGAAGGAATGCGGCTTGGCGAAAAGGTGGCAATCGCGATGCTGGAAAACTACAAGGACACCTACAACGAGGCGTTCGCCGGATTCACGATCAGGAAGTTTGACGGCTCCGATGTGGTCGTTGGCGCGCAACCATCGCGCGTGGATTTCGACTTCTGATCGGTCGAACGCCGCCATCGCGAATGAGAGTTTCGTGATGGCAGACGGGTCGATCCCATCACGGCAGAAGATCAATCCCGAACGGCCGCACCAGCAGCGCGAACAATACGAACGCAATGATGGTGATGACGATACATGCCAGCAGTGACAGCCAGAAACCGAGACGCGGCAGCAACAGAGGAAAGGCGAGGAACATCGGCAGCGTCGGTACGACGTACCAGAATGTGTACCAGGCATGGTTGGAAATTTTCGCCTGCGGCTGCTTCTCGACATACAACCAGATCAGTGCGAGAAACGTGACAAGTGGTAGGGCCGCGAGCAAGCCACCCAACTTGTCACTGCGTTTGGCCGCCTCGGACACGATGACGACGACCGCCGCAGAGAGCATGTATTTCGTTATCAGCCAGCCCATTTTTGCCTCCAGCAGTTCCGCACGTTTGAAAGGTCTTCGCACTGCCGACTGCGCCCGAAGGCGATGCAACTCACAACTGCTGCCAGGCAGTGATGACACCGACGAGGTGCACGATTCCGATTGTCAGGCAGATCCCCGAGCTCACGATCCAGAATGTCACGGAGTTGCCTGGGAAGTACGGCACGATCACGATGAAAGCGAGCCCGCGCAGAATGTATACGCCCGTGATGGCGCACAGCACCCCGCGCAGGAACGGCAAGCGTGGAATGATGCCAGCGCCAGAAAATGCGTACAGCGACCAGATCGTCAAGACCCCGGCGATCACCAATGCCGCGACGGTTGGGTACCAGTGTCCGGCGGCAGCCATCCGCGCCATGCGCTCGCCGGCACCCAGGAAGCGGAACCAGGACGCTCCGAAGACGATACAGCCAAGATGGAACAGCGCGGCGATGGCACTCAAGGTTCCACCGGCAATCAAGTATGGGTTGATGATTGTTTGCATGACTGGTTCTCTGGTTTGCCATGATGACTGCGTTATCCGGATCGGCGTCGATGACGGGAAAGACCACGGCGTAAGCGACGTCAAGCGGATCAGTCAAAACTTCACGCCGCGACGTGCACCTCGAATCCGAATGACACAGTGGATGCTGGAGGATTTCTCCGATGGACTCAAGGCCGGCCGGAGCCGGATCACACAGTTTCACAAGCGAGAGGTCGTCGCGCTCTGAAAGTGGACTCTTTGTCGTGATTCGGCATAGTCGCGAGTCACGCAGGCACGCGATCTTGCGCCGATGCAGAGACGGGCGACGTGCGTCTTCACTGTGTTGGGCGACACGCGTAGCTGCGCGGCGATCTCCTTGTTGGAGTGACCAGCAGCGAGCTCGTGCAAAACCGTCAGCTTGCGCTCGCTGATGCCGAGACTGGCCTGTGCCTTGGAATTGCCATCAAACGTCGCGGGCGCCGAGCCAACAAAAACGCGCCGACCGATGACTAGGCCCAAAGTGAGGAACGCCACCGCGACCAGGAAGACGACGATGTCGCCGGAGTGAGTGCGCGCCATCTGCTGGTCCAGCCAGCGCAGGGCCAGAGCACCCAGCGCCAGCAGAACCCCGTGACCAACCACCTGCTTCCACATCCCCTGCAGTTCAGCGCGGCGCTTCCATCCCGTTACACCCAGCGCCTGACTGATCGCATGTATTGCGCGAACGGCTCGCCAAATTTCGCGAGCAGAACGCGTTCTTCCGGAATGATCTGGAAACGCGTGATGTAGGCAACGAAAACCACGACGCCAAGCACAGCCATAGCGTTTGCGAGATACGCGCAAAACCCAAGCAGAACCAACGTCAGGCCCAGATACATCGGATTGCGCGTGAGTGCGTACGGTCCGCTTCGCACGATGGAGGTTGCTTGATCAGGTGCTCGCGGATTCACCGTCGTGACGGCTCTTCGGAAAGCACCCATGCCCGCAAGCGTCAGCACAACACCAGCGAGTACAAGGATCACCGCAATTGGAATGCGCACGGGCAGCACGAAATCGAAGCCTGGCGTCAAACGAGCAAACACCCAAACCAGCACACCGCAGAGCAGAGCGATTACGGGAGGCGGGATCTTGTGGTCGAGCGAGGTCATGGCAGCGAGGCTACCACCTAACCTGCGCTGTGAAACGTTGCGTAAAGCAGCAAGACGATCACCAGAATGACTTGTGCCAGCAGGCACGCGAGGCTCCATGTTGGAACGGCATACGGCAAAGCGATGGACGCGAGCGATATGGTCGCAACGCACGTCTTGGCTGGCGTCGAAGCATTGGAAGCGAAGACGAAATGAACAGCGACGGCGACGACAATTACCAGCAATATCAAGGAGTACGGCATGGTCGGATTTCCGGGTGTCGCAAGGTTCAATGCGGTCAGACATGCAGGCCAGGTCGGTGCGCTTGGTACAGCCAACGTCGTCTCGCGGCAATCCGTTCCGCTATCCGGTAGCGGTTACCGACGCACTGGTCATTCGGCGGATGGCGTATAGCCCAACCGCGTCCATCGCCGCATGGACAATGACGGCTGCGAACAAACCAACATACATGGCGATAAGCCCCAACGAGACACCGATCGCAAGAATCGAGAAAGATTGAAGCAATACCCGCTTGTTGAGCTGATCCCATCGATAGGCTCGGATGTGCACGAGCACAAACAGAATCGACGCAACCCAGATCCCGATGATCGGCTGCAACGCTCCACGAAATAGCAGCTCCTCGCCTACTCCCGCTGCCACCGCGATCCAAAGCGGATTCCAGCCACTCAAGTCCAATCGGCTGTAGCTCTCGGCAATGTGCTGTGCCGCCTTGCGCTTGGCGATCAGACGCGAACCAAATCGCGACGCGATCCAGTAAGCGGCTGCAAACGCCGCGCCGATCAGTAGCTGGACGCCAAGCGGCAAGCCAACAGTAAACGCGGACGAATAGGGCTTGGCATGAAACAGAAGAATGATGGCAACTGCCAGCACACAGAAGACAGCGGCGGTGTTGAGTTGGTGACGAAGCGACACCTTCGCGTCATCGGTCTTCATCGCCGTTGTCCTACCCGGTCAAGTACGTTCACAGCCCAAGCGCTTGGTTGAGATCGTCGACGACCTTGCCCAACCCCGTCTCCGAATAGCCCTGATGGATGCGCAGAATCTTCCCCGCCTTGTCGATGATGACCATCTTCGGGATCGCCTTCACCTCAAACGCGCGCTGTGCATGCTCGTGCGTATCCCAGACAACCAGCATTTGCAGCGATTCCTTCTGCATCTTGCGTGCAACCTTGCGGAACGTCTGGCGGTCCTCGATGTTGATCGCCATCACCTGGATGCGATCTTTCCCGGCGGCTTTCTGAATGCCCTCAAGGATCGGCATTTCTTTCAAACACGGCGCACACCACGACGCCCAAAATGACAACACCACAACCTTGCCAAGGTAGGCTGAAGGCGAAACCTCGTCGCCGGAATAGGTGTTCACTTTGAAGTCGGGAGCAGCATCGCCCTCCTTCAGCGCGGCGAACGCGGACGGCGCACTCGCGAGTGCCAACAGCAGGATGGTGAACAGGCTTCGGCGGAGGCCACGAAAGGTGTGGTGGGTCATGAGTATCGATCCTTTCCAATGCTTGAAGATAGTTACTGCGGCACAGGTTTCGCTCGATTAGGTTGTGCGGCATGGCACTTTGCATCCGAAAGAAGCACTGGCGTGTGATGGTGACCAGAGATCGCGTGGTAGAAAGTTCCGCGACACTCAACGTCCTTGCCGAGATTCCGCCTTAGTGCATCGTAGCCAAGGTGATCCGGGTCAAACACTAGTTGAACACTCTCGACGCGGGGCTCCGCAAGATCATCGTTCGCTACGTCACCCTCGGCAACGCAGAAGGGTTGAGACGGTGAAATGAAGAAGTAAGTCGCCGCCGCATCTCCGTTCTCGATACTTTCGTATTCGGGCTGCTCTGGAAAGGTACGTTTGGACAACGTGCCATGCAGCGTGACCTCACCGTCGTACATGAGGCACGAACCAGCATTCGCCGAAGCGCTCATGGTAAGAAGGAAAAATAGTTGAAGCTTCATGAAGCTCCATCCTCAGCGATGACCGAACAAGATTGTGCCGTGCATTTCACTCCACTTTCGCTAGCGATCGTCGCGAGGTGCCGAGCGAATCTCCAAATCCCGCATCTCTTGCCGCAGGTGGAAAACTTGCGCTTGGCTCAGTACGACGATGCCGAGCGCAAAGACCATCATGAGCCAGCCTTCGCCGCCAAGCCCGGTACGGCGAGCAATTGCAGACCCTACGAATGAAATGATCGTTACGCCGACGATAGCGGACATCGTGGACATAGTTTTGAGCTTCATGGGACTCTCCTGTTTTGCTAGCTGGACTTTTGCTCAAAATCGATTTCGCGCAGCCTACTCCGCGAATCGACTCAGGGGGTCGCGGCGTTGAAGATAGCGGCAAGAACGTGGTCGATGAGCATTAGTTGAGGGATCATTTGCACCCGCGCCGCAAGCACAACCCCATGCCAACCCGCCCCTTCCGCGAAGCCGTCGTCACCCTTCTCGCCACACTGGCGACGCTCGCTTGTGCGTGGGCGATTGCGCCGGGGTCGGGGTCGGCGGTGTTGGCGGTGGTGCTGTGTGTTTCTCTGTCGCGCAGTCACCTCGATCGTGATCGGCGCGGACGCATCGAGGCGGCGATTGCGTTGCCGCTGGTCGGCATGGGCGCCGTCGCGATAGGTGCCTTGTTGCAGCAGATGCCCTGGGTTGGTGCCGCGCTGTTCGTGGCCGGCATGTTCGTGTCGATCTGGTTGCGGCGATTCGGGCCGATGGCGACTCGCATTGGTTCCTTGATTGGCCTGCCGTTCGTGGCGCTGCTGGTGACTCCTTACTTTCCTCCTGCGCGTGACGGGTTGCTGCCGCATGCCGTCGCGCCGATCGTAGTTGGACTGCTGGCGTTGGCGTGGGTGAGTGCAGCGCATGCGCTTGCGGTGTGCGTCGGCTTCATGCGTGCTGCTGCGCGGAAATCGGTGCCCATTCGCGCGCCGACATCGCCGAGTTCGATGCGCCCGGTGGCAAGCACGCGCATGGCCATCCAGATGGCGCTCGCGCTGGCAGTGTCTTTCGTCGTGGGCTTTATTTTTTTCAACGAGCGTTGGGCCTGGATCGTGCTGACGGCATTTATCGTGGCGGCCGGCAACCGTGGCCGGCTCGACGTGGCTTACATCAGCGTGCTTCGCGTGCTGGGTACTGCTGCCGGCACGGTGATCGCGCTGGGGCTGGCGGGCCGCATGGGATCGGACCCGAATCTGCACATCGTGTTGATTCTGGTGGCGGTATTTTTTGGTGTGTGGCTGCGACCGATCGGCTACGGCTGGTGGGCGATGTTCGTGACCCTCGCGATCGCGTTGCTACAAGACCTGCTGCAAGAGGCAACGTCGCCCATTTTATTTTTGCGGCTGGAGGAAATCCTGATCGGCGCGGCGATTGCGGTGGCGTCGGCATCGTTCGTGTTGCCGGTGAGTTCGAACGGCGTATTGCGACGACGCATGGCCGATGCACTGTCCGCGCTGTCGCAGGCGCTTGATCCCGCCACGCAGGATCGCTCGCCCGATGCATTTGTTGCTGCGATCGGCGAGATCGAGCAACTAGCACCGACGTTCAAGGCGGTGCGGTTGGTGTCGCGACGTTTTCGCGCCGTACAGCCGGCGGATTGGATTGAATGTCTGGTCGGTTCATGCGAACCCGCGTTGGCCGTGATGGCGATGGATACGCCGCCTGATTCGGCGCGGCAAGCCGTTGGGGTTGCGCGCAAGGCATTGCGGGAGCCGGCTGAGATTGCCGGCGCGTTACGGGGGTTGCGGGAGGAGTTGGTGCGAGGCGCGGCTACGTGGTCGCGAAGCTCCTCGTCCAGCGTCTAGTTCATCGTCATGACGCGCGAAGCAATTGACATGTCTCCCCTCGAGCGCCGCCCCCAACCCATCGTCATTCCCGCGTCTTTTAACAGCCGACCCGCTGGTCACGCGGGAACCCATTTTGATTCTGCGTTTGCCGCATCGAGTTGACGAAGATCAAAATGGGTCCCCGCTTTCGCGAGGATGACGAGGTGAGAGGGTGAGCCAACCATGCTGATCAAGAAGTTTCTACACGCTGCTTTCGCACTTTTCTTGTGTGCCTTGCTGTCGCCACATGTGATCGCTGAGTCGGCGGGCAAGGCCGAGCTGTTGGTCATCGGCGATACGTTCACCATGCAATCAAAAGCGCTCGGCGAAACGCGGCGCATCAATGTTTACAAGCCGCCGGGTTATACGGACACGGGTAGTGAACGCTTGCCGGTGCTGGTCATGCCGGACGGCGGCATCGAGTGGATTTTTTGCATGTCGCCGGGCTGGTGCAGGTGTCGGTGGGCAACGGGACAATGCGACCGTTCCTGCTGGTGGGCATCGAGAACACCGAGCGCCGTCGTGACCTGACCGGGCCGACGTCGAACGCGGAAGACAAAAAGATCGCGCCGCATGTTGGTGGATCGGCTGCGTTCCGCGCATTCATTCGCGACGAGTTGATGCCGACCATCCGCAAGCGCTATCGCACGACGGAGGAGAGCGCGATCATCGGTGAGTCGCTGGCCGGCTTGTTCGTGGTCGAGACGTTCCTGCTGGAGCCCGACCTGTTCGACACCTACATCGCATTCGACCCGAGCATTTGGTGGAACGATGGAAAGGTGGTTGACGACGCGGCAGCGAAGCTGCGCTCGCGAAAAGGTGCAGGCAAGCGGCTCTACCTTGCGCAGAGTCGTGACGAGATGAAGCCTGGGATGGCGGCGCGGTTCGCTGATGTGCTGAAGGCGAATGCGCCGAAAGACCTCGACTGGACGTTTGTGCCGATGCCTTCGGAAACCCACGCGACGATCTATCACCCGGCGGCGTTGCAAGCGTTTCGGAAGTTGTTCTAGCCGGCAGCGTGACGCGTGCCTACGTTGCGTGCTATTTCCCCTTCGTCATCCTCGCGAAAGCGGGGATCCATTTTGATTCTGCTGTTCTCTCAGCGGCTTGACGAAGATCAAAATGGATTGACCAGCCTCCGGCTGTTGAAGAGCGCCTCCGCTTTCGCGGGAATGACGACGGTTCGGGATGATTTCGGGATCGCGAGCGGTGATGACGCGCGTCGTCGCGCAAGGCAGGTAAGATCAAAATGGACTCCTGCCTTCGCAGGGGTGACGAGTGGTGTGGTTTCGCGTGGTTTGACTGACCAAGGGGAAGAATCAGATGAAGTGGATTTTGGCTTTCGTTGCGGGTTTCGTCTCGACGCTCGTGTTTCATCAAGGCTTGCTGCAGGTGATGCATCTGGCTGGTTTGATCTCTCGGGCGGCGTGGCACATGGAGGCGGTGCCACCACTGGGCGTGCCTGCGGTAATTTCCCTCGCCTTCTGGGGTGGTGTCTGGGGCATCGCGTTGTGGGCGGTGGTTCGCAACATGACGGGTGCGAAGCGCTGGATTTGGGGCGGGATCTTTGGCGCCTTGTTGCCGACCATCGTGGCCTTGTTCGTCGTGTTTCCGATGAAGGGTATGCCGATGGCAGGTGGTTTCGATCCAAAAATGATCGGCGCCGGACTGCTGCTCAACGGAGTTTGGGGGCTGGGCGTGGTCGCGCTGATGAAGATGTATCGGCAGTTCTGATTGCGGCTTTCGCGTCGCACATCCTGACGCCGCGACCTTTGCAGTCGCGGCGTTTGCGTGAGGAATGGCCGGTGTCGAGCGCCGCTTCCTGACCAGCACGGCAACGCCGTCGCAGCTCACGCAAAACTTTGCCGCCATCACGCTGTCAGACGCCGGGACTCCCCGAAGATGCCTGCATCAACTGCCTTTCCGTGGAGTTGATCCGAACATCCCTAGTATTCTTGCCACTCACAGGCCTTACCGGATGGACATGACAGAACCGCAGACTGCCGTCGGCGCGTTTTCCGCGCTGCGCACCGAACTTTCCAGCTGCATCATCGGCCAATCGGCCCTGGTCGATCGATTGTTGATCGCTCTGCTCGCCGATGGGCACCTTCTTGTCGAAGGCGCGCCCGGGCTGGCCAAGACCACAGCGATCAAGGAATTGGCCGCTCGCATCGAAGCGAATTTCCACCGCTTGCAGTTCACACCGGATCTGCTGCCGGCCGACCTTACCGGCACTGAAATCTATCGTCCGCAGACCGGCGCGTTCGAGTTTCAGGAAGGGCCGATCTTCCACAATCTGGTGCTGGCCGACGAAGTCAATCGTGCGCCGGCCAAGGTGCAATCGGCGATGCTGGAAGCGATGGGCGAGCGCCAGGTGACGGTCGGCCGCACCACGTATCCGCTACCTCCGCTTTTTTTGGTGATGGCGACGCAGAATCCAATTGAACAGGAAGGCACCTATCCGCTGCCAGAAGCGCAACTTGATCGCTTCCTGTTGCATGTGCGCATCGACTACCCGGAAGCCGGCGCAGAGGCGGAAATTCTGAAGCTTGCGCGTGGTCGCGCGCGCCAGGAGATGACCGTAACCGCGGCGCCCGAGCGCTTGCTGACCCAGGCGCAGATATTCGAAGCGCGCGCCGCCGTGCTCGACATGTACATGGCGCCGCCGCTGGAGCAATACATCATTCAATTGGTGCTGGCCACACGCGAGCCGGGTCGCTACGGCGATGACCTGCCGCGCTGGATTTCGTGGGGCGCCAGTCCGCGTGGCACGATTGCGCTTGACCGCTGCTCGCGTGCGCATGCCTGGCTCAATGGGCGCGATTACGTGACGCCGGCCGACATTCACGCCATCGCGATCGACGTGTTACGCCATCGCGTGCTGCTCAGTTACGAAGCCGAGGCCGAAGGCATTCGACCCGAGAATGTGGTCGCCGCCCTGCTCGAACGCGTGCCGTTGCCGTGATCGTTGGCGTGCTGGCGTTGTCATGCGCCGGGCAGAAAAAAAGTCCATGAATCCCACTGTCGTCACGCTGGAAGATCTGCTCGTCTTGCGCAGCTTTGCGCAAGGCGGACGGCTGGCCGTGCGTCGCAATAATGTAGCCGCACGTAGCGGCGGACACGATTCGCGCTGGCGTGGTCGCGGTGTCGATTTTCGTGAGTCGCGCATTTATCAGGCCGGCGACGATATACGTCACATGGACTGGCGCCTCACCGCGCGCAGTGGCAAACCACACACCAAACTGTTTCAGGAAGAACGCGAGCAAGGCTTGTTGCTGGTGCTCGATTTGAACCCCGGCATGCGCTTCGGCACGCGGGTTTGTTTCAAGAGCGTGCAGGCTGCGCGTGCGGCTGCGTATCTGGCGTGGGTAGCGAGTTCGGATGGTGATCGCGTTGGCGCACTCGGATTCGGTGGCGGCATCAATGGCGAAGTTAGACCGGCATCGGGTGGACGCGGCGTGCTGAGGAGCCTGCGCGCCTTGCGCGACTGGGATGCAGCAGCAGACCCCGATTTGCGCCAGCCGTTGTCATCGGCAATGCCGCGTCTGCGCCAACTGTTGAAGCCCGGCATGCGGCTGATCTTGATCAGCGATGGGTACAGCATCGATGCGGAAAGTTGGCCGCTGCTCGGTCAATCGGCAGGTCGGCACGATGTCAGCATTGTGTTGGTACGGGATGCACTGGAGCTGGCCGCACCGCCCGCAGGTCGTTACGCAGTCAGTCATTCCGGCGAGCGTCGTGTTCTGGATTTTTCCGCGCCGGCGATGCGCGATGGCTGGCTACACGCGTTCGCCGATGCGCGTGAAAGCGTACGAGCGGAATCGGCCAAGCGCGGCATTCGCGTGCTTGACCTGGACACCCGCGACGACCTGCGTCGTGCGCTCGGCCCCTTGCTGGCACGCAAACCCGGCGTGGGTGCAGCATGAAGCGGCGCTCGTGGATGAAATTGGCGCAAGCGTTGCCGGCCGCGCCAGCCGCTTCGCCACAAGGACCAGAACTGCGCGACATCCATTTGCCGCCAGATCCATCGTGGTTTCCGCCGGCACCGGGATGGTGGATTCTTGCGGTGCTGTTGATCGCCTTGTTGGTGTGGATGTTCCGCATCGCTCGCAAGCGCATGCGCAAGCGGCGCTGGCTGTCAGCGTTGCAGGCCGAGGTGGCTCGCATCGCAGACGATCATGCCGCGCACAACGATGCACGCCAGACGACAGCCGCTGTTTCGCAACTGCTGCGTCGCGCGGCGTTGCGACTGGATCGGAATGCCGCTGCCTATCAAGGTGACGAGTGGCTGGCTTGGCTCGACGAGCGCGGCAACACGAACGACTTCCTGACAGGCCCGGGCAATGTGCTGGTCGATGCGCCATGGCGGCGTGCGCCGCAAGTGGATGTGGACGGCTTGTTGACGGCCACGCGCAACTGGCTGGCACATGCGTTCGCGCAGGAGCAGCCAGGTGCTTGAGTTCGCATGGCCATTGATGCTTTACGCACTTCCACTGCCATTAATCGCCGCGTGGCTGCTGCCGCGCGCGCGCGCATCGGCGAGCGGCGCCTTGCGCTTGCCGCATGGCGCGATCAGCTTGCCGACATCGGTTCAGGTAGGTCGCGTTGCACCGTGGAAGCGTTGGCTGGCGCTGCTCGCATGGACGCTTCTTATCGGTGCCGCGTGTCGCCCGCAATGGCTGGGCGAACCCGAAGACGTGCCACGCAGTGGTCGCGATCTGCTGCTGGCGGTAGATACGTCGGGCAGTATGAGCATCGAAGACATGCAGATCGGCAATCAATCAGTCCCGCGCTTCAATGCGATCCAGGCGATTGTTTCGGACTTCATCCGGCGTCGCGAAGGCGATCGGGTTGGTCTGATTTTGTTCGGCAGCCAGGCGTATCTGCAGGTGCCACTCACGTTTGACCTGCGTACCGTGGCGCAACAATTGCGCGAGGCATCGATTGGATTGGCTGGTCGCGAAACCGCGATTGGCGATGCAGTCGGCTTGGCTGTTAAGCGCCTGCGCGAACGGCCTGCCGACAAGCGCGTGCTGATCCTACTCACCGATGGCGTCAATACCGCCGGCGTGCTGCAACCGGACAAGGCGACTGAACTCGCGAAGGCCAGCAACGTGCGCATTTACACCGTTGGCGTCGGGGCGGATTCGATGCGGGTGGACAGTCTGTTTGGTTCGCGCATGGTGAACCCATCGCAGGATCTCGACGAGCCGATGCTGACGCGCATGGCCGAGGCAACTGGCGGCCAATATTTCCGCGCTCGCGACAGCGCCGAACTGGCGAATATCTATCGGCAAATCGATAGCCTCGAACCTTCCGTTGGCGAGGGCACGCCGTTGCGACCGATCAACGAGTTGTATTGGATTCCGCTGGCACTTGCCTTGTTGCTGGCAATGCTCGGCATGCTCGCGCCGTCGCTGCGACGTCGATCACGTGAGGCATTCGCAACATGATCGACGCGCCCAACATCAGTGCCGCG
>JBBSTF010000019.1:0-54605 GCA_038236135.1 Lysobacterales bacterium
GCTGAAGGCACATCCTGTGCCGCAGCCGAAGCCGCGCTCCCAGCGCGTCCCGCAAGCGGCTGATCCGTCCAGCACTTGCCGACAGGAACGGGCGGGTGGATCGAAGGCACAGCACAGCTGCGCTGTGCTGCTTTTGACGTACTTCCCGTTTTGGGGAGGCGAGGTGACGAAGGAAGCGCCCGCAGGGTGGCCGAATGGATTCGGACAGTTCGCTGCAGGCGCAGGGATGCGCCTCCCGCGAACCCCGTAGCCAGCTCGCGTAGTCGTGCGGCTTCATCGCACGACCGACCCATCCGGGTGCCATTTCTCTTGGTTACTTCTCTTTGGGCAAGCAAAGAGAAGTGACTCGCTCGACGCAGTCGAGTGAAAGCCGTTGCCTTCGCGGCAGCCCGGCGAAACTCTTGACCAGTCCGCGGCGGCCATCGCACAGAGCCAAACGCCAGATCAAAATGGGTCCCCGCCTTCGCGGGGATGACGAGGTGAGAGGATCGGCTCGTATCCGAAATGCCACCCCTCTCGAGAGAAGTAAGCGCAGATTGCCGCAGACGATAAGAGAGCGAGGTCATGACACGTCGAAGCGCGCCGATTCCCGCGCAACGAAATCTTCCGGGAAGTGGTTGAGTGCGCTCAATACCGGCAGCGGAATCAATCCGCCCATTGCACACAGCGATCCGTGGGTCATGGTGTCGCAAAGGCTGCGCAGCAATGTCTCGTGATCGGCGTTCTCGGGTTCGGCGACGAGGCGATCGATCACTTCGACGCCGCGTTGCGAGCCGATGCGGCAGGGTGTGCATTTGCCGCAGGATTCGATTGCGCAGAACTCCATCGCGAAGCGTGCCTGTTCGGCCATGTCGACCGTGTCGTCGAAGGCGACGATGCCGCCGTGGCCGAGCATGGCGTCGATGGCGGCGAAGGCTTCGTAGTCGATGACGGTGTCGAATTGTGATTCGGTGAGATACGCACCGAGTGGTCCGCCGACTTGCACCGCGCGGATCGGTCTGCCACTGGCCGAGCCTCCACCAAGGTCGTAGAGCAACTCGCGCAAGGTGATGCCGAACGCTTTTTCGATCAGCCCACCGTGACGGATATTGCCGCCGAGCTGAATCGGTAGACTGCCGCGCGAGCGGCCGACGCCGTAGTCGCGATACCAGTCGGCGCCGTGCTCGATGATGGATGGCACCGACGCCAAGCTGATGACGTTGTTGATCACCGTCGGCTTGCCGAACAATCCTTTGATAGCTGGGAGCGGCGGTTTGAAACGCACTTCGCCGCGCTTGCCTTCCAGGCTTTCCAGCATCGAAGTTTCTTCGCCGCAGATGTAGGCACCTGCGCCGAGTCGTACCTCGATATCGAAGGCCTTGCCGCTGCCCGCGATATCAGCGCCAAGCCAATTGGCTTCGCGTGCACGCTCGATGGCGCAGGTCAGCGCACGCAGCGCAATTGGATATTCGCTGCGCAAGTAGATGTAGCCGATGGTCGCGCCGACGGCGAGCCCGGCGATCGTCATACCTTCGATCAACAGGTACGGATCGCCCTCCATCAGCATGCGATCGGAGTACGTGCCGGAATCGCCCTCGTCGGCATTGCAGACGATGTATTTCTGATCGGCCTGCGTACCGAGCACCGTGTTCCATTTGATGCCAGTCGGGAATGCCGCGCCACCGCGACCGCGCAGACCGGATTCGGTCACTGTTGCGACGAGTTGTTCGGGTGTCTGTTTCAGCGCCGTATGTAAACCACTCCAACCGCCATGCGCCTCGTAGTCCACGAGGGACAACGGATCGGTGATGCCGACTCGAGCGAAGCAGAGACGTTCCTGCTGCCGCATCCATGGCAATTCATCGGTGATACCTAGCGCTAATGCATGCGTGCCGCCGTTATGGAAATCCGCATCGAACAAGCTGGCTACGTCATCGACATCGACGGGGCCGTAGCCCACACGACCGGCAACGCACACCACCTCGACCAGCGGCTCCAGCCAGCACATTCCGCGCGAGCCATTGCGGATCAATTCGATGTCGATACCGCGACGCTGTGCCTCGTCCGCAACCACCTCCGCGACTTCGTCGGCACCCATCGCAACGGCGCTGGAATCGCTGGGGACGTAAATGCGGATGCTCATCGGGAAAAGTCCGCACCGGCATTGGCACCGGCAACGGCTTCTGCTTTGCCGTCAACACTAGCGAGGTCATCGAGCAGTCGGTCCAGGCGCTGCGGCGTCATTCGCCCATGCAGCTTTCCATCGAGCATCAACGACGGACCGCCCGCGCAATTGCCGAGGCAGTAAACCGGTTGCAGCGTGATTGCGCCATCGTCCGTCGTCTCGTGCTGGTTGACTTGCAAACGCTCGCAAACGTGTCGCTCCAAGGCGCGTGCGCCAACCGCCTGACAGGCTTCCGCGCGACACAGGCGCAACGTATGACGACCCGCTGGCGACGTGCGGAAGTCGTGATAGAAACTGATCACGCCATGCACATCGGCGCGGCTGATATTGAGCGAGTGCGCGATCACCGGCACGGCGGACGGCGGCACGAACCCAAGGGCGTCCTGCAGCGCGTGAAGGATCGGCAGCAACGCGCCGGGCAGCTCGCGCAAACGCACGAGCACGTCGTCGACCGCCGCGCGTTGCTTGGGTGTCAGCGGCTGATCGAGCGCGATCGGCACGGCCACGGATCGTGTCGCTGCGGTGTCGGAGTTCACAAGGCTTCTTCGTAACGCATCGCCCGATTATGCCCGCCCTAACGATCCAACGCCCGAGTACAGCGTCACCACCGCGGAAGCGACACAAACCAAAAAACCTCGTCATTCCCGCGCAGGCGGGAACCCATTTTGATCTTCGTCAAGTAATTGAATGAACAGCAAAGTCAGAATGGGTTCCCGCCTTCGCGGGAATGACGAGTAGGTATGGTCGCGTGATCTGCATCGTTCTCCCAACACCAGCGGTTGGGTAGCGCGAAAAAACCCATCGCGGCTGGCGATGCCCATCACACCCCACCTCAACCCCACACTCCCATCGGGCACAATGCCCCAATGGATATCTACCTGGTCGGCGGCGCGGTGCGCGATGGTCTGTTGGGGCGCGAGGTGGTTGATCGCGACTACGTGGTCGTTGGCAGCACGCCCGCACAGATGATAGCCGCTGGCTATCGTCCGGTCGGCAAGGATTTCCCGGTGTTCCTGCATGCGGGCAGTGGTGAGGAATACGCGCTGGCGCGCAGCGAGCGCAAGACCGGTCGCGGCTACCACGCGTTTTCTTTCGATACCGATCCATCGGTGACGCTGGAAGAAGACCTGCAACGGCGCGACTTGACCATCAACGCGATGGCGCAGCGCGGCGATGGCAGCCTGGTCGATCCCTACGGCGGTGCGGCGGATATCGACGCGCGCATCCTGCGCCATGTGTCGCCCGCGTTTGCCGAGGACCCGGTGCGCATCCTGCGAATCGCGCGCTTCCTTGCCCGCTTCGCGCCGTTGGGTTTTCACATTGCCGACGAGACCATGCAACTGATGCGCGGCATGGTCGAAGCCGGCGAAGTCGATCACCTGGTGCCCGAGCGCGTGTTCGCGGAAACGCGCAAAGCGTTGCGCGAGCCGAAGCCGTCGGCCTTCCTACAGGCGCTGCGTGGTTGCGGCGCGTTGAAGGTGTTGTTCCCGGAAGTCGATGCGCTGTACGGCGTGCCTCAGCGCGCCGAATACCATCCGGAAATCGATACCGGCGTCCACGTCGAAATGGTGCTCGACATGGCCGCACAACTCGCGCCGGGTGATGATCTGATCGGCTGGTGCGCGCTGACCCACGATCTCGGCAAGGCGTTGACGCCAGCCGACGAACTGCCGAAACACATCAACCACGAACACAGCGGCCTCGCGCCGTTGCGCGTGCTATGCGAACGCCTGAAGGTTCCGGTCGAACACGCGAAGCTGTCGGAACTCGTTTGCCGCCTGCACTTGCAAGCGCATCAAGCGCTGGAACTGCGACCGGCGACCGTGCTGAAACTGATCGAGCAACTCGACGCGTTCCGTCGACCCGAGCGCCTCGAAAACTTCCTGCTCGCCTGCGAAGCCGACAAGCGCGGCCGACTCGGCCACGCCGACACGCCGTATCCGCAAGCAGACCATTTACGTGCCGCGTTCACAGCAGCGCGCGAGGTCACCGCACAAGCTTTTGTCGAACGTGGGTTGGAAGGTCCAGCGATCGCGGAAGCGCAAAGGCAGGAGCGCATCAAGGCGATTGCAGCGCTCCGTGAGTGATGCAGCAGTGCGCTTGGTTGGCAACATCAACCCGTTTTACCGAGTTTCCAACGGAAGGGGATGGGTTGGTAGAGCTAACCCAGCCTCAGGACCTCGTACCGCTTGAGTTAAAACGTCAGCGACAGAAAATCCGGCACCGTTAGCACGACACTAGTGCCGATGGCGACAATGACGACGACCGCCCAAATACATGCCGCGATGATGCGCGCGGATCGCACGTTGGTATTTGCAACTATTCGAAAGAATCTTTCAGACGCGGCAAGCGTTCCGAAAAAAAGGAGGATGTAAGCGCCTGCGCGCCAACCGAGCAAAAAGGCAGCGCCTGATGCAGCCCAAAACAGCCCCAGTACCACAAGCGCCAAGCCTAGTTCTTTGCGGTGATCCAACGCAGCCTTCACGGTATTCCCTCGCAAAAAATTGAACTACAAGACGGAAAACTGACGCGTCGCGGCTTCGTGTGTTGGCGTGGTCGCGGTGGGCAAAATCAATCCAGCATTGTCGGCTGTCGAGCGAACGGCGCTGGTGTGGCGGAGCTAACCCAGCCTACGGCGCAGATTTCTCCAAGGTCTCGGCCATGCGCGTTTGCCAACCAGGGCCGGTGGCCTTCCAACGTTCGATGACCACGGGTGGCAACCGCAAAGACAGCAGTTGGCGCGGGTTCTCAAGCTTGGGGCGCCCACGACGTACCAGCTTGTCGCCGTGATACAAATCCGCCTCGGAAACCCACGCGTCCGTGATCTCCGGCGGCGTGTCCGCATCAAGCGAGATAGGGTTCGATTTTTTTTGCTTCGCGCTCATGACAATACCTCATGCTGATGATGCGTCTTGCGCTGCCGCGCGGCGTCCATGCGAAGACGACAAGCCGGGATTCGAGCCACCCAGCTGTAATAAAACGAGGCTCGCCGTAGTCTCGGCGATCATCCGCTCGCGTGAAGTGCGGCCCGGCAAAGACCTCCTTCGCGCTGCGCATGTCCAAGCCGCGCTCTTGCAGAGTCAGTGCTCGTTTTGCAGGGTCGCAAGTGATCCGCATAGGTTAACTGTAGCTACACAAAAAGGAGCAGTCAACGACGCGAAACGTAAGCGGGAAGGATCAAGGCGATCGCTGCGCTGCGGGAGTGATGCCAAAGTCCGACTGGGAATGGGCGTTCGACGCAGGCCAACCCGATTCCGCTTTTCTCACGGGTGCAACAAGGCGGCGCTCCACGTGGGTGCGACCGACCTGATAATTTCAAGAAGTTCGGGCGGAATGTCACCCGCTCCCGTCAGCTGGCGAATCTCCAGCACGTCGTCGCTGCCCCATCCGGAGGGTGCGCGCAGAGCCCACTGGATGGCCTCGTCGAGCGACTTCACCTCGACGATCCAGAAACCGCCAACCAGTTCTTTCGACTCGGCGAAGGGGCCGTCGACAACTCGTCGAACGCCTTGGGAAACCGCAACGCGAGCGCCCCGTGCTGCTGGGTTTAATCCCTCGGACGCAATGAGTACACCGGCCGTGTGCAGTTCTTCATTGAACTTCATATACGCGGCGAAGAGCGCTTGATCGAACCCTGCTTCCGGCTCAGGCTTTGACTGGTCGGTGCCTGCCTGTGCGGTAATGATGAATCGCATCGTCGTTTCTCCTGTTGGTTGGTGCCGCTAGCAACACGACGAATGGGGGTTCGCTAAATCGACACAGCCAGAAGATGAAGGTTTGCGATCATTGGCATCAAGCGAAAGTTGGAGCTCAGAGCGCTGTCGGCTGGGTTGGTAGGACAAAACCATCCAACGGTCTTCAAATCGCTGCGATGTCCAGAATGATGGGCAAGTGGTCGCTAAATTGTAGCCATTGCTCTGGATTGCCGATGCAGATAGCAGAAGACTTGATCAGTTCTTCAGAAGCAAATGCATAGTCGATATGGTATGGCCTCGCGCGGTTGCGATTCATGAAGAACGTCGGCTGCGTTTCCTTGCCTTGGGCCTCACTGTTGCAGTGGTGATAGATGCTCTCTAAGCCAAGCGCTGAAAGCTCCCGGACGACGTCGGTGTGATTCCACCAGCGATCCCACTCGTCCCAGCGGACGTTACTGTTGAAATCACCGAGAACCATGGAGCGCTGCCTCGGAATCTTCCCGCCGTGGGCCTGTAGATACTTCCAAACTTGGCCGATGTAGCGAAAGTTTGGCGAGTTAGCGTGACGAGTCCACACGCCAAGAATTGTCAATTTCTCGTCTGCGGTGAACGGAAGGAACAACTCGAGGGAATCACGCGGCCAGTCGATGGCCGCGAGCCGCATTCTTCTTGAGAACACTCCGAGCCCTTTGTTCTTTTTCCCACCAACCCAGAGCGACCCTTCCGCCCATCGAGCGTACGCTGCATCCGCCGAGTGGCTTGGGTCCTCGCACTCTTGAATTATGTAAAGGTCCGCATCCAATTCCAGCAGAGCATCGAGCTTCTTGCGGAGCGCACCGCAGCAATTCCAGCTGACGATTCTCACGGGCTAACTCTAGAGTTGAGCCGCGCGCGTCGGCACGTCTACTTGGGACATATAGGTCGGGCTCAGAGCCCGTTGTCCATTCGAAGCTTAAACTTTGCAGACGGCAGGTCCATGCCTCCATATAAATCCTGCAGCCCGTTGTTGATGTCGGTGCTGACACGTTCGTGCATGAGCAACGCGACAACTCGAAGTTTTTGAAAGAACCCCGGGTGAAAACGAATAGAGCTGAGAGCACTACCAATCCCAGCAATGCGCAATTCACGTGGCTTTCTCGCGATCAGGGATTCGGCGGGAAAGATGTAGGCCGGACGATCATTGAGATCTGAGTGCGCAAAGAACTTATGTCGAGCGTCGAGAACGTCGCGATGAACGATTCGTTGAGGCTCTTCTAATACTCGGATGTAGCGGTTTGGCAGTGATCCATACGGCTCATTTGCTGTGAAGGGTCTTGAGTAGCACACAGTTGCCGCGACCACGATCGGGTAGTTCACGGCGCTACCGGGTTCGGGAGCATGTTTCAACAGTATTTCGCACGCTTGTTTGCACTAGAGAAATCCGATCGTGCCGCCATCAGCCTAAGCAGCTCTTCCTTCCGATGTCTTCGGTCTGGCGCGCCGTTGACGACAAAATTTGTCATTGAGGTCTAACGCCTGAGTTGAGCTGAAGCGCGAAGCGCGTTCGAGTTCAATGAGTACATGTCAATCGGAAACCCACACTCGCCGAAACGCCTTGCGCGCCGGCGACCAGAAAAAAACCGAAGCGGCGCTTTCGCTTTTGAAAAATTCAACCCCGTCATGCGTTAGCTTGAGAGTTTCTGGCTCATCCTTCTCGCACTGCCAATATCCCTTGCCGCAAGCCGTCGAGAAGCTGCTCGGCTCTATCTTGGCGATGCCCATGGGTGCGAGGAACTCCGCCTTATCTTTCAGCAACTGTCGCCGCTGACCGTCACCGAAGGAAACGAATAAGCCAAAGTCTCTGCCGTCGACTGAAACGAGAAGCTCCGCACGGTCTTGGAGACCATCGCCGTCGAAGTCACCGACGACGCGCTGAAATAGATTTGGATCGCTTTCGCGCCAAGAATCACCTGGATCTGAAAGCTCGCGCGGCTCGGGCACACGCCAGCCAGCCGGAACTTCAGAAGCGGCCATCGCCCAAGCGCTAACTCCTAGCAAACTCACGAGTAATGCAGACCTATGCACTCGACACCTAACCCGATATGCACCCCGCATTAGGGGTATCTCGCATAATCCTTCGTGATGTTCTGCCGTTCGTCAAGCTGCGGGACGTGGCCAGACCATGAAAGCATCAGAACCCGCGACGACTACCGCGCAAGCGATCAATCGGGAAGCTGGCGATATCGCCGCCGCCGGAAGAGCGACGCGGCTGGCCGGCATCCGGGGCGTTCGCACGGGCGTAGACCACTTCGTAGGTTGCGGGCAGTACGCCATCGCTGCGCAGGGTTTCGTAGGCGTCAAGCACGGCGCGCAGGTGTGACTTGCCGGTGAGCGTGCGTTGTCGTGATGGGTCGGCATTGGTTGCGCCGATGGCGCGCAGTTCGCGCATCAGGGTGAGACCGTCGGGATAGGTCACGGTGAACACGTCGCGTTCCAGCACGGGGTCGCGAAAGCCGGCGGCGAGCATGGCGTCGCCGATCACCTGCATGTCGGCGAATGGGCTGACGTGTGGTTGCTGATCGACGCTGGCGAATGCGCCACGCAGTTCGCGCAAGGTGTCGGGGCCGAACGTGCTGAACAGCAGCAATGCAGCGGGTGTCATTACGCGGCGGAACTCGTCGAGCACGGCGGGAAGATCGGCGCACCATTGCAGGCAGAGATTGGAATAGAGCAGATCGACGCTGCCCTCGGCCAGCGGCAGCGCCTGCACATCCGCGCAGATGCGATTGAACGGGCGCAACCAGGTTTGATGGCGGCGCGCGGCGCGCAGCATCGGCAGTGCAAGGTCCAGCGCAAGCAAGGTCGATTTGGGATAGCGCTTGCGCAAGCTGGCTGCGCCGCGACCGCTGCCGCTGCCGGCATCGATGACGACGGCTGGCATCAGCGGCGCGTCATCGAGCCGCTCCTGCAAGCGTGATTCGACTTCACCTTGCAACACCGCATGGGTTTCGTAACTGATCGCGGCGCGGCCAAACGAGCGGCGCACCTGGCGCATGTCAAATGCACCGCGCATCAGTACGTTGTTTCCGCGAACGCAGCAATCGCTGCTGCGACTGTGGCAGTGTCGCTGAGGAAGGGTGCGTGGCCCGCGTTGAGCGTGAGCAATTCGCCATCGCAGCTTTGCGCGGACCAGGCCATCGCTGCGGGTGGAATCAACCTGTCGCGTCGGCCACTGATCCAGAGGCTGTCACATGCGAGTTCGCTGAGGCGCTCGCGCAAGTCAGTTTCGCGCAGGATGCGCAGGCCTTCCGCAAGCGCGTCAGGCATGGGTTCGCCATGCGCGAACGCGATGGCTTTCAGTTCCCGCAATTCGGCTTGCGGATTCGGTGAGCCCATCGTTTCCAGCGCAAGAAAGCGATCAATCGTATTGTGGAAATCTCGGCCCAGGTTTTCGGCGAATTGCGCGTTGACCTGTGCATCGACCCCATGCGGCCAATCGGGGTTAGCGATGAAGCAGGGGCTGGCGGCGAGGGCGACCAGGCCGCGCACATGATCGGGATGATCGAGCGCGCCTTGCTGTGCAATCAGGCCGCCGAGCGACCATCCGATCCAGATGGCCGAGGGCGTTTGCGCGGCAATGGCTGCTGCGCATTCGACAGTCTGCAACTGAGAGATCGACACATCGCGACTGCGACCGTGTCCCGGCAAGTCCACGCAATGCACGCGAAAGCGCTGCGACAATTTTTCGACCAACGGCGCGAAGATGCCGCCATGCATCGCCCAGCCGTGGATCAGGACAAGGTCCGGCCCGGTGCCCGTCGTCTCAATGAACACGCCGACGAACTCGCTCGATCAATAGGTCCAGCCGCTCAGCGCGAGGACGGCGATGGCGACCAGCCAGATGATGAGAATCCGGCGTAACAGTGCGCGTGCATCGGCAAGTTCGCCGAGCGGATCGCTGACATCGGTCGCGTAACCATCGCCGGCAATCACGTCGCCATCCACGCCACTGCGTGCTGCGACAGGAAGGAAGCCGAGGTCGAGCGTGAACCAGCCTTTGCCATGCGTGTCGTGATAGGCGCGCCAGGCCTTCATGACACGGTCGAAGTCCGACGCGAGCGCGAGTGCGAGTGTGAGCAAATGCGTGGGTGCCCAATCGAGGATGCGGGCGACGCGCTCGGACAGGTTGCGGTCTTCGGCGGACATTTCATCGCGAACCAGCGGCGCGCGCGCCATTAACTGGATGACGCGATAGCCGAGCGCACCGGCCGGCCCCAGCACGACAAACCAGAACAGCACGCCGAAGACGCGGCTCAAGGCAGAAAGGAAGGTGGCTTCGACCAGTGCGGGTGCTTCCAGTGGCAACTCGGCGATAGCGGGATCGGGACGCAGGTTTTGCGCGGCAGCGAGGCGGGTTGCGTCATCGGGCGCGGTGAGCGTGGCGTCGACATCCTGTTCCAGATCGCGCGGGCCGATGCTGTAATAGAGGACAGTCACTGCGAACGCGAACGCGGCCAGGCCGAACAGCACATGGCGGATTGCGCCCTGCACGAGCAGGCACAGCGCGACCACGATCAGCGCGACGATGACCATCGGAAAACCACGCGGGCGGCTGCCGCCATCTTCAGTCCACGATGCCAGCCAATGCTTCAACCAGCCGAAATCGCGCAAGCGGCGCAGATCCGGCAGCGCGTAGCAGGCGGCAAGGGCGAGAACGACGGCGAGCAGGGTGGTGGCCATGAGGAAGCGTGAAAGTTGGAGTGCGTGGATTGTAGCGTTGTCGGGTTGTGGGGTTGGTGTGGGGTGGTCGTGTTACTCGGGGAGTTGCCGCCAGCCTGACGCGGAATACGAAAAAATCACGTCGTCATCCTCGCGAAAGCGGGGATCCATTTTGACCTTGCTGTGTTTTCATCGGCTTGACGAAGATCAAAATGGATTCCTGCTTACGCAGGAATGACGAGGGTTTGAGTGGTGGCGCGTTCCTGGACGTTCGTCGTCCGAGTAGATTCGAGAAAAGCATCGAACGCGTGCCGGACCCCATCGCAGCCTGCCACAGCACCACCACCCGGCCGCTCCGTATACTTTCCGCAAGCTTGCACATCGTCGTGACATAGATAAGGAGAGCGCGTATGGAAACCGCAGAACTTGATGCCTGGTTGATCCTGATTCGGGCGCCACATTTCGGGTCGATGGGTTTGCGCAAGGCGTTGCTGCGGCATGGCAGCGCCATTGGTGCATTGGCGGCCATGCAACGCGGCTCGCTGGAAGGCGCGAAACCGGAAACGCAAGAGTGGGCGCAGCGGCCGGACATGGAGCGGATCGCGGCTGATCGCGACTGGGTCGCGCAGCCCAACCACCACTTCATCACCTGCCAGGATGTCGACTATCCGG
Organism: Lysobacterales bacterium; assembly: GCA_038236135.1. Classification (GTDB taxonomy): domain Bacteria; phylum Pseudomonadota; class Gammaproteobacteria; order Xanthomonadales; family Rhodanobacteraceae; genus Dokdonella. The sequence goes on from JBBSTF010000019.1 coordinate 11,230, forward strand.
CCTTGCTGGCAGATGTCAGCGGTGCGCCGGCGGCGTTGTTTATCGTCGGCGAACCGGCGCGGTTGTGGATGCCGCAGATCGCCATTGTCGGCAGCCGCAACGCCAGCCAAGGCGGCGTCGCGATGGCAAAGGCGTTTTCGCGTGCGTTTGCGACGGCAGGTTTCACCATTACCAGTGGACTCGCTGAAGGCATTGATGCGGCGGCGCACGCGGCGGCAATGGATGTCGGCGGTGCAACGGTTGCCGTGCTTGGAACCGGTCCGGACATGATCTATCCGCGATCCCAAACCGAACTTGCCCAGCGCATCAGCGCCGAACAGGTACTGGTCAGCGAGTACCCACCCGGCACCACGGCGAAGCCGAACCAGTTCCCGCGGCGCAACCGCATCATCGCGGGCTTGAGCCTGGGCACGCTGGTGGTCGAAGCCAGCGTGCAGTCGGGATCGCTGATCACGGCACGTTACGCGTCAGAACAGGGACGAGAGGTTTTCGCGATTCCCGGCTCCATCCACAACCCGATGGCGCGCGGTTGCCACAAGCTCATCCGTGAAGGTGCAAAGCTGATCGAGACGGCCGATGAGGTGATCGTCGAGCTGCGTTCGCTCGCTGGCGAGCTGGGCGAACGCCTGCGCGAGCGCTTGGGAGAAGCTGCGATCACGCCCGAAAAGCCGGTTTCAATCGTGCCGTCCACACCAATGGCAGCACGCAATCGCGACCCCGACTATGCCGCGCTGATGGAGGCGCTGGGACACGACAGCGTCGCCATCGATGTGCTCGCCGAGCGCACTGGACTGGGTGTCGATTCGCTGTCGTCAATGCTGTTCCTTTTGGAGCTGGAAGGCGATGTCGTTGCCAGCTCGGGCGGGCAATACGCCCGTCGGGTTGGCTGAAACCATTGCGCCAACTGTGACCCGCTTCTCGCCGAGGCCGCTTGACACTGCGGCTGCGGCGTGTGTTCACTGAATAAGCAATGTCGCCCGGCGGCTGTAATGTCGGCTGGCGCTGTATCGCATTCAACGCGAGACATTATTGAACTCCGCATCATCCCTGCCGTGGCGCTTTCCGCCATGGTCGTTGTGCCACCCGATCAGGCGGCAAGGACAGCAGCATGGCCAAGAATCTCCTCATCGTTGAGTCGCCGGCGAAAGCCAAGACGATCAACAAGTACCTCGGCAAGGACTTCCTAGTCCTCGCTTCGTACGGCCATGTGCGCGACCTGGTACCAAAGGAAGGCGCGGTCGATACCGGCGGCGACTTCCACATGAATTACGAGGTGATCGAGCGCAACGAGAAACATGTTGCGGCGATTACCAAGGCCGCGGCCAAGGCGGAATCGCTGTACCTCGCGACCGACTTGGATCGCGAAGGTGAGGCGATTTCCTGGCATATCGCCGAGATCCTGCGCGAGCGTGGTTTGCTGGAAGGAAAGAACGTACATCGCGTGGTGTTCTCGGAAATTACGCCGAAGGCCATCAAGGCGGCGGTTGCCGAACCGCGCAAGTTGTCGATGGATCTGGTCAATGCGCAGCAGGCACGTCGCGCGCTGGATTATCTGGTCGGCTTCAACCTGTCGCCAGTGTTGTGGCGCAAGGTGCAGCGTGGCCTTTCCGCTGGCCGTGTGCAGTCGCCCGCGCTGCGCATGATCGCCGAGCGCGAAGAAGAAATTGAAGCGTTCAATGCGCGCGAGTACTGGACCATCGAAGCCGCGCTCGCCCACCCGGACCAGGCATTCAAGTCGCGCCTGTTCAAGCTGCAAGGCAAGAAGTTCGAGCAGTTCGACCTAACCGACGAAGCCACGGCGACCGCCGCGCGCGATGCGTTGCGCAAGGCGGCGATGGGTCGGTTGGTGGTCAGCGATATCCAGTCGAAGGAACGCAAGCGGCGACCGTCACCGCCGTTCACCACGTCAACGCTGCAACAGGAAGCCGCGCGCAAACTCGGCTTCGCAACCAGCCGTACCATGCGCGTCGCGCAGGGCCTGTATGAAGGTGTAGCACTCGGCGATGAAGGTGTCGTCGGCTTGATCAGCTACATGCGTACCGACTCGACCAGTTTGTCCAACGATGCATTGGACGAATTGCGCCAGGTAATTGCGCGCGATTTCGGCAGCGAGTATTTGCCGGAAGCGGCCATGGTCTACAAAACCAAATCAAAGAATGCGCAGGAAGCGCATGAAGCGATCCGTCCAACCTCGGCGCTGTATCGGCCCAAGGACATCGCCCAGTATTTGAATGACGATCAGCGCAAGTTATACGAGCTGATCTGGAAGCGCACGGTCGCCTGCCAAATGGAAGCGGCAAGGCTCAACACCGTGTCGATCGACCTTGCGTGCGGCCCCGAGTCCACCTTCCGCGCAAGTGGAACCACGGTGATCTTCCCGGGCTTCCTTGCTGTGTACGAGGAAGGCCGTGATCAGAAGGCAGCCGACGAGGACGATGAAGGCCGCAAGCTTCCTCAGATGAAAATCGGCGAAGCGGTACCGCTGGAATCGATCGAAGCAGACCAGCATTTCACCGAGCCGCCGCCGCGCTATTCCGAGGCGAGTCTGGTCAAGGCGCTGGAGGAATTCGGCATCGGTCGGCCATCGACGTATGCGTCGATCATCCAGACCCTGCTGTCACGCGAGTACGTCACGCTCGACAGCCGCCGCTTCCGCCCGAGCGATGTTGGCCGCGCGGTGGCGAAATTCCTGACCAGCCATTTCACCCGCTACGTCGATTACGACTTCACCGCCAAGCTCGAAGACGAGCTTGATGCGGTCAGCCGTGGCGAAGAGGAATGGGTGCCGTTACTGCAGAAATTCTGGACGCCGTTCAAGGCGCAGATCGACGACAAGGTTGAAAGCGTTGATCGTTCCGATGCGACTGGCGCGCGCGAACTGGGCGTTGATCCGAAAAGTGGTCGACCGCTCGCGGTGCGTCTCGGACGCTACGGCGCGTTCGCGCAGATCGGCACCAAAGACGACGAAGAAAAACCCAAGTTCGCATCACTGCGCCCCGGCCAGAGCATGCACACCATCAGCGCCGAAGACGCGCTGGAACTTTTCAAGTTGCCGCGTGACCTTGGCCCTAATCCGGAAGGCGAAGCGGTGACCATCGGCGTCGGCCGCTTCGGACCGTTTGTGAAAGTCGGTGACAGTTATGCGTCGCTGGGCAAGGAAGACGATCCGTACACCATCGACTTCGAGCGCGCGATGACTCTGGTTCGCGAGAAGGCTGAAGCGCTAGCCAACCGCATGATCACCGACTTTGGCAACGGTACGCAGGTGCTTAACGGCCGCTACGGACCGTACATCACCGACGGCAACAAGAACGCACGCATGCCCAAGGATCGCGATCCGAAATCGCTGACCGCCGCCGAATGCGCAGAACTGATCGCCGCCGCCCCGGACCGCCCGAAGCGCGGAAGTTTCGGCAAGAAGAAAATTGCTGCGAAGAAAGCCGCTCCTGAAAAGGCTGATGCGCCGAAGAAAAAAGCGCCTGCCAAGGAAGCCGCAAAGAAAAAGGCTGCGAAGAAGAAAGCACCGGCGAAGAAAGCGGCTGTAAAGAAGGCAGCTATCAAGAAAGCGGCGTCGACAAAGGTCGCTACCAGCTAGCTTCCGACCTCTCGTCGAAGTAGGGTCGGATCGACCCAAGCCTGTTTTTTCCGATATGAGAAGGGTGCCCGGGTGTTCCAGGCCCGTCCGCCCCCGATCGCATTGAAGCGACGCAGGCCAAACGCACGGCGCTTGCCACCGAAACGCTGACTCCTATGCCGCCGGACCAGACAACTGCCGCAACTGCTGCATACCGTGCCGAGCAGCGGGATGTCGATTGCCGGGGATGAGGTCGGGTTTGCCCTCGGCAGCTTCGGCGATTTTCGTCCTATCCGGATGCGCGGACATCAACGGCGCGGGTAGATCCAACAACACTTGCTGAAACTCGTCTCCCGACAGGCCCTTCCACGTAAAAAAAACAATACACCGACTTCGGCGTCGGTCTACATGCTCACACTCGGTGAATCAGAACCCGATACGACCGTGCGGACAAACCGATACATGGCATCGACAACGACTGATCTATCGATATCCCATTTCAACAGTTCGTTTCAATCGTTGGCGAACCGAGGTTTGAAATGCCGATTTTAAAGACTGATACGCGTATAGAATTTAATGATGCGCGACGCACCATGACGGAGTAGCATTTCGCCACCCGGCGAAGGCAGTACTGTTTTTGATGCACAGTCGGCATATATGGCTTCACGTGAGACTGGAGTTTGCACGTTGCCGGCCTCTTTTTAACTACTCTTGCTTTGGACGTGCAATCCAACATCAACCATGAAAGGGAAAACCATGAACAACGAACGTTGTGTACACATTGACAGGGCGAGGCAGTACGTAAGTTATGGGCTTTTGACTACGCTGTTACTGATCGCGAGCGCCGCGTCTGCAAACGTTGCGAAGGGAGTTATCACGCCAACCTCGGCCGTGAACCCTGCCACTTCCGTGCAAACCATCACCTCGGCGGGCCCGCTTGACAGAATTTTTGTGGGCACCGATGGCGCCACGCAGATTTCGCGTATTGGAGACCCCAGTTTCGAGGTTTTCCCGCCGAGTACCACGCCTGCAGATTACGGGACTTTCATTGTCGTCAACAATGCGCTGTACGCACCAGACTTTGCCGGTCACGGCGGCTCGGCGAGTGGGGGAATCGGGGTCTATACAATTTTTACGCCGATCAGCCAATCGCCCGTCAGTGGTTCAGGGACCGCGGCTAGTCCATTCCAGGTCACCACTGTGGTCGGCGTCGGTGCAACCGGACTCACGGCCACACACGTCGATACATACGTTATTGGCCAGGAGTCCTATCGTACCGACGTGACACTGGCGAACAGCAGTGGCGCGGCGATAGATGCGATCCTGTATCGCGCAATGGATTGCTTTCTCGGTGGTTCGGATCTTGGCTACGGATTTGTTAGCGGATCTTCCGTGGGATGTTCCGTAAATGCCAATAATCTCCCCGCGGGCCGTATCGAACAACTGGTGCCGCTGTCGGGTGGAAGCGCTTACTACCACGCAGGCTATAGTCAGGTATGGGCAGCGATTGGCACGCATATGCCATTCAACAACACCTGCCTCTGCACGACACTGCTCGATAATGGAGCGGGTATCAGTTGGAATGTGACGGTTCCCGCGGGCGGCAGCATTACTCGCTCAAACCTCACGGTGTTCTCGCCCCTCGGCGCCGCCGCGCTGTTCGTAACAAAAACGGCGGATCAGCCCAATGCAGCTGCTGGAGCAATCGACGGTTACACAATCACGATTACGAACCCTAACCCGAGTGCCGCGACGCTGAATTCCATAATTGACACGTTGCCGGCCGGATTCACATACCAGGCGGGAACCTCCAGCGGCGCGACTTCGGCGAACCCTGGGATTGCCGGACAGGTTCTGACGTGGATGGGGCCGTTCTCGGTACCAGCCAATGGAGTGCTGTTGCTGCGCTTCAATGTTTCCGTCTCCACCGCCGGCGGAACCTACTTCAATCAGGCGACAGCTACTGGCACAGGTCAGACCATCGCGGGCTCTGGCCCAACGGCACCCGTCACTGTCGGCGGCACACCGCCACCGCCACCGCCGCCAGTTAGTACCGTAGCGGTCCCAACCTTGGGTGTCAGCATGCTGATATTGCTGGCGCTGCTTACGGTCTGCGCAGGCTGGTACGTTTCGCGCCGACGCGCGTAAAGACGCTTTCGCAACGGGCCTTGCCTTTTGCAGGGCCCGTTTTTTACGCTCAACCGCGTTACGGGCATCGTTGTCCGCACTGTGCAAAAGCGTCGAAGCTGATCCGTCGTAACGATCACTCATTTTTCCTGTCCCAGTCGCATCCCCTGCGGTGCGCTGTTCTCTTCAAGAGATTCCCCCGGCGCTCGGCTGGGCAGCATTCAAAAGCGACCGACCCCACAGTCGCGCGGATAGCCCACAATTGCTGCCGTGAATACCAACACTTCAATCTGGCAACGCGTGCGTGGGTGGTTTGGCGACGAAGAGCATGTCTCGCTGCGAGTACCGTCGGCAGGCGATGGTCATCATGCGCAGGCAACCGAGAGCCTGCGGGCGTTGCTCGATGACGAGCGCATTCCCGATTCTGTGCGTGGATCGTTGGCGACCGATTTCACGCGGCTCGAAGAAATGTTGGCCAAGCTTGAACGCGGTGACCTGCATCTTGCCGTGTTCGGCAAGGTGAGTGTCGGCAAGTCGGCGCTGGCGAATGCGCTGCTCGGTGAGGATGCGTTCGAAGTCGGCGTTTTGCATGGCACGACGCGCAATGCGCAGCCGCGACCGTGGCGGGAAGTAGCCGGATCAGGCGTACATCTGATCGACACGCCCGGTATTGACGAGCTGGATGGCGAGGCGCGCGAAAAACTGGCCCATGAAGTCGCAGCGGTTAGCGACCTGGTCATCTTTGTCGTCGATGGCGACCTGACCACACGCGAACGCGATGCGCTTGCCCTGCTCGCGGCGACGGATCGACCGCTGTTGCTGGTTCTCAACAAATCCGATCGTTACAACGACGAGGATCGAGAAAACCTGCTCACCAGCCTGCGCGCACATGCGAGCGGTCTGGTGCGTGCGGAAGACGTGATTGCAGTCAGTGCGCGACCATCGCCGCAACTGCGAATACGTGTGGACGGCGATGGCATTGAACACGAAGAACGTGTGGAGCAAGCGGTTGATATCGAAACCTTGCGCGAACGATTGACCGACGTGTTGAGCCGCGAAGGCAAGACGCTGGCCGCCTTGAATGCCAGCCTGTTCGCCGGTCGATTGTCCGATGCGGTTGCAGTGAAGGTTGCCGCCGCGCGACGCGAATTGGCCGACAAGGTGATCCGCCAGTACTGCATCGCGAAGGCGCTGGCGGTCGGATTGAATCCGATTCCGGTCGCCGATCTGCTCGCCGCGGGTGCGCTCGATGCAGCGCTGGTGATGCACCTGGGGCGTGTCTACGGATTGCCACTGACACGCAGTGAAGCTGGCGGCTTGATCGTCACCATCAGCGCACAACTGGCCGCGTTGATGGGTGCGATCTGGGGTGTGCATCTGGTTGCTTCCGCGTTAAAGGGAATCAGCGCCGGGCTATCTACCGTACTCACCGCCGGAGCACAGGGCGCGTTGGCGTGGTACGCGACGGAACTGGTTGGGCGCAGTGCAGATCGCTATCTCGTTGCCGGCAAGAGTTGGGGCGACAAGGGTGCCAAGCGCGTGGTCAGCGAGATTGTCGAATCACTGGATCGCGATTCGATCCTGCGTGAGGCGCGCAGCGAAATCCTCAAGCGGTTGAAGACCGCGAAGTAGCTGACGAGGCCGAGGTCAGTGTGGCTCAACGGCGTCCCGTCTTTGCAGCAAGACCAGCTCGCCTTTGGCGGGTAGCCAGTGCGGATACGAGCGACGTTCGACGATATCGTAACTAGGCACCGCGCCAAAGCCGACCATCCAGTCGTCGCCATCGACCCACCAACTGCTCTTGCCTTCGACGGGCACATAGCCTTTTCGATAGTTGAGCAAACCGTTGAACTCGGAGCCGCCATCGATTTGCGCTGGCGTCAGTTGGCGTTGCTGCATCAGATCACCGAGCATCTGCCAACGCAGTCGATTCCAGGCGAGATAGTCGTGCGTTCCGGCAATAGCGAAGGCGGCAAAGGCCGCGAGAAGCACGAGCGACAGCCCGTGCCAACGAACATTCGGCAGGCGGGCGTTGACGGGGAGTAAGACCGCAGCAAGTCCGACAGCGAGCAGCGGCACTGCGGGCAATAAATAGCGATCAAAAAATGCAGTCAAAAACACGGGAAAAAGGTAGGCGGCCACGGAAATCAGCAGTAGTGCGGCAGCGCCTTCTCGATCGGTCAACTGTCGGTGCTGCCAGTGCTTCACCAGTGTTATCGCAACGGTCGTGAGCAAGGCCAGCAGCAGCGTTGCACCAATCAATCCGAGCGTGGTCACCACCAGCCAGAATGCATTCGGCAAAGGTGCAATGTTGTCCAGTCGCAGCAGGTATTGATCGCGTAGCAGCGGCGTGCCGAGGCCGGAAGGCACCAGGATATTGTCGGCAGTCGGCATCTGCACCAGCCAAGCGCCATCGCGTGCGCGGGTGAACAAGCTCAGCAGTGCGATGACCAATCCCGAACCCAACACAGCACGACGCAACGAAACGCGGTGCGCGTCGCCAGCCACCGCGATGATCACAATGGACAGCGGCAGCAGGAACCATCCGAGATAGACCAGCGCGACATAGATATTGCGGAGCGCGATCTTGATCGTCGCTGGATCCGTGAGCGAATGCAGGAACCATTGCGTCCACATCTTGCTGTCCGACGGCAGCCGCCCGTCGCTGCCCAGCCAGATTTGGTACGCGGCGAACGCGGCGATTCCGATCAGCAGCGGAATAGTGCCGATCAGCACGTTGCGGACCCGCTCGCGGTGAAACAGCGGATAGATCAGTGCAAATGCCAATGGCAAGGCGATCGCGAGTTGGCGGATCAGGATGGCGATCAGCATGAACACGATGGCGATGGCAAACGTTCTTTGGGTCGGCTGACGCAACGCGTGAGCAAAGCTCAACGCGGCAACCAGCATCGCAGCAAGGAACGAAATGTCGGTCATGAAAGTGACCGACAAAACGACGAAGAACGGTGTCGACGCCAGCGTGATGGCGGTCAACAGGCACAGCCAGCGTGGCAGTGCCAGCTCGCGCGACAGCAGGTAGCAAACGCCCACGGCCGCGAACGCGAGGACCACGGTCGAGAAGCGCAAGGTGTCGAACGAATAGCCGGCGATCAACGAAAACGCGCTGCCCCACAACGTGTGCATGATCAGGGTCATCGCGGTCCAGTCCGTGGGCCGGAACGTACCGTCCGCGAGAATGCCGCGTACCGCCGTGGCAAAAGACCAGTCGTCGAGCAGCGGGAAATTTCCCGATGGCCCGACCAACAGCAAGGCGACCGCCAGTGCCAACACCAAACAGGTCACGTCGCGGCCAGCGGCATTGCGATTTGGCGGCGCGTTCCACGCAGCCGCCTTGCCTGTGTTGCTCATCGACGATGCCCATGGCTCATGACGGCGTGCGTCACCGCGCTGCATCCATGCAAGCGCGAGATGCGCACCACACGGTCACGGCGACGCGGAGAGAAAGTCCAACGCAGCCTGGGTCATTACTGCAGTACCTACGGGCAGCGCGGCTTCGTCGAGTTTGAACTTCGGCGAATGATTCACCGGAGCCGTGGCGGCATCTTCACCGGCGCTCGTAGCGCCAACGAAGAAGTAGACACTCGGTACGTCGATTGATTTGCCCAGATGCGGGAAGTCTTCCGATGCAGTCCAGCGCGTGGAGTCGACAACGTGATCCTTGCCGATGGCGGACTCGGCGCTGGCGCGGACCCGAGCGGTCAGCGGCGGATCGTTGTAGTTCACCGGATTACTAGCGCCTTCAACGGGAATTTCCGTGTCCACCGTCGCGCCATTCGCCGCGGCGATATTTTTCACCATGGTGTTGAGCGCGGCCATGGCCTGGTCGCGCATTCCGCTGTCGAATGTGCGGAAGGTGCCTTGAAGGCTTGCGCTATCGGGAATGATGTTGAAACGCTGGCCTCCATCGAACACGCCGAAGGTCAACACCGCAGGTTCATTGTTGAGATCGAGCTGGCGGCTGACGATGGTCTGCGCCGACATGACGATCTGTGCTGCAGTCACAATGGGGTCGATCCCCTTCCACGGCGTCGCACCATGCGCTTGACGGCCATGCACGGTAATGCGGAAGGTGTCCGAACTTGCCATCGTGCCGCCGGCACGAAACGCGACCTGACCGGCGTTGTAGCCGCTGGTAACGTGCATGCCAAAGATCGCGTCTGGCTTGAAGTCCTTGAAGACGCCTTCCTTCACCATCAAAGGGGCGCCGCCTTCTTCTCCGGGAGGCGCACCTTCCTCGGCTGGTTGGAAAATGAACATCACTTCGCCGGGCAAGTCCTTGCCACGTTTCGCGAGTGCGGCAGCAACACCCAGCGTCATCGCCATGTGCGCATCGTGTCCGCAGGCGTGCATCACGCCGACCGTCTTGCCTTGGTATTCGCCCTTCACTTTTGACGCGAACGGCAGGTCCACCTGTTCGATGACAGGCAGCGCGTCCATGTCGGCACGTATCGCCAGTTTCGGACCGGGCTTACCGCCCTTCATCGTCGCTACCACGCCGGTGTGGGCGATGCCGGTACGCACCTGATAACCCATCTTGCGCAACGCTTCAGCGACCTTCTTCGAGGTATCCACTTCACGATTGCTGAGTTCGGGATGCTCATGGAAGTCGCGACGCCATTCGACGATGTGCTGCAAGGCGGCGGCATCGGGAATCGCATTTGATCGGGCGTCGATTGGTGAGGCACTGGACGATTGCGCCGACACGGTCGATGCCGCGATGGCAAACAGGCATGCAGCAGCGGTGCGGGTTAGTTGCAGATTGCGGGTCATGGTTTCATCTCCACGGTTTGTTCGAACTCGATGCCCTTGGCAGAGGCGCTCATGTTGCCTTCAACACGCTTGAAAATTCTGGAATAAAACTTGTACAGCTCGGCCATGTTGGCCGGGTCCATATTTGTCTTGCCGTCGTTGGGCATCAGCGTCTGCATGCGCTGCATGAACTCGCCTTGCAGCGTGTAGATCTCGCCACTGAAGTTGGTTTTTACCCACTCGCCGGGCGTACCCATCGGCGCCTTCACGTAGCTGGCGAGCGTTGCTGATTGACCTTCACCGAATGAAAAAGCCAAGGCTTTTTCCGCCATCGCGACGTGCAGCGGCGGTATCGGCGTGCCAGCCGGAGCGGGAATGTCGTTGGACGGAATTTCCACTGGCTGCCCATCGGCTTTTACCACCAGGCTCGCCAGCGTCGGCATCGACATCTGAGCCAGGCCGATGAGGAAAGACGGATTGTTCGTCGCCACCAGAAGCTTTCCGCGGACGTCGGGCATCGAAGCGCCTGCCGGCGGGATGGCGAAGCTGTCGATGGTGATGCGCACGCCCGTAATGTCGCTGAACGGTGGCGGCAGCATTGCGCTGAGTTTTTCGACGGACTCGTTCGCCGCCTTGTTGAGCGCTTGCAAGCTGTCGCAACGATAGGGCTGAGCGACGATCGCCTTGGCTTGCTTCAGGGCGAAATCCTTCATCTTGAGCACGGGGACGTTGAAAGCCACATCGAACAACGCATCGGGATGGTCGCCCCCGGTCGCCGTCGGCGCGGCGGTCAATGCCATCAGGTCGCTGGCGACATCGGGCGCCAATTCCCAGCGACCACGCATATCGATGCGGTTCGCGCCGAGTTCACGGTAGCCAAAGATCATCCGTGGTGCCTTGTCGGCCATTGCGTCGAAGTCGGCGCGGCACTCGGCGCTCAGTGCCGGCAACGGCTTGTCGTCGAAGCTCGCGACCATCGCCACCAGCGAGGGATCGGTCGGGTACAACGCAATCATCCGTTTGAAATCGACCCAACCGGCGGCTATCGGCAGCCATTTTTCCGTACCTGTCAGGCGACCAAGTTCACCGCTGTCGGCAAGGCTTTGCGTCGGCTTGACGATGCCGAGCAAGCGCTGGCGCAGCGCGTCATCAGCACTGCCCGGGAACAGCGTTGCGACGAGCTGATTGTCCTGGATCGCGAGCACCAGCTGGACCTTGTCGTTACCGACGAACCAGTAATCCTGGTCGCCCAGCTTCGCGGTCGAGAACTTGCTCGCGCTGGTCGTTTCGATTTTGCCGATCCATGCACGAAACGTATCCGCCGATGCGAGTTCGAAGCGAGCGACCGGCATCACGCCGACGCCGTAGAACGCGGCGCGTCCTGGAACGGCCAAGCCAGTCTCGCTCATCTTCGCGGAGGTATCACGGCCTCGCAGGTCCTTGACCAACTCGCGGGCAATGCGGGAACCGGTTGCCAGTGTGTCTTTCATTGCAGCGTTGGTCTTGGCGCTCAACGCGATGGCGGCAAGTGGATTGGCGATCGCATTGGCAGCGGCGCTGTCACTACTGTCGCCATCGTCATGCGACGCGTTACTCACATCGTCGGCACTGCTTTCGTCTGGCACGGTCGGTGCCGTCAGCGGCTGGTTGTCGATCGCGGCCAACGTGCCCAGCCGCGCCAGCATGGTGTCGTAAATCGGCCACACCGGCTGGATGCGCTTCAGCCAGATATCCGTGACATCCTTCGACGGCGCTTGGGCCACCGCGAACACGTACGGACTGTCGGCGGGAATGTAGGTGAGTAGCGTTGACTCTTCTTTCTTGCCGCAACTCACGATGCCCAGCGCGAGCGCAGGCACGACAGACATTCGCAAAAGAATCGTGGTGTTCATCGTAGTTTCCCCTGGCTGCAACGCCTCAGGCGACACCGCCTGCGCTGTGGGCCAGTTTACGGGATTGGCAATCAGCAACCACCGCGAGAGGTACTCCGACCACAGGTAAAGCAGCGGGCCAAGCAATCTGCGAAGCTAGCCTACATCGCCGCCCGTTGCTGCAATCCCCCATGAAGCCAGTCCAAGCCGACCGCTGCGTCGTCACCGTCGCCGGGATTTCGTCAGTCTGGCTTGATTGCGAGGCGACGACGGCGAAAGTCATCGAGCGCATCGATGAAGCGGCGCGCAGTAACGCAAGGCTTGGGGATTTCGGCGAAGCCGTGCGGCCCGGTCATCCCTTCCGGATTGAGCACGGCAATCGCGCAAAATGCGAATCGGAATTGCAGAAAACCTTTCACTCTTATTACGACGCGCTTTCCTTCGATATCGCCGCCGGTGTTTTGGTGCGGATTTGTGCGCGAGTGTGCAAGGGGCGAATTTTCGTGATGATTGGCTGCATCGAACGCGACAGCCAGCCTCGGTTTCAATGACCGGTAACCCGGCGATGGTGGAACGTCCTGCCCTGTTTCAAATACTCCGGCTCGACGGCATGAGCCGTGCGCGCATCGCGGCATTGTGCTTCGTGTTTGGCTGGTTTCTGATCGGTGGTATCGCGCACTTCGTGTTCACCGAAACCGAGATGCGGATCGTGCCGCCTTACGTTCCGTGGCCGCGCGCTGCGGTGCTGGTCAGCGGTGTTTTCGAACTCTTGGGAGCGGCGGGTTTGGTCTGGTGGCGCACGCGTCGCTTTGCCGGAATCGGCCTTTTCCTACTCACCTTGGCAGTGACGCCTTGCCATTTCTACATGCTGCAACGACCCGACTTGTTCGACGTGCCGTATTGGGCGCTGCTTATGCGCTTGCCGATCCAGGCTCTTCTGCTCGAACTGATCTGGTGGAGCAGCAAACGCGTGGCGCGCTGACGGCGCCCTGTCGCAACTTCGCCGCGCGCCCGGCTCGGGTCGCTACACTGCGTCTCGGCAACAAACCTGAGAACCCAGATGGAACACGATTCAACGGCCGACGACGATATCTCGCCCGGACTGGTCCTGCACCTGGACCCTGCCGTGCTCGCCCAACACGGCGCCACGCCCTCGCCTCCCGCCGCAAAGGTTGCGCTGGGTGCACATTTTTTCCTGTGCTACGCGGTGGATACCGAACGCTCGTGGTGGACGCCGCTCTACACCAAGAAATCGACGACACGAATCGAGCTATCGCGCTGGGGGCGCACGGGTCACGAGAAATGGACCGGAGCGCGCCTTGAGTACGATCCCGCGCAGCATTGGGTAGCTTCACTCGACGCCATCAATGCTGCGGCGATTGCAGGTCGCGATCGTTCACGCGCGGGCGCACGCAACCGCGTCGCGGTCGATCAGCTGCCGACGCTCCCGCACGATGCCGTCGTGTCAGCTCCAGCGCCGGTTCCAGCTCCAGATGAAGCAGATGCCGGATCCGGCCCAGTCAAGGATTGATCGGCGTCAACTCAAGTCGCGGTGCCAGCTTCATCAATGACTCGATCGAGTCGCTGATGCTTCGCGCGATTTCGCTTTCACCCATTACCGTGGCGTCGGCACCGCTCTTGAGCAGATAGGCAATGTCAGCGTCGGAATGACCACGCGCAAGGATTGCCAGGCCCGGATTGGTTTCGCGAGCGGCGCGAATGATGTTGCCCGCTTCCATGGTTTGCGATACGGCCACCACCAGACCGCGCGCGGTGGCGATGTTGGCGTCCGCCATCACCTTGAATTTGACAGCGTTGCCCAAGACACACGGAATACCAAGCTTGCGTGCCTCGCGGCACAGCGGCTTGACGTCGTCGATCAACACGAACGGTATGTCCAGTTCGATCAGACGACGCGCAATGCGCGAACCCACTCGGCCGTAGCCAACAAGGATGATGTGGTTGGCGTCGGGAATGGAGTCGCGATCGGGCAGGATATCGTTGTCGGCATCATCAGCATCTTCAGCATCGGAAGCGTCCTGTTCTTCGACAGCCTTGCGCTCCTGCTCGGTTGCATCGCGGCGCGCGTTCCAGCGATCCAGTGCGACAAACAATAACGGGTTGGCGAGGATCGACAGGATTGAACCTGCCAGGATCAGGTCGCGCGCCTCGACTGGCAGCAGTTTCAAGCTGATGCCGAGTCCCGCCAGGATGAAGGAAAACTCGCCGATCTGCCCAAGACTCGCTGCAATCGTCATCGCGGTTTGTTTCGGGTAACGGAACGCACGCACGATCAGCATGGCGACCAGCGGATTGCCGATAACGATGATCAGGAACGTGGCAAATACCTTGAGCGGCTCGCGGATGATGATGCTGGGATCAAACAGCATGCCCACGGACACAAAGAACAACACGGCGAATGCATCGCGCAGTGGCAGCGAATCCTCGGCGGCTTCCTGGCTGAGCTTGGATTCCTTCAGCATCATGCCGGCGAAGAACGCGCCTAGCGCGAATGACACGTCGAACAGCATCGCCGATGCATAAGCGACGCCCAGCGAAATGGCCAATACGCACAGCGTGAATAATTCGCGTGAGCCCAAGCCAGCGACGCGTTCGAGCAGCCACGGGATTACCCGGCGTCCGACTATCAGCATCACCGCGATGAACGCGGCGACCTTACCCAGCGTGATTCCCAGCGCGACCCAAATCGAGCCGGTAGGCGCGTCGGCACCGGCATCGCCGCCGAGCAAGGGTGCAATCGCTGGCAGCAACACCAGCACCAAGACCATCGCCAGATCCTGCACCACCAGCCAGCCGATCGCGATGCGGCCGCGCTTGGATTCCAGCAGTCGGCGCTCTTCCAGCGAGCGCAGCAGAACCACGGTACTGGCAACCGATAGTGCCAGCCCGAATACCAGCCCCGTCCCAATCGGCCAGCCGAGGTACCAGGCGAAACCCATGCCCACCAAGGTGGTCAAGGTGATCTGCGAAATGGCGCCGGGGATAGCGATCCACTTCACTTCAAGCAGATCGGCCATCGAGAAATGCAGGCCGACGCCGAACATCAGCAGGATGACGCCAATCTCAAGCAACTCGCTGGCCAGTTCCGCATCGGCGACCACGCCCGGCGTCGACGAACCCAACAGCACGCCTGCCAGCAAATAGCCCACCAGCGGCGACAGTTTCAGTTTCTGTGCCGTCACGCCAGCGATCAGCGCAAGCACGAAACCGTAGACGAGGATGGTGATCAGCGGAGTGCTGTGCGGCATGCGATTCCTGTTTGGCGAACAATTTCGACACATCGGCTTCAACGCGTCGCGATGCCTACGATAACCGCCACCGCGTTAGGAAAACGGCGGAAGGGTTTCGACATTCCTTGCCGGGAGACACGCATGGCCCGTAAACTCCCGCCCCCTCAGGTGCCCAAACCGATCGAGAATCGGCACGGGTGAAACGGGAAGCCGGTGAGCGAGCAATCGCGATTCCGGCACTGCCCCCGCAACGGTAAGCAAGCGCGGCGAAGTCCTCAAAGACCCAGCCGACGGTACGGTCACTGCCACTGCGTTCTACGCGGGAAGGCGACCGTCCCGACGCCACACGGCGTCGCTGGCAAGTCCGGAGACCGGCCTGGGGATCGTCGACGCGCTCGTTTCGGGCGCGTCGTTCATGGCTCCAGGCGTTGCGGCGGGCAACGGACGGGCATTGCCGGTTCGTTCCGTCGTGCGCGTTTGTTTCCAGCCGGTCTGGTCTCGCGGGTGTGCGTCCGAGGACTTTACCGATGAACCATCTTTCCAAATCAAATTTTTTCCTGGCTATAGCAGCCAGCTTTTCCGTGCCCGCTTTGGCGAGCGATCTTCCCCGTCAGCCCGACGTCGTGGTGACTGCCACACGCATCGAACAAACCATCGATTCAACCCTGGCTGATGTCAGCGTGATTGATCGCGATGCAATCGATGCCAGCGCGGCGCGCGACATTTCCGACCTGCTGCGCTTGCAGGCGGGCGTCGACATTGCCCGTACCGGCGGCCCCGGCAGCCAGACCACGGTGTTCCTGCGCGGCACCAACAACAATCATCTCTTGGTGCTGATCGATGGCGTGCGCGTGGCTTCGGTCAACACCGGCGCCTACGCGTTTGAACAGTTGCCGTTGGACTTGATCGAACGCATCGAAATCGTGCGTGGACCGCGCGCCAGTTTCTGGGGGTCGGATGCGATCGGCGGCGTCATCCAGATTTTCACGCGCAAGCTGGAAGGCCCACGCATTTCCGCCGGCTACGGAAGTTATGGCGACGCGACTGGCACAGTCGGCTACGGCCACTGGACCGACGCCGGCGGCTTCAGCGCGCAGGTCGGCGCGCGCCATACCGATGGTTTCAAGAGCCAGAACGAAAACGGCTTCAGCCCGTCGACCACAGACGATGGCTTGCGCAACAGAAACCTTGCATTGCGTGGTGGCGTGAAGTTGGGCAGTCAGGACTTGTCCGCGGTGCTTTCCCGCAACGAGGGCGAGGTCGAGTTTTCGGGCGGCAGTTCCGATGTGGTCGAACAGGCCATCAACGTATCACTGCAAGGCGAGCTCGCCGACGGTTGGCAGCATCGACTTGACATTGGTCAGTCGCGCGAAGATCTGGAAACCGAGGCGTTCTTCTCCCGCTTTGAGTCGCGGCGCACGTCAATTGGCTGGCAAAACCAGTTCCAGCTGGGCAACGGTCAAAACCTGACTGTCGGCATCGATCACCATCGCGAGCGCGGCGGTTCCTTCGACACCTACAGCGGGACGCCCAGCTATCGCGAAGATCGTCGCAACACTGGCGTCTATGGTGGCTGGCAGGGTAGTTTTGGTGCGCTGGAAACAGAATTTTCACTGCGCCACGACGACAACAGCGTGTTCGGCACGGCCAACACCGGCTCCGCCGCGCTGGGCTGGCGCTTCAGCCCCTCAACACGTGCCTACCTGAGCTACGGCCAGGGCTTTCGCGGACCGACGTTGAACGAGCAGTTCTCGCCCGGCTTCGGCGGCTTCTTCGCGGGCAATCCCGATCTGGATCCGGAACGTTCCCGCAGCGCGGAATTGGGGTTGGAGTTCACGCCGGCACCCGACCAGCGCTTCACGGCCAGCCTGTATTCGACACGAATCCGAAATCTGGTCAGCTTCACCGGACCGATGGCGCGAGCCGAAAACGTACAGAACGCCCGCATCGATGGCAGCGAACTGGCCTACTCCGGCAGCGGCGGCGATTGGTCGTGGTCGGCCAATACGACATTCCAGAACCCACAAAACGAAGACACTGACAAGCAATTGCTACGGCGTGCCAAGTTCAAGGCAAACCTGATTCTGGAACGAAATTTCGGGACCGCGGTGCGCGTAGGTGGGGAGTTGGTCCATGCCGGCAAGCGCGACGATTTTGGTGGCATCGAATTGCCGTCCTACAGCTTGCTCAACCTGCGCGCGAGCTGGCGGTTCGCCAGCGACTGGCGTTTGACGGGTCGCATCGAGAACCTGACCGATCGCAACTACGAGCTGGTGCATGGTTACAACACGCCAGGGCGTTCGGGCTTTGTCGAAGTGGTCTGGCAGCCGGGGCAGTAGCAATTGGAAATCCGCGACTGCTACAGCGGTCGCGGATTTTACCCCAAGTCGTTTCTAGCGCCGCTGGTAGGCCCGGACGAACGTGTCCACGGTGGCGGCCAAGTGCTCGTCGATCATCGCGTCGCTCAATTTCGCGCAACAGCCCATCGTCATCTGCAAGTGCAGCTCGCCCTTGAGCAAGCTGAAAAACTGTGACGCCGCACGCATAGGGTCCTCAACCTCCAGTTTTCCGGCTTCGTCAGCGCGGCGGAGGAAGCACGCAAATCCTTCCTGCGCACGAACCGGGCCAACCTCCCAGAACAATTGCGACAGCTTGACCGAGGTTTTCGTGCCGGCCGTCAACAAACGGTGCATGGCAATCGATGGTGGGCTGGCGACCAGCCCGAAAAAGGCGCGCGCGATCGGCATCAACTGGCCCGGAATGTCGTCACTGACGACCACATCGAACATGCTGATCGGCAGCTGCTCGTCGCAACGATCACGAATCGCCTCGATGAACAAGCTCTCCTTGTCGTTGAAATGGCTGTAGACGGTGAGCTTGGATACGCCGGCGGCCGTTGCGATGGCGTCCATGCTGGTGCCCTCAAAGCCCTGCTCGGGAAACAGCTTCTTGGCCGCTTCAAGAATCGCGGCACGCTTTTCCAGATCCTTCGGACGACCGGGACTGGCGCTGCGCTGCGGCGAACTTTCGCAAGCTGTCTTGTTCAAATCCTTACCTCTCCATACTGGACCGAACGGTCGCTAGGTATTACTATACTGCTGAGTATAGCATCATCCGTCGTGATGCCCGCGTTAAACGGGGTGCACGCCGGGGCCGGGCAATCGATGCACCGGCCATCGGTTCGTCGACGTTGGCAGCTTCGAGCGTTCGACGCTTGAAATTTTTTGCACGAAGAACCGACCCGCAAGCGCTGGCCCAAGGCTTGCAACACCCTGCGTCGAAAACCTTGCAACCGCTCTACCCGAAGCCGCATCAAAACGGCTCATGGGGATTGCGGCGGAGTCATCCCTTCATGTCAACGGTACTGTCGGAAAGCACGAATGAACCCACTCTCCTTGCGTTTCAGTGGAACTGGAGGCTCGCACAGCAGGCGTTTGCGCCTTTGCTTTCGCGCAGCGTTCTCGCACGTCCAATGCTGATCGACAATGCCAGCCGATTACTGTCCGCACTGTCCGCGGACGAACGTCCGCCATTCGAGCGTTGGCTCGCCCTGCAATTGTTCAATCGCGATGAACTGGCGATTGCGCGTAGTCTGCGAGCGGTTCGAAAGATTGATGCTGCGCTCGCTCTCGGCGTACGTCGTCAGCTGCCGCGCGTTGCTGCTGAACTGATACGTGGCGCCGACATTGCCGTCGCGGCGTGACATGCCTCATGGGGACGCGATGACTTCCGGCACTACGATGACCGGTCGCGCACCGCCACCGTGTTATCCGCGCGCGGCGCAGCGCTGCGCGTGTTTAAAGAAGGAGCCAGCGCTTATTATGCTGCCGCGTCTTTCACCAGAGCCCGGAGTTCCTTGATGTCGTTCAATTTCGAGTTGGCCCGCACCAATATGGTCGACAACCAGATTCGTACCTGGGATGTGCTCGACCTGCGCGTTCTCGCTGCGCTGGACGCTGTCCATCGCGATAAGTTTGTCGCCGAGGCATATCGCAAGGTCGCTTTTGCCGACACTCCGCTGCCGCTGGGCCATGGCGAAGTGATGTTGAAGCCGGTCGTCGTGGGCCGCCTATTGCAAGGTTTGCTGGTGCAGGATCACGAATCGGTTCTCGAAATTGGTACCGGTAGCGGCTATCTCACTGCTTGTCTGGGCCAGCTTGCCGCCTTTGTCACCAGCATTGAGCAACACGCCGACCTCGCCGAGACGGCACGCGTGCGTTTGCAAAGCAGTGGCGTTGGCAATGCGCGCGTGGAAACAGCCGAAGCCATCCACGGCTGGCATAGCGACCAGCAATTCGATGCCATCGTCCTGACCGGCGCCGTCTGGAAGATTCCGGCGACGCTGTTGCAGCGAGTCAAACCCGGCGGCCGTTTGCTTGCCGTGGTCGGTGAATCACCCGCCATGCAGGCCCAGTTGCACCAGAACGATGGCGCCGGTATCTGGACAGTTGCCAATCTTTTTGAAACCGATATTCCCTATCTCAATCACGCGCAGCCGCCACAACGCTTCACGTTGTGACGGGTACTACGCCGCGCCATCTTTGTTCAAGGACGTTGCAATGAATTCGATTCGCTCACTGTCGTTGTCCGTTGCGCTGGCCTTGCTGGCCGCCACGCCAATCGCGCACGCCGACGATCTGGTGCAGATTTACAAGGAAGCGCGCGCGTCGGATCCACAACTGGCCGGCGCCGAGGCAACCAAGCTGGCGACCGATGAAAACATCGACCAGGCGCGTGCCCTGCTGTTGCCGCAGATCAATGCCAGCCTGGGCTTGCAGCGGAACCACGGCAGCAATGGCGGCACCCAGTTCACCTATGGTGTGGATGGCACACCAAGCCTCATCAGTGTGGTTTCCGGTAGCGACATCAAGTCACGTTCGCTAAGCGGCAATCTCAATCAAAGCATCCTGGACCTCAGCAAATGGTCGTCGCTGAAGGAAGCGCGCGACCGCGCCAATGCCGGCGATGCCACCTTGGATTCCGCGCAGCAAGCCCTGTACATCCGTGTTTCGACAGCGTACTTCAATGTGCTGACCGCTCAGGACAGCCTGCTGTTCGCGCAGGGCAACGAAGCCGCATTGAGCCGCCAGCTGGAACAGGCGCAGCAGCGCTTCGAAGTTGGGCTGTCGGCGATCACCGACGTCAACGATGCCAAGGCGCAGCACGATACGTCGGTAGCCAACGTTATTACCGCCCAGAATACGCTCGACGACAATCGCGAAGCATTGCGCCAGCTCACCGGTAACGAGCCGGGCGCCCTGAAGAAACTGCGCGACGACCTGCCATTGAACAAGCCGAGCCCGGAGGACCCCGAGGCGTGGGTCGATGTGGCGGTCAAGGAAAATCCTTTGCTTCGATCGTCAACCTTCAATCTTGATGCCGCCAACCAATCGATCCAGACGCAACGCGCCGGCCACCTGCCGACACTCAACGGGCAAGTGATTTATTCCAAGACCGACAGCTGGGGCGATCGCTACTCCGCTGCTGCGGGTCCCAACTTCCCGAGCAACTCCGATCAATGGAGCACGGCGGTCGGCGTCACCCTTAACGTTCCGATTTTCTCCGGCGGTGCGACACAGTCGCGGGTGCGTCAGGCTATCTACAATCGAGACTTTACTGAAGCGCAGTTCGACCAGAACAAACGCGATGTTGTTCGCACCACGCGCAACAGCTATCGAGCGGTGATCGCCGGTGCCAGCCAAGTCGAAGCCACACGGCAAGCGGTGGTATCGGCACAGAGTTCGGTCGACGCAACTCAGGCCGGGTACGAAGTGGGCACGCGCACGATTGTCGATGTGCTGATCAGCCAGCAGCAGTTGCTGTCGGCGCAGAGCAGCTACTCGCAGGCGCGCCACAACTTTGTTATCAATGGCTTGCTGCTGAAACAGTCGGCCGGGATCATCGGCTTCAGTGATATCGAAGCAGTCAACGCGCTACTCAACTGATAAAACGTGACTAGGCGGCGACCGTTTCAAGGCAGGTACGCCGGCCTTTCAGCACGTCGTCGATGATGGTCAGCGTTCTTTCGACTGCGCCGCGCTGACGCTCCATGCCGTGCATCGCGGCGGCACCAATGCAGTTGCGCTCGTCCTCGTGGCCTAGCAAGCGGGTCAGTTCGACGCCGATTTGCTCGCTGTCGCGCACGCGCAGCGCTCCTCCCGATGCGATCAATTCATCGGTCATTTCGGTCGCGTTGAAGGTGTGCGGGCCGACCAGGATAGGACGCGCCAACGCCGCCGGTTCCAGCAGATTGTGGCCGCCGATCGGCACCAAGCTGCCGCCCACGAATGCAACGTCGCAGGCGGCGTAGAACCACAACATCTCGCCCATCGTGTCGATCACGAAGCATTGCGCGTTACGGTCGGCGAAACCGCTTTCCATGCGCGTCGCCGTGGCGAAACCGAACGAGCGACACGCTGCCGCTACCGGCTTGAAGCGTTCTGGATGGCGCGGCGCGATCAGAAGCAATGTGTCGGGAAAACGTCGAAGCGCAGCTGCGTGCGCTTCCAGAACCGGAATCTCTTCGCCTTCATGGGTGCTTGCCGCGAACCAGACCGGCCGGTCTGCACCCCAGTGTTGCTTGAACTCTGCGGCATGCTGGATAACGCTGGCCGGTACGCGCAGGTCAAACTTCAGGTTGCCGACGATCGCCATCCTGGCTGGCTCCGCGCCCAGCGTAGCGAGTCGTGCATAGTCCGGTCCCGACTGCGCCGCCACGAAACTGGCTCGACGAATCGCGCGCCGTGCCAGCGGACGAACCGGGCCGTAACCTTTCAAACTGCGCTCGGACAGGCGCGCGTTGGCGACCACCAACGGAATGCCGCGCTCGTGGCAGGTCATGAACAGATTTGGCCAGATTTCGGTTTCCATGATCACCGCGATGCGCGGTTGCACGCGATCCAGGAAACGCTCGACCGAGGCGGTCAAGTCATACGGCAGATAGACGTGGAAAACGCGATCACCGAACAGCTTGCGGACCCGTTCCGAGCCAGTCGGGGTCACCGTGGTAATCACCAGCGGAACGCCAACATAGCGCTTCATCAACGCCTCGATCAGCGGTTGCGCGGCGTTGACCTCGCCCATCGATACCGCGTGCAACCAAATCGCGTCGCGAATGCCGGGATCAGGAAAGAACCCGAAACGCTCGCGCCAGCGATCCAGGTAATCGCGATGACGCAGCCCACGAGCGATCAACCGGTACAGGATCACCGGGGTCAGCAGATACATCGTCAGCGTATAGAGCAGGCGTTGCACGGTGGCGCCAGAAGGATTGCGATGCGCGAGTATAGAAGCGGGTCAGTATGGCCGCGGCTACCGACGCCGGATGCACTCAACGCGCGTACGGATCAGTGCAATCGATCGGAGATGGGAGCGCGCGGTTTGAGCGGATCGGCCGGACTGCCCGCAATCTGCCAGAGCGCATCGAGGTAGCCTGTGCCGAAGCCGATCGAGCCGATCAGTTCGAACTCGTAGGCGCCCGTGTCCGGGTACCACTCGGCATTAGGGTCGACCTCACGCATGATCAAGGCGTCACTCTCAACTCCAGCGAGTTGGCCGACGTAGCTGACCTCGCCTTCGTCGTCCTCGACCATATTCACGGAAATCAACGCCGCCTCGGCCGTCGCGGAAGCCGCGATGCTGGACCAGTCGTCCAGCTTGAAGTCGGCAGGGACGGAAACCACCTCGCCGCGCAATGCTAAAGCCTTGAGCACAAAGTCAGCCGCCGGATCGACCTCGACCAGGGTCAGATCGACGATAGCGACGGCAAGATAGCCATCCAAGCGAAGCGAATCGCCGATTTCGGCAATCAGGCAGAACTCGGGCGACATGCCAACGACAAAGCCATGGATCATGCCGGGCTGCACGCCGTCGCGCTGAAAACGCAACGGCTGGCGGCTTTCCAGGGATTCGCGCAATAGCACACGGACGCCATGAGCCTTGAATGGAATGACTTTGGTCATCCCACTATGGTCGGCCACAACGCCCGCAGCCGCAACCCGAATTGCTGAACGCTCTGCCGACGCGTTGTCGCACGGACTGGTCGGCGAGCGTCAGGAGCCCGGGATTTGGTGGATGCTCTCCGCATCGGCGGTTGGCCAGTGCTGGTCAAGTCGCTCGCCGGTGGCTGGATTCCGCAGGTCGGGCGCGAGATCAAGCAGTGGGCGCAATACGAAGGCGTATTGCAACTCGTTGCGCGGCACTTGGAGGTTGCACGCGCCAGTCAGAACCCGGTCACCAAACAGCACGATGTCGATGTCCAGCGTGCGACTTGAATAGCGCGGCTGGTCGCGTTGGCGGCCTTGCCGATCTTCGAGGGTATGCAACCACGCATTTAGCCGTTCCGGTTCCCAATCGGTGTCCAGTGCAATTGCTGCGTTGATGAAATCCGGGCCATCAAAGCCGACGGCTTCGCTTCTGTACATCGGCGAGACCTCGACATTCTCAAAATTCTCGCGAAGCTCGGCGAGCGCAGCAGCGATATGCTGGTTCGGCTGAAGGTTCGATCCGATACTGAGATAGACACGTTCCACGATCACTCCGGCAAACCGCCTATCGCAATCCGTGCGCGATCAACGAGAAAAATCTGCAAACCATGACAAACGAAAAACGCGAACCCAATGACAGTGCGGCAGCGCCGAATGATGCAACAGTCGCCTGTGAAATGTCGGTCAGACCAAACACCAGCATCCGTCATCAGCAAGGTCGCAGCGAGCCTTCAATCGACAACGCCGATGCTGCCGACTCAGCGAGCCAGCAGCAACAGTAGATCGTGGTGATCACGATGCTTCACGAGCGAAGTAGCCCTCGTGGATCTGCACATGCAAGGCACCGAGCGATGCCTGGATGCGATCCATCAACACCTTCGGATCGGCCGTTGCCGCTTTCACCGTCTTCACGCTATTGACGATCGCGATGCTCTTCTTGACGCCCGCGGACACCTCTCGGCGCGGCGGAAGTTTCGCGACCACGTCCTTGATCCGCGACAGGCAGAACAACACGCTGCGCGGGAACTCCGGGTCCTGCAACAGATACCGAAATGCGAGCGTCGGGCTGACGCGCTGGCGCACGTGGCGGCGATACATCTGCAACGCCGCCAGTGATCGCAGCGTGCTCACCCATTGCAAGCCGAGGAATGCCTCCATGTCCTCGTCGTTGCGTGGCGTCAGCAAGCCTGATGAACCGGTGTCGATGATGCGCGTGGTCATGTCAGCTTGTTCGATTGCCGTGCCCAAGCGCAAAAATTGGTAACCGATGTCATGGCTCACGTTCGCCGTCAGCAGGGCTGAAACGCCAAGGCAGCCATCGATGATCTTGTTGAGGAATTCCTGGCGATATCGTCGGCTGAGACCTTTCTCGCCAAAGTTCTCCAGCGTGGTGTGGATGTCGTTGACCGACTCCCAGCACTTCTGCGGTACCGTCTCGCGAATCGTGCGCAATACCTCGCGGGCGTTTTGCAGCGAACCCACCAGCGACAGATTATTGGTTTCGTCGACCAACAGGAACCGCACCACATCCGCTTCGGTGACCGGGTTGTCGTTGCCTTTGCGCGACTTCGCGAAGGCGTCGGCCGCGCCGATGGTTTCGATCAGCGGTGCCCAGGCGAATTTCGCGGAACGCGGAAGATCGAGTTGTAACTGCGTGGCCACGTTGACCAATCGTGCTGTGTTCTCGGCACGACGCAGGTAACGGCTGAACCAGTAAAGATTGTCTGCTACACGGGAAAGCATCAGGACGCCTCCTCAAGGTCAACGATCCAGGTGTCCTTGGCGCCACCTCCTTGTGAGGAGTTGACCACCAGCGAATTTTTCTTCATCGCGACACGGGTCAGGCCACCGGTGGTGACGTAGGTTTTCTTGCCTGACAAGATGAAGGGACGCAAATCCAGATGCCGCGCTTCCGGCCCCTTGTCGGTGACGATCGGCGCGGTCGACAGTTGCAGCGTCGGCTGTGCCATGTAGTTGCGCGGATCGGCCTGGATGAGCTTGCGGAATTTTTCGCGTTCGCGTTTGCTGGCGCGTGGACCGATCAACATGCCGTAGCCGCCCGATTCGTTGGCCGGTTTCACGACCAGCTTGTCCAGATTGGCGAGCACATGCTCGCGCTCCTTGTCGTCGTAGCAAAGGAAGCTGGGCACATTCGGCAGGATGGCTTCTTCGCCAAGGTAGTACTTGATCATCTTCGGCACGAAGGTATAGACCAGCTTGTCGTCGGCAACGCCCGCGCCCGGCGCATTCGCCAGCGCTACCTTGCCGGCGCGCCACGAGCGGATGAGGCCACGCACGCCCAGCAGCGAATCGGGGTTGAACGCTTCGGGATCGACGAACAAGTCATCGATGCGCCGGTAGATTACGTCGACACGACGCGGTCCATAGACGGTACGCATATAGGTGCAATCATCGTCGTCGACAAACAGGTCACCGCCCTCAACCAGCTCGATGCCCATTGCCTGGGCGAGGTAGCAATGCTCGAAGTAGGCGCTGTTGTAAATTCCGGGGGTCAGCAGCGCGATAACCGGCGTTGCGCCGCGACGCGGTGACAAGCCGGCAAGGGTGTCGTAAAGATGGGCAGGGTAATCATCGACCGGCAGGATGTCGGTGGTCTCGAACAGTTCCGGGAACACGCGCTTGGCGATCATCCGGTTTTCCAGCATGTACGAGACGCCGCTGGGAATTCGCAGGTTATCTTCCAGCACGAACATCGTGCCTTCGCTGTCGCGAACCAGGTCCGAACCGCATATATGTGCCCAGACGCCTAGTGGAGGTTTGACCCCAACACATTGCTTGCGAAAGTTGACGGAATCCTTCAACAAGGCGCGCGGGAAAACGCGATCCTTGATGATCCTCTGCTCGCCGTAGATGTCGCCGATGAACAGGTTGAGCGCTTGAATGCGCTGCTTCAGCCCCTTCTCGATGCGCTGCCATTCGACGCGGTCGATGGTGCGCGGAATCAGATCGAATGGCAGGGCGCGGTCGACGTTGCGACCTTCGGAATAGACGGTAAAGGTCACGCCCATCACCTTGGCTGCCACTTCGCCCGCTTGCTTGCGTTCGGCCAGGTCACGCCCGCTCAGGCTGGCCAGATATTTGACGAGGTTATGTGCGGCTGGCCGGGCTTTCCCGTCGGCCTGGATCAACTCGTCAAAGGTGGATGATCGATACTTGCCCCAATCCATGCAGCGCTCCTTTAAGGGCCACACCGGGACTGAATTATCCGGCAAACGGCCGCTCGTTCTCATTCTTAAATGCGCACGTTTGGCACCTAAGGTCAAGTTTGACGGGCTTTTTTCGACACGTTGCGTTCACGTCGTTCGTTTCCCACGCTCGATCTGCACGCCCACCGAGCGCGCCCCACGCACCGCGCCTGGCTTGGCCAATTTCAGCTTGACCCAGGCCACCGAGAACTCGTCAAGGATGATCGCGGCGCAGCGTTCCGCAAGCGTTTCCACCAACTGGAACTCGGCCGCTTCGACGAAGGCGATCAGGCGTTTTGACACCGCTTTGTAGTCCAGCGTGTCGGCGATGGAATCGCTGGCCGCTGGCACCGTGTTGTCGAATGCCATTTCGATATCCAGCGCCACCGTTTGGCGGATGCGTCGCTCCCAATCGAAGATGCCGATGAGGGTTTCGATGCGCAGGTCTTCGATGAAAACGATATCCATGGATCGCTAATCTCCGCGGTTGATGGGTTCGGCGTCAGGACGCGTCGAGTGCGGTGAGAGTTTCGAGATTCCAGCGCGGGAACACACGCACCGCGCTGTCGCCATACTGGCCAGCGCCGAGCCGCAGCGCACCGGCGAAGGCGATCATCGCGCCGTTGTCGGTGCAGAACTCGGGGCGTGGAAAGTGGACGCTGAAACCTTCGCGCTGTCCGGCGTCTGCGAGGTCGGCGCGAAGGCGCAGGTTCGCGCCAACACCGCCAGCGATCACCAGCGCGCGCGCCACGCTGTCCTTCATGGCGCGGCGGCACTTGATGACGAGCGTATCGACGATGGCTTCCTCGAACGCTCGGGCGATATCGCAGCGGGTCTGGTCGGTCTTGTCCGACGCTTGCCAGGCTAGCAGCACCTGTGTCTTCAAACCGGAAAAACTGAAATCCAGACCGGGGCGATCGGTCATCGGGCGCGAGAAACGGAACTTGCCAGCCTCGCCCTGCCCGGCCAGTTTGGCCAAGGTAGGACCGCCGGGATACGGCAGACCCATCATCTTGGCGGTCTTGTCGAAGGCTTCGCCGGCAGCATCATCGAGGGTATCGCCGAGCAATCGGTATTCGCCGATGGCGCCAACCTCGATCAGCATCGAATGTCCGCCCGACACCAGCAGTGCCACGAACGGCGGCTTTGGCGGATCGACTTCCAGCAACGGCGCCAACAGGTGCCCTTCCATGTGATGCACGCCAATCGCGGGGATATCCTGCGACCAGGCCAGCGTTCGCGCCGTGGTCGCGCCTACAAGCAATGCGCCGGCGAGGCCCGGACCGGCGGTGTAGGCAACGCCGCGCAGGTCGGAAATGGCCATTCCTGCGGCCGATAGCGTCTCGCGGATCAGCGGCACCAGCTTGCGCACGTGGTCGCGCGATGCTAATTCCGGCACTACGCCGCCATAATCGGCATGCAGCTTGATCTGGCTGTACAGCGTGTGGGCAAGCAAGCCACGCGCGCTGTCGTAGATGGCGACACCGGTTTCGTCGCAGGACGTTTCAATGCCCAGCACCGGTCCGGTCACCTTGGCGCCTCCGGAATTATTGCCCGTGGCCTTTGCAAAGTCGGCTTTCATCGCGATAGAATACCCGGCTCGCCCGTATCCACGGGCATTTACCAACAGAGTTTTTTACATGCCCAACGTCAAAGTTCGCGAGAACGAACCCTTCGAGTTTGCCCTGCGCCGCTTCAAGCGCACCTGTGAAAAGGCCGGCGTTCTCGCTGAAGTTCGCAAGCGCGAGTTCTACGAAAAGCCGACCCAGGAACGCAAGCGCAAGGCCGCAGCAGCGGTAAAGCGCCACCTGCGCCGCGTGTCGCGCGACGTCACCAAGCGCCAGCGCCTGTACTAGAGACGTTTCGAACCGGTGCTCACCGGTTCGAGACTTTCAGGGCACAAAATCAGCCGGCGTTGCTAGTAGCAGCGCCGGCTTTTTGCGTTTACAGCGTCCATTTCCAACCATTCGAATCCCAGCCGGAGTTCCTGCGATGTCACTCAAGACCCAACTCAGCGACGACATGAAGGCCGCGATGAAAGGCGGCGCCAAGGATCGCCTGCTGGTGATCCGGCTGATCATGGCCGCGGTCAAGCAGCGCGAAATCGATGAGCGCATTGAACTGGACGACACCCAGGTGTTGTCGGTAATGGAAAAGATGCTGAAGCAGCGGCGCGATTCGATTGCCCAGTTCGGTGCCGCCAACCGACAGGACTTGGTCGACATCGAAGAGGCCGAAGTTTTGGTCATCCAGACCTACATGCCGGCCGCGTTGGGCGAGGATGAAATTGCCGCGATCATCGCCGCCGCCATCGCCAGCACCGGCGCCAGCGATGCCAAGGACATGGGTAAGGTCGTTGCCGCGGTCAAACCTCAGGTCGCCGGTCGCGCCGACATGGGCAAGGTTTCGCAACAGATCAAGGCGGCGCTGGCGGGTTAGTGCGTCGAGCCGCCTTGCGACGGTTCCGACCACGCCCCATATCTCCGCCTCCCCCGCGAGGAGTCATTCATGTCCGGTCCCAGCAACGTTGTTGACGAGCCGATCCGCGATCGCGATCAACTGGTCGCTTACCTCGCAGCGGGCGCGCGACCACCTGAAGACTGGCGTATCGGTACCGAACACGAGAAGGTCGGCTTCCAGCTCGACGACTTGCGCCCGCCCACGTGGGAAGGCGAGCGCGGCATCGGCGCGCTCCTGCAAGGGCTGACCCGTTTCGGTTGGGAGCCGGTAGAAGAACACGGCAAGCTGATCGCCCTGCTGCGCGACGGAGGATCGATCACTTTGGAACCCGCCGGTCAACTTGAACTGTCCGGCGCGCAACTGGAAACCATCCACCAGACCTGCGGCGAAGTCGCCTGCCATCTGCGCGAAGTGAAAACCGTTGCCGATGAACTGGGCTTGGGCTTCCTTGGCATGGGTTTCCAGCCGAAGTGGCGTCGCGAAGACATGCCTTGGATGCCGAAAGGCCGCTACAAGATCATGAAGAATTACATGCCCAAGGTCGGCAGCCTCGGCCTGGACATGATGAGCCGCACCTGCACCGTGCAGGTCAATCTCGACTTCGGCAGTGAAGCCGACATGATCAAGAAATTCCGCACCTCACTCGCGCTGCAACCGATTGCGACCGCGCTGTTCGCCGATTCGCCATTTACCGAAGGCAAGCCGAACGGATACCTCAGCTACCGCTCGCACATCTGGACCGACACCGATCCGGGTCGTACCGGCATGCTCGACTTCGTCTTCGAGGATGGTTTCAGTTTTGATCGCTACGTCGATTACCTGCTCGACGTGCCGATGTACTTCAGCTACCGCGACGGCACCTACATTGACCTCGCTGGCCGCTCGTTCCGCAAATTCATGGACGGCAACCTCGACGAGCTGCCGGGCATCAAGCCGACCATGACCGACTGGGCCGACCACATGACTACATCGTTCCCGGAAGTGCGCCTGAAGCGTTACCTGGAAATGCGCGGTGCCGACGGCGGACCGTGGAATCGACTCTGTGCGCTACCCGCATTCTGGGTCGGCCTACTTTACGACCAGACCGCCCTCGATGCCGCCTGGGACCTGGTCAAGGATTTCAGCCGCGACGAACGTCACGTACTGCGCGATGGCGTCGCCAAGCAAGGTTTGAAGTTGCCTTTCCGCGACGGAACGCTCGGCGACATCGCGCGAGAAGCTGTGAAGATCGCCGCGCACGGCTTGAAACGACGTGCCCGCACCAACAACGAAGGCGCTGACGAACGCATCTTTCTCGAACCGCTGATCGAAATCATCGAAGCCGGCCAAACCCCCGCCGAGCGCAAACTGGAGCTGTACCACGGCCGCTGGAACGGCAGCGTCGACCCGCTGTTTCGCGAGTTTGCTTATTGACCACGTAGGGTGGAACCTCCGCAGGAGATTCCACCATCAAGCCTCAACCGACGTATTGATGCGCACGGTACGCCATCGTCGGCTGGCGGTGGATTCGGCTTCGCCGGATCCACCCTACAAAGGCATCGGTGCGTTCAGTCGCAAGGCGACCCATCCGATGCCTTGCTGCATGACACCGTGGTGACGTGCCGAACCGCCGAGCCGTAGTTCGCCAGCACACCATTGGTGGCGTTGGCGTTGATGATCAAGCTGGCCGAGTAGCCTATTGCCGGCAGACCGGACAGCACCTTTCCTTCCGATGAAGCCGGCAGTCGATGATTGAAATTCGTCGCGGCAAGATTGAAGTCGAGCCATCCTGCCGCGCTGATCGATGGACGAATAAACCATCTGAAATTGGGATTGGTCGCGCCGGGCGGTTGTGGAGCCGCTAACACGCCTGTAAATGTTGGCGACACGGACACATTGAGGAACGGGATCACGTTGGCCGCCTGGAAAAGGCCGACGACCAGCGGGCCGCGGGGCTCGCCAAATGGCGGCGGTGACGGCGGCGATGGATCGAGCGAACAAATGTCGGTTACGGGGGTGTATTGCCTCTGCTCCTGGCTAATCAAGCTGTAGGGTACGCATTGGCGCGAGCTCCCTGGTGCCATGAAAGCCTCGTCGAATGGGGGCAGCGCGACGCCAGCCGGAACGATCAACGCAGGGTCGGTGTAGAACGGCTTGGTCGGCATCGTCAACACCCAATCTGTGATGCCGCCGATGGATGCAGCGGACTGGTGCTCGTTCTTCACCCGCATCGCCATCAAGACCGCGCTTACCGCATCAATCGGTCGGCTGCCACTGCGGGGTGCACCATACGTCAGCACCTGATTGCGGCCCAGCTCGTCAACGACCATCGCGGAAACAGCGCCACCCAGCGTGCCTTCGTTTACCGATGACAGGTCGGGCGCTGGCTGCATCGGATCGTTGCTGTACAGGCTGACACCGGTAAAGCCACTCAGCGCTTCAGCGCCACTCGACAACACCGTCCCTTCGGCGACGCTGATGATGCTGACCGAGCCAGCCAAACCGCCGCTGGGCCGTGTCGACACATCAGGTCCGTATCCAAGATTCTGTACTGCCGCACAGTTGACGGGTGGGCCGTATGGCCCTGCGTTGATTGCCGCCACTGACGGTCCCGTCACGTTGGCCAGTGAAATGATTTCAATCCAGCCATGTCTAGCACGCAACAGATCGCTCGACCCGCCGTCACTCTTCGCACCCGAATAGTTGGCGGTGCCAAACGGCAAATACGGCGTCCCACCTGATGTCATCAATCCACTCGCCGAGAACATCGGCGTCGTGCAACTTCGATCTCTGGTGAGAACCGCCGCGCCATCGCTCGTGATGCCATCGTCAACCAGCGCGAACACGGTGCCGGCCCATGCGTCCTTCGCTCCCAACCACAACTTGAATTGCAACGCGGCGCGACCATTGAGCGCTTCGCGGAACGTCACTTGCACGACTTGCCCCGCATCGCTCGTATTGATGATCGACAACAGTGTCTGCTTGGACCGTTGGCCGGTGGGATATTGGGTGACGGTGTAATACGGATAGATCAGCACCTGGCCCTGGCCACCGGGATCGCGTTGCACTGCGTCTGCCGTTGGCGCGAACGCGTATCCCAAGGCGATTATCGCCATTACGATGGTTAGGCGTGCAGCGAAAATGCTCATTTCGATTCTCCTTCCGCCGCGTCGTATCTGGTACGCCAGACCAGGATTAGTGCCGAGTCGGATGCAACCTCGCAAGATGAGCCTCTGGACGGTTCGATCAATCGCATGGCGATGCATCCGATGCTTTTTTGCACGCCACCGTGGTGACATGGCGAACCGCAAAGGCGTAGTTAGCAAGTACGCCGTTGCTGACGTTGTTGTTGATAATGTTGCTCGCGGAAAACCCAATCGCGGGCAGTCCGGACAACACCTCTCCTTCTGCCGAGGCTTGCAGTCGATGATTGAAGTTGATCGGCGCGAGGTTCAAGTCCAGCCAGCCGGCAGGTCCGACAACCGGGCGAATATGCCAAGGGAGATACCCGCTTCCGGTTCTCGCTGCAGGCGCGGCGAGGACCCCTGATGCAAACGGAGAGTAGAACAAGTCCAGGAACGGAACGACGTTGGCCGCTTGGGCGAGAGCGACAACCGGCGGCCTTGGCCCTAGGAACGGACCGGGCGGATCCAATGAGCACGTTAAGTGGTTCGCGGTGGTTGTTCGTTGGTTGTGGTCGAAAATACGATATGGAGCACATTGCGGGGAAAACCCCGGTGTCTGAAACGTCTCGTCAAACGGCGGCAATGCCGAGTTGGTCGGGCCAATCAAAGCGGGGTCGGTATAAAACGGCTTGGTAGGCATCGTCACCACCCAATCGGTCGCGCCGCCGATTGCAGGGCTAGTCTGATACTCGTTCTTCACCCGCGTGGCCATCAAGGTTGCGCTCACCGCATCAATCGGTCGGCTGTCGCTGCCGGGCGTGCCGTAGGTCAGCACCTGTCTGCGACCTTGGTCGTCGACGATCTTTGCCGACACCGCCGCGCCGAGGGTTCCCTCGTTGACTGATGCCAAGTCAGCCGCTGGCTGATTCAGATAGTTGTACAAGCCGATCTCGGTAAAGCCACTCAAGGCCTCGGCTCGGCTCGACAGCAGCGTTCCAGCGGCAACGCGGATCACGCTGGATGCGCCCGTAAGGCCGCCGCTGGGTCGGCGCGAATTGGTTTGGTCGATTACCGGGTTCAACAGGAATCCGCAGCTCGCTGGCATTCCATTTGAACCGAAGGTCAATGCATTGGCAGGTGGGCCAAACAGGTCGGCCAGCGCAATCACTTCGATCCAGCCATGTCGTGCGCGCCCGAGATCGCTCGGCCCGCCGTCGCTGTTCGCACCGGAGTAGTTGTCGTTCTTGAGCGGAAAGTAAGGCGTGTCGCCGATCCCGAAACCGCTCATCGAGAAGGATGGCGTCGTGCAAGTACGGTCACGGGTAAGCAACGCCGCGCCGTCGCTGGCGATGTTGCCATCAGCCAGCGCAAACAAGGTTCCAGTCCAGGTGTCCTTGCGGCCCAGCCAGATTTTGAACTGCAAGGCCGAGCGCCCGTTCAGCGCTTCGCGAAACGTCACCTGCACCACCTGATCGGCGTCACTGGTGTTGATGATCGACAACAACGTTTGCTGGCCGTCGTGCACGGTGTAGTACGGATACAACAGCACTTGGCCTTGACCACCGGGATCAAGCTGCACTGCGCGGGCCGGCGGCGCGAGCGCGACACCCGCGAGCGTCATAACCATCGGCAGGAACCAGTGTGTAGCGAATGTGCTCATGGTGACGCCCCCTGAATCATTCGACATCGGCTTGGTCGAGCATCGCGACGCACTACACGTAAGTCAACCACCGCGTCGGTAGCCGCCAAGAGCGAGACACCCAGTGGTCAAGCCCGTGTCCAGCGCGCCATCACCGGACGATGCCCCCCGGGACACGGCCAGAATCAATCGCACGGCGACCCGTCCGATGCCTTTGTACACGCAACCGTGGTGACGTGGCGTACCGCGGACGCATAGTTCGCGAGGACGCCGTTGCTGACGTTGTTGTTGACGATGTTGCTGGCCGAAAATCCGATGGCTGGCAGACCGGACAAAACCTTGCCTTCTGCCGAGGCGGGCAGGCGGTGGTTGAAGCTCGTGGGAACGAAATTCATTTCCAGCCAACCGGCCGGTCCGACGATTGGGCGAGCAAACCAACTGAGCTGTGAGACTCCTGCAGAGCCGGGTGGTGGGCTAGGCGCCGCGACGACGCCGGACGTGGCCGGAGGAAAATTCAGATTCAGAAACGGAACCACATTTGCCGCTTGGGTCAGCGCCACAACGGGAGGGGCGGGATCAAACAGTCCCGGCGGCCCCAATGAACAGAAGGTAGAGGACTGAACAAGCGTTTTTTGGTTGTAGTCAAAAATGCGGTACGGAACACACTGCCGGGAAGTTCCCGGTGCCAAGAATAACTCGTCAAACGGCGGCATTGCCGCTGTCGATGCGCCTAGCAGTGCCGGGTCGGTATAGAACGGTTTTGTGGGCAGGGTCACCACCCAATCTGTAGCCGCTGCGAGCGCTGCACTGGTCTGGTATTCGTTCTTCAACCGCGTCGCCATCAACGCAGCGCTCACCGCGTCGATCGGTCGGCTGCCGCTGCCGGGTGTGCCGTAGGTCAACAGCTGGCTGTGACCCTGGTCGTCGAGAATTGCCGCCGACACTGCCCCGCCAAGCGTACCTTCATTGACCGATGCCAAGGTGGGCGCGGGCTCTAGACCGTCGTTAGTGTACAAGCTGATACCGGTGAAGCCGCTCAGTGCCTCGGCGCGCGTCGACAAAATTGTGCCTGCGGCAACCCGGATTACGCTACCTGTTCCAGCCAGACCGCCACTCGGTCGTCTCGTGTCGCCCGGGCCGAGTACCAGGTACTCCAGAAATCCGCATCCGAAGAGAACGCCGTTTGGATTGAAGGCTATCGCCCCTGACAGGGTTTCCGACAGGTTGCCAAGGGCGATCACTTCAACCCAGCCATGCCGCGCACGACCGAGATCGCTCGGTCCACCATCGCTCATCGCGCCCGAGTAATTCTGGTTACCCAGCGGATAAAACGGTGCGCCTCCGCTAGTGATGCTACCGTTTGGGATTCTCGGAAACGTACAGGATGGGTCGCGCGTCAGCACGCCTGCCCCATCGCTGGAAATACCGTCGTCAGCGAGCGCGAACACCGTTCCGGACCAGGTGTCCTTTTGAGCTAACCATAGCTTGAATTGCAATGCCGACCGACCATTAAGCGCCTCACGAAACGTCACCTGTAGTACTTGCGCTGCATCACTTGTGTTGGTGATGGACAGCAAGGTTTGCTGCTGGCCGTTCGCGGTGTAATAGGGATAAATCAACACCTGTCCCAGCCCGCCGGGATCAAGTTGCACGGCGCGAGCGGGTCCCCCAAGCAGGAGGCCCGCGGTTGCGATGACGGCTCCAAAGATGAAACGTGTTGCCAGTCTGCTCATATAAAGGTTTCCGTCGTCATTGCATATTCGAGGTGCGATGGCTGATCGCGTCGTCTACTCGTCAACTGCACGGCGTGCCATTGTTGTCCTGGATGCAGCTCACCGCAGTCGCGTGGCGCACGGCGGCGGCGTAATTGGCGAGGACGCCGTTGCTGACATTGCCGTTTACGATGTTGCTTGCGGAGTAGCCGATCGCCGGCAATCCTTCCAGCGACTTACCTTCTGCCGACAACGGGAGCCGATGCGAGGTGTAGGCTCTCGATAGAAACATCTCCAGCCAACCGGCAGGAGCCGCATCCGCGCGAATGTACCAGGGGAGGTCTGGAACTCTCGCTCCGGCAGGCGCCGGCGCGAACAGGACTTCTGTCCTCAGTGGCAAAACGTCGACGCTTGTAGGTGCCGTATATGCGATCACGTTTGCCGATTGGAACAGGATGAGGCGACGAAAGGTCGGTGTACCGGGAATTGATGAGCCTCCCGACCCACAGGTGTTGGGCAGCCAATCACCGCTGTCTCTTAGCTGATTCTGGTCATGAATGAAAAACGGCGTGCATGTCGGCGCATTGCCCGGCGCCAGGAACGGCCTTTCGAAAGGCGGCAGCGCCTGGACGAAACTGCCGGTGATCGCGGGATCGGTATAGAACGGCATCGTTGGCATCGTCACGACCCAGTCCGTCGCCGCCGCAAGCGCCGCGCTGGTCTGATACGCGTTCTTGACCCGAGTCGCCATCAAGGTGGCACTTACCGCATCGATCGGTCGGCTACCGCTGCCGGAGGTGCCATAGGTCAGCATCTGGCGGCGGCCCTGGTCGTCGAAGATGATCGCCTTCACGGGCGCGCCGATCATTCCTTCATTGACCGATGCGAGATTGGGCGCTGGCTGTATTAGATCGTTGCTGTACAGACTGATAGCGGTGAAGCCGCTCAACGCTTCGGCGCGGCTCGAAAGTATCGTTCCAGCAGCAACCCGGATCACACTCGCAGTGCCGATCAGGCCACCGATGGGCCGTGCTGAAGTGCTCGGACCAAGCGCTACGGTCTGTAGCAAGCCGCAGTTGGCGGGAATTCCGCCCACGCCAAACATCATCGCGGCCGCTGGCGCACCGTAGACATTTGCCAACGAAATCACTTCGATCCATCCGTGCCGCGCGCGGCCCAGATCACCCGGTCCGCCGTCACTCATCGCAGCGCTGTAGTTTTCGTTGCGGAGAGGAAAGTAAGGCACGCCGCCCTGAGTCAAGGGTCCGGTCGAGAAAAACGTTGGCGACGTGCAACTGCGATCGTAGGTGAGCAAGCCCGCGCCATCGCTGGCAATGCCGTCGTCGGCGAGGGCGAACAGCGTGCCCGTCCAGGAGTCCCATCGCCGCAGCCAGATCTTGAACTGCAAGGCAGAACGCCCATTGAGCGCCTCGCGGAATGTCACCTGCACAACCTGGTCGGCATCGCTGGTGTTGATGATCGAAAGCAAGGTCTGCTGGCCGTTGTGCACCGTGTAGTACGGATACAGCAGTACTTGCCCCTGACCACCGGGATCAAGCTGCACTGCGCGGGCCGGCGGCGCGAGCGCGACACCCGCGAGCGTCATAACCATCGGCAGGAACCAGCGTGTAGCGAATGTGCTCATGGTGACGTTCCTTGGTTCATTCGACATCGGCTTGATCGAGCATCGCGACGCGCTATACGTAAATCAACCATCGCGTCGGTTGCAGCCAAGAACAATGCACCTGGTCCAGCCCGTGTCCAGCGCGCCATCACCGGGCGATTCCCCGCAGGACACGGCCAGAATCAATCGCACGGCGACCCGTCGGTGGCCTTCATGCATGTTGCAGACGTGGCATGCCGCACGGTTGCGGCGTAAGGCGCCAAGGTCGTATCGGCGAACCGATTGGTGACTCTGTTGCTGGCCCAGAAGCCGATCACCGGCAAGCCACGTAGTACCTTGCCCTCGGTGGAGGCCAGCATGCTGTGGTGTTCCTGCGGCGGGTCGAGGTTGAAGCGCATCGTGCCCGTGTCCTTCCAGGTGCCCTCGCCAAAATCTCTCGCGATGGAGGACACCAACCTTGACCCCAGTACGGATGATTCGGACACCACAGTGTCCCTGATCGGTGCGACATTGACACTCCGCGCAAACGTGATCGGCACAAATCCCGGCGGGCAAAATAATCCGCAACCTGAGCTGCTAGTGGACATCACGCCCTCACGACTAAACACCGAGCGCGAGAATCCCACCCACGAATAGCGCGGCGTCGCGCTTGGCGATCCGTTGTAAACCCGAGTGAAAGGTGGAATCGCAGGTACACCCTCTCCGATGTTGTTCGTGTCGACATAAAACGCCTTGGTCGGCATCGTCACCACCCAATCCGACGCCGCGGCCGATGAAGCGCTCATCACGTACTCGTTGTAGATACGGTCCGCCATCAGCACCGCGCTGACCGCATCGACTCTGCGCGAACGTGTGTCGGGGCCCGGATAGGTCAAGGTCAGCGCCTTGCCCGCCGGGTCGATGATGCGTGCCGTGGCCCGGTTGCCCAGAACAACACCAGCACCGTCGTTCGCAACCGAGAGATCCGGCAGGGTGCTGGCGGTGGAAGTGAAAAGCGGCACGCCTGTGAAGCCCGCCAGCGCCTCGGCACGCGCACTCAAGTACGTGCCATCTGCGCCGTTGACGATGCTGAGCACACCCATCAAACCACCGCTCGGTGCTGCGGACAGCGCCGGCTCACTTCCCAGCAGGTTGCGCACCTGCGCGCATCCGGTCGGCGGCGAGCCATTGCTGCCGTGTGCAACCGCCGCAGACAACGGTGCGCCGAGGTTCGACATGGCAATGATCTCGATGCTGCCCTCGCGCGTTCGGTCAATGGTGGACGGGCCGCCGTCACTGGGAGTCAGGTAGTCAAATTCGCGAAAGGCGACATACGGCGTCGCGCCAATCGAGGTGCCGTCTTCGACGAATAGCGGCGCGGTGCAGCTGGTGTCGCGCGTCAGGATTGCGGCGCCGTCACTGTTGATGCCCGCATCGTGCAGCGCGAACACGGTCGCCGACCAGCTATCGAACGGCGACAGAAAAATGTTGAAGGTCAATACTAAACGGCCGTTGTAGCCTTCGAGGATGCGCACCTTCGCCACCTGCGCGACCGACGCCGTATTGGTCACTGACAACAGCGTCTGCTGACTCTTGTTGACCGTGTAGTACGGATACAACAGTACCTGCCCGCGCCCGTTGATATCCAGGTTCACGGCTTGCGCCGATCCCATTGATGCGATGGCCAGCAATGCTGCCCATCCGATTCCTGACTTGCCCATTGCCCTGCTCCTTTCCGGTGGTCGACTACTTGATGTTTTACGCCGACCCTGCTTGAGAAGCCACCGCGAGCTGGCGGTGCTACCGACGTTGATCATTCGACCCTACACCCTTTCAAGCTTGTGAGTGCACATCGGCGGGGGAAGCTCATAGACGCATCGCACCACCGCAAACTGGCGGTAAATTGGGCGATACCGATTCGAAACCCCGCAAGCAACGTTGCGATCAATCGCATGGCGAGTCGTCGGCCGCATCGCGGCAAGACACCGATGTGACGTGGCGAACTGCGTAGGCGTAGTTCGCCAACACGCCGTTGCTCACGGCGGCATTGATGATATTGCTGGCGGCGAATCCGATCGCGGGAAGTCCCAACAGCACTTTTCCTTCGGCCGACGCTGGCAGCCGATGATTGCGCTGCGTGGTTGCAAGGTTCATGTCCGTCCAACCAGCAGCGCCCGTGTAAGGCGGAACATGCCACGGCAGGAAAGGCTGCAGAGCGCGCGGCGGGCCTGGCGCGGCCAAGACTTGCGATTGATCGAAAGTGAAAACGTTGTTGCTGATGTAGAACGGGATGACGTTCGCCGCTTGGAAAAGCGTGACGAATTGACTGGGAATGATCACTGGTGTCGGGAATGGCGAAAGCGGCACGTAGACGCAATCCGCGCTGAGTGGCGTCCACGTCTTCTGTTCCTGGCTGTAAAGTCGATACGGCGCACACGCTTTCGAGTTCCCCGGTGCCGCAAACAGTTCTTCGAATGGCGCCAGCGCAGGGTTCGATGCGCCGATGATTGCCGGGTCGGTATAGAACGGCTTGGTCGGCGAAGTGACCACCCAATCGGTCGCCCCGCCGAGGGATGAGCTGGTCTGGAATTCACCCTTGACGTGCGTAGCCATCAAGACCGCGCTGACCGCGTCGATGGGGCGGCTTCCGCTGCCGGGTGCGCCATAGGTCAGCGCGTGGCGGCGACCGCGATCATCCATCACCATCGCCGATGCGGCCGCGCCGGGCATTCCATCGTTGACAGCGCTCAGATCGGGTGTCGGCTGGGTGAGGTCGTTGAACAGGCTGATTTCGGTGAAGCCGCTGAGCGCTTCGGCGCGGCTCGCCAGCAAAGTGCCGGCTTCCCCTCGGACCACGCCAGCCGCGCCGATCAAGCCACCGCTGGGACGAGTGGCAACATTCGGGCCAAACGGAACAACCTGGACGGCCGCGCAGCTTACCGGGACGCCGTTGCTGTTGAAGTTGATGGATGCCGCCAGCGGCCCGGTGACGTCAGCCAAGGCAATCACTTCAACCCAACCGTGGCGCGCGCGACCGACATCGCTGGGGCCGCCGTCGCTCAGGGGGCCGGAATAGCTGGCGTTGCCGAGCAGCATGTATGGCGTTCCGCCCGAGGTACTGAGACCGCTCGAGGTAAACATCGGCGTCGTGCAACTGCGGTCGCGAGTCAGCACCGCTGCCCCATCGCCGGGGCGACCATCGTCAGCAAGCGCAAATACGGTGCCGGTCCAGACATCGGCCGCGCCCAGCCATACCTTGAATTGCAGTACCGGTCGTCCGTTCAACGCTTCCCGGAACGTGACCTGCAACACTTGCGCGGCATCGCTGCTATTGAAGATCGACAGCAACGTTTGCTGGTGACCGTGCGCCGTGTAATACGGGAACAAAAGCACCTGGCCCTGACCTCCGGGGTCCAGGTGCACGGCACCCGCCGGTCCGATTGCGGCGATGGCCAGCAACGCCGTCATCCCGATGTTCAATTTGCGCATGATGCCGATTTCTTCTCGTGGACAAATGTTGAATGTATTACGCCGACGGTTTGTGACCCCACCGCGGAGTAGCGATGGAATCGGCTATGCCTGTTGACCAGCGCTGCTGTTGTGAAAAGCCTCACCCTGTGTTCGCTTGCGTAGTCTCCGAATCAATCGCATGGCAAGCCGTCGCTGGCTTTGGTGCATGAGACGGAGGTTGCATGGCGAACGACATTGGCGTTGCGAGACGCTGCCTTGGTCGTGAGTACGCTGCCGATGCTCGAACTATTGCCTATGGCCATCGCCGAGTAGCCAATCACCGGAAGACCGGACAGGATTTTTCCTTCAGCCGACGCGGGCATCCGATGAGTGAAATTGGTTGATGTCAGCGTCATGTTCAACCAGCCGGCAGGGCCTACCGCCGGGCGAAAATGACCACCCGAATCGGCGAGCGGCAATCCGGGCGGTTTTGGCGCAGCAAGCACTGCCGTCTGCAGCGGCGACGAGTAAGGTTCGTAGAATGCAATGGCGTTCGCCGCTTGGAAGAGAACGATGAACTGCCTGACGTTGAAGCCTTGTATGCCAATCGGTCCCAGCGTGCACGCGTTGGAGCCGGGCTGCTGCGACAGCGTTCTTTGGTTCTGATCGAAAATGCGGAACAGGGCGCAAACCCGCGCAGCTCCAGGCGACTTGAACACTTCATCGAACGGTGCCAGTACAGGGCTCGTAGCTCCGATGATCGCCGGATCGGTGTAGAAACGTTGGGTGGGCAAAGTGAGCACCCAGTCGGTCGCTGCCGACAGGAAAGGGTTGGTCTGGTAATCGTTCTTGACGCGTGTGGCCATCAAGACGGCACTGACCGCATCAATAGGACGGCTGCCACTGGCGGGAGCGCCATAGGTGAGGACCTGCATGCGCCCCTTGTCGTCGATCGTCTTGGCCACGACCGCACCGCCGGCACCGCTTTCATTGACCGATGCCAAATCCGGAGCGGGCGCTGGCGACTCGCTGAAGAGACTGGTTTCGGTAAATCCGCTGAGCGCTTCCGCGCGACTGGAAAGCCAGGTCCCACTACGTGCTCGGGTGACGGTGACGTTACCCGTCAACCCGCCGGTTGGCGGCGCGGTGATGAATGTGCTCAGACCCGTGTTCTGCACCACGGCACAGTTGGCGGGATTGCCGCTGCCCGTATGAGTGATGGCTGACGCCAATGCTCCGGTCAGGTTGGCGAGCGCGATGACCTCGATCCAACCGTGGCGCGCACGTGCTAAGCCGCTAGGACCTCCATCGCTCATGGCTCCTGAATAGCCATCATTAAGCAGTGGCAAGTATGGAATGCCCCCGCTGTTTGTCAGGCCACTTGACGTGAATGTGGGCGTGGTGCAACTACGGTCAAGGGTGACCATACCCACGCCGTCAGTGGCGACACCGTCGTCGGCGAGCGCAAAAAGGGTGCCACTCCAAACATCGTAGCGACCGAGCCACACCTTGAACTGCAATGCAGGCCGACCGTTCAACGCTTCGCGCAGGGTCACCTGCACAACCTGCTCGAAGTCACTGGTATTGGTGATCGAAAAAACCGTCTGCTGACGATCGTGGACGGTGTAGTACGGATAGATCAGCACCTGGCCGAGGCCGCCGGGATCGAGTTGAACGGCTTGCACCGATGGCGCCGCTAGCAGCGCAAACCCCATAAAAACCGTTGCCATTGCGATGGCGAAACGCCGCCCGAATCTGCGCATGACCGTGCTCCCTTTTGCGGATCGTCGAGACGATGATTGCGGCGTTCTGCCGGCAGTCCTCGCCCATGAACCCAAGACTATAAGAATTCCGCGTCGCGGTCATGGTCCAGCTGCGC
Source organism: Lysobacterales bacterium (assembly GCA_038236135.1). GTDB lineage: Bacteria > Pseudomonadota > Gammaproteobacteria > Xanthomonadales > Rhodanobacteraceae > Dokdonella. Next base: position 53,861 of record JBBSTF010000019.1, read on the forward strand.
TGAACCTGAATCGGACTTGCAATCTTGCGCTGAGCTGTTATTTAATTGACCGTTGAATTAAATATGGCGGCGATGATGGCAAAGACACCCGTGGAAAAGACTGGCAAGAATGGAGCGCGACGACCCGGTCGGCCCAAATCCGATACTGGCGACCAGCGCCTGCGCCTGCTCGATTCGGCGGCAACGTTGTTTGGCCAGCACGGCATCGCAGCGACCTCGATTGCAGCGATTGCGCGCGATGCGAAGGTGACGCCTGCGCTGGTGCACTACTACTTCGGCTCGCGCGATGCTCTGGTGGATGCGCTAGTCGAGGAGCGCATCCGGCCCTTGATCGGTACGGCGACCGCCACGCCGGGCTTGGCCAGCGACGACCCACGCACGTTGCTGCATGCTTTCGTGACCACGTTCGCAACGCTGATGACAGCGCACCCTTGGCTGCCGCCGTTGTACGTGCGCGAGGTGCTGAGCGAAGGCGGCCAGTTGCGCGAACGGATTATCGGTGGCATCGCAATGCCGGTAGCGAAACGGCTGGCTGCTGCGCTGACGAGCGCGCGCAAGCAAAAGCGGTTGCCAGCCGATCTCGATCCACGCCTGCTGGTGGTTTCGGTGATGGCACTGGTTTTGTTTCCGCTGGCCGCGATGCCGATCTGGAAGCGCGTGTTCAACGTCTCGACAATTCGCCCGCGCCAACTGATCGACCACACCCTCGCCTTGATCGACCACGGGATTGCGTTGCCATGAAGAC
>JBBSTF010000020.1:0-53755 GCA_038236135.1 Lysobacterales bacterium
CGAATCTGTTTCATTGATTCACTCGCTACCGCTCCCCAAAAGAAAAGATATCAACGAAAGCGACAACTAGCCTGACATGGAGGGGCGAGGAGAAAGGTAGGGCGGCGGGCGGCAGCCCGGCGAAACGCTTGACCAGTCTGGCGACAGCCATCCAAAGCGAAGCGGCGGGCGGCAGCCCGGCGAAACGCTTGACCAGTCTGGCGGCAGCCATCCACAGCGAAGCGGCGGTCGGCAGCCCGGCGAAACACTTGACCAGACTGGCGACTGCCGGCGAAAGAATGGCATGGGATAGCGACGCCGGATAGACGTCTAAACGGTCAGTCAAATCAGCAATAGAAATCGCGTCACCTTCTCCCGAGGGGAGAAGAACCAAGACCAGCGCGTAGCGCTAAACGGCGTTCCCAAGCATCGGGCTGCCCCGTTGCAGGCGTTCGTTTAAGAAGGCCAGGCACTCATCGGGTGGTAGCGGCTTGGATAGCCAGTAGCCCTGGATTTCGTCGCAGCCGTGATCGCGCAGGAATTCGACCTGGGCGGCGGTTTCCACGCCCTCGGCGACCACGTTAAGGCCCAGTGAGCGGGCCATCGCGATGATGGTCGCGGTGATTGCGCGATCATCGACGTCGGTGGTGATGTCGCCAACGAAGGCCTTGTCGATTTTCAAGGTATCGATCGGCAGGCGCTTGAGGTAGCTCAGCGAGGAATAGCCGGTGCCAAAGTCATCGATCGAAACCGTGACGCCGACATCGCGCAGTTCCTGCAAAATGCCGATCGAAAGTTCAGCATTGGCCATGACCACGCTTTCGGTCAGCTCCAGTTCGATCTGGTCGGGTGGAATCGCGAACTCGTCGAGTAACGCAGCCAACTGTCCGGCGACATTGCCGCGTTGCAATTGCATCATTGAAACGTTGATCGATGCGCTTAGCCCGCGTACGCCTTCGCTACGCCAGCGGGCCATCTGCGCACAGGTTTCGCGCAGCACCCAATCGCCAATGGGGAGGATCAGCCCGGATTCTTCGGCGAAAGGAATGAACTCGGCGGGACCGATTTCGCCAAGGTCGGCGCTGTTCCAGCGCAGCAAGGCCTCGACGCCGCACATGCGGTTGCTTGCCAGCGACAGTCTTGGCTGGAACACCAGCCTAAACTCGTCGCGGGCAATCGCCTTGCGCAATGCGGCGATTACGCTGGCGCGATAGTGCGCCTGCGTGTTCATGTCCTCGGTGTAGACCATGAATGTATTGCGGCCGCAACTCTTGGCCTGATACATCGCGGTATCGGCGAACTTCAACAATTCCGCGACGTTGTCACCGTGTTGCGGGAACAGGCTGATGCCGATCGACGTGGTGACGATCACAGACTCGGCGTCGCCGATTTCAATCGGAAGGGAGAATGCCTTGATGATGCGTCGCGCTACCGCGGCTGCCTGGGCTTCGCTGGAGATGGTATGAAGGATGATCGCGAATTCGTCGCCGCCCAGCCGCGCGACCGTGTCGTCAGTATCGATAATCTGTCGCAGGCGATCACCTGCGGCGCGAAGCAGGCGATCGCCTGCGGCATGGCCGTAGGAATCGTTGACGTGTTTGAAATGGTCAAGATCAAGATAGATAAGGCCGCCCGGCGTTACCGCATCCAAGGCGAGTACAGCTGACAGCCTTTGCGCCAGCAGGGTGCGATTCGGTAATCCGGTCAAGGTGTCGTAGTTGGCCAGGTAGCGAAGTTCCTGTTCGCTGCGCTTGCGCTCGGTGATGTCGGTGAAGACGCCGACGTAATGGGTACGCATGCCACTCGCATCGCGGACTTCGTTGAGCTGGGTCCAACTCGAGAACTCGGTGCCGTCACTGCGACGCTGCCACAGTTCGCCATTCCACGATCCGTCGTTCATCAAGGTTTGACGAACGCGGTCGTAGTCGTTGGAACCGTGTCGCGACGAATCCAGGAGTCGCGTCGACTGGCCGATCACCTCCCAGTCCGCCCAGCCGGTTACTCGCGAGAATGCTGGATTGACCGACACGAAATGGAATTGGAGATCGATGACCGATACCGCTTCCTCCATGTCCTGCAGCACCTGGATGGCGATCCGGCGATCCTGCTCTGCGAGACGGGTCAGAGTGATGTCACGTGATGTTCCGGAGATTCGCGTAGCCGCACCGCTACGGTCGCGCTCTACCACGCGTCCGCGCGCCAGCACCCATCGCCAGTCGTCGCCGACGCGCAGCCGGTGTTCGGACTCGTAGATGTCGGTGCGACCATCGACGTGGTCGATCATGCGCTGGCGAAGTGGGTCGATGTCTTCCGCGTGGACCTGACCCTGCCAGACGTCAATCGGTATCTCGATGACGACGCTGGAGCCCGTCGCGACATCGGAAGTGGTGCGAATCAACACGCCGCGGCGAAGGTCCCAATCCCAGAACTGATCGCCCGATCCCCAGACGGCCATGTGCAGGCGGTTCTCCCGTTCGATCAGCTCCGCGTTTTGGCGCAGCAGGTCCGTGCGGCGACGCCGAATGGAGTGCAATACAAACAGCAGCGCCATTAACCCGGTGCACAGATAGCCCAGTTTTGCCCATGACGACTGCCACCACGGCGTCGGAACGACAATGGTCAGTTCGGCTGGATCGGCGCCGAAAATGCCATCGCGATTGCTGCCGCGAACCTGAAACAGATAACTGCCCGGTTTCAAATGGCTCAAGGCGGCGACCGGTCGAAAGCCGACATCGATCCATTCCGGGTCGTAGCCCTTCAGGCGATACTGGAAGCGATTGTGGTCGGGCGCCGTGTAATCGAGCGCGGCAAAGCCGATGGTGATCAGACTGTCGTCATCACCTAGTTCGATGGTCGCCCGTCGCAACGGCTGGATCGGTTCGCGATTGCCGATTCGAACTTCGGTGATCTCCACAGGTGCCACGAACATGCTCGACTTGATGCGTTCCGGCGAAAATCGGTTAAGCCCATTCGGCCCACCAAAGACGAGATCGCCATCGGCAAGCAGTGCCGCCGCGCCACCGTTGAATTCCAATGCCTGCAGGCCGTCGCGCATCGACGAGCCCAGGATGATTCCACTTTTCCGGTCGATTGCCATCAAGCCACGATTAGTACTGACCCAGAGTCGATCCAGCGGCCCTGGCAGGATCGCGTAGATAGTGTCGTCACGCAGTTGTTCTGAATCGGGCCAGGACGAGAATTCCGCCCCACTGGCGTCCATTCGTTCCAGTTGGTTGAGGCCGGACTGGGTGCCAATCCACAGCGTTCCGTCGGCGTCCTGATGCATCGAACGAACGATGTTGCTGGTCAGCGAGCGGGGGTTGCCCGCGATGTGCTGGAATGTGCGGACTCTGCCGGTGGTCACATCAATGCGGTGTAAGCCCTTCAAACTACCGGCCCAGAGGGTGCCGTCGCGATCTTCGAACAGGCTCAGGATCACATTGGCCTGGGCGGCGCCGGGTACCAGTTCTATCGACTTCCACTGGCGGGATTCCGGGTCGAAACGGGCGATACGATTACTGCGGTTGCCGGCCCACAGGTTGCCATTGCGAGTCACCAGCAAGGGTCCTGAGTCGGTGCCTGCCGCGCTGTTCTCGACATCCGGCAGCGGCGGCAACCTCTCGACAACTCCGCTGGAAGGATCGAGCCTGGCTATCCCTAGCTGGCTCGCAATCCACAGCCGACCGTTGCCGGCATCGGCGATTGATCGGATGGTCAACGGCCGGTATTTGTCGTCGCTCCCGAGCGCTTGGAGTATTTCGCCTTGGTATTGCTGCCATTGGCCGGATTGCCGGTCGTAGCGTCTCAGGCCGTCGCCCATTGTCCCCAACCACAAGGCATCGGCCGATCGGTAAACGCTGACGAAATTGTTTCGACCGATCGCGTCCTGGTCGACGGCGCTGTCGCGGATCGTCTCGAATCGCGTACCGGTCGGATCAACCTTGTAGAAACCCGCGCTGTTTGTCGCGACCCACATCAGGCCGGCTCGATCCATCCACAGGGTATGAATGGGTGCCTTGGGCATGGCACCAAGTCCCGTTCCACCGGATTGGATAGGTGTTACGGCGGTGCTTGCCAGGTCAATCTGCATCAAGCCTCGGTCAGAAGCCGCAAACCAGAGGTGGCCTGGTGACGATTCCGCCAACGCAGTCACCGGGCCTGCGGTTGACTGCCATAGCAGGTGGAGACCGCCAGCATCGTCGATTTCGAACAATCCGTTGGTGCAAGCTGCGTACAAGCGGCCATTCGACGCTTTCATCAAGCGCATCGCAGCCCCGGTTAGGTCCAGCGATACGGCAACGGCGACGTCCGTGCCGGCTGCGATACGAAATACGCCCTTGTTGCCAGCCACCCAGAACGCACCGTCGCTGGCGGCGGCGCCAGACCGTACCAAAACGGGGCCGGATTGATTCGTGCCAATCTTCACTCTTCGCAGCAGGTGCCCGTCGTCGGTGCTCAGCAGCAGCAGGCTGCCGTCGACCCCGACCCCGACCCAGATGCCTTCATCGGTCGGCGTCAAAAAGCTGATGCTGCGTTCGTGGACCTCGACCGCTTCGGGTTCGACGATAGTGCCGGTTGTCGGATCGTACCGCCACAGACCGTCGGCCAGCAGGCCTACCCACAGCCGACCCTTGGAATCGGTCGCCAGCGCGTTGACGACCCCCTGCAGGCGCTCGGCGTTTTCCTCGCTGCGCGGTTGTGGACGTCGGAACTGGTAGCTGTCGTAACGCAGCAAGCCCGAATCAGTGCCCAGCCAGACGAAGCCGTCGCGGTCCTGGGTCAGTGAACGGATGGTGTGTTGAGTCGCGCTCGCCGCGCTCTCAACCGGCTCAAAAAAATAGCGTTGCTCGGCCGAGCCGGCGCCACTGGCCGGCAATAGCCAGGTCAGCAACAGCAAAGTCGCACACAAACTCGACAAATTCCGCAAAGCCGATCCCTGCTGGCGCCGCGTCGGCGTGCTCACGTGTTTCCGGGGCCCCATCGATAAATTCTAACATTCACGGACGCTGGGCCCGAGTCAGAACGGCAAAAATAATGGGCTTGCTTAAAGCATCCTGGCGAGCGCACGCGCCGCGATTTACGTCGTTGTCTTTCAGTCAACGCACATCATTGCGGCGTGTCGTATCCATAGGCGGCCAACAATTCCGCAGCGCCAGCGTCCAGCAACTGGCGAGCCACTTTTCGTCCGAGAGCCTCGCCTTGATAACGGTCCCCACAGGCTTGGGCTCTGATGAGACGACCGCTGCTGACGGCACCAACCAAGCCAATCAGCTCCAGCCCTTGTTCAATGTCGCGGCAATAACCGGCGATCGGAACGTGACAACTGCCATGCAGCGCGTGATTCATCGCGCGCTCGGCGCCGACGCAGCGGGCGGTGTGGGCGTCATTGAGCACGCGAGTGATGTCGGCGATCTTGCGGTCGCCGCTGCGTTGTTCGACCGCCATGGCGCCTTGGCCGACTGCTGATATCCAGTCCGGTGCCGCCAGCCGACCGCGAATCCGGGCCGACATGCCTAGCCGTTCAATGCCTGCGCAGGCAAGCAGAATGGCGTCGTAGTGACCGTCGTCGAGCTTCGCTAAACGCGTGTTTACGTTGCCGCGAAGGTCGAGAATGGTCAAGTCTGGACGAACTGCGCGCAGTTGCGATTGGCGACGCAGCGAAGAGGTTCCCACCTTCGCCCCCGCCGGCAATTTGGCGATGGATGCGTGATGGTTGCTGATGAACGCATCGGCGGGGTCGGCGCGTTCGAGGATCGCTCCGAGTTCAAAGCCTGGTTCCAGATCCATCGGAACGTCTTTCAGTGAATGCACGGCGATGTCTGCGCGGCCGTCCAGCATGGCCACTTCCAATTCTTTCAGAAACAGGCCCTTGCCTCCGATTGCCGCCAGCGGTCGATCCAGTATCTGGTCGCCGCGTGTGGTCATTGGCACCAGCTCCACGCTCAGCCGTGGATGCGCCACGCGAATTCGCGCTGCAACGTGTTCGGCCTGCCAAAGGGCCAGGGCGCTTTCGCGAGTGGCGATTCGAAGAATGGTCATGGTTGCAAGCTGCTGGTCGGGCCGACTTGGCAGTCTATCTGGCCGGCACGATCGCGACAGCGATTACAGCGCCCGAATCAGGCTGCGAATCGACGGCAGGTTGCGCCGGCTGATTTCCAGCTCCACATTGACACCCGGAACGCTGGCCAGCACCCGGCCATCGGGAGAACGCGTCAAGCCGCTCAGGTGCTCCAGCGCGACGAGGCTATTGCGGTGGATGCGCACGAAGCGCGTGGTGAATTCCTCTTCCAGCGTTTTCAATGCGTCCTCGACCAGAACCTGGCCCTTGTCATGGTGAACGACAACATACTTGTCTTCGGCGACCAGGCAACGGATCGATGCCACCGGCACCAGTACAAGATTTCCTCGCACCCGTGCGCACAAGTGCGTGCGCTGGCGCGTCGGCATCGTTGCCGCAGGGGATCGCTCAGCGCCGCTGACGTATCGCCGAGCACGATCAATCGCCGCGGCGAGGCGATCCGCGCGGATCGGCTTGAGCAGGTAATCAATTGCATGCGCCTCGAACGCGGCCAGCGCGTGCTGATCGTACGCAGTGCAGAAAATCACCGTCGGCGCAGCGTGGAAGCGGGCCAGATGGTTGGCGACTTCCAGTCCATCCATGCGTGGCATGCTGATGTCGAGCAGCACCAGGTCAGGGTGCTGCTGCTCAACCACTTCCAATGCTACATGGCCGTCTTCCGCTTCGCCGACGACGTTGCATTCGGGCATCTCGGCGAGCAAGACGCGCAAGCGGTCGCGTGCTGGCGGTTCGTCGTCAACGATGACTATGCGCATGACAATTTCCAACGAAGGCGCATGTCCGTTCAAGACTCATCGGCGGGCGGTTCCGGCAAGGTGAGGGTAACCAAGAAAACGCCGCCTGCTTGCCTGGTTTCCAGTGACGCTCCATCGCCGTAGTGATAACCGATGCGCTCTCGAATGTTGGCGACTGCGTGGCCATTGTGACCCGCGCCAGCACGGCCCATGCCATCGATGGTGCGCGGACCGATCGGACACGGATTACTCACCGTCAAAGTAACGCGGTGCCCTTCGTTGCGGCACGCCAGAGAAATCACCCCGCCTTGCGGCAGCCGAGCGATGCCGTGGATGACTGCGTTCTCGACCAGCGGTTGCAGGAGCAATCGCGGCATGGGCATCGCACGCGGCGCGTCATCCAGTTCACGCTGCACCGACAAGCGCGTGCCGAGTCGCAGTAGTTCGATGCGAAGGTACTGATCGACCAGATCCAGTTCATCGCCCAATGTCGCCATGCGCTGGTCGCTGCCGAGGGCAGCACGGAACAGATCTGACAAGTCCTCGACGGCACGTTCTGCTTCGCTGGGCCGGGTTCGGATCAGGCTGATGATCGTGTTCATGCTGTTGAACAAAAAGTGTGGCCGAATGCGCGCTTGCAAAGCTTCCACCTGCGCCTTCGAAGCCGCTTCAACACGGCTGCGCCAGCGCTCAATGATGATGAGATAGCGCAGCAAGGCCGCACCGATCAGCGCACATATCAGCGCGGTTGACCAGATGAACGAAAGGCCAGCTTCGCGCGAGCCGGTCAAACCGAATGCAAGATTCAAGTCGATCCAGCGGATCGCGGAGGCGGCCAGCGCAGAAGTGACGATGATCGCGAGCCACGCCAGCAACGATCCGATCCACGGCTGCATGCGGTCCAGGCGATCACGCAGCGAACATAACGCGACCACCACCAACAGCGCCAACCACTGCGCGAAAACGCTGCCAATGGCGAGGCGTTCCAACGCATCGACTCGTTCGGAACCGGGTGCCAGCACGACCACCAGCACCACAAGTTCAGCGACGATCATCACCGCAAAAAGCGTCGGCAGCGTGCAGAACGGCGGCAACCAGTGCGTGCGTGGCGGTTTGCTGGCGATCAATGGGAGTCCGGTTAGCTGGCAGACATGCCGCTGCGGAATCTTGCGCCGATCCAGTCGCGTAGGTCTGAGATTTCCTCCGCACAAACCTGATGCGCCATTCGGTAGCTATGCCAATCAACGGGGTAGCCCAGCTCGCGCAGGAAGTCGCGACTCTCCTGGCCCAGGAATTCCGGCACCACCGGATCGACGCTGCCGTGCCCGATGAATACGGGCAATTTCGCGTTCATCGGCGAGGCTTCGGCGGCAAGTGTTTCGCGCAGCGGCAAGTAGCCTGACAGGGCAATCACTCCTGCGAGTGCTTCTGCATGTCGCAGTGCAACCGATAACGCCATCGCCGCGCCCTGCGAGAAGCCTGCGATGAGAATATTGCCGACGACCACGCCGCGTTCGACCTCACGCGCAATCAAGACTTCGATTTGGGTGATCGATTCGCGTATCCCGACTTCATCCTGGCGCTGGGCAATCTCGAAGCCCTTGATGTCGTACCAGGCCGGCATGCGCATGCCGTTGTTCACCGTCACCGCGCGTGTTGGCGCATGCGGAAAAACGAAGCGCAACGGCGGCCAGTCCGCACCGACCAGTTCAGGCACGATCGGCTCGAAGTCGTGACCGTTCGCACCCAGGCCATGCATCCAGATGACGGCGTGGCGCGGCTGCGGCGCGGTTTCAATTTGAACGGAAGGCAGAATCATGGAAGGCTCGGCGAAAAGGGATGCCGACAAGAATAATGGACAGTACGGCGAGGAACGAACTCTGCCAGCCGATTTCGGTCAATCAACTCCTGTACCTTAGGATCAATCTGATGAAAGCGATGCTCCCCGCACTCTTCCTTTTCGCAACGAGTCTTACCGCTATCGCTGCCGATGTGACTTTGCTGCAACCATCAGTGGAACTGAAGGTGGCACCTGCGGAGCAAGCCGGCCGATATCAAGTCGATATTGCCGTCATCAATCTCGCGACGATGAAGTCGCTCGCATCCCCCATGTTGCTGGTCGAATCCGGCGAACCGGGTTCGGTACGAGTGGACTTGCCCGGCGAAATGGCAGTGACCATATCCGTCACTGTCGACGGCGCGGCACAGCGTCTCTCATACACGACGCAGATTCTCGATCAAGGTCGCGCCATCTCCAACTCGTCTGCGCAAGTCGCGTTCAAGTGATGCAGCGTTGCGACCAGTCCGGGGCTGTATCTGTCGTCAGCTGATAGCTCGCGGATCAAGCAAACCCTTGGGTAAGTCGGCGATGGTGTCGGCGACTTGATCGAGGAAGCCGCTCATCGCTGTGCTGCGGCGCCAGACCATCGCGATATTCCGGCTGGGAATCTCGCCTTTGAATGCGATCAGGTGCAAGTTCGGTGAGGGGCTCACCGGTGGCTTCACCGACAGTACTGGCAACAGCGTGACACCCACATTGGCGCTGACCATCTGGCGCAGCGTTTCCAAACTGGTTGCGCGAAAGCCGTCCTTCTCGGCCGCACCCGACAACTGGCAGACATCGAGCGCCTGGTCGCGCAGGCAGTGGCCCTCGTCGAGCAGTAGCAAGTCCTGATCGGCCAAGTCCTCCATCTTCAGAGACTTTCGTTTGCCAAGTGCGTGGCCCGCCGGTACCGCCAGAATGAACGGTTCCTCAAACAGGAAACGCTCGTGAAGTTGGTCGTCATGCAAGGGCAGGGCAAGGATGGCCGCATCGATCCGCCCTTCGCGCAATTGGCGTAGCAGCACTTCTGACTTTTCCTCGACCAGGAGTAGTTCCAATCGAGGGAAACGCTCGCGCAAATTCGGCACGACATGCGGCAACAGATACGGCGCCAGAGTGGGGAAGATTCCAAGCCGAATCGAGCCGGCTTCCGGGTCGCGCGTGCGCCGGGCCAGTGCCCGCATCTGCTCAACCTCGTTGAGCACACCGCGTGATCGCGACGCGATGTCGCGACCGACTTCGGTCAACAGCACCTTACGCGGCGTTCGCTCGACCAAAGTGACATCCAGCTCTTCTTCCAGCTTGCGAATCTGTGTGGAAAGGGTCGGCTGGCTGACGAAGCAGGCCTCCGCCGCGCGCCCGAAGTGCTTAAGGTCGGCGAGGGCAACCAAGTAGCGGAGATCGCGAAGGTTCATGGGGATACCAAAGGAAGAAGGAGAGCAAAACGATAGGCTAGATCAATTGATCTAATAGAATCAATCAACTTGATGGGCGACTGATCGGCCCCATAACTGAGGTTCAACTTCTCTTGCGGCCCTGCCGCTTTTCATCCTCACCTATAAGGATTTCACCATGTTGACTGTTGGCGACCAATTCCCAAGCTTCGACCTCAAAGCCTGCGTAACCACCGACACACTGGATTTCCCTCGCATCACCGACAAGAGCTATGCCGGCAAATGGCTGCTGGTGTTTTTCTATCCGAAGGACTTCACCTTTGTCTGCCCGACCGAGATCAAGGGCTTCTCCGATCTGACCGACCAATTCGCCGATCGCGACACCCAGATACTCTCCGCCAGTACTGACACCGAGTTCGTGCATCTGGCGTGGCGCAAGGATCACAAGGATTTGAACAACCTCAAATTTCCGATGCTGGCCGACACCAACAAGAAGCTGTGCCGCGCCCTCGGTATCCTCGATGAGGAAGAAGGCGTCGCCCAGCGCGCCACCTTCCTGGTCGATCCGAACGGCGTCATCCAGTTCGCCTACGTGACCGCCGGCAGCGTCGGCCGCAACCCACAGGAAGTGTTGCGCGTGCTGGATGCGTTGCAGACCGATGAGCTGTGCCCATGCAACTGGAAGCAAGGCGACGCCACGATCGATCTGGCCGTTGCCTGATCTGATCAGCTCGACGTGATTGCCGGCGGCGGCGCAACGCTGCCGCCGGTTTCACCACTCGTAGTTTCTGCGTAGGTGCTGGGTTGTTCGCAACCTTCGTCGCGCAAGCGCGAGAGGACTTCCCCATAAATGCCGTCGTCATCCTCGCGAAAGCGGGGATCCATTTTGATTTTTCTGTGCTTTCGGCGAATGGCCGAAGATCAAAATCGATCCCCGCTTTCGCGGGAATGACGACGGGTTTGGGTGCTGTCGCTCCCAGGAATCTGAGTGGCCTGCACCACCAAACGCAGTAAAGGTAGGGTGAGCCGCTTCACGACAGCGGAGCTGATCAGCCCGCACAGCGAATTCCACCGCAGACTCGAACGTCGAGTCGTCCGCACCACCAAATCGGAGAACCCCATGAGCATTCAAGAACTGAAATCCCAGATCCCCGACTACGCCAAGGACCTGCGCCTGAACCTGGAATCCGTACTCAGCGAAAGCGGCGCGACGGGCCTAACCAACAAGCAAATCGCCGTCATCGCACTGTCCAGCGCCATGGCTTCCCGCCACGCTGGCCTGACAGCCGCCGTCGCCGAGTTCTCCAAGCAACATGCCGATGAATCCGAACTCAACGCCGCGCGTTCCGCCGCCGCCATGATGGGCATGACCAACGTCTATTACCGCTTCACGCATCTTGTCGAAGAGCCCGAATACGCCACGATGCGCGCCGGACTGCGAATGAATGTCATGGCCAATCCCGGCGGCGAGAAGATCGATTTTGAACTCGCGTCGCTCGCCGTTTCTTCGATCAACGGCTGCGGCATGTGCATGGCATCGCACGAAAAAACCTTGAAGAAGCACGCGGTCTCCGCCCAGGCCATCCAGAGTGCGGTTCGCATCGCCGCCGTGCTGCACGCTGTCGCCGTGGTGCTTGAGCAGGCCAATGCTGCAGCCTGAATCTGTACTGCCGTCGTTGTGCGCCAATGCCAGCGCTTGTGTCACTAACTCTCGCGGGCCTAAACAAATCATTCACTTGCCGCGATCACGACGGCTCATTCCGCCGTGCACCGGCGCTCACGTGAGGTAATGGATCAGCCGATATTGGCCGACAGGATTTTGATATACCCCAAACAGGGGAGGCAGATAGTCATCTAGTTGTGGTCTAGTCGGACCCGCGCCGGGGAGCGCAAACAAGGAGATGAAGACATGGCCGACATCGGTGGCGACGACGACGTAGCGATGCGGGTCGAATGGGTCGACCGCATCCACCGTGGTGATGGGGAAGCGGAAGCGCGCTTTGTGCAAGCGTATCTGCCCGGTATTAGGGTACTGGTGCGCAAGCATTGCCGGCCGAACGATCCAGCGCTGGAGGACTTGGTTCAGGATGTTTTGGTCCGAATGCTGCTGCACCTGCGCGGTGGGGAAGTCCGCGATCCTGTCGCCTTGCCTTCCTACGTGCGTAGTTTGGTCGCAAACATTGTCACCAGTGAATATCGCCGGCGTGCCCGTCGTGATCAGCAAGACCGCAGTCTCGCGGTCGACGTTTTGACCGATCCCGACAATCCAGAAAATGCCGCAGAACGAAGCATACGCGTGAGCCAAGTGGCTCGTTTGCTCGGCGAACTTTCGGTCGCGCGTGATCGCGAAATCCTGATACGCCACTACGTCCACGACGAGCACCAGAGTGAAACCTGCAATCAGTTGGGCATTGATCAGAATCTCTACCGGCGCGTGCTGCATCGTGCCCGCGAGCGCGTGAGTGCGGTGGCCGACCGGGACGGAATGCGGTTGAACTGAGTAGCAGGTATTTGCGGGTCATGCAGTTCAACGCCGGCGGGTTGAGCGATATTGACTAGTCTGCTGACTTCGCGCCCAAATGATCCAGCGGGAATCCCGGAATACACCGATCAACCCGGCTCATTCGTACCGATCTGTCTTCCGATAGCAGAGCAGGCTCCCCGCCCGGATGGAGGGGGACCTGTCCATCCGTGTTCTGCGTTGCTGGTTCGCCGACGTAGTCGCCACCCATTCCGATCAGTAGCGCGGGTTCCGCTCCCACCCCAGAGCGTTGCGTGCAATCAAATCCAGATCATCGTACTGCGGCGTCCAGCGGAGAATGGCTTGGGCGCGGCTGGAATCGGCGATCAGTGATGGCGGATCACCAGCGCGACGTGGTTCCTCGATCACCTTGATCGGCGCGCCGTGCGCACGTTGCACCGCGTCGATCACTTCGCGTACCGAGTACCCGTGGCCGTAGCCGCAGTTGACCGTGGTCGAGGGGTTGCCATCGCGCAAATAGGCGAGGGCGTGAAGGTGTGCACTGGCGAGGTCTTCGACGTGGATGTAGTCGCGCACGCCGGTGCCATCGGGCGTTGGATAATCGGTGCCGAAGATTCGCAAAGCATCTCGCTTGCCGGTGGCAACTTCCGCGGCGACCTTGAACAGCAGGGTCGCGGCGCGTGTCGATTGGCCGATGCGCCCATTGAGATCGCAACCGGCGACATTGAAGTAACGCAGGATCACGTGACGCATCGCGCCGATGTGATTGAGGTCGCGCAGCATCCATTCGCTCATCAACTTGGAGCTGCCATACGGATTGATCGGCGCGGTTGGCGTGTCTTCGCTGACCAGGCCGCCACCCGGAATTCCGTAGACTGCTGCCGTCGACGAAAACACAATCTGGTCTACGCCGGCAGTGACGCAGCATTCCAGCAGGTTACGCGTAGCGCAGGTGTTGTTGCCGTAGTAGCGCAATGGATCGGCGACCGATTCCGGCACGATGGTTCGCGCTGCGAAATGCATCACCGTGCCGATGTCGTAGTTTTCCAGCACCCGCGCAACCACTTCCCTGTCGCCTGTGTTGCCGACCACCAATGGCGCGTCGATTACGGCCTCGCGAAAGCCCGTGCTGAGGTCGTCGAGGACGACGACGCGTTCGTTCGTTGCACGCAACTGCCGCACCACATGGCTACCGATGTAACCGGCACCGCCGGTGACGAGTATCGTGGATCGGGTCATGGTGACGGCAACTCGCGGCAAGGATGACGGGCCATTGTAAGTGGGCCGCGCCAATCCGGATTGCTCGCAGCCTCAAACCGCAACTCGGCGGAATTGATGAGCGTCGAGTCTTTTTTCCTCATCACCGGAGCACTGCGAATCCTGTGACATCTCAACCGATGCGCGCGAAGTTCGAGAGCCATGCCACTTTGCAGCGGGCCTTGCAGGGACAGGCGGAATTAATTTTGTAGCCGTCGGCCGGCCGTTAGCTACGCGTGGACGGTTGGCAGAAAAATTCTCATAGGCGGACAGAGTGGTCTGCCGTGTTACCCGATTGATTCAGGATCGACGATCAGGGCGGCTCAAGCAGTATCGGCGTGGCCTTCTTTGACGTGACTGTTATCCTGATGACCTTCATCGACCTGCCTTTCATCCACGTGATCAGGATCGATCACAACGAATTCGCCATTGATGACATTTCCGTGCGCCCGCGTATCAAGTCGCGCACCCGTCTGGAAAGGTGCAGCGGGTTTGGGCGAATGCCCCGACAGCAACCTGCGAACCGCGAGCACAATGATCAGGCCGACGACGATGATCGCCGCCGCACCCAGCGCAAACAGGCCCAGCGCCACGATTACCACGATACCAATCACGCCTGCGGCACCTTGGGCGACGGAATTGCCGCTGCGTCGGGCGGGCCGGACTTGCCATTGCATCATGAGCGGAAACCCTTCGTGTGACGTCGATGGACCTGCTGGTCGTGCCAGAATGCGACTTGGAAAAAGGTTGTCATGTGTTCCTGTATCGGGGCGCGCGCGCTTGGGCGCAAGGGGCGCGGGGCAGGAGCCACCGTCATCCTATGTCGAATGCGGTTCACATAGCGGGGCCGCTTCCGTTATTCATCGCGAAACACGAAGCAAGAGTAGCTCATTGGATTCCAATACCAGCAAGCTTCACCTGTGTCGACTTGAGGCGATCATTGACGGCGGCGCGATCGCAATCGACACCAGCAGCGAGGGCGAGGCGGTCAATCTGATCCTACTGCGCCGTGGCGATGAAGTGTTTGCGTACCACAACGTCTGCTCGCACGCGGGGCGTCGCCTTGACTACGCACCGGGGCAGTTCCTGGTCCGAAAGGATCGCTTGATCTGTGCGGCCCACGGTGCGGTTTTCGATGTCTGTTCGGGCATATGCCGCGAAGGGCCGGGCGGTGGTGGCCTCAGCGCCGTCGCGGTCTGCGCGATCGACGGTGAGGTTTACCTCGCGGGTTAGAACATCCACGTTGATCTGGAAAGCCTTCCGCCACCTTCGCGGCTTGCGCGACGACGGGCGCGTTGGCGACCATTGCCAGTGCAGTTAAAAGAAATAGGAAAGTTTTCGTACGACACTGTTCGTGAAGCGAATTTTAGCTTATAACATCGACCCACAGTTCACACCCTTCCGGTGCACTGCCTACCCACTCAGGAGTAAACCCATGTTTTATCGCAGTATTCTTGCTATCGCACTGGCCCTCGCCGGCACTGCCGGGGCGCACGCGGCGAGTGATTCCAAGGAACCGTTTCCGTTGAATGCCGAATCCACTGTGCAATTCCGCGAGCAGGCTGCAACCCTGCGGAGCGACATGGACAAAGGCAAATATGCCCAATTGTCCAAAGGCGACAAGAAGGCGATCGACAAGCGCTTGGGCGAACTTGATGCCTTGTACGTCAAGCGCAGCACAGGTGCGAAGATTAACGATTCAGACGCTGTGGCGCTGGTCAACGCCAGCTCGGAGATCAACTCCTTGCTCTCGGGCGACAGCGGCCAGAAGTTGATATGCGAGCGAGTTAAGACGGTGGGATCCAATCGCAGCACGAAGGTGTGCATGACGGCAGCGGATCGCGAGACGCGCCATCTTGAAGATGAAACCGAGATGCGTCGACAGCAGTCGAAGCGGCACTGATTGTCGATCAAGAACCTTACCCTGGGGACGCTACTTTCCAATCTCACGCGATGAAGACTGCCAAAGCTGCCGTTCCCAAACCGACCGAGTCGGAGATGAACATCCTGAGCGTGCTTTGGGCAAAAGGCCCCAGCACGGTTCGGGAAGTTCACGAGCATCTCTACCGCGAAGATGGCGGTGGCTATACCACCGCCCTCAAGCTGCTTCAGATTATGCATGGCAAAGGGCTGGTCCATCGCAACGATGCGTTGCGAGCCCACGTGTTCAGCGCGGCGGTCGACAAGTCGCCAACCCAAGGACGCTTCCTCAGCGATATGGTCCACGCGGTTTTCGACGGCTCGGCCTCCCAACTCGTGTTGCATGCGTTGGGTTCGCAGCAGGCCAGCCGCGAGGAACTTGATCAGATTCGCATGCTGCTTGATCAGATTGAATCCAAGGGAGAAGCGCCATGAACCTGCTCCTGCCGGCATGGCTATCGGCGCTTGAGATCATCGGCTGGAGCCTGCTGCATTTCCTCTGGCAGGGCTTCGTCATAGGCGCACTGTATGCGGCCGTTCGCAGTCAGTTGCCCAGTGAGCGCGCATATCTTCGCTACGCCGCCGGACTGGTCGCAATGGCCTTGCTGGCGCTGTGCATACCTCTGACGGTGAGCCTGCTTGCTCAGGCGGACCCCTCGGTGATGGCTACGGCCGCGAATGCTTCTCTGCAACTTGACGCGGTCGATAACATCACTAATCCCAGTTTCAACATCGACGCATTGATGCCGTGGCTGGTCAGCCTGTGGTCGATCGGTGTGCTGATTTTTGCGCTCAAAGCAATTCGCGACGTGCGTGGCTATGCACGCATCGTCGCTTGCGCATCCACTCACCTGCACATTGACCGGATGCTGGAAGCGGTCGCAACGCGGGTTGGATACCTCCGCCACGTGCGCGTACTGGTTTCCGACCTGATCGACACACCGACCCTGTTCGGCTGGATGCGGCCGGTGATCCTGTTGCCGACCGCCGTGGCTCTAAATTTCCCGCGCCAGCAACTGGAGCTGATCCTCGCCCACGAGCTGAGCCACCTGCGCCGCTACGACCATTACATCAACCTCGTCCAAACCGTGGTCGAGACCTTGTTGTTCTATCACCCGGTTGTGCACTGGATCGGCCGCGATGTGCGCCACGAACGCGAGGTTTGCTGCGATCAGCTGGTGTTGGGCGATGATCGGCAGGCGTCGACCGACTACGTGCGCACACTGGCAGCCTTGCAGGAACTTCGCTTGCAGACCAGTCCACTGGTGCTTGCAGCCAGCGGCGGCTTCTTGCTCGACCGGGTCCAGCGCATCCTTCTGTCACCCGCCGAGCGCCCACAGCAAACGCGCAGCAATGCAAGCTACTGGATACTGTTGACCATGCTGCTCGGCGGTGCCCTGTTGGTCGCCACGCAGTTGAGCGAGCAGCGCGCGTCGCTGGAGCGCCTCGGCCAAAGTCTCATGGAAAAACTTCCACGCCCTCAAGCGGCGTTGATGTTCGAAATGGCGCTGGATATTTCCCGCGATCTCACGATCACCATTCCGAGGCAACAAGGACTGGCTTTCCCGGCCGTTGTTTCGCCAGTCGAGCCATCGACCGCCGAAAGCCGTGTCAGCCACGCCCAACGCGGCATGAGCAACAATCTGGCGCTGCCAGCGTCACCGCGTCCGAAAGTTTTGGCGATGACCGTCGAAAACTCCGCGGCTTCCATCGCCGCCATTTCCGCACCTCCCCAGAGGTTCTCCGTTGCTGCACCCAACTCCCCGACAATCGCGTTGGACGCTGCGCCGCAATCCAGTTTGCCTGTCGCGGCATTGCCAGCACCCCGACTGCTTCGGAAAGTGATGCCGACCTATCCCGATAACGTGCCCGGACGCTCGCAAGGACACGTCGAATTCGAATTTGCATTGGGAAGCGACGGGTCGGTGAGGGATATTGTTGTGGTGGCAGGAGATGCAAACGGCCGCTTTGCCGCTGCTGCCCGCGACGCGCTACGTCAGTGGCAGTTCACGCCGGCCGGCATCGGCGCCGGTTTGCGACTTCGCCAGGACTTCCTGTTTCGCGATGCCGCAACCGCCGCTGACACCAACAGCGTTGCATGCCGTCGCAATACCGGATCGCATATCTGTCCGTCGGCACGCAATCGCTGATCACCAGACAATTGTGCTGCCGCCGCTATTCACTTGCTGCGAGTTCAACCCAGCAGCATGTTGACCCCGATCAGGCAGGTCACCAGCATCAGTACGGTGAGCGGCAACCCGATGCGCAGGAAGTCGCCGCTGCGATAACCACCCGGTCCCGCTACCACCAGCAAGACCGGGCTGGCACTTGGCAACAGAAATGTATTGGACGTCGAGATGGCGACGATCATCGCGTAGACCGCCGGGTTGCCCCCCGAGGCCAGCGCGATGTTGATGGCCATCGGCACCATCATGACGGTCGCGCCCACGTTCGAGATCACCTGCGAGAACATCAGCGCGAGGACAGCGACGCAGGCCTGCAACGCCCATTGCGGCAGCGTGCCGAGGTGGACCATGATTTCCTGCGCCATCCAGGTGGCCGCGCCCGTTGAGTCCATCGCCAGGCCAAGCGGAATCAACGAGGCGATGATGAAGATGGTTTTCCAGTTGATTGCGTTGTAGGCCTCTTCCATGCTCAAGACGCCAGCCAGCAGCATGCCAACCGCGCCAACCAGCATCGCCACGGGCAGGCGCAGATCGGTGAACAGGCCGAGCCCCATCGCCAGCGCGAAAAACGTCAGTGCGTGCCAGATTTTCGATGGCCGCTGCTCGACCTGCGGAATGTCGGTGACAATGACGAAATCGCGCGCCTCTGCTGCGAATGCGAGGTCGCGCCAGAAGCCGTGCAGCACCAGCGTATCGCCCGCTCGCAGCTCCATCGAGCGCACGTCTTCGCGGTAAATCTCTTCGCCACGGGTCACGGCGAGCACGCTGATACCCAGCCGCTTGCGCAGGCGAAGCTCGCTGACCTTCTTCTTCACCCATTGCGAAGTCGGAGGGATGACGGCTTCCGCTGTACCGGCGCGCGTTGGATTGAACATGTCGCCAAATTCGCGCAGGCGCGGCTGCACCCGGCAAAGCTGGTTGTTGGCGAAGTCGTTGACCTGTTCGCGATCGCCAAGCACGCCAAGCACACTGCCGACCCAGATCATCTGGTCGGCCGGCGGCGACAAGCGTGACTCGCCATTGGTCTTGAGTGCGAGAATCAGCGGCGCATCGTGAAGTTGCTCCGCTTCACCAATGCTCATGCCGACCAGTGCGCTTTCCGCCGTTACCAGCAATTCGCGTACCTCGCCTTCGATGCCGTAAGTGTTGGCGAAGTAGGTTTCGGTGCGGCCCGGCATGACCTTGCCATCGCTGTCGTCGCTGGGCAGCAGCCAGCGCGAAAAAATTGCGAAGAAGATGAGCCCAACCAGCAACAAGGCGACGCCAACCGGCGCGATCGCAAACAGCGAAAACGTTTCGATGGTCTGCGCGCCCTGCGGCAGGTTGCGATTGGCGCTCGCGATCAGATCATTGAGCAGGATCAGTGGGGAATTGGAAATCATCGTCATGCTGGTACCGCACAAAATGCTGCACGCCATCGGCAACAACAGGCGCTTCAGAGGTATGCCTGTGCGCGCACTGATTCGGCTGACCACCGGCATGAACAACGCGGCGAGCGCCTGGCTCTGAATCACCGAGGAAAGACTGCCGGCCATGCCGTTGACCATCATCGACACACGGGATTCGGCGCCGCCGCCCATACGCAGGATGAAGGATGCCGCTTTACCAAGCACCCCGGTTCGATCCAGGCCAGCACCCATGATCATCACTGCCAGCAGCGAAATGACGGCAGTGCCGGAGAAACCATCGAACAGTTGTTCGACCGGTGTCAGGTTGGTGACGCCGATCGCGACCAGCACCAGCAGCGCGATCAGGTCCGGACGAATCCATTCCAGCACCAGCATGGTGACGGTGAACAGCAACAGGCCGAACACGATCATCATTTCCGGCGTCAGGCTGAGTCCGCTTTGCAGCATGTTCTCCATGTCAGCCGATGTTCCGAGGTTCGGCGCGAAAGGTGAGGTGCCGCATCCCAAAACCGTCCAGCGATTGGCATGGGCGCTGGCAAAAAGCGAGGATCATGGCGCTTGGAATCTGGCCCGTCGTCATCGCGGAGTCAACCGCGCCGGTAGATGAAATCCCAGACACCATGTCCGAGCTTTCTTCCTCGTTGCTCGAAATGGGTCTGGATTCGCCACGCCGGACGCTGAACTGCTGCACCGGGCGAGTCGATGTTGGTGAACTCCGAGCTTGCTTCCAGTACCTCGCGCATATGCTCGGCGTAGGCCTCCCAATCGGTCGCCAGATGCAGCATTCCGCCGTGTTGCAGGCGCGACGCAATCAAAGCTATGAGGTCAGGTTGGATCAGTCGGCGCTTGTTGTGACGCGCCTTCGGCCACGGATCGGGGAAGTAGATGCGTACTTCAGCGAGGCCGTCCGGCGCGATCTCGTCGCGCAGCACGTCGACCGCGTCGTCTGCGTAGATGCGCGTGTTGAGCACACCTTGCGCGGCCAGTCCATTCATCAGTCGACCGACACCAGGCGTATGCACTTCAATGCCGATGAAGTTTGAATCCGGTTCGGCCAACGACGCATGCAACAACTGTTCGCCATTGCCGAAGCCGATCTCGATGATCAGCGGCGCGTCGCGACCGAATATCGAGGCGTACTTACGTGTCTCGCCGCTGTAATCGATTCCGTAGTCAGGCCAGTGCGCGTCGAACGCGCGCTGTTGCGCCGGCGTGATGCGGCCGATCCGGCGCACGAAGCTGCGAACATGGCGACTGCGCGATGGTGCTTGCGGTGCTTGCGCGTCGCCTGTCATCTCAGCCGATCATGCCATCGATCGGGCTGGACGCCGAAGCGTAACGCTTGCGTGGAATACGTCCGGCGAGGAAGGCGGCGCGACC
Source organism: Lysobacterales bacterium (assembly GCA_038236135.1). GTDB lineage: Bacteria > Pseudomonadota > Gammaproteobacteria > Xanthomonadales > Rhodanobacteraceae > Dokdonella. The sequence continues at coordinate 20,643 of JBBSTF010000020.1, forward strand.
GGCTTCGACGGCGAGCTTCATTGCGTGTGCCATCAATACCGGATCGCGCGCTCCGGCAATCGCTGTGTTCATCAAAACGCCGTCGCAGCCAAGTTCCATCGCTATCGCGGCATCGGATGCGGTGCCGACCCCGGCGTCGACGATGATCGGCACCTTGGCGTTTTCGACGATCTCCAGCAGGTTGTAACGGTTCTGTATGCCGAGGCCCGAGCCAATCGGTGCTGCCAACGGCATCACCGCAACACAACCGATTTCTTCCAACCGCTTGGCAAGGATCGGATCGTCGGAGGTGTACACCATCACGTCAAAACCATCGGCGACAAGGCGCTCTGCGGCGACCAGGGTTTGCACGACATCCGGGAAAAGCGTGCGTTGGTCTCCGAGCACTTCGAGTTTCACCAACCTATGGCCATCGAGCAGCTCGCGAGCGAGTTGGCAGGTGCGTACCGCGTCATCAGCGGTATAGCAGCCAGCCGTATTCGGGAGGATGGTGAACTCGTTTGGAGGCAACGCATCGAGCAGATTTGGCTGGCTCGGATCTTGGCCGATGTTGGCGCGGCGAATTGCGACAGTGACGATCTCTGCACCAGCCGCCAGCGTTGCCGCGCGGGTCTGATCGAAGTCACTGTACTTGCCGGTGCCGGTCAGCAATCGCGAGCCGAAATGACGGCCCGCAATGATCAACGGTGCGGACGCCAGCGGATTCATCCAAGCATGGTTCATCAACGCTCTCTCTTTAGTCAGCCGCCGCCGATCGCATGGACGATCTCGACGCGATCGCCATCCTGCAACAGCTGGGTGGCATGCGCACTACGCGGCACGATGCCCTGGTTCAATTCGACGGCGACGCGGCGCTCGGCATAGCCACTATGCGTGAGCAAATCGGCGATGGTGGACTGCGCGGGCAATAATTGTTCCGCGCCATTTAGCAGGATCTTCATCGGCGATATTGTAACCGCCGCTTCGTGACTGACTAATCAGAGCCGCCGTGGATTTTTCAAAAAAATCGACCCGCAACGATGCGGGTCGATGGTTGTTCGCGACGGTGGCCGCTTTACCTAGCGATCCTGCGGCTCTTCCTTGGCGTCGCGTTCCTCACGCTTTTGCTGCTTGCGTAGTTCACGCTGATCCTGCGCCGCTGGGGGTTGCTGTTGCTGTTGCTGTTGCTGTTGCTGTTGCTGTTGCTGTTGCTGTTGCTGTTGTTGCTGCTGTTCGGCTTGTTGTTGGCGCTGCATCTGCATCTGTTGGGCTTGCTGTTCGCGTTCCTGCATCTGTGCCTGTTGCTGCGCCTGCCGCGACTGTTGCTCCTGCTGACGTTCTTGCTGTTCCTGCTGGCGTTGCATTTGCTGAGCCTGGTCGCGATTTGCCTGCTCCGCACGCTGTTGCTCCTGAGCCTGCATGCGTTCGGCCTGTTGGTTGCGTTGCACTTGCTGGCCCTCGGCACGATCGGCCTGCTCGGCACGCTGTTGCTCCTGAGCCTGCATGCGTTCGGCTTGTTGATTGCGTTGCACTTGCTGGCCCTCGGCACGATCGGCCTGCTCAGCACGCTGTTGCTCCTGAGCCTGCATGCGTTCGGCCTGTTGATTGCGTTGCACCTGCTGGGCCTCGGCACGATCAGCCTGCTCGGCACGCTGTTGCTCCCGGGCCTGCATGCGTTCGGCTTGTTGATTGCGTTGCACCTGCTGGGCCTCGGCACGATCAGCCTGCTCGGCACGCTGTTGCTCCCGGGCCTGCATGCGTTCGGCCTGGTCGTTGCGTTCCACCTGCTGGGGCTGCGAGCGGTCCGTCTGCTCGACAAGCTTCTGGCGCTGTTCCTGCGCCTGTGCGCGTCGTTGCTCCAGCATGTCGTTGCCACGCTTCTGATCAGCCTGACGTTCCGCCGCGGCATCGCGCTTATCACGCTGTTCTTGCGGCTGGAAACGCTCCGGTGGATCAGTCGCTGTCGGTCCGTTACGGCGCGCACTTTCCTCGCGAGCCCGCATTGCCTGCTCGCGATCGTTGTCGCTTTGCTGCTGGTCGTCAGCGGTTCGTTCGCGCTTCGCGTCACGGCCGCGTTGCGCGCTACGTTCTTCGGACTGGTCGTTGGACTGCCGGCGCTGCTCGACCAGGTCGTTGCGTGACGTACCGTCGTTCGCGCCATCGCTCGCGCGATTGCGCGTCGCCGGTGAGAAGCGCGTCGAAGGCAGGCGTTGCTCGGCATTAGCCGCTTCCTCACGCGCATCGGCTTTTTCACGCAGGCCCTCGCGGACTTCCTGACGATCCAGTCGTTGACCGGCATCGGCATTGATAGTCGACTGACGATCAGCACGCTCGCCCATGTCCGCGCGACCTTCTGCGCGTCGCTCGGCGCGGTTCGGGTTTGCACGATCAGATTCGACGCTATTGGCAGCCACCGGAATTTCCTGTGGCGTGGCCCGGTTGTCGGCATCCACGACGCGAACACGACGCTCCTCGCTTGCGTTCGATTTGGGACCGCGCTCGCGCAACTTCTCCATGCCCGGCGAGCGATTGCCGTTGTCGCGGATGATCTCCTCACGCTCTGCAAATGGCAGCACCTCAGCCGGCGGCGTGTTGCGTGCTACCACGGCCCGATCAAATTGTTCCGGATCGGCACGCCGCGCGCGTCCATTGCCACGTGCAGCGAGACTGGCCTGTACCGGCGTAATGGCGACGGCATTGACAACGTCACCACGACTGATCACATCCTCACCAAGGCGCAGCCGCGAGCGTCCGACCGGTTGCGCACTGGCGAACACATTGCCTGGCACGGCCGTGAAGGCGCGTTCGTCGCCACGGTAGGCGTAATCGGCGCGCGATGGACGACCGCTCGAATAATCATTGTAGATGTTCACCACGGTCACGTTGTTGATGATCGTGTTGTGCGTGTTGACGCGCGTGAAGTAGTCACGCGACGTGTCGTACCACGGTCGGTAGACATCGCGCGGGCCGAGCGGAAACCAGCCGACCGGGTTGTTGCCGATGCTGATGCTCCAGTTGCTGCCACCGACGAACGCGACCAAGGCCGGCGCATACACAGGTCGCAGCTGGCGCGGACCCGGTACCCAACCCCAACGCGTGTCGATGTAGGCCCAGCGACCATAATGCGAAGGCGCGAAACCCCACGGTTGATCGTCTACCCACGACCATCCCCAAGGATCAATCCACGCCCAGTGGCCGTCACGATACGGCGCCCATCCGGAACGCAGGCCACGCGGATACCAGACCGAGCCATAGCTCGCCACTGTGCTCCAGCTGCCGTAGTCGTCAAGATCGGCATAGCCGACGATTTCATCGGAGACGTAACGGCTCGACACCGACCGCTCATAGCGATTGCTGCGTTCCTCGCAGAAGCGGTCGAAAGCATCGGTGCGCGGCATGTTGAGCACTCGATAGTCGCGTAGACGGGAATCGTTGAAGCGGTACGACTGGCCGTTGCGAACGCGATAGCTCGCGTTGTTCTCGCCGTACACGACGCCGCTACCGCGAAACACGGTGACCATCGTCGAGTCGCCTTTTGGCGACACATCTATACGATACTCACCCGGCTGGCTGACGACGAAGGCGAGAGTGGGTGTATCCACTTCATAGGTCTGCCCTTTAATCAGGCGGCGCACAGCGATGTTCAACGTGCCATCGGTCAGCTCGACCTGGGTGATGCGATCGTTGACGTCGAGCAGACTGAACGTGCTGCGCTCGTCGAGACGGATCGAACCCGCGCCGATTTCCAGCTCGACACGTGAATTGCGGTCAGTGGACAACCGGTCGCCGGTTACCAACGGACGGTTTATTACGGCGTCGGCCCATTCACCGCTGCCGCCAGGCTGGAAGCCGACGTCGCCACGAATGTAGCTCATACGCGCCACGCGGCCGGGCGGGTCGGCCCAGGCGGCGTTGCCCGCGGCCAGCAAAAGTATGGCGCTCGCTGACATGACGGAGCGAAGTAACAAGGAAGACAAGGTGACCACGGTCGATTCTCCTGAAGGGGTCGGGTTGTGTCTTGGCGATCAACTCGCTGTGCACAACACCCGCACGAATGCGGGCGATGTGTATCTCATCGCATCGGCGCTGAATGGATACTTTCCATTTCCGTTAAGGTTTACCGTGTAAGCGGTTACATTTCGAGAAGTTTTGCAAAGGCGGTTTTTTGTTGCCGCTTGACGCCTCAAGCGAGTTGAAACCTCACCGTGTTCCGTGCCACATCACCGCTGAGAGATCGCCGCCATGTCCAGGTTTTTGCTGATGACCGCCTTGCTCGCTTCCGCCTTACAAATCATCGACGTCCAAGCCGAAGTTCCGCAGGTGCTAAAAGCGACAGTCGGCGATGCTGCGTTTATCAGCGACGACAACAACATCACACTGATCCCCGTGCCCGGCTCATTCACGCTCATTGCCGCCACGGCAGGCGCGGATGCCTACCCTCCGCCGAAGACACCAGTTGATCGTCTATCCATCAGTTGCAATAGCTATGCCGAGGGCAAAGCGACGACGTACACCAACGACGAATGGGGCCAGAAACTTTGCCAGGTCGAATTCGTCAAAGGCGAAATGCCAATGGGCGGCGAACCGAACGCGACCTACACCATCGACAAATCCGCTGGCGACAACCTGCTGGAAATCACCTCTGCAATCGGCAAAGTGATCGAAGGGCGCTTCCACTTCACGCTGAAGAGCGACAAAGGCGTTTCGTTGAAGATCAGCAACGGCAGCTTCAAGGCAGAAGACCGACAGAGGTGGTCCACTTTTTCTAGTCGCTCGATTCGGGAGCGATTTAAACATGCGGTCGGTTGAGCAGGCCGACCCGGATGTAATCCAGGAAACGGGACCGGTTGGCAATCACCATCATGGCGGCCAAACCCATGTACAGCCAGGCAAACCCGACCAGCCATCGAATGGTGCGGGCTTCATCGTGCTGAAACACGAGGCCGATCAAAAGTTGCGCCAGGAACAATGTCAGCAGAATTACCGCACTGGGTAGGCTGAAACGCAAGCGCAGCAGCAAGGCCACCGCAAACAGTGACTGCGCGGCGGTCAGGAAGAGTTCCTCGTCCTGGCGGGCATCCAGCGGCAGCGCCAGCAATGTGCCCGCACCGAGCGAATACACGAGTGGCAGCGCCCCGACCAACAGCGTCCATTGATTGATCTTGTCGCTGATCAACGCGCCCAGTGCATACCCCGGGCGCAGGCTCAAGGTAAACAGGATCATGATGATGATCTCGGGCAACTCGCCCGCCAGCGGCGACACCCACTGGATCAGAAGGAACTTGTTGAAGCCCATCGTGTTGGCCGCGCCGATCAACGATTCGGCGAACGGCTTGGCTTCCAGCATGATGGTCGCGCCAGCCGCGATGGCGAGCGCGGCGATGGTGGTGATCTGCTTACTACGCGGCAATTCGTTCAAGGCGGCGCCGGGCCCTACTTCCAATTCGTCCTCGTCATCATCGTCATCCTGCTCCTTGGGCAACTTTGCAAGCCGCCACAGGTAGGCGACGAACAGCGCAAACAGCACCACGGCGTCGAACCATTCGATCCGCCCTTTCAGCACAATGACGAAGGAATACAGACTGCCGAGCGCCAGGTAGCTGATCTCGACCGAATTGTCCCAGCGCAACTCGACGCTGCGTTTACCGCTACGCCACCAATACAGCAGCACGATGGTCGGCCATCCCAAGCCCACGAGCAGACGGTTGGCGCCCGTCATGTTGGCGGCCGCGAACTGCACGTACTCCGAGCCAAGTTCTCGTCCACCCTGAAAGGCGTAATAGAAATCGACCACGAATTCCGGGAGCACCGTGATCAGCGCCAGCACCGCCAACGCCAGTCCGCGCGAGACAAGCTCCTCCGCAGCTTCCACGCCCCAGGAAAGCATGAAACCGGCCGCCAGAATTGCGAGTCCCGCCATCGCGGCATCGGCCACCACGGAGACATGCGTACCGGTCAACCGCATCCATAGACCGGGCATCGTGGCGATCAATGCCATGGCGACATACCGCCAGAATTTGCGCATGCGCTGACTCATTGATCACTCCTGTGGTTTTGCGCTCGGTTTCATTTCCCGCCCCATCGCGGGCAACAGGGTGAGCGTCAACGGGGTGACGACGAGCAGTCCACCGATCGCTACCATCGACGATGGTCGCTCGGTCTCCTCGCCAACACCGAACGATAGCAACCTTCGGGAGAAATCGACGAAGTTTCGGCGCGCCTCAAGGGGATGAAGACCGCTCGTCCCAAAACGCTGAAGACGCCCAACTCATTGTTGATGTCGTGGTCCAAGCTGCAAGCCACCGGAACCATCTCAGGGGTGTCACCGATGTTGCGCAAATCATGACCAGCGAAGAGTTCAAAGGTCTTCTGGATCCGCTGTGGTGGCGGTGGTAGGGCGTCGAGGCGCTGCTGCGCTGTTGGCATCCGACCGAAGGCGCAGTCGATGCGGATGTATTTACCGGGTGCGGATGAAACAAGTTTGATCGATGTATCGGGTCGGAAAGCGAGGATTGGTGCTTGCGCCTTCACGCGGCAGATTGAATCGCGTAAATTTCGGCGGTTCGTGACGAGGGTCCGGCCAGTGTTACATGCGAGCGCCCGCCATCTTTGATCGCATGTTTCGACGTGTGTCTCGGCTCGAAAATCGCGACCTGAACGAAGCGCTCAGCGCTCGTACGATTTTGATGGTTCTCGCGTTCCATGTTCAGCATCCTGACATCCATCAAAACCTAATCTCGATACAGGTTTGGAGCGGCGTGATTTCATGACGCGCCCATCCCGAACGCTGACTCGGTCAGCTTTTTCTAACTTCGGAGAATCGAAAATGACGGATGTCAAAAAGGATCACAATATCGGTGCGGGTACGGGTGCAGCTGCCGGTGCCGCAACTGGCGCAGTCGTTGGTGCAGCGGGCGGTCCGGTGGGAATGGTCGTCGGCGCAGTCGTTGGTGGCATCGTGGGTGCCAAGGCTGGCGATAGCGTTGCCGAGGCTGTGAATCCGACCGCCTACAACGCACACTGGAAAGAAAACTATCAGAACTCGTCTCACTATGTGGCCGGAAGCCAGTGGAACGACTATGAGCCTGCGTACAAGCTCGGCTACGACAGCCACAACAAGTATCGCGGTCGTCCGTACAACGAGGTAGAGAATGATATCGCTCGCTCGTGGGAAGCCACGAAGGGCAACTCATCGTTGGCTTGGAACGACGCCAAGAATGCAGTACGCGACGGCTGGCACCATGTCGAACGTGCACTGCCAGGTGATGCAGACGGCGACGGAATCTAATTCCTCCTGTCAAAGCAACAAAAACAAGGGCCGCAGCGATGCGGCCCTTTTCTTTTCCGGGAATTCAGTGAGGCGCGTATGCCCTGCCCATAGCGGTCGGGTCTCGAACTGAATAATGGCCAGGCGGCGGGCATAGCCACTTCTGAAAAAAGTCGACGCGCAAACAGAAGTTCGATCAGACCACCCAATCCAGCTGCAATGGCCGGCGAGAAGGTCTATGGACCGCACACATAGCTGCAAGGTATGCGGAGACATGGCTGACACTTTCAATTGATGCGTATTGAACTACGCGGGACGCCGACCCACCAAGAAAGCTTATTACGCTTGATTTCCCTAACGTCGTTCGGTGTTCTCGGGACGTCTTCAAACGTAGAGTTGGTGGGCCCACCAGGACTTGAACCTGGAACCAACGGATTATGAGTCCGCTGCTCTAACCAATTGAGCTATAGGCCCGACGGGGAACGCGGGAGTTTACGTGAGGCGAGGAAGCGCGGGAACTACACGGGCGACGGCTGTGCGTCGCGAGAGGAGTGAACGCAACAACGGCCGCATGTGCGGCCGTTGTCGTTTACAGGTGCGATAGAACCGCTCTACTCCAGATCAAGGAACGAACGAAGCTGTTCCGAGCGGCTGGGGTGGCGAAGTTTGCGCAGGGCTTTGGCTTCGATCTGGCGAATGCGCTCGCGTGTCACGTCGAACTGTTTGCCCACTTCTTCCAGCGTGTGATCGGTATTCATGTCGATGCCAAAGCGCATGCGCAGCACTTTGGATTCGCGTGGGGTCAGGCCGGACAAAACGTCGCGGACCGTTTCCTGCAAACCAATCGTCGTGGACGAATCCATCGGCGAGATGATCGACGTGTCTTCGATGAAGTCGCCGAGGTGGGAATCCTCGTCGTCGCCGATCGGCGTTTCCATCGAGATCGGTTCTTTGGCGATCTTCAGTACCTTGCGGATCTTGTCCTCGGGCATTTCCATCTTTTCAGCCAGCTCGTCGGGCGTGGGTTCGCGACCCATTTCCTGGAGCATCTGGCGGCTGATTCGGTTCAACTTGTTGATCGTTTCGATCATGTGCACCGGGATGCGGATGGTGCGCGCCTGGTCAGCGATCGAACGCGTGATGGCCTGGCGAATCCACCACGTGGCATATGTCGAAAACTTGTAACCGCGACGGTATTCGAACTTGTCGACAGCCTTCATCAAGCCGATGTTGCCTTCCTGGATCAAGTCCAAGAATTGCAGGCCGCGGTTGGTGTACTTCTTGGCGATCGAGATCACCAGGCGCAGGTTGGCCTCGACCATTTCCTTCTTGGCGCGGCGTGCCTTGGCTTCGCCAATCGACATGGCGCGGTTGATTTCCTTGATGTCGGAAATCGTCAGCGACAGCGTTTTCTGGATACCGATCAACTTGTTCTGTTCGGCGACCACCTCTCCTACCACGTTCTTGATGGCGGGCGACCACTTCTGGCGCTTGCGAGCGAGTTCCTCGGCCCATTCCGGATTAGTCTCGTTGGACGGGAAGCTCTTCAGGAATTCCTTGCGTGGCATCTTCGACTGCTTGATGCACAGATCGGTGATGACGCGCTCGTGATGGCGAATGTGGTTGACCACTTCGCGCAGCTTGCGCACGAAACTGTCGATCATGATCACCGGCAGCTTCAGCCCCAGGAAGGCTTCGGCCATTTGTTCGCGCAACTTCTGGGCACGCTTGTCGTCGAGACCATTCTTCTCGGCGGCCTTCTGGAACTTGGCGTAGAAGTCGCGCAGCTCGTTCATGCGTGCGGCAACCTCTACCGGATCGGGACCGGTATCGACGGGCGTTGCATCCTCGTCCTCGTCGTCGCCGTCGCCGTCGGCGTCCTTGTCGCTGTCCTTGTCGTCGTCCGAGTCGGAATCATCATTCTTGGCGGCGGGCGGCGGGGCTTCGGGTTCTTCCGGGCCGACGAAACCAGTAATCACTTCCGACAGACGCTTCTTGCCTTCGGTGTGCAGGTCGAAATCCTCGACCAGAATATGGATCGACCACGGGACGCTGGCCAGTGCACCCTGCACCTGATTCAAGCCTTCCTCGATGCGCTTGGCAATGGCGATTTCGCCTTCGCGGGTCAGCAGCTCGACCGTACCCATCTCGCGCATGTACATGCGTACGGGATCGGTGGTGCGGCCCACTTCTGCATCGACGGCCGACAACACGGCAACCGCTTCTTCGGTTGCGGTCTCGTCATCGGCGCGTGCCGGAGCGTCGGCCTGCAACATCTCGGTATCGGGCGCGACTTCGTGCACCTCGATGCCCATGTCGTTGATCATGCCGATGATGTCTTCGATCTGCTCCGGATCGACGATGTCGTCGGGCAGGTGATCGTTGACTTCGGCGTAGGTCAGGTAGCCCTGTTCCTTGCCCTTGATGATCAGGGTCTTGATTTCGGACTGCGGGTCCTGGACGTTTTCGTTAGCCATTCGTGGGGAGTTCCGGTTACGACTGCGTGACAAAAGAGTTTGAGTATAGGAACCCCGTCAAGGGCTGCTACAGAAAATGTTTCATTGAGTATGCGATGCGCCAGCAGCTTCGCGTCGCGCGATCCATGCGCCTGCCGCGAGGCGTCCTTACGGGTCACCAGCGCGTCGCAAAGCGATGTCCGTCAAATGGAGACAGGCCCAGCAATTACAAGGCTTTTCGGGGGAAACGACACGCTGCGCTCGAGCAGTCATGACACAATAAACGCAGTACGGCGCCGCAACAGGACAGGATGCAACCCGCCTGCCAGCGACAGTCGTCATCGCCCTGCGAACGACCGATCCGATGATCCAACTATCTTCACGTCATGCTGCGCTGCGTCAATTCGCCACGAATGCTCTCGCCGATCCGACCACGGCGCTGACTCCGGCGTCGGTCGACGCCAGCTTCCGCAGCTATTGGCGAAGCACTGGTGAGCACGGCAATCACATTGTCATGGACGCGCCGCCAGAGCATGAAGACGTCGCACCGTGGCTTGACGTGGCGGGTCGCTTGGAGAAGGCAGGCGTACACGTCCCGGAAATTCTTGCGACCGACGTCGCGCAAGGTTTCGTGCTGATGGAAGACCTTGGTAATCGCACCTACTTGCCGGAATTGAACGGTGACAGCGTTGATGCGTTGTACGACGCGGCCATGGACGCCTTGCTGGCGATGCAGGCGGGTGCGGATGCGACGGGCCTTCCGCGCTACGACTGCGAACGCCTCTTAAACGAAATGCAATTGCTTCCGACCTGGTTTCTCGAACAACACCTCGGCCATGCGCCGACGGTCGGCGAAACCACAGTCCTCGAACGCGCGTTCGGATGGCTGGCGCATGTCGCAGCTGAGCAGCCGAAGGTTTTCGTTCACCGCGACTTTCACAGCCGCAATCTGCTGGTCTGCGAGAACGATAGTCCCGGCGTCATCGACTTCCAGGACGCCGTGCTGGGACCGCTCACCTACGATCTCGTCTCGCTGCTGCGCGACTGCTACATCGAATGGGACGACGGGCGCGTCGAGGCTTGGGTCGAAAGCTATCGTCTGCGCGCGCTCGATGCGGGACTGATCGAACCGGGCGTGGATGCGAAAGTATTCCAGCGCTGGTTCGACCTGATCGGCGTCCAACGCCACATCAAGGTACTCGGCATTTTCTGCCGGCTCTGGTATCGCGATGGCAAGGCGCAGTACCTTGGCGACCTGCCGCTGGTCTGGCGCTACACCGCTCGCATCGCGCGACGCTACCCCGAGCTGGCCGAACTGCTCGCGCTGCTCGAAAGCGCCGTCGGTCGTCGCGACCTGACCCACGCCGTGAGTCCCGGGTTCGCATGATTCGCCAGGCACTTATTTTTGCAGCAGGCCGTGGCGAACGGCTACGCCCGTTGACCGACACCACGCCCAAGCCATTGATCGAAGTCGGTGGCAAATCGCTGATCGTGTGGCATCTGGAAAAACTTGCCGACGCCGGCGTACGCGTTGTCGTTATCAACACCTCGCACCTTGCCGAACAGTTCGAGCCCGCATTGGGCGATGGCTCGCGCTGGGGCATCGCCATCCGCTACAGCGATGAAGGGCCCACGCCGTTGGAAACCGGTGGCGGCATGCGCCGCGCGCTGAATTTACTCGACGCCGAAACCTTCATCGCCGTCAGCGCCGATATCTGGAGCGAGGTCGACTACGCCGCCTTGCCGGAATCAATCGACGGCACTGCGCACCTGGTGATGGTGCCCAACCCCGACTTCCACCCGCGCGGCGATTTCAATCTCGAGAACGGCCATCTCAATGAAGCCGGCATCGGCGACCGCCTCACCTTCGCGAATATTGGCGTCTATCGCCGCGCCTTCATCGACGATCAACCCGACGGCGCATTCAAGCTGTTGCCGCTATTCCAACGGGCGATGCGCAACGGTGAACTCAGCGGCGAACGCTACGACGGCAACTGGCACAACATCGGAAACGTGGCGCAGTTCAATACGCTGGACGCGGATTTGAACGCACGTGGGCAAAGTGTCGTTCTAGGCGGCTAATCCATTTGGCTGATCCGAATTACCCGCTTCTGGACTATTCTTCGGCTACCACTGCCGCGCTGGGAGGCACGTCATGCGGAACCTGATGGCAATGGCACTCTTCGCGAGCGCGTTTGCGTGCGTGACGACGAAAACCGTTCGCGCCGAACCGACTCCACTGTGGTCGGTGAACTTCGACAGCGTCGGCACGGTTCCGCAGAAGGCGGATTCGCGGCCTGAGTTGGCGAGTGGTGGAATGGGATCAGGCCTGTTTCTGAGCATCCCTCCCGGGGGGATTTCCCGGGTTGCGTCGATCGCCAAAATCGATGGAAGCGGCACTCCGGTTTGGTTGGGTCAACACACGTCCAATTCGTCGTTCTACGGAACGCCTCCGAAAGCGCGCGTGTTGTCTGATGGGTCGGTAATCGTTATTGCCGACGCTGTCTATCGCTACTCCGCCAGCGGGCAACTCTTGTGGGCAGCACCGGTTCCGTCGTCGATAGGGAGCGACGTTGTCGAGGTGGGCGGCCGCCTTTTCCTGGCCTCGTCGACTTTCGGTCGCCCCGCGACAGTTATTGATCTTGCGTCGGGCAGGACCCTTGAAGCACTGTCCGATGCCAGTGTGGGGGTGGGCCAGGACGCGGCTCTCGCGGCCGTTGGCAGTGACACGGTTTATGCCTTCAACGCACAAGGAATGTGGATCTACAAGTTTCGGTTGGATCCGTTGCGCATCGAATGGTCGGTGTCGCTTGCAGGGATAACGTCGCCGCTCGAGACTACGCTGCAATGTTGCAGCAGCTCGATTTTCGCGGATGAAAGCGGCGCGTACGTTTCAGGCTATTCAGTCGTGGCGAAAGTGTCGCCTGCAGATGGTTCATTGCTATGGAGCCAGCCCACCGTCCCCGATTACGGGCTCACGCTCGCTGCGGACTCGTCCAGCCCTTTCGTCATCCTTGCGGTTGGCTCCAACGTTGTTGCGTCCGTTTCACGCTCAACGGGCGTGCGGCGATGGACTCATCTGCCACCTGCCGCGATATCTGCTTTTCAATCCTTCGATGGCTCAGTAGCGGTAGTCGGCAATCCCGACGCGAATGCATCGGGTCCGACCGCCGCTTTTTTCGAACGCATTCGTCGTGATGACGGTACGGTTCTGTGGCAGCAACCAATCATTGGTTCTGCGACAACGGCGTTTTCCGTGTACGGCGTCGGCGTGGATGGTGATCGGATCGCTGCATCGGGCGTGCAATGCACCAGCGAGCAGGTGCCGGAACTATGCGAACTGATGATCTGGCATGTCAGCGTCGATGGCGGCGCCGTGGCGATGACGAAGCCGGTATTTCCTCAATCGGTCGAGTACGCACGATCAGCGGGCGACGGCGTCTCGACTGCTGCAGCTGCGTTGGTGGCAACGCCAACAGGACCGCAAATTCTGGTCCGGCGCATTCGAGACAGCGATGGCGTCGTGTTGTGGGAAACATCGACGCCGGCATCACTACCCAACGCACCGGGTCGAGCGATTCAAGAGTTGAATATCGTGCTGACCAAGTCGGCGAGCAGCGACGTGGTTGTTGCCTTTTCTCGGCGACCCGATGGCTACGTCCTTCTTCGACCGCTGGGTGACGCGGTGGTCGCCAAATTCAATGGTTCCGACGGTTCGTTGCAATGGCGACGGTCGCTGTTGGACCGTTCCGATGGTTTTACAGAGACAGCCGCAAGCGCCTTTTCGCTCGACACTGATACAGCAGGAAACGTTTTTGCATCCGTGCAAGAGCTGAGATCCCACGCTTCGATACCTCTTTACGAAAATGATCGAAGAGAAGTACGCAAGTACGCTTCCGCAACGGGCGACGAACTCCTTCGTGTCGTTTTTCTGCCGATGCACCGACTGAGCGGTCAATTTCTGCCTGCGCCGGTTCAATTCCAGATTGTTGGCGATGTGCTGGTAGCTGGCGAGCCGCCGATGCCGCGGAAGGATTTTGGCGTATTCGGGATCGACGCAACAACCGGAAGCGTGCTATGGAACAGTTTCCCTTCGTACCTCAGGCAGCCCTATCTCGCCGAGGGCTCGAGTGGGTTCTCGACACTTTGGCAGTCAGCCCCATCGCCACTGCTGCGACTGAGTCGCTTCGACGCAACCACCGGCAACATTGCGTGGGAATCGACGTATGCCCACCCGTTCGATTCGTTTTACACCCAACCCGTCATGTCGCGCGGCTCCGACAACGGCGTTTACGTGGGAACGAGCTCGAGATTGTCCGACAACGCCCCTGCTTCGCAGAATCCATATAACTCGCGAGTGCTGCGAGTTGACGATGCCAGTGGATCGATCACATGGGTGAACCGATTCGAGAATGGCCCGGTGCCTCCCTACGGTTTGGCACGTCCATTGTTCGGCCATGATGGAGTCCTTGTCACCGTTCAGTACAGCTATCGCGCTTCGGTCAGCTTCGGCTCGTTCCTGACAGGTTTGTCGGAGGCGGACGGCACGTTCCAAGGAACAACCGCCCTCGTCTTCGATAACCCAGGATGGCAGCAACTGCCCATGACCAGGCTCGACATCCCGGGTATGGCCTCGGGCGACGGAATGATTGTCAGACGGTTCGGTGATCTGCCCGGTGAGCCGACCCGGTTTTCGATAAGAAAGTTGCCGCGGCCGCAGCCGTTCTCGGGCGGCTCGCTAAAGGTAAGCATGGACACATCATCCGTTTCCGTCAGTGCAGGGCAGAGGACCGCGAGCTTTCGATTTGATGTCGTCAACAACGGCAGTATCAGCGCCGATGCGGTCGAGGCCATCGTCGGCCTGCCGACGCAATCCATCATCGACAGCGTCAGTTGCACGATGGCCGGCTCGCCCTGCGTTGCGGAGGCAACCCCCCGATACGTTCGCAAACTCGCGGACATCGGCATCGGCGAACATCTCGTGCTGACCGGCACGATTCGCTTCAACGCCCTGCAGGCTTCCAACGCATCAATCGAGGCCAGCGCCTACTCGACAACCGGCTTGGTCGAGATGGACATGGAGGACAACGTGGCCTTGATCAACTTGGCCGATGTGCTTTTCAGCAGCGGGTTCGATCAGTAGCGAATTCTTGGTCCATAGCACTACGCCACGGTTGGAACGGCGTGACGCTCACCCCAACAACTGCCTCAAAAACGGCACTGTAACCCGGCGTTTGGCGGCGAGGGCGGCGGTGTCGATGCGGTCGAGTAGTTCGTTGAGGCTGGCTAGGTCTCGGGCCTGATGGATGAATAACCAATCCAGCACTGCGTCATCGAATTCGATGCCTCGCCCGGCAGCGCGGTCGCGGACAAGTCCACGACGTTCGTTTTCGTCGAGTGCGCGTAGTTGCATTTGCGTACACGCGGCGAGTCGGGATTGCAGGTCGGGCAGGGTGAGCCCGAGTTGGGCTGGCGCGTGGCGTGATGCGAATAGCAGGCTGGCGTTGTCGGCACGGCAGCGGTTGTAGAGATCGAACAGTGCATGTTCGGCCGTGGTGTCGCCGGCGATTGATTCGAGAGTGTCGATGGCGAGCAAGTCGCTGCCGCCGAATGCTCGAATTGCGGCGTCGCGATCCGTCCCGAGTGTGGCCAGTGGCAGGTATTGGGCGTTTCTCCCGCTGGCGTTTGCGGCAACGCAGGCGGCAATTAGCAGATGCGTTTTCCCGCTTGCGGCAGGACCTGAAAGGAAAATCCACGAACCGTTTTCCGTCGCCAACTGGCGAATGGCAGCAAGCGAAAGCTCGTTACCGTCGCTCCTCAGGAAATCGTCAAAAGTTTGGTGCGCTGGCCAGCGTAGCGCCAGCGGTAACTGGGGCGTCATGGGGTTTTCGGAGTATCCACACGAGCGGTTGTGTCGACGATGACGACGCGATCGGCAGTCTCTTGTTCGCTGGTGACCTGGATCTCCGCACGCGCGTGGGCTGGCGTTTCGCCGCCCACAATTACGACCTTCTCGGCGGCGGCCTCGCTCTGGTAGAGCTCGCTTTCGGTATAGCGCCCGTAGAGATAACGCAGCACCACCATCGCAACCGCAGCCACTGGCAAAGCCACCAGCACGCCGACGAAGCCAAACAGTTCGCCGCCGGCAAGGATGGCAAACATCACTGCAACCGGATGCAGGCCAATGCTGTCGCCAACCATTTTTGGAACTAGCACATAACCTTCCAATGATTGTCCGATCACAAAGACCATGACCACCATCGCGATGTGGAAAACGTCCTGGTATTGCACCACGGCCGCGATCACACCCATCGCCAATCCAACGATCGCACCCATGTACGGCACGAAGCTGATCAGTCCGGCGATCATGCCAATCAAGGGACCCACGCTGATGCCAACCAGCCACAAGCCAACGCCGTAGATCAGCCCGAGGATGATCATTACGCTGAGCTGGCCGCGCAGGAATGAGCCGAGTGTCTTGTCCGATTCGCGGGCCAGACGGCTGACGGTCGACTCCACCGAACGCGGGATCAGCGCGTGCACGCGGTCGACCAGCAGTTCCCAGTCGCGCATCAGATAAAACGCCGCAACCGGAATGATGACCAGGTTAAGCATCCAGCCCACGATGGCCAAGCCGGATTTGGAAACCTTGGCGACAACGGTCGCCGCGACGCCGCCAGCTTCTTTCCAGTACTGCTGCAACATGTCGGTGATTTCGCGAAGATCCGGGATTTCCACATCCAAGCCGAGGCGGTCGTGAAACCATGGTGTTGCGTTGGCCCGGAACCAGTCGATCCAATTCGGCAACTGGCCGAGCAAATTGCTTATCTGGCGTTCGATCAGTGGAACCAAACCGATCAGAATTCCGGTGAATACCAACGTCAGCAGCACGAACAGCAAGCTGACCGCGAGCGTGCGACTCATGCCCCACCGCTCGAAGCGTTCGACCAGCGGGTTAAACAGATACGCAAACAGCGCCGCAACAATGAAGGGCGTTAGCGACGATCCCAGCATGTAGAGCACAAACACGACGACGGCGATCAGGATCAGCCACTTCCAGCGGATGTCGATGGATTCCCTATTTATATTCATGGCGCTGCGTTCCGCTGTTGGCGACGTTGCTGGAAAGTACGCCGGGCCTGTCCGCCCCAGCGCGCGACATAGTGCAGACCGCTGGCGACGCATAGCAAGGCGGTCGCACCGATCAGGACGAGCGTCAGTGAATCGGGCGCCAGCCAAAGCTCTGACAGCCGCACCAACATCAACAACACAAGCAATAGCTGGAACACCGTGGTGACTTTCGACAGCATGCTGGGCGAGGCATCGAACGGACCGACCCAATAGTGGTAGCTCACCGCGCCAGCGACGATAACCAGGTCACGACCGACGAAGAGCAAGGTCAACCACAAAGGAATCGCGCCGACGATGGTCAACACCACAAACGACACCACCAGCATCAGCTTGTCGGCGAGTGGATCGAGGATGCCGCCGAGGCGACTTTGCCAACCGAAATGCCGCGCCAACAGGCCATCCAGCCCATCGGACACTGCAGCGATAAAGGTGATGCACAGCGCGGCTGTGTAGTCGTGTTGCAACACGCGCAGCGCCAGCAACGGCACCAGCAACATGCGCAGGACGGTCAGCGCATTGGGCAGGTGGCGCAGAAAACGTGAAGTGGACATGCGCCGTTTAGCGCGCGAAACCCAGCGTTGCGTCAACGCCATCACCGGCGGTTGCCTTGACCACTCGCATTAGCGAACTGTTGCCGATCGCGTCGAGGAATCGAGGCAGATCGGCAGCGAGTTCCAGATGCATGCGAACGGTTTCGCCTTCCGCCCGCTCCGGAGCGACCGAGCGGACCAATTCGAGCGTTGTCAAAAATCTGATCAATCGTGCGTAATCGGTTGCCGAGCGGACGCCTTCGACAAGAACTGTCGCCGAACTTGGCGTCCAGTCCAGCGTTTCGCCACCGCCATCGGGAGGCGTCAGGCCGTTCTCGCGCAACAAATGGTTGACGCTGTTCGCATCGAACTGGGCGACCAACCGGGTCGAACCATCGGAATCGGTGCGGTACTGGAACTGCAACGGCTTTTGGCTGACCCTTGAAATCGCGCGATCTACCTTGGGTTGCGTTGGCGCAGCGGCGTCGCCGGTTAATTGCACCACCACTTGCGCGAGCGCGACCTGCAATCCCTTGGCACGCTCTTCCTCGCCTTGGTTCAGGACCGGCGCGTCACCAGTGTATGTGCTCGCCGCGTGAGCGGGCGACCCGCTGGCGAGCACGACCAGGAGCAATAAAAAACAATAATTCAGGGCTTTGGCGGCCACGGCGCGGTCCATACAAGGATAGTCAACGCCAGTCTGCCCAATGCACCGCAGCACGTCCAATGCGCATTCGCGCCTACCAACGCCGCGCGGGAGGTTTTGTCGGCGCGGGCTTCCCGCTATCATCCGCGGCCCCGCGTTGCAGGCCGCCTGCCATGTCCCAGCCATTCGAACCCATGACCTATCGCGCCGCTGGCGTGGATATCGACGCGGGCAACGAAGTGGTCGAACGCATCAAGCCGCTGGTCAAGCGCACCTTCCGACCGGAAGTGATGGCGGGACTTGGGGGTTTTGGATCGTTGTTCGAACTCGGCGCGCGCTATCGCGATCCGGTGCTGGTTTCCGGTACTGACGGAGTCGGTACCAAGCTGAAACTGGCGCAGATCCTCGGCCGCCACGACACCATCGGCATCGATCTGGTTGGCATGTGCGTCAACGACGTGCTGGTGCAGGGTGCGGAACCATTGTTTTTCCTCGATTATTTCGCGACCGGCAAGCTGGATGTCGACACCACGGTCAACGTAATCGGCGGCATTGCCAAAGGTTGCGAGCTCGCGGGTTGTGCATTGATCGGTGGCGAAACCGCTGAAATGCCCGACATGTATCCGCCCGGCGAATACGACTTGGCTGGCTTCTGCGTTGGTGCGGTCGAGAAATCACAGTTGATCGATGGCAACGACATTCGCAGCGGCGACGCCATCATCGGCATCGCATCGAGCGGTCCGCATTCCAACGGCTACTCGTTGATTCGCAAGATCGTGGAGCGCGCCGGTCGTCCGTTCGATACCGATCTCGGTGGCGTCAGCCTGGCTGATGCCCTGATGGCACCAACCGCGATTTACGTGAAGGCGATGCTCAAACTGATTCGCCAGCTGCCGCCGCATGGCATGGCGCACATCACCGGCGGTGGCCTGAGCGAGAACATCATCCGGGTGGTGCCGATGGGTCTGGGCGTGGCGATTGACGCAAGCGCGTGGACCGCGCCGCCGGTTTTCGACTGGCTGCAACGCGAGGGCAATGTCGCTCGTGAAGAAATGTGGCGCACCTTCAACTGCGGGATTGGCTACACGCTGATCGTGCCGCGCGCGCAGGTGTCGGCGACGCTGGATACTCTCGATGCCCTGAACCTCGATGCCTGGGCGATTGGCGAGATCGTGCCGGCGCGCGGGGATACGCGAGTGACTATCTCCGCGTGAATTCAATGCGCATCGCCGTCCTGGCGTCCGGACGCGGCAGTAATCTCGACGCCTTGATCCAGGCGCAGCGTAGCGGTCGAATCAATACCGAGATAGTTGTTGTTGCCAGCGACAGGCGCCGCGCCGGCGCGTTGCAGATTGCTGCCGACGCTGGAATCGATACCATCGCGTTATCCCCGCGTGATTTCGAGAGTCGCGTGGCCTTCGATCTTGCCTTGTTCGCATGCGTCGCCGAGCACAAACCCGACCTGATCGTGCTCGCCGGCTACATGCGCATCGTGGATCCTGCTGCACTGGTCGCGTGGCGGGGACGCATCATCAATATCCATCCGTCGCTGCTACCAAAGTATCCGGGCCTCGATACGCACCAGCGTGCCATCGACGCAGGTGATACCGAACACGGCGCGAGCGTTCACTACGTCACAGCAGAACTCGATGGCGGACCCGTCATCGCGCAAACGCGATTGCCTATCCAGCGCGATGACACGCCGGAATTACTCGCGGCGCGTTTGTTGCCGCTGGAGCACGAATTGCTGGTCAGCACGGTGGCGGAACTTGCCGGAAACCGTCAGCGGGACAACCGCTGACCAACAAAAGCGAAGCGCTCGCTATTCGCTGGTTGGCGGCACCATCGGTTCGGCACCGCGAGGCAACGCCTCTTGCGGATTCGGACCTTTTACCTTGCGATTGAAGAAGTCCTCAATCAATTTGAACGCGTGAATCTTCATCTGCGGTGTCGACAACCCGTGCTTGCCGCCGGGGTAGGTCATCAGCTCGAACGGCACGTCGCGTTCCTGCAAAGCCGCCATCAACTTGGTGCTGTTGGTGAACAACACGTTGTCATCGGCCATACCGTGCATCAGCAACAACGGTGACGAAAGGCCATCCAGCCACGCGAAGGTCGCGCTGCGCACGTAACCCGCTTTGTTGTCCTGCGGGCGACCAAGGTAGCGCTCGGTATACATGCTGTCGTAAAGCGACCAGTCGGTGACCGGCGCCACCGCGACGCCGGCGGCAATGTCGTTGGATGCCTTTCCAAGCAGCATCGTTGTCATGTATCCGCCGTAGCTCCGGCCGTAGACGCCAATGCGTTCGCCGTCGATCCACGATTGCGACTTCAACCAATGAATGCCGGCGACCTGGTCATCCACTTCGATTGCGCCGAGTTGATGAAAGATCGGATCGGAAAACTGGCGGCCACGGCGTGGCGTGCCACGGTTGTCGAGCGTGAACACCACGTAGCCCTGTTGCGCCATGTAGAGATTGAACATGTCATCGGGTCTGTCCCCGAAATTGCGCAGCGCGCGTTGCGCGGTCGGGCCGCCGTAGTAGTAGTCGAATACCGGGTACTTCTTGGTCGGATCAAAACCTGTCGGCTTGTAGATTCGGTAGTGCAATAACTGGCCGTCGGCGGCCGGGATGCTGCCGAATTCAGGCGTCGTGATGAGTTGCCGATTTGGCCACATCGGATGATTTGCATCGAGCTTGTTTTCCTCGATCCATGCGATGCGCTTGCCATCGTTGCCGACGATGGCAACTTGCGGCGGCGTGGCTGGATCGGAAAATGTGTCGATGTAGAAACTTGCATCACGGGCGAACTGGACGGTGTGGGTTCCATCGCGCTCACTGATCCGTCGTGGCTTCAACGCCGTGCTGCCATCCAGCGCGTATGCATACACCTGTTGGTCGCCGACGAAATCGCGATTGGATTCGGCATAGACGATGCCGGCCTTCGCATCGACAGCCAGCAGCTTGTCGACGTTGTAGTCACCAGCGCTGATCGCCTGAACCAGCGTGCCATCCATGTCGTAGCGATACAGGTGATGAAAGCCGGTGCGCTCGCTGCCCCAGATGAATCCCTTGCCGTTCGGAAGGAAGCGCAAGTCGTCGTTCAAGTTGATCCAGGTCGCGCTGGTGTCACTGAGCAGCGTCGTCTGCTTCAAGGTTGCCGCATCGATCATCACCAGGTCGAGTTTTTGCTGGGCGCGATCCAGGCGCTGGTATGTCAGCTGCTTTGGATTGGCCCAATCGACCCGAGCGAGATAGATGTCTTCGCCAACTGGAATCCAGCGCACTTCCTTGCCGGCAGGTGTCACCAATCCCAAGCGCGTCGTCACGTTTGGCTGACCGGCGGCGGGATAGCGCTGCTCGATCACATCGGTGCGTTCGGCCTGCACTTCGAAGCGACGCACCAGCGGCACCTGCGCTTCGTTGTATTGCTGGAACGCGATGGCGCCGTCGTCTGGCGCCCACCAGTAGCCGCGAGAGCGG
This sequence comes from Lysobacterales bacterium, assembly GCA_038236135.1. Classification (GTDB taxonomy): domain Bacteria; phylum Pseudomonadota; class Gammaproteobacteria; order Xanthomonadales; family Rhodanobacteraceae; genus Dokdonella. The sequence goes on from JBBSTF010000020.1 coordinate 42,137, forward strand.
TCCATTTCTTCCTGCGCGATGAATTCCGCTTCGCCGTTGTGCACGGTGCCACCGCCATCACGGGTCAACTGGTGACGCGTGTCGTTGGCAAGATCGATAACCCAGAGATTCTGATCGCGTACAAACGACACGAATCTACCTTTTGGCGAGATGCGCGGATCAATCGCGGCACCGCCGGTCTCGAGCCGACGCAAGGGCGCGGCGCGCTTGCTGTTGCCTTCCTTCGCAACCAATGTGGCATCAAGATCGAACAAGTACAGCGCGTCGCCGAGGGGAAGCAGCAAGCGCTTGCCGTCCGGCGACCATTGGTAATCGAGGATGCCGCTGAAGTTCGCGGTACGTTCGCGCTCGCGCCGAGCGCGCTCTTCGTCAGTGACCGTTTCACCTTGCGGCGCAATGTCGTTGGAGTCGACCAGCAAGCGCGTCGAACCGTCCTTGATGTTGTATTCCCACAAGTCGAGCCGGTTCTGGTCATCGGCCTTGGCGCGCAAGAATGTGACTCGCGACCCATCCGGCGAAATCTTCAGCGCGCGTGGGGACGGCCCACTCAAATTGCCGCCGGTAAATATCCGCTCGATCGTCAATTGTTCGGCCATCAGCGGACTCGAAAGCAGGGAAAGTCCCGCCACCAGCAGGGCGGGGAAATACGGAAAGCGCATCGAAAACTCCTGGATCAAGGCCGCCATTATCGCCCGAGTTGGCTTGGCGTCCTAAAGCCGCCTCGATTTTCGAGCGCTCCAAGCAAGTCGGTGGATGGGTCGGCAAGTTCGGCGGTGGCGATTCAGTCAATCTTGACGATTACGTCACCGACAAGACCCCTGACTGGCTCTTCCACGCTATCGCGGAGCAAAAATCCAGCATCCGCAGCACCAAATGGCGACCGGTAGCTCGGTATCGGAGTAGGTGTTTGGGTGTTGATTCGGGCAAGGCGGCGGTTGGGCGTTCGACATCACGGATGTGCAGGATAGGTCGCCAACTAAAACGTCGTCGTCCCCGCGAAAGCGGGGACCCACTTTGATCTTCGTTGCGTTAGTGGAAGAACAGCAAATTCAAAATGGGTCCCCGCTTTCGCGGGGATGACGAGGAGTTTCTTTACGGCTGACGAATTACGCAGGCGATAACCGTCCAGTAAACAAAGCGCTACTGCACTGAGTCGAACCCATTCCGGAAGATCACATCCAGGATCAGCGTGTTGCTGTCGCTGGCGGTGTTGTTGGCGGTCGTTGGATCGGAGTACGGAGCGAGCACGCTGGAATCCACCGATGTCGTCACCGCAGACGGTGGTGCCGTTGCCGCCGGATCGACGCGGGCTGAAACCAGGTAAGTGATCGTGCTGCCTTTCGGCATTGCCCGCGTCTGCGAAATCGCACCATTGCCGTTCGCGCTTGCGCAGGTCGCACCACCGGTTGCGCTGCAGGTCCAGGTGATGTTGGTCAGCGTTGCGGGCACTGTCTGCACGATGGATACGGCGGCGACATCGATGATCGTGCTGGTGTTGGTCACGGTCAGCGTATAGACCGTGCTGTCGCCAGGGACGATGCTGGTGACGCTGTCGGAGATGCTGGCGCTGATGTCGGCAAACAGATCGTCATTGAGAATCGTCGCGGTTCCTTGCGCTTGGCTGGCTGTGACCGCAGTAACTGACGCGGCGGCGAGATTTACAAGGAACGTCTCGTCCAGTTCGGGAACGAGGTCACCGACGACTGGAACAGTGATCGTCTTGACCTCGGCATTGGTGCCTGCGAACGACAGCGTGCCCGTCGTGTTGGCGTAATCGCTGGGTGTGGTCGCGGTTCCATTTGCTGTGCTGAAGGGAACCGTGAAACCGTCTTGCACTGCCCCGGTCAGGGTGACGTTGAAGGTGAAATTGGTCGTACCCGAATTTCCTTCGGCAAGGCTGATGTTGTTAATCGCAATCGATGCGCTGTCATCGTTGTTGATCGTGCCCAAGCCCGATCCGCTGACCGTGATTGCCGCGTTACTCGGCGCACTGATGTTCAACGCGAAGGTTTCGTTGGCTTCAACGATCGTGTCGCCGACGACGGCCACGCTGACGGTCTTCTCCTCTCCGGCGCTGCCCGCAAACGCGAGTGAGCCATTCGTAGTCGAGTAATCGCTCGGTGAAGTTGCCGTGCCATTGGCGGTGTTATAAGGCAGGCTGAAGCCGCCTTGCACCGCGCCGGTGAGCGTTACGTTGAACACGAACGAGGTCGTGCCACTGTTGCCTTCGAGCAGCGTCACATTGCTCACCGCAAGCGACGCGGCATCGTCGTTAGTAATGGTGCCGAGACCCGATCCGTCACTGACGGCGACTGCTGCGTTGCTTGGTGCGCCGATGTTCACCGCAAACGTTTCATTGGGTTCAAGAATGGTGTTGCCCACAACAGCGACGCTGATCGTCTTAACTTCACCTGCAGTTCCAGCAAAGGTAAGCGTGCCGCTGGTGTTGGCATAGTCGCTAGGTGACGTCGCTGTTCCGTTTGCGGTGCTGTAGGGCAAGGTGAATCCGCCTTGCACAGCGCCGGTAAGCGTCACGTTGAAGACGAAAGCGGTGGTGCCGCTGTTGCCTTCGAACAGCGTCACGTCGCTCACCGCAACCGAAGCAGCATCGTCATTCGTGATCGTCCCGAGACCGGATCCGTCACTGACGGTGATCGCCGCATTGCTTGGCGCACCGATGTTCAACGCAAAGGTTTCATTGGGTTCAAGGATGGTGTCGCCGACGACAGCCACGCTGACCGTCTTCACTTCCCCCGCGCTGCCAGTGAAGGTGAGCGTGCCGCTGGTGTTGACGTAGTCGTTCGGTGACGTCGCTGTTCCGTTTGCCGTGCTGTAGGGCAAGGTGAATCCGCCTTGCACGGCGCCGGTAAGGGTCACGTTGAACACGAATGCGGTAGTCCCACTATTGCCTTCAAGCAGCGTCACGTCGCTCACTGCAAGCGAGGCGGCATCGTCGTTGTTGATGGTGCCCAGTCCCGTGCCATCGCTGACGCTAGCGAGGGGACTGCTGGGCGTACCGAGGTTGACGGTAAACGTTTCGTTCGGCTCCAGGATCGTATCGCCCTTGACCGGCACGATGATCTGCTTCACTTCACCGGCGCTACCGGCAAAGGTCAGCGTTCCCGATGCGGGCGTGTAGTCGCTGGGCTGGCTGGCCGTTCCATCCGAGGTCGAATAAGGCAGCGTGAACCCGCCGGCTACCGCGCCGCCGAGAGTTACTGAAAACACAAAATTCGTCGTGCCGGAATTGCCTTCGACCAGCGTCACGTCGTTGATCGACAGCATGCCCGTGTCATCGTTGATGATGGTTCCGAGTCCGGAACCGTCGGCAATCGCGATGGCACCATTGCTTGATGCGCCGAGGTTCACGGTGAACGTTTCGTTGGGCTCAGGTACGGTGTCGCCAACCACTGCTACCGTAATGGTTTTTGTCTGGTTGGCGGCGCTCGTAAACGTCAATGTACCGCTTGAGCTCGCATAGTCGCTTGGCTGAGTGGCAGTCCCATTGGCTGTGCTGTATGGAAGGGTGAAGCCACCCTGCACGGCTCCCGCCAGCGTCACGGTGAAGACGAAATTGGTGGTGCCGGAATTGCCTTCCGCCAGGCTCACGTCGTTGATCGACAGCGACGCTGAATCGTCGTTCGTAATCGTTCCCGTAGCAGTGGTTGTCGTGATGGTGGCTTGGGTTGGGTTGCTAAGCCGGACGACAAACGTTTCGTTCGGCTCCAATATCGTGTCGCCGATGATCGGCACTGACACGGTCGCGGTCAGCGCGCCGCCAGCGCTGAAGCTGACGGTCTGATTGAGGAGGGCTGTGTAGTCCGATGCCGGGTCGGCAATACCGGCGGTGACTGGAGTCACGTCGGTATTGACCTTTACGGTGACGTCGTCTTTGTTGTTCGAGCGCGTGATCGTGAACACCATGTTGCTGGTACCGCTGTTGCCTTCCACTTGGCTGACGGCGGCAATGCTCAACGTCGCCGGTGGAAATACGTAGCTGACGATGCGACTGCGCCAGTTGAATGTGCCGTCCCCCGCAAGATACTGGCCTACATACCAGAACGTGCGGTCGTCAACCGGGTCCACCTGGATGGTGGAATAGTCGCCCCAGCGGGTCAGCGTGCCAGTTTGCGAACCGGTGCCGGCCACCGCTACCGATTCGGCCTGCAAGGTGTTCAGCGCGTCGCCTGCTTCGCGACCGGCGACTGCGATCGATGGTTTCAGTCCCGCCGTCGCATTGGCGATGCTGTAACCCGCCATCATGTTGCCTGCGCCATCCATCGCGATCGAGCCCATCCAGCGATCATCGATAGCACCGGGGTCATAGGTGCCGTTCTGGTAAATGTTCGGTCGATTGGCAACGACCGGGTCGGCCGGATTGCCGAGTGGATTGCGAATTTCGTACCAGCGCATTGTTGCGCTACGCGCGCCCGCGCCATCGGGATCAACCGAGTGATTGACCATCATGCTTTCGATGCCGCCGCGGTTGCGATAGGCGAGGCGGTACATCAATCGCGAGCCGAGCGTGTCGAGTTTGTTCGCGGTACCGGGCTGGGCTACACAGGTACCGCCGGTGCCGTTGCAGGGGAGGGTGGTCGCAGGCAGCGGCAGGTTAATGAATGAGCCGCTGGCGCCGCCAAAACCGTCGTTGATCGTTACCGTGCCGGCGGCGAAGTCGGGCTTCAATTTCAGGAAGCGCAATGCGGGTGCGCCGCCGCCTTGCAGGCGCATGAAGATTCCGCCTTGGCTGCTATTGCTCGGTAATGTGGTGCCATCCAGGTCAGCCGGCAGGAACGCTGCGCCTCCTGCGTAGAACCCGATTGGAGCGCACAACGTCGTTGCGGTTGGATCACCCGCCAGCATCTTCACGCGGTCCGACGCGCACAACCCAGCGCCCGTATTCCCTCCAGCAGGCGATCCGCCAAATATGTTGTATCCGGTGTAGTAGCCGTCAGGCCACACGCCAAGCTTTCCGTAGTCGTTGAAGCCGCTTGGCGAGGTGCCGCTGAATTGCACGGAATAGCGGTACCAGGTCCCGGTTGGGTCGGGCGTCGTCGATATGGCAAAACATTGCAGATAGGGCGAAACGGGCGAACCGCCGCTTACGCTGAAGGCGAACTGGCTCAGTATCCAGCGGTTGGCAAGCCGGTCGTATTGCAGGATCGGGTCGCCGCGATTGGTCGTTTCGCAGACGTTACCCATGCCGACAAACAGGGCGTTGCCATTGGTCGGCGCAACCAGGGTCGCACCACTCTTGTTGAAGACGGCGTATTGGGAATTTACCCAAGCGATGATGTGATTGGGGCCAACTGCGAGAGTCATGTCGGGCGGCGCACCCGTCATCGTGAAACCCGCCAGGCCGACGCCCGGTCCTTCAAAGCTGACTCCGGCAACTGCCGCGAGTGGCCTCGGCATCACGGTCTGCACGAACGGCGTTGGTAGCAACGGCCCCTGATACGGCGGCTCGTAAGCCTCGAACAACTCTTCCAGCTCATCTTCGAAGATCTGGCCGTTTCCGAATGCTACCGGCACCGGATTCCTGGCCAGTTCCGACAAGGGAGGCGACTCGCCGTGGAACGTCGTCGTCGGCTTGTAGGCGGGTTCGACGGGCGGGCTGCCTTGCGCGACTGCGAATCCGGGTAGCCAAGTGCTTGCAAGCAACGCAATCAGCATTGCCGTATTCATCGTTCGCATGGTGATCTCCCCCTAGATGGGCCGTGACGGTACGCTTACATGGCCGCGTACACAAATGACTTGATCATTCCGGCGCGCACCTACTCAGGTGGAATGCAGACATAACCTGCAAAAATGCGACCCTCACTTCGACTAGCTGGGCCTCGCCCCAGCGCTCTCGCACCCTCACGGATCCAAACTTGCCGATGGCTCAGCCGTTGAAGAACTTGCCTTCCTTCGTCGATTTGCATCAATCCTATCGCGACGTGCGCGCAGCCACTCTGGCGTTGGCTTCGCCGCTGTCGGCCGAAGACCAGTGTGTGCAGTCGATGCCCGATGCCAGTCCAACCAAGTGGCATCTTGCCCATACCGCCTGGTTCTTCGAGACCTTGGTTCTGCTGCGCCATTCACCGCGCTATCGCGCATTCGATGCCAGCTTCCAGTACCTGTTCAATTCCTACTACGAGTCGCTGGGCCCGCGGCATGCGCGCCCGCAACGTGGACTGGTGACGCGACCGAGCATCGACCAGGTCCGCGCCTATCGCGCCCACGTCGACCTTGCCATCGAGGGGCTGCTTCGCGAAATTGGCGACGAATCACATCCCGAATGGAATTGCGTCGCCAGCGCTATCGAGCTTGGGCTGCAGCACGAACAGCAGCATCAGGAATTGCTGCTCACCGACATCCTTCACGCGTTTTCGATGAACCCGTTGCTGCCGGCGTATCACGACGCTGGCACGGTGGATACGCATTCGCCATCAGCGAGTCCGGAACTTCAGTGGCTGGAACAAGCCGGCGGCATCGTTGAAATCGGCCATGCCGGTGACGGGTTTGCGTTTGATAACGAAATCCCGCTCCACGAAGCGTTGCTGCGTCCGTACGCCATCGCGAATCGGCTGGTCAGCTGTGGCGATTTCGCGAAGTTCATTTCCGACGATGGCTACCGTCGCGCCGAACTTTGGTTGTCCGATGGCTGGGCGATGGCGCAAGCAAACGACTGGCAACACCCTGCCTACTGGCTGGCGCAGGATGATCCACGCCTGCGGCTGCTCGGGATAGAAAACGACGACAACCATTGGCACGTTTTCGACTTGCATGGCGTCGAGCCGATGCATCGTTCCAAGCCCGTCGCTCAACTCAGTTTTTACGAAGCCGCCGCCTACGCACAGTGGGCCGGCGCGCGACTGCCCACTGAATTTGAGTGGGAGGCTGCGCACCATGCAGCGGGCATCGCCCAGATGACTGGCAAGGTCTGGCAGTGGACACGCTCGTCGTACGACCCCTATCCCGGCTTCGCAGCCTTCGAAGGCTTAGCGGCGGAATACAACGGAAAGTTCATGGTCGGCCAATTGGTTCTGCGTGGCAGCAGCCTCGCAACACCCGTCGGTCACGCCCGGCCCAGCTATCGCAATTTCTTCCCGCCGGCGGCACGTTGGCAATTCAGCGGGCTGAGGCTCGCCAAGGACATCTAATGGGTTTCGGCACACTCGATAGCAGCACGGCGACACCTGAGTCTGTTGTCGACAGCGAATTTGGTCGTGCGTTGCGCGATGGCTTGCGCATGGAACCCAAATGCATGTCGCCAAAATACTTCTATGACGAACGTGGTTCGCGCCTGTTCGATCAAATCTGCGACCTGCCCGAGTATTACCCGACACGTACCGAGTTTTCGATCCTTGAAGAAAATGCAGCGGACATTGCTGCGCAAATCGGCCCGCGCGCCGAGATCATCGAGTTCGGCGCTGGTTCCCTGACCAAGGTACGTGTGCTACTCGACGCACTCGACGAACCGCTGCGCTTCCTGCCCATCGATATCTCCGGCGATCATCTGGAAAGCGCCGCCGAAGACCTGCGTGTGGATTTCCCCGATATCACCGTCGAACCGATTGCCGGGGACTACACGCGCAAGCTCGACTTGCCCGATCGCGCAGCCAACATTGGTAAGCGGGTTGGCTTCTTTCCGGGCTCAACGTTAGGCAACTTCAGCCCGGACGAGGCTTTAGGTTTTCTTAGACGCGCAGCGAACCTGTTGCGCGGCGGCGGACTTTTGATCGGTGTCGACCTGGTCAAGTCGCCGGCGCTGTTGCACGCGGCCTATAACGACGCACAGGGTGTCACGGCAGAGTTCAACCTCAACTTGCTGCGACGCGCGAATCTCGAACTGGGCGCCAATTTCAATCTCGACGCTTTCGAGCACTACGCCTTCTACAACGCGCCGCTGCAACGCATTGAGATGCATCTGGTCAGCCGTTGCGCACAGACGATCACTGTCGGCGGTGAGGAGTACTTCTTCCGCGATGGTGAAACGCTACACACCGAAAGCTCTTACAAATTCACCATTGAGGGACTGACTCGTCTCGCGGCGGACGCAGGTTTCGGACAGGGTTGTTGCTGGACCGATCCACAGCGGCTCTTCAGCGTGCACTGGTTGCCAGTGGGCTGAAGGCGCGGTTCTTGTCAACGTCAGTCAAAGCGTGGTGGTTCAGCTGCTAACCAATGAGATCGAAACGTGAAAGCCAAGAAACTCTTTACACGCATGGCCTCGGCCTCTGCCACTGCTGCGGGCCGACCGGCAGCGTTTTTGATCGCCGCGTCCATCGTAATCATCTGGGCAGTAACCGGCCCGATCTTCAAATTCAGCGACACCTGGCAGCTGGTCATCAATACCGGCACGACTATCGTCACGTTCCTTATGGTCTTCCTTATTCAGAACGCACAGAACCGTGACACCAAGGCGCTCCAGATCAAGATCGATGAGATTCTTTTCTCGCTCAAGGAGGCGCGCAACGAGTTGCTCGATCTCGAAGAGCTCGATGATGACGAGCTGGAGTCGCGACGCAAGAGGTACTGTGAGGTGGCCAAAGAGGCGCGCAAGGCGCTTGGAAGAGGTGGTGCTGACAGAGCAGGCGATCATCCCAAGCTGAAACGCACGCGCAAACCCGCCAGCTGATGGTGCGTTAAAGCATCGTCTTACTGTTCCATCGGCGGTGCGCCGAGAGAATATGCCCGCAGCTCCGTGCGCGGCCATAAAGAGGAGCGTGTCCTGAGAGCTGAAATTCCGTTCTATCGGTGCGCGTAACAACATCAACGCGCAGCGCCGCGATTTCCTGTTTGCGGTAGCCGACATGGCGGTCGATCTGCCAAGAGTGGAAGTGCTTTGCAGTGCGGAAACCGCGTAACGGCTCGACCATCGGAATCTCGCTCTTCGCCAAGCTTCAGGTCTTGGACGACGTAGGGATGAATATGGCGTCAACCCGCACGCAAATGCCACTTGGCTTGGACGCAATTGGTGACGGTATTGCAGTCACGACAGTGGATTGGGAGCAGCCGTAACGGCGATCCGGAGTCGGTACGGTAGCGGACAGACGCATCTCGGAGGGTTGAATTACTTTTCCACGCCAGAGTTGGCGTTGTTGACGATTTGCAAGAGCGCTGCCTACGACAGTGAATGGGGCGGACAAAGAATGCGAGACGCTGCACGGAGCCCAGTCGAACTTCGAGGCTTTTTGAGACAAAGCGAAGCGCGGCAGGGGGCGGCGTGTCGGCATCTAAAGGGGTGATCAATGACGCGTTTCGACAGAGCTGACCAAGTCCGCATGCGACCGTTTGAGGGGATGATCAGCGCTTGCGACAGCGGGTGCGTCGGATGGGGCTGAAATTTGAACCGATGCTACCCGGCCGAACGCATCGTGCAGTGCTTACTGCGGCAATGTTTCGGACAATATTGTGTGCACGTGACAGCGGCAATCGCGAGGCGGCTCAGGTGGCTGCGGAGGAATGCGGGTTTCCCTGATGGCCTTCCAACTCCGGTCCGTGGCGATGAGTTTGTACAGCCCTCAAATTTTTTAACATCATGCTGACTGCTACCGGCCAGTAGCCTGAGAAAAACGTAGTCGCTATGAGAGAGGAGGAAGACCATGGCCACATTGCAATGTCCGCGTGCGGGTTGCCGGCAGCTACTTCAGGCGGGCGCTACGTATTGCAGTTCCCGTTGTCGATCCTCCAGCAGAACATCGTCAAATGGTGCGCTGGTCGCCGGAGCTATGATCGTTCCACTGCATGACATTGCGTCCAGTACGGCCGCGGCGTCCGGGATGATCGAGTCGACGCCGCCAATCCGCGCACATCGGGCTCCGCGTCAGGAGAAACGCAAGACTCACGGGTCTGATTAGTCCCGAAGAGCGCCTGCGGCTACGGTCCCGTTGTGACGACGTCGAGCTACGATTCAATATTCAAGAATTTCGCAATTGAAACCCTGCCGAGACTCAATCATCACCAGCAGATGGCGAGCGATTTGAGCAAGCCCGACGACGGATGAGCAAGCACTGGATCTTCTGTCTGCGCAGCATCAGATCAAGCCGGTAATTGCTGCCTTTTTTCCTTGGGCAGGATGGTCGACGATGGGTGATAAAGCGTTGGCGGGACAGCATTGGCCATCATCAACGCCGACTTGGAATGGACTTCGTATTCCTCCTATGAGGTGGATTGATGTTTTCAAGAAGAAGAGCTGGTCGCGTTCGGCAAGCGACGGGCCGCGATAACTTCCGGACGCTAGTCGAAGAGTGGATCGCTCGCGTAGTTCAGTAGGTTTTAAGTTTGTTCCGCACTTACTACGCTTCCAAACCAAAACGGGAGACCCAACGATGAACAATATTTTGACGACGCTCAAACAGGAGCATGCAGCGCTCAAAGAGCTGCTTGATGAGATCAAGGCGACCACAGACAAAGCCGGCAAGACGCGAACCGCGCTGCTGAAGAAGATAGAGGCAGCGTTGATCCCGCATGCCAAATGGGAGGAGCTGGTGTTCTATCCCGCCTTCGCGGCACGCGCCGATCACGAGGAGCTGCTGCAACACGCCGAGGCGATCCAAGAACATCGTGCCGTTGAATTGACCGTATTGCCGGACATTCATGCGTGCGACCCCGAGTCACGCCAGTTCGCGGGATGCGCGCAAGTGCTCGCCGAGTTCGTGACACACCACGCCAAGGAAGAAGAGAAGGAGATGTTCAAGTCGGCGAAGAAGCTCTTCAGCAAGGAAGAACTTGCCGAATTTGACGATGCCTACGCCAAATGGAAAAAATCTGCCGACTGCAAGGCGGTCGTGGAAGAGGCGAAGGCCAAAACCGAAGCCGCAGCGATGGGCCGAGATCCCACTGCCCCAGGCTGAGATTTGGTGACGGGTCGGAGTCGAAGATCAAACAGGGTGACCTTCCAGCGGTCGCCGCGACTCATCGCTGCGCTGGATCAGGGGTGACGCGGCTCTTTTTCAGTGGTTGGTCGAACATCGGCGGGATCGTCGTCGTCGGCTTGCTTGCCTATGTCGCGTTGGTTTTGTTCCTCCGGATCGCTGGAAACAGAACGCTGTCAAAGTTGAACGTGTTTGATTTGGTCGTGACGGTCTCGCTGGGTTCAACCCTCGCAACCGTGGTGGTGTCAAAGGATGTTTCTCTGGCCGATGGCGCCACCGCGTTCGCTGTTCTGATTGCGCTGCAATTCATCGTGACCTGGTCGAGCGTCCGGGTGCGATGGATTCGAAAACTCGTCACCGGAGAGCCAGTGCTGTTGCTCCATCGCGGTCTGATGCTCGACGCCGCGTTACGGAAAACGAGAATCTCGGAAGACGAGGTTCGCGCTGCGTTGCGCGCCGCAGGAATGAGTGCCATGAATCAGGCGGAAGCCGTTGTGCTGGAGACAGACGGTTCGCTGACGGTCGTCACTGGCGAATCTAGTGCGGGAGATTCGACACTGGACGGCGTTCGGCGCATTTAGCGCGTGGTGTGTCATCGAAGGCCTACACACTTTATTGGTGCCGAAGGTGGGACTCGAACCCACACACTATCTCTAGTACTGGATTTTGAGTCCAGCGCGTCTACCATTCCACCACTTCGGCAAGAAGTCCGGCGGGCGGCGTCGGGGACGGCGGCTCGCGGCCGAGCAGTATAGCC